>JAKSKH010000034.1 GCA_024401855.1 Bacteroidales bacterium | reverse complement strand
AACAAGAAGGAAGTTCCGGCAATGACCTCGAGCTCCCTCTCCGATATCGTGTTCATGCTCCTGTTCTTCTTCATGGTTACCACGCAGATGCGTGATAGCGAACAGAAGGTTATCATCAAGACACCCGACGCGTCAGAAGTTGTGAAACTTGAACGCAAGGATCTGGCTTCATACATAAACATCGGATCACCTACACGCCAGTATCAGGCACAGTACGGTACCGATTCACGTATCCAGCTGAACGATTCATTCAAGACCGTCGACGATATCCGCGACTTCATCGCTGCAGAGCGTGAGTCCAAGAGCGAGGCGGACCGTTCATTCATGACTGTGAACATCAAGGCTGACAAAGATGTCAGAATGGGTATCATCACCGATGTAAAGCAGGAGCTCAGACGTTGCTCCGCGCTTAAGATCATGTACACTGCTAAAAAAGGTGGAGAGAACAAATAATCTCACGCTTTAAATTATAGAAGCAGCCCCCTTTATGAGGGCTGCTTTTTAAAATAATAAAAGACTATATGAGCGCAATAATTCGCAGCAAGGTAAAGGACCTGCTCAAGATGGCAGCAGGTACGGAAGTCCTGGCCAAAGGCTGGGTAAGAACCAAAAGAGGAAACAAGGAAATCGCATTCATCGCCCTGAACGATGGATCTACGATTAAAAATATACAGATAGTGGTTGACAAGAACGGTGAAACGGAAGGAATCCTTTCCCGTATTTCAACAGGAGCATGCATCGGAGTGAAGGGACAGCTTGTTTCTTCAGTGGGGAGCGGTCAGGATGTCGAAATCCATGCAGAGGAAATAACGGTCTACGGAGAGTGTGACCCTATGCGCTATCCCCTGCAGAAGAAGGACACCTCCTTCGAATACCTCAGGACAGTAGCTCACATGCGTCCCAGGACGAATACATTCGGAGCGGTTCTTCGCCTTCGCAGCCAGATGGCTTATGCCATTCACAAGTATTTCCACTCCAAGGGGTTCGTATATCTCAACACTCCACTTATCACTGCTTCTGACTGTGAAGGGGCAGGACAGATGTTTCAAGTAACGACCCTGGACCTGAACAACGTACCTAAGAACAAGAAGGGCCAGCCCGATTTCAGCAAGGATTTCTTCGGAAAACAGACAAGCCTCACAGTGAGCGGGCAGCTTGAGGGCGAACTCGGAGCAACGGCTCTTGGTGAGATTTATACATTCGGCCCCACCTTCAGGGCAGAGAATTCAAATACACCACGACACCTTGCTGAATTCTGGATGGTTGAGCCCGAGATGGCCTTTTATGACATAAAAGACAATATGGACCTTGCCGAGGATTTCATCAAGCACCTTGTGAAATATGCCCTCGACAACTGCCGCGACGACATCCAATTCCTCAATGACCGTTATGATGACACCCTCATAGAAAGGCTTGAAGGAGTCATAGGAACGGAATTCGTCAGACTCCCCTACACGGAAGGTGTCAGAATTCTTGAGGAGGCCGTAGCAGGCGGACACAAATTCGAATATCCCGTTTCCTGGGGAATTGACCTCCAGAGCGAACACGAAAGATACCTCGTGGAAGAACATTTCAAGAGGCCTGTAATACTGACTGATTATCCCAAGGATATAAAGGCCTTCTACATGAAGCAGAACGAAGACGGAAAAACCGTCCGTGCAATGGACGTGCTCTTCCCGAAGATTGGAGAAATAATAGGCGGATCAGAGAGAGAGGCCAACCTTTCCATTCTTGAATCCAGAGTGGATGAACTCAAGATGAGCAGGAAGAACCTCGAATGGTACATAGACACAAGACGTTTCGGAAGCTGTCCTCACAGCGGATTCGGACTCGGATTCGAGAGACTGCTGCTCTTCATCACCGGGATGCAGAACATACGCGACGTCATACCTTTCCCCCGCACACCTAAAAACGCAGAATATTAAAATGCTGGTAATTGGAATAGCCGGAGGTTCAGGCTCCGGGAAGACTACGGTAGTGAAAGCAATCACTGACAACCTTGGGAAAGACAAAGTTGTGGTTATTCCTCAGGATTGCTATTACAAAGACTGCAGCGACCTCTCCGATGAGGAGAAAAGGAATCACAACTATGATCATCCCAATGCCATAGAATGGGAGTTGTTGTGTGCCCAGTTGAAGGACCTGAAAGAAGGAAAGGCTATAGACCAGCCCATCTATTCCTTCATATCCTGCGGCAGATCCAAGACCAAGACCACAAGGGTTGAACCTGCGGACGTGATAATAATAGAAGGAATTCTGATCTTCACCTGCAAGGAATTGCGCAACCAGATGGATATAAAGATATTCGTGGATGCCGACGATGATGACAGGCTTATGAGGGTGATAGAAAGGGATATTTCGGAACGGGGGAAAGATGTCCACTGGGTAATAGAAAGGTACAGCAACACCGTCAAACCGATGTATCTGGAATTCATCGAACCCAGTAAGAGATACGCAGACATCATATTCCCGGAGGGAGGTCACAACCGTGTGGGAATCGATGTGATAACTGCCACCATTGAAAAATCACTCAGAGACAGCAAGTGAAAACTCTGAATTCAGAAGATAAGGCAGGCTTGTACGGTACCGTCATCGTTCATCTGGCGGTACTGATTGTTCTATTAGCCACAGGTCTTGACTTCTCTTTGAGAAGTGAAAATGCTTTTGTGCTGGATTTCAGCAAGTTTGAAGAGAGGGAGAAGATGATTGAAGAGATAGCCAGACTGCAGAAGGAAGCGGAACTCAAACAAGCTATATCGGAAAAACTTGAAAAGGAGATAGGAGCGGCACCGGCGGTAAGGAACGTCTCTGTTGACAGGTCTTCCCTGAAGGATGACAGGGGTACCGATGCAAAACAGCTTTACAAGGATGCGGAGAGGCTCCAGAAAGAACTGAAGGGAGGTTTCGCCACACCCGAGGAGGATGCCGTGCAGGATCCTTCGGACAAGGGAGAAAAAAAGGAGGAGAAGGCCCAGGCTTATTCCGGGCCATCGGTAGTTTCATGGTTCCTGGAGGGCAGAAAGGCGAGCAAACTGCCTATTCCGGCTTACAGATGCATGGGAGCGGGAGAGGTGACTGTCCTTATTACGGTGGACAATGCCGGGAACGTCACCGGAGCAAAGGTGGACGACAGCTGTTCAAGCGCAGATGGATGTCTCAGGGCGTTCGCAGTCCGTGCGGCAAGGTTGAGCAAGTTCTCCGCATCTCCCAAGGCTCCGGCCAAACAAGCTGGAAATATTGTGTATAAATTTATAGCTCAATAAGTTATGAATGACATTATTCTTTCGGGCCTGTTAAATCTGTTCGCATTGTTCGCGGCAGAGAACAAACTGGACAAGGAACAGGGGAACAGTCTCATCAAAGATTATCTGACCAGATTCTACGGCATCAGGAACAGCAAGTCCTATATGCGTCTGTTCAGCGACCTCAGGGATTATTACGAGGATTTCCCTGAACTGGACCGCATCTCAATAACTGAAAAAGTCTGCAGCAACATAGCCCCGAAGACAAGGACGGAAGAAAAGAACGGAATAATCCTGCGTCTGATGGAGTTCTGCAGCCTGAACAACACCGATTTCAACCCCAACGATGCGATTCTTCTCAAAGCCGCATCCGAATTCAATACCGGAAAGGGTCTTTTTGAAGACATGATAAGATTCGTTGAGGGGAAAGAAGGAGGCCGGGTCCGTATAATCGGGCTGGACGGAAATGCAGGACAACTCAAGACTCTGTTCCTCAAAGAATCGGGAAAACTCTATTTCACCTACATAGGAAGCCACAGCATATGGCTGGATGACATCAGGATAACAAGCGGAATCTTCCAGACCTTGGAAAGAAGCAGTGTCCTGAAGAGCTCACACTTCAGCCCCATATACTATTCCACCATCGTAGGAGGTTATGAGAATGAAATAAAGCCCGATGCCGTCGAGCTGTGTGGACGGGACATCAATTTCAGATTCGACACGGGCGGAGACAACGGTATGCACAACCTGAGTTTCACGCTGAAAAGCGGCGAACTCGTTGCAATAATGGGAGGCAGCGGCGTTGGAAAATCCACGCTGCTTTCTCTCCTGAACGGCAACCTCATTCCACAGAGCGGAAGCATTACAATCAATGGTCACGATATTTCCGAACCTTCCGCAAAAGCGCTGATAGGCTTCGTCCCCCAGGATGATCTCCTCATAGAAGAGCTTACAGTTTATCAGAACCTCTGGTACACGGCCAAACTGTGTTTCGATAAAATGCCGGACAGCGAGATAGACAGGAAGGTGATGTCTGTCCTGGTTCAGCTTGGGCTTGATGCGGCAAAAGACCTCAAGGTGGGATCCGCCATCAACAAATATATTTCCGGAGGCCAGCGCAAGAGGCTCAACATAGCATTGGAACTTATCCGCGAGCCAGCAATCCTGTTCCTGGACGAACCGACTTCGGGACTGTCCTCTTCCGATACGGAGAATGTGATAAACCTCCTGAAGGAACAGACATACAAAGGCAAGCTGATAGTGGCGAACATTCACCAGCCCTCATCCGATGTGTACAAGCTGTTCACACGTCTGTGGCTGCTGGACAAAGGCGGATATCCCATATATGACGGAAACCCCATCGAAGCGATATCCTACTTCAAGAGCGCGGCCAATTATGCAGACTCCCGTTCATCATCCTGCCCTACCTGCGGAAATGTAAATCCGGAAATCGTCCTGAATATAATAGACGAGAAAGCGATTGACAATGAAGGTCAGCTGTCGGATAAAAGAAAGACAAGTCCCGCGGAATGGCACGAACTCTATCTTGAGAAACGGGCGGAGATGCCTGATCCCGATACAAAGGATGTCCCATCCACAGAACAGAGGAGACCGGACATCTTCAAGCAGACCGCGATTTTCCTCCGCAGAAACGCCGTAGCCAAACTGACCAACCTGCAATACGTGCTGGTCACTCTGCTGGAAGCGCCGGTACTGGCGGCAATCTGCGCATTTCTTACCAGATATACGCCGGACAGCGGAGTATATTCAATCCTTGAAAACAAGAATCTGGTTTCCTATTTCTTCATGGCTATAATAGTGGCCATCTTCCTCGGAATGTCCGGAAGCGCGGAAGAAATAATCAAGGACAGGGCTCTGCTTAAGCGTGAGAAATTCCTGCAGCTCTCCCACAGTTCTTATATTTCTTCCAAGATAATATACATGGGAGCCGTCTGTCTTGTACAGACACTGCTATTCCTCATTGTAGGGAACCTCATCATGGGCATACACGGCCTGTTCTGGATATGGTGGCTGATTCTGTTCGTTTCCGCATTCCTCTCCGCACTGATAGGCCTGCTGCTGTCGCAATGCATGAATTCAGTGGTTGCAATATATATCACAATACCGCTTCTGCTGATTCCCCAGATTCTGCTGTGCGGCCTCGTTGTGAAATTCGATGACCTCAACCACAGCAGCGAAACAGGCAATGTTCCGCTGATCGGAGAAATAATCCCATCCCGATGGGCGTATGAAGCCCTTGCAGTTGCCAACTTCTCGAAGAATGACTATGAAAAGATGTTCTTTGAATATGACAGGGACAGATTCTCATGCATGTTCTACACTGAAGGGTTCATATATGAGCTTGAGTCTCAGCTGGAGCAGAGGGAGGATGAAAGGAGAGACAGCAGTAAGGAAGAGAAAGCGATGCACATGGATGTCCTCCGGACGGAACTTCCATTCCTTGCACGAATATGCGGGATGCCGGAATATGACGGTGACGAGTCCTATGAATCTTTGAGCGAATACTTTTCAGAGGCAAAGGCAATACTCAAGAAACGAAGCAACGCCTCAACTCTCGCAATGGACAAAGCCGCACGTGATTTCATTGCCGAAAACGGAAAAGAAGCGCTCACCGAACTGAAAAACAGCAATTTCAACCTTTCCCTTGAGGATCTGGTTGTCAACAGGGACACAGATTACCTTTGCGTTGTCAGAGGCAGTCACATCGTACCGAAGAGCGGTTATGTTTTTTTGACTCCGAGGTCACGAAACGGACGGGCGCCATTCTACAGCGGAGTAAAAGTCATTGGCAACAAAGAAATTGAAACGGTATGGTATGACCTTGCGGTTCTATTGCTGATGTGCGTGATTGTCGGGACTCTGCTCTATACCGATTTCCCGGGCAAACTCGTCAGAGAAGAGAGAAATTGATAAAATTATTGATACAAACGAAGTTTTTGTTATATTTGCATATTGGACTTGATTATAATATAAATAAGAAGCATAATATGAAAAAGTACGCAGTTGCACTTCTTGCCCTTGCCATTGTGGCAATGCCTTCCTGCAAGAACCAGAACAAGAAATCCGAAGGAACAGAGACCAAGGAGATAAGCCAGAAAGAGGCTCTTCTTCAGGAAGATCTCAAAATCAACGTTGAGAATCTCGTTGAATCCGCAAAGAAGATCAAGAGCGTTCCATTTGCAAAAACTCTCCCCGACGGAACAGTAGCGCTTACGGACAAGGAGAAAATGGTGAAGCCGGACTATCTTCTTGAGGCATCAGTGGCAAATAATCTTGTTACGCTTTCACAGAAATATCGCACCGTTGCCATGCTTACAGCAGACAAGATAGTTGCAGATCTCTATGAAATGCCCACAACAGAGTACAAGACCGCTATTTCCAAACTGATTATCGATCTCGGAGATGACGCAGTCAAGGATTTCGCAGACACCAACTGGGAAGACAAGGGAGAATCCGATGCAGCTATCGGAAAGCTTGTTGATGCGGAGTATGCCGCAGGACGTTCAAACTTCTTCTGGGAGGCAACAACGGCATTCCTCGTTGAGCAGCTCTACGTAATAACAAGGAACATAGATAAGTTCATGCCTATGTTCACCGATGAAACAGCGGCTGACGTTACATATAACTTCGTATGCGTACATGAGGGAATCACACAGATGATAGAGTTCTATCCTGAAATGGAAAGCCTCAACAACGCGCTCCTTCCTCTCTACGTAATCAATGCAATATCTGTTGACCAGCTCAAGGAGCAGCTCACAGAACTCAAGGGAGAAATCGAAGCCGTACGTTACTTCCTCCTCAAGTAATCCTTATAAACGGAATATCAAGAAAAAAGCACTGTATTTGGCAGTGCTTTTTTTAATACCCTGAATATTTTAAAAGATGTATTCATTCATCATAAGCATCTGCGCCCTGGTTCTGGGCTACTTACTGTACGGAAAATTCGTTGATAAGGTATTCGGTCCTGTACCGTCAAGAATCACCCCTGCCATTTCAAAGCAGAACGGTGTTGACTTCGTGGTGATGCCAAGTTGGAAAGTGTACATGATACAATTTCTCAACATTGCAGGAACGGGGCCAATCTTCGGAGCCATTATGGGTGCCAAATTCGGCCCTGCCTCTTATTTGTGGATTGTATTGGGAAGCATATTCGCCGGTGGCGTACATGATTATTTCAGCGGTATGCTTAGCATACGGCATGGTGGCGCAACCCTGCCGGAAATTGTAAGCGCATACCTTGGAAAGAGGACGAGGAGACTGATGCTCGGATTCTCTATCATCCTTCTGCTGCTTGTAGGGACAGTATTCGTATACAGCCCGGCAATCATTCTCGGAGATCTTGCAGGAAACGGAACGGACATGGCAGTCCTTAGCTGGGTCATTGCAATATTTATTTACTATATTCTGGCAACACTGCTTCCGGTTGACAAACTAATAGGGAAACTTTATCCCATATTTGCATTCTGCATGATGTTTATGGCTGTTGCCCTCATGATATGTCTGTTTGTCAAATGGCCGTCTCTTCCTGAATTATGGGAAGGTCTGGGCAATAAAGGGGCGGAGCAGGGGCTCTCCGGAATGTCATCGCAACCAATATTCCCCTGCCTGTTCATAACCATTGCCTGCGGAGCTCTCAGCGGATTTCACTCCACCCAGAGTCCCATCATGGCAAGATGCGTGAGCAACGAAAAGATGGGACGTCCCATTTTCTACGGAGCAATGATTACAGAAGGATTTGTAGCTCTCATCTGGGCGGCAGTGTCATCCTACTTTTTCTTCGACGGAGGAGCAGCCCAGGTAGGGTCTGATCTCTCCGCAAGCGCCCCCAAGGTTGTAACCTCTGTTTCCACGGCCTGGCTGGGTGTCCTGGGTGGAATCCTCGCCATCATAGGCGTAGTGGCGGCACCTATCACAAGCGGAGACACAGCGTTCAGGAGTGCAAGGCTCATTCTGGGTGACTTCCTGCACATTGACCAGAAGCCAACCAGAAACAGGCTTAGAATAGCCATTCCAATATTTATTTTAAACACATTCCTTCTTTGGTTCAACATATCACACGAAGACGGATTCAATACAATCTGGAGATATTTTGGCTGGGCCAACCAGATTCTCGCATGCTTCACGCTATGGACGGCAACGGTATATCTTACAATCAACAAAAATGGAGTATACTATCTGATTGCACTGATCCCGGCCGCATTCATGAACGGAATATGCATGGCATATTTCTTCGTGGACAAATCCGGAATGGATCTTCACGAGGAATTTGCACTCCCGGTAGCAATCCTCACTTCCATTATAAGCCTTGCTCTTTTCTGGTTCTGGAGACTTAAGAAGTTCTATAAAAAGTTCAACAGGAAATGAAACTGGAATTCAACGTAATACTTATACTCTTTCTTGCCTGTAATTTATGTGGATGCTCAGCTGAAAAAGGATGGAGCAGGCACGAAAAGCAACTGATTAACGGGGAGAACTCCACCATGAGGGTCCTGACCGTATATGATAAGGAAGATTCCGTTGTCTTGAGAAAGCCGTGCAGCGATATGGGAAAAGAAATGATTGCCGGCCCCGAATATCGCAGGCTGGAAGAAAAGATGATAGCCACGGTGACATCCCCGGAGCAGGACGGAGTCGGAATTGCAGGACCACAGGTGGGCATAAGCAGAAGAATAGTGGCAGTCCAGCGCTTCGACAAAGAAACCGAACCTTTCGAAGTATATCCCAATATACGGATAATCGAAAGACGCGGGGAGAAACAGGACGGGAATGAAGGATGCCTTTCAGTACCGGGAATGAAAGGTACGGTCCCCCGTTACCAGGACATCAGCATAAGCTACACCTCCACCAGGACATTCAAGGACACCACGGAGAACGTCAAAGGATTCACGGCGGTCATTTTCCAGCATGAGACAGATCATCTGGATGGAATAATATATACGGATTACCTCTGATCTTCCCGGAGCGAAGACGGCTGTTTGGAAATTCAACGGATAACCTTGGTGAACTCGGGAGTCTCTCCATCAAGAGCCAGGACAAAGATGGTGTTCTCTGCACGGCTTCCATCCATCCCCTGCCCCACAGCGGAAAATACATATTCCTTTCCTCCGGGAACAGGCCTCTCGGCCGTTGAAACAGGATTTCCAAGGGGCATTTCGTAAGAACCGCATGCCGCATTGAAGATTGAGGCGTCTTCTTCGGTCACGTTACGTCTTTCAGAGAATTCGGGAAGGACTTCCACTTCTCCGTCCTTGAATCCGGACTTGACAAGGAACTTCCCTATTTCAGCGGGAGCCTTGGACAGCCGGGCATTACGGATACCGAAACCTTCCCTGAATTCCGCTCCGGGGAGCAGTTCCTTAAGATTTTCCGTACTTGATTCCAGCCCGCCGCTCCCGAAGGTGCAGAAAGGTATTATGGTCTTGCCCTCGAACTTAATTTCCTGTGCAAGCGACAAAACGGGGCGGGCGGCCACACCAAACCATACGGGATATCCGAGAAAGATTATATCATATTCCGAAAGGTCGGACTTCAACTCCTTTACAGGGGAAAGGACATTGTTCTCCATCTCTGTCAGACAACGCTGTATTGTCTGCTGGAAATCGCCGTCATAAGCCTCCTCCACATCGAAAGCCTCAATGTCAGCTCCGAGCCCGGAAGCGATTTCTTCCGCAACGGCCTTGGTTGCACCTGTCTGGGTATAGTACAGAACCAGCACCTCGGGCTTTTCAGCCGTACAAGCGGAAATGGCGGCAACGGCCGCAACAGTCATAAACTTCTTCATACCGGAATACATAATCTTGATTTTGTTTTCTTAACTGCACAAAACTACAAAAAGAATCGATTGCATGTAATCCTTCATCCGGGAACCGGACCCGGAAGGATTATTTGTTGTAATGGTATCCCATTGAAAGCACCAGTACCTGAATCTCCTGCCCATCAACCTTATAGATTAATCTATGTTCCTGATTTATTCTTCTGGACCACAATCCCTTGAGAGGGCCCTTCAGCGGCTCTGGCTTGGCGATGCCGGAAAAAGGGTGCTCGGAGATATCCGACTGGATGCTCTTGATCCTGGTAACGGTAGCGGGACTGGTCCTGCGCCAATACTCCAGATGTTCCAGTGCCGTAGGTGAATATACAATCTTCATAACGAGTTGATATCCACTTCCACTCCCTTCCCGTCAGCAATCTCAGCAAGGCTACGTTGAATATCATTCAGCACGGCCTGATTTGACATTATGTATTCCGTTTCCATAATTGAGTTGTACTCTTCAAGGGATATCATGACAACACCCGTATTGTTGCCCCTGTCCACAATGAGAGCATCATTGTCCGCAATTACTGCGTCAATGTGTTCCCGAAGATTCTTTCGCAATTCCGTATAATTCGCCGTCCTCATATTAAATTCTTTTCACAAATATACGTACTTATTTGCGTACTTCAAAAATATTCAATAAAAAGCGGAGAATTCTACGGAGTTCTCCGCTTTTTTGAGCCGTGCAGCGGCGAAGGCCGCATCAGCGGCCGCGACGAAGGAGTGAGCGATGCGAACGACGGGAGTCGCCGGCGGAACGTCAGTGGAGCCGCATTCCCTCTGAAAAGGGGATGTCGCGAAGCGACAGAGGGTTGGGAGGTGGGACTACAAAAAGAGCACCGCGTGAGCGATGCTCTTTTTGTAGACCAAACGGTCCGGGAATCGAACCTTATGCGGTCATTGCATTGTCATACAGAAATTCCGGAGCAAAGCCTATCTCGTTGTTCCAGTCAACGGAAAAAGGATCCAGAGTAAATTGTTTGAAGTAGGTCAGATCCTGCAGTTTCTTACAAATCCCGTCATTGTACACAGTGGCGAAATCAAAGTTCCTGACCTCCCCATTGTTGAAGGTCAAAGCCAGGATATAATCCTTGACATATACCGCATTTGTAACTTTAAGAATCATATGATTACTTCAGTGGATCAATTTTTACTATGGCTTCCTTGTTCTCCATCCGCTTCCAATTCTCCATCAACTCATTTTTATGAAGGTCCAGCCATTCATACACAAGATTCAGAGCTCTTCTTGGGAGAGAACCCGTAACTACACCACCATCTATAGTAATGATTGCCTCATAATCCTGATATTTCACGTGGAAATGAGGAGGATTATGCTCGCTCATATACATATAAATGGCGATACCATAAAAATAGCTGACTTCGGGCATAACAACGACATTTTTGCAAATGTAATGAATTTTCTCGCAACTCGCACCCTATTTTCTGAAATTGAAAAACGAGCCTGTTTTTTCCCCTCCCAGTTGTGCAAAAAAGTTTCTTAAAGATAAAAGTACGAAATTCCGATGAAGGCGGCAAGTTTCGGTATCATTATCGTCTCGTAAAAAATATACGGTTAATTATGGCAGCTAGTTTCACTCTTGAGAAAAGAACAAATCGATTTGGAGAATGCCCAATTAGAATTTCCTGGGCATTTGGAGACTTTCGGTATCAGACAACTCTCGGTTTCAGTATCAAAGCAGAAAATTGGGACAACTTAAGGAAGGAAGTCAAAGCCGGAACGCACAATCTGGATGGTGTTGCGGCAGATGACATAAATCACTACATCAAGCGGATAAAAAGTGTTGTCTCTGGAATTGAGACATACTATAAAGCTAGGAATGGATTCTTTCTTGATATCTGGATGAAGGAAGCAATCAAGGATGCCAAATCATCAAATTTTCATAGTTCATTTGACATTATCGAGAGATGGACTGTAAATGCTGCATCAACAGATGACAACAGGAAACGCTATTACCGTTCCGGTATGGATGAATACTATGCCTTTATCTGCAATGCGTTTGACCAGTACAATCGTGATGAATTCTACATTCTCCAGGAAATGTTCGGGAGTACCAAAAGAATCATTGTCCCCAAAAGAGACTTCGAAAAGAGAAAAGACGGTTCAATGTGGGCTACGGCCAAATTTGTAGAAGTGACTGAAGATGAGGCATTAGGGCGAGTTCATCGAGAATAGGGTATTGAATATTATCAAAGCGGTCAAGCCCTTCTTCCTCCGCTAATCCTCAAAATAGTCTCTCACTTCGTTGTAATCAATATCGGAGTGCTCGCCATCAAGACCGTCATAGTAGTCAGAATGGTTGTAGTAATCACTTCCGCTCAATTTGTCAATCATCTTGTTCTCCTCGCTTTGAATAGGCGTAAGGGAACGTTTTGTGGCCGTTTCTGTATTCTCAATAGGACGATGTTGGTAAATGTCTTCCGTTCTGTACGGTGGAGGTGTCGGCCTACTTTTGCTATGTCTGTCCCGGCACTCACTGATACCGATGCAACAAAGGAAGAACAGGACAATCCAAATCGGAATGCCGACAAGTCCTATGCCCTTCAGCCAATCGACTAAGGTTTCCTTTTCCTGTTGCTCTCCTTGTGCCGGTTTTTTCATCAATTATAAGATTTTGCGCCACTGTTCTATGAGCCGCTCAATGTTCCATCCGGCGCAAATGCTCATCGGACTTGTGCTTGCACAGTGACATATCCTCTTTCCGGTGACGGAAGGATTCCGGCGGATGTATTTCCTGAAGGACTTCTCTGCCTTTCCTCCGTTTGTGGCAATGACTTCAATGGACGGGTTGGCTGCAAGTAGCCCGGCAATGTCATTGAATTCCTCGTTCTTGATATTTGCATCCAGGCTTCCTTCTCTTTCTGCTGCGTGAAGAACGTCCCATAATGCAATGCCGTGGCGTTTCATATACTCGACCCTTTCAGGATACCGAACCGGAGCTTTCTCACCGAGAACCCCGCTCATCACGTCCCAGAACATATTCCGCGGATTACCATAATATTCCTGCTTGCGCAATGATTCGTCTCCGGGCAAAGAACCGAGGATAAGGATTCGGGGGCAGGTGCCGATGACAGGTTGTAATCCTTCTTTTTTTATTGATTTCATTTTATTCTCAAAAAGAACCAGTTTCTCCTACCTTCTCTGATTTCTTCTTTTTTCAGATAGGGAATCAACGACATAGCATTGGCTTCATCTAATTTTCTAAAGACATCTCTCATTGTCTTCTCTGATGAAAATAAATATTTCATACCTCGATTGTCTTTGTAGAGAGTACAAGCTTGAATAGAGGTCACACTCTTGTTGATACTAAAATAAGTTCCTACAATTTCGTTGATAGCTTCGCATTTTTCCTGTAATGACATAGTATTCAGATTTTTAAAGTTATTGTTAGAGGGTTGACATCGGAATTCACTTTGAACAGCTGCGGATAGCTCTTCACTCTTGCAGAAATCTGGCTGGCTGGGACAGTCTGGCCATCTTTGCGGGTATAGAGCTCCTGCGCGTTGATTTGCCTCGCTATCTCTGTGAATGTGAGAGGATGTCCGCTCTGGCGGATTACCTCCTGAATGGCTTCGTGCAGTTTCATCGTGCTTTTGGGGATAACAGGCTTCTCAATGTCATCGTCCGGGTTCTCTTCGCCCCAGCCTTTATTCAGCAGATCGACGAGAGCACATCCGGCTTTTGCCTTGTCGATGCGCAGTTTTTCCAGATACTTCCTTGATTGCTCACGTTCTTCGGAAGAGAGGTCGTCATACTTGCGCTCGAACTCGTCACGGGCCTTGTCTTCATCCCTCACCGCGAAAAAGAAATCCGTCGCAGCTTCCAGCAACATATTGTAATCGTGCTCAGGATTAAGGACAGGCAGTTCGCCTTTCATGCAATAGTCAATATTTACGTCAAAGTCGTCGGAAAAGCGGAATGCGGAAAACAATGACAGATACTCTTTCCCCTTGAGCAGGGCGTACAACTGTGTCGGCGTGATGTTCTTTTCCTGTGCGTAAGCATTCAGGTTGCCGTATTTCTGCTTGATGATTTCCTTGATGGAGGCTGCTACTTCTTCTGGGGTGTGCATAGTTGCTTATTATTTCCTGCAAATATGCAACAAAAATTCGATAATACAAATAGTAACCTTATATTTATTATATCCTTTCGCTCAATGAATCCAAAATTAGATATAAGTCTTATTATTTCTCGTTCAACTTCTCCCGCACAGGAAATCCTCCCCCTTCGGCTTCCTTGAATAGTTCCTGTGCCATCTCCAAATCCTTATCAACTCCACGCCCGAAATAATAACATCTGCCAAGATTATATGCAGCCACAGGTCCCGCGCCCTTCTCGTAGCCGAGTTTGTAATACTGAAAGGACCAGCACATGAATCTCCCGGCCCTCGACCTTATATATCAATCTATGTTCCTGATTTATTCTTCTGGACCACAATCCCTTGAGAGGGTCCTTCAGCGGCTCTGGCTTGGCGATGCCGGAAAAAGGGTGCTCGGAGATATCCGACTGGATGCTCTTGATCCTGGTAACGGTAGCGGGACTGGTCCTGCGCCAATACTCCAGATGTTCCAGTGCCGTAGGTGAATATACAATCTTCATAACGAGTTGATATCCACTTCCACTCCCTTCCCGTCAGCAATCTCAGCAAGGCTACGTTGAATATCATTCAGCACGGCCTGATTTGACATTATGTATTCCGTTTCCATAATTGAGTTGTACTCTTCAAGGGATATCATGACAACACCCGTATTGTTGCCCCTGTCCACAATGAGAGCATCATTGTCCGCAATTACTGCGTCAATGTGTTCCCGAAGATTCTTTCGCAATTCCGTATAATTCGCCGTCCTCATATCAAATTCTTTTTGCAAATATAAGTACTTATTTACGTACTCGCAAGTTTGCAATAATCCTCGCCCTCGCAGAACTTTTCATCGAACTCCACGGCCGTATCTGTTGTACTGGCACAGCATTGCCACATAATCAACTGCACCCGACTGGGCGGCTGAACTTGTTTGATTTTTTGTCATTGTGCCATTTGCCTTGATTTATGATTTCGACAAAGGAGAATCATTCAAAGTACAAAGCGGAGAAGTGAGCGCTTACGAATTTGTGATTCTGACATCCTACTATCTCATAGCTATTACAAAAAATCGCATCCCAAACATCTAGAATGCGATTTTTATCGGACTTGTATATGGTAGAAAATTTTTCTTTTGCTTATTTACGCCCTATTATTTCTGTGGTGTGAATTTTTTTATAACAGAAGACGTTCCATCTTTAATCAGCCCTTTATCGTTAGTCTTGAAAAATCACTTTGAGTCGCAATTCCTTACAAGTTCCAGCAGTTCATCATAAGTAGGCATCCGCCATCCTTTCCCCCATTTCAATGCAGCCACGTCATCTTCCGTCAACAGTTCGGTAAGGTAATCGGGGTTGTTATATGTCGGACTGCTGCAATATTTGGTGATACGTTCCTCCTCGTCATACCACTTGTATTTCCCGGTGGAATACCTGTTTTTCGTGGAGACTTCTCCCCACGCAAAGTAATAGCCATATTCGGATATTGTGGCGGAACCCACATTGACCTTCGCCCATTTGACAGAAAGCCCGAGGTCCACCCACTGATACTCGGTTTCAATCTTTTTACAGCCGTATGACAGCAGAGTCGTCACGGCAAGTGACAGTAAAACGATTTTTCTCATTGTTGATTGAATTTCAAACATATCGTCGGTAATGTCATACAAAAATGTTTAATTTTGCGGTAGACTTCTATAACATTCATTGCGACATGAGAGCAAAACTCCTAACTTTGATTCTCATCCCGCTTGCCTTTACCTATGCAGCGGCAGGTAACACAGTGGAACTGAACGGGGCGTGGCAATTCCGCTTCGACAAGGATGCTGCCCTCGAGCAGGCATGCGACCCGGCCTTTGAGGCAAACGACGTGATGACGGTACCGGGCTGCTTCGATGTTCTGGAGCAGTATGCGAAACAGAGGGGCACTGCACAGTACCGCAAGGTCGTGTATATTCACGAGAATGTATCCAACGCAGTATGGCAGATTGAAGGGATGGGACTCAGAGGACGTTTTTTCATCGACGGGCGCAAGGTGGGCGAAAGCAGCCTGGCGTATTCGTGCATAGAATTTGAGACCGGCCCGCTCAGCGCCGGGGAGCACACCTTCGCCGCTGCACTGGACAACAACCTCATCAACGACAAGGATGAACTTTTCCTCCCATACTACGATTTCTATGCGTTCGGGGGCTTTTACCACGGAATGACACTCACCCTGCAGAAGCAGAAAGTACAGCTTGACAAGGTGCTTGTGCGTACACGTGACTTCCGTAGCGGTGTCGTGGAACTGGAGCTTGAAACTCTGTGCGGAGCAAGTCTTCCCGCCACGGTCAGCGCGGCGGTGCAATTCGATGCCGGCGCCTGGAGCAATGTAAAATTCACCGACGGAAAGGCCAGTCTCAAGGTTCCCGACTTCAAGTTGTGGAGCCCGGCCCATCCAAACCTCCATACCGTGAGGGTGAAATATCAGGGCAGTCTCGCGCAGGCACGCTTCGGAATCCGCAGTATCGAGGTGAGCGGCAGCGACATTCTCCTCAACGGTGAGAGCATCTACCTCAAGGGAGTGAACAGGCACGAGTCACATCCCAGCTTCGGCTCCGCCACTCCAGAGCAGGTGATGATTAATGACATTCACCTTATGAAATCTCTGGGAATCAACTTTGTGCGAGGTTCCCACTACACCCAGAGCCAACGTTTCCTCGACCTGTGCGATGAAGCCGGGCTGCTGGTGTGGGAAGAGAGTCTGGGATGGGGCAACAGGCCCGAGCAGCTCGGAAATCCCGCCTTCATCGAAAAGGCCAAGGAGCAGACGAGACTGATGGTGCGCCGTAGCATGAACCACCCGTCGGTCATAATCTTCGCCTTCCTCAATGAGATGAAATCCCACACGCCGGAAGGCAAGGAGATAGCTGACATTCTTATAAAGGTAATCCGGGAACAGGATTCCGGAAGATTGGTATCCTTCGCCTGCAACAGCGTAAAGACGGACATTTCCAACGTCAATACCGACATCATCTCCTTCAACACCTATCCTGTCTGGATAGACAAGAATCCTATGCCGGACAGTTCTCCCGAAACGATGCGCAGGATAATCCAGAACAACTTCGACGAGATAGTCAGATACTTCCGCGGAAAATACGGTGACAAGCCCATAATAATCAGCGAGAGCGGCACCTGCGGCATCTATGGCTACAGGGACAACACCGCGGCTCAGTGGACAGAGGACTTTCAGGCCGAATATGTGGGCCATGCGATGGACGCGGCATTCTCAAACAAGGAAATCAAAGGGTTCACCATCTGGCACTTTGCAGACGCCGACTCCTACCACAGAAGCGGCGGAGTCCTACGCACCAAGCCCTTCGCACAGAATCTTGCCGGCCTGTACGACCCCTATCGCCGTCCCAAGAAAGTCACTGAAGTAGTCCGGGAGAAATTCAGCAGCAAGTAATCAAGTTTGCTGCTCCAGCATCGGGACTGCACGATCTTTCATCATCCCCTCCTCTCACCATCTTCAGGAAGGCGATTTTTCCCATGAGGCTGCGGTAGGTTTCCTCGCTGCCACCATACATCTCATAGTGGAATACCTGTGTACGCAGGAGTTTCATCCACTTCCGTGATACATTCAGGCGTTCTTCGACGGTGATTCCTGTGACTTCCTGTCTGGTGCCTTTCTTCAGAAGACGTGTCTTGCTGTCATTGAGGTGGAATCCACATTCTTCGATGATAGAATGAAGTTCGGCCCAGAAAACGGAATCCTTCGCGTAGACGCGGTGATAACTGCTGAAGGTCATATCATCGGCATACCTGGAGTATGTCAGACCGAATCGCTTTGCCAGTCCGCTTAGTCTTGAATCCAGAGTCTCACATACTATGTTTGACAGAACCGGTGAAGTCGGTGCTCCCTGCGGCAGAACATCCTCGTGGAGGTCCTGGCCCACATCTGTCCATGTGCAGAGCTTTGCGATGAAGATGGCTACTTCCCTGCTGAAATACTTCCTCAGGCCTGATTCTACCTGATGGAAAGTGATTCCGGGAATTTCCGATAAAGAGCATACTCATCAGCCGAAAATATCGTCTTCAATTGTTCCTCGCGAAAAAGTGCATAAAATTTTTGCAACAATGATGTCTTTTGCTGCATTCCGCTCAATATCAAACGAATACCGTACCGCCTACAACGCAAAAGCGGAGAACTCCGTAGAATTCTCCGCCTTTTTGAGCCGTGCAGCGGCGAAGGCCGCATCAGCGGCCGCGACGAAGGAGTGAGCGATGCGAACGACGGGAGTCGCCGGCGGAACGTCAGTGGAGCCGCATTCCCTCTGAAAGGGGGATGTCGCGA
>JAKSKH010000033.1 GCA_024401855.1 Bacteroidales bacterium | reverse complement strand
ATGCTGTGCGCAATGCTTCCGTCAGACTCCTTTGATGAGTGCGATATCCCACGCGCGCAGGTCCGCGGTTCTTTAAGGACAATCTCTTTTCCCGGAAGCGGAGTCTGCCATTGCGTGAAAGCATACCGCAAGATAGCCGCAACGATGATAAGCCCGGCAATGATATGCTGGCTCCGCAGGCATAAGGATGAATACGACATAATACACGTGCATCATCCCGATCCGATGGCCTGCCTGGCTCTGGGGCTTTCCGGCTTCTGCGGAAAGGTCATCCTGCACTGGCACAGTGACATACTTAAACAGAAAGGTCTGCTGAAACTGTACCTCTCACTCCAGAAGTGGCTGTGCAGGAGGGCGGATGTAATCGTCTGCACAACACCTGCATACCTCCATGGCTCACCGGCGCTGGCGCCGTATCTTTCGAAGTCGGCCTGCCTTCCTATAGGCATAAAGGACAATATACGCACGGAGGAAACCCCGGACAGCGGAATCCGTACAGTGTTCAGCATAGGCCGCCTGGTGGAGTACAAGGGTTTCCGTTATCTTGTGGAGGCCGCGGAGTATCTTCCTGAAAACTATCGTATTGTCATAGGGGGGAACGGCCCCCTCCGGGAAGAACTGCAGAATCAGATAGCTGCGCACAAACTTGAAAGCAGGGTTGTTCTGGCAGGATATCTGAGTGAGGAGGAGTTGCGCCGATGGTACAACCGCTGCGATGTATTCGTCCTGCCCAGCATAATGAAGACGGAGGCCTTCGGGATAGTGCAGATAGAAGCGATGAGCTGCGGCAAGCCCGTCATTGCAACCTGCATAGAAGGGTCCGGCACGTCCTGGGTCAATGAAGATGGGGTTTCCGGAATAAATGTTCCTGTTAAGGATGCAGGGGCGATTGCCGGTGCTGTTGTTGCAATATGCTCGGACAAGGAAAGATACGCGCAATACTGCTCTGCCGCGCGGAAGCGCTATCTGGAAAGGTTTACTCTTGACGGAATGGTGACAGGCGCGCTTGGGATATATGGTGAAGGTACAATATAAATTCCTTTCCCTGCTTTGGAAGGGCCTTGACTTGCCTCCCCGCTGGGGCGAGCCCGGTCTTCCGTGCGGAAATGAGGAGTGGGAATATATTTACCGTGAGTCGCTCCGGCAGGCTGTGTGCGGAATAGTCTGGCAGGCTGTCAGGCAGTTGCCTCAGGAGTCCTGGCCCGGGCCTGAGCTTATGGAAAGATGGACGGCTGATGTGGTGAGGATAAGCCGTGATTATGAGAGAACACGCAAGGTGGTGGCTTACCAGCGCGGTGAATGGGAAAAGAACGATATAGATGCCACTCTGATGAAGGGGCTTGTGTCCGCCGCAATGTATCCATGCCCGGAGCTCAGGATGAGCGGGGACATTGACTGGTATGTTCCCGGGAAGGAGAATTGGAAACGTGCGCTTGAACTGTTGCGTTCAAATGGCATAAAATGGGCTCCGGATTCGGATGGAGGCATCCATTATGTTCTGGACTGTATTGTGGTGGAGCATCATCGGGACGGTCTTGAATATCCCGGCCCCATCGGGGAGCTGTATCTGAGGTGCGAGCATATCCTGCACCATGCAATGGTGACAGGTGTCGGGTTCAAGCATATCTGTGATTATTTCATGGCGCTCAGGTTCTATCAGGGCGGATATGATGAGGGAGAATACCGCAGATACCTGAAGAACAGGGGTATCGCCCGATGGGATGATATTCTCAGGCAGCTTCCGGACAGACTTCTGGACCGGGTTTTCCGGGACGGCAACATGGGCCTTGACCTTAAATACCGTTTCAGGGGTTTTTTGTCCAGGGCTGTATTTTTCCTTGGAGTCTGCCCCCGGGTGTATCTGAAGCGTTGGTTTGGTCTGTTTTTTGGCAGAATCGGCAGAATTTAGTAACTTTGCAAGTTAAAGATGAAAAATATGAAAAAGATAATTAGGATTACCTTTGTATGCATGGCGGTGTATGTCCTGAATTCCTGCAACACATACAAACGTCTGGGATATCTTCAGGATATGGAGCCCGGCATAGAATACAGTATGCCCAGTCAACCTGAGGCCGTGATAACCAAGGGAGACAGGCTTAACATATATGTTACATGCTCCAGCCCTGAGCTTGCCGCTCCTTTCAATGTGCTTAACGGTGTGTATGAACAGGGCGAGGTCCCTGGCAGCGGTGTAAGGGTTTCCAAGGAAGATGCTTCCGACATGGGCGGTTTTGAGGTGGACGATAATGGAAACATAGAGTATCCCATACTGGGTACGCTTCATGTGGAGGGCCTTACTCTCAAGGAGCTCAAGGAGCAGATTTCCAACCGTATCATGGAAGGAAAATTCATCAAGGAACCTATCGTAAGGGCCTCTTTTGCAAATTTCAGAATCATTGTTCTGGGGGAGGACAACAAGGAAAACGTCTATGACGTACCGGATGGGAAGATGAACATATTCGAGGCTCTGGCAAAGTCGGGAGACCTCACGGAAGATGCCGTTCGTGATGAGGTCTGGGTTATCCGCACCCGCGAAGGCAACAGGCAGCTTTATACCATCAACCTCAAAACCAAGGACTGTTATTATTCTCCTGCTTTTTATCTGCAGCAGAATGATATGATATACGTCAAGCCGATGAATCAGAAATTCGACAGTAAGGTTAACAACAACTGGACTGTCACATCATCAATCATTTCGTCTGTGGCCGTTGCCGTCAATCTTCTCCTCTGGGGAATGCGTATCAATAAATAGTAATTGCTTATGGAAGGTAAATTCAGAACAAAGGATGGCAGTGTCAATCTGCTGGACATATTCTTCTACTTTCTCAGTTATTGGTACTGGTTTGCCATTTCTCTGGCTGTGTGTGTTGTCATAGCTTTGTATAAGTATGAAAGCATTCCCAACACCTACAGTTCTTCGGCTACCATCATTATCAAGAATCCGTCCAACACAAAGACCTCCACGCGTCTTGTGGAGAGCTACAGCTCAATGATAAACCGTACCACACCGTCCAACGAGCTGCTCCAGTTCAGGAGCAAGCGCCTTATGACGGATGTGGTCAACAAGCTTGGCATAAACGTGAGTTATGTGGTTCGCGTGAGGTTGCGTGACGTTGAGATGTACAAGGATTCTCCCGTTATGGTTGATTTCTCCGGCGTTCCCGCAGAAAGATATGCGTCATTCTCCATAATCCCCTGCAGTGCGGACAGCGTAATGCTCAAAACGGGAAAGAAAGAGTTCAGGACGGTGGCCCTGGGTGATACCCTGAAGTCCTCATTCGGAACGGTGATGTTCTCTCCCAACTGGAACTACGGAGAGGAATACTTCGGTAAAGAAATAAGGGTTACCAGAATTCCTGCGGTGAATGCGGCGAAGAATTTCCTGTCTCAATTGACTATAGAACAGCCGGGAGAAGATGCGTCGATGCTCAGTTTCTCCATAGTGGACAGCAACAATGAGCGTGCCTGCGACATTCTTTCAACCTTGTTCGAGGCATATAACGATGCCGCCGTAAGGGACAAGGAGGAACTGGTTGCGCGGACGGCTGATTTTATCAATGACCGTATTGAGAAGATTGCCGGGGAACTGGGTGCCGTTGAGGAACAGATTCAGAATTTCAAGGCGGAGAATCACGTGATGAGCGTGAATGAGGAGGCGGACCGCTACCTTGCGGAGAGCAGGACTGCCAACACTGCCATAACGGAAATAGAAACCAGGATACAACTTGCGCAGTATCTCAGGGATTATGTCTGCGACAGCACCAAATTCAGTACCATGCTCCCGACCAACATCGGAGTTGATGACGGTCGTATTGACGGTCTTATCTCACAATACAACAACGTTATAATCAAGCGTGACAGGCTTCTCTCCGAGAGCAGCGAGAAAAGTCCTGTGATAAAGAGCATAGACAATTCCCTCATATCTTTGAGACACAGCATCATCAGTACCATAGACAATTCCATTTCCGCACTTGAAATCCAGAAGGGAAGAGCCGAGAAGGACGAAAATTCCGCTTATGGCAAATTCCGGGACATGCCCAAGACAGCCCGCCAGATGGTTTCCATAGAACGTCAGCAGGGTATAAAGGAGACTCTCTACATCTACCTTCTCAACAAGCGTGAAGAGAATGCGTTCAGCAGCTCTATGGTGGACAACAATGCACGTGTGGTAGATGAGCCGGAGAGCTCGGTTCTTCCCATATATCCCAACAAGTCGAAGCTCCTGCTGCTCGGTATTCTTGCCGGATTGCTCATTCCGTTGATTATTCTGGTATGCAATTTGATTTTTGACACTAGGATCCACACACGCAAGGAACTGGAGTCTGCACTGGCAGACATTCCGTTCCTCGGGGAGATTCCGCTTTTCCGCAATCCGAAGAAGCATTCCGGTGGATTCCTGAAATCCATCCTTTCCAAAATCAGGTCAATTCCGTCAATTGTTTCGGGACGTTCCGGCGATTCCGATATGATGCTCCGGTATAACGGAAAGAGTACAAGTGTTATTACCGAATCGTTCCGTGTTCTGTGTACGCAGACGGATCTTCTAAGGCCTGAAGGAATAAATGGCGGTGTTGTGCTTACAGTATTGTCTGTCATGGAAGGGTACGGAAAGAGTTTCATAGCAATCAATACTGCGGCATGCTTTGCAGATAACGGAAAGAAAGTGGTTGTTCTGGACATGGACTTACGAAAACGTTCGCTGAGTCTGAGAATGGGATTCCCGCACAGGGCCAAGGGGGTATCTGATTTTCTGTACGATTCGGGTTATTCGGTTCAGGATGTGGTGAAGAAAAATATAGTGAGAGGCGTTGATATGATTCCGGCCGGAATGATTCCGCCCAATCCTGTGGAACTGCTCAGGAGGGATAGACTGGATGCCCTCATAGCCGAACTGCGTTCTCTGTATGACTATATTATCATAGATAACGTTCCTGCGGAAGTAGTGGCTGATTCCTTGATAATCAACCGTGTGGTGGATACAACACTGTTTGTTGTAAGGGCCGGTCGCATGGACCGCAGGATGATTCCTTTGCTTGAGGAAATATACAATACCCGTAGATTCAATAATTTAGCACTTGTGTTCAACGGTTCTCCTATCAAGCGCTCTTACGGAAGGTATGGTTATGGCTACGGCTATGGTTATGGTTATGGTTATGGTTATGGTTATGGTTATGGCTATGGCTATGGTTACGGCTACGGCTATGGTTACGGCAGCGGCTATGTCAATGACAGTACTGAGGATGATTCCGCTCCTGTGGTACACAGGAAGGTACGTCATCATCAGCGTCATCACTCCGGTTCTACAAAAGATAATCAGCAATGACAATAGCTGTAGATTTTGACGGTACCATAGTAGAGCACAACTATCCCAGGATAGGGAAGGAGAAGCGTTATGCCATATCTACGCTGCGCAGACTTGCGGACGAAGGCCATAAGCTCATTCTATGGACCCACAGGGAAGGGAAACTGCTTGATGAGGCTGTGGAATTCTGCCGGGCACGCGGTCTTGAGTTCTATGCCGTCAACACCGAGTATCCGGGGGCGGCGTGGACCGGGCATGGCGTTTCCCGTAAACTTAAGGCCGATATCTACATAGATGACCGGAATGTGGGCGGCCTTCCGGAATGGACGGAAATCTATGGTCTGGTAACTGGAAGTGATCTTCATCCATCGTCTCTTGGGAAGGGTTTCTTCGGAAGGATTCGTGAGCGTTGCAGGGAAGCAAGGGAAAAATATTGATTCAATAATATGAAAGGAATAGTATTGGCGGGTGGGTCCGGCACAAGACTTTACCCTATAACCAAAGGCGTAAGCAAGCAGCTTATCCCCATTTATGACAAGCCTATGGTTTATTATCCCATAAGCGTTCTCATGCTTGCGGGAATAAGGGACATACTTATAATATCAACTCCTCAGGACCTTCCGGGTTTCAAACGTCTTCTTGGCAACGGTGATGACTACGGTGTGCATTTCGAGTATGCTGAACAGCCGTCTCCCGACGGACTTGCCCAGGCCTTCATAATAGGGGACGAATTTATAGGAGACGATACCGCATGTCTCGTTCTTGGAGACAATATATTCCACGGAAGCCACTTCACCGGCAAGCTGCTTGATGCCGTTGCGGAGGCGGAGCGGGGCAAGGCCACTGTGTTCGGATATTGGGTCAACGATCCCGAGCGCTACGGTGTTGCGGAGTTCGATGCTGAAGGCAATTGTCTTTCCATCGAGGAGAAACCGGAGCATCCGAAGAGCAACTATGCCGTGGTTGGCCTGTACTTCTATCCCAACAAGGTTGTTGATGTGGCAAAACATATCAAGCCCTCCGCACGTGGTGAACTTGAAATTACTACCGTGAATCAGGAATTCCTTAAGGCAGGAGATCTCAAGGTACAGACTTTGGGACGCGGATTCGCGTGGCTTGACACAGGAACGCACGATTCTCTTGCAGAGGCGTCGATTTATGTAGAGACTATTGAGAAGCGTACGGGCTTGAAGATTGCCTGTCTGGAATCGATAGCGTTCGAGAAAGGCTGGATAGGTTCCGACAAACTCAGGGAACTGGCAAAACCGATGATAAAGAACCAGTATGGTCAGTACCTGATGCGTCTGGCAGGAGATAAATAAGTATATGGTAATAGATGCTTCTCTTTTGGACTATCTCAGCCGCAAGGCGAAGGAGAGTCCGCGTCTTCGTATGAACTACGACCTCAGAACCTCCGCCGGGGATGGTTCGCAGCGTATGCTCAATGCGCTTGAACCGGGGACGTATCTCCCTGTTCACAGGCACAGGGATACGTCCGAGACGGTTGTTATGGTCCGCGGAAGCGTGGAGGAGCGCTTCTATGACGAGGAGGGCAGGATGACTGAATCGGTTGTGCTCAAGGCGGGTTCCGTTCCCTGCGCCCTGCAGATTGAAAAGGGAAGGTGGCATGATCTGGTATGCCTTGAGAGCGGTACGGTCCTGTTCGAGGCCAAGGATGGAAAATTCATCCCCCGTTCTCCCGAAGATGAAAAACAGATTTAAAGTAACTTCAGGTATATGAATATTCTGGTAACCGGGGCCAACGGTCAGTTGGGCAACGAGATGAGGATTGTCTCCAAGGGATCCGTCCATAAATATGTCTTTACGGATGTCAGTCAGGTCGAGGGACTTGAAACCACATATCTTGACATTACGGACATCGAAGCCGTTCGCGCAATGGTGAAGGAGTATGAAATAGGGGCCATAGTGAACTGCGCGGCCTACACCAACGTGGATGCGGCGGAAAGCAATTATGAACTGGCAGAAAAGCTGAATGCGTCCGCACCTGAGAATCTTGCCCTGGCCATGAAGGAGGCCGGCGGCCTGCTGGTCCATATTTCTACAGACTACGTCTTCGGAAAGGAGCCCTATAATGTTCCTTGCACTGAAGAACAGAAGGGCACCCCCACAGGTGTTTACGGCCTTACCAAGCTGCATGGGGAACAGAAGATACTTGCAAGCGGATGCCGGTATGTCATTATACGTACGGCGTGGCTCTACAGCGAGTTCGGCAGGAATTTCTGCAGGACGATGCTGGAACTGACCGCCTCCAGGCCTTCGCTCAAGGTGGTGTTCGACCAGTGCGGGACACCTACTTACGCCCTTGACCTGGCAAAAGCCGTTGCGGTTGTCCTGGAAAAGCCCGTTACCGGCATATATCATTTCAGCAACGAAGGGGTATGCTCATGGTACGACTTTACCAGGATGATTCAGGAATACAGCGGGCAGACAGCCTGCGACGTGCAGCCCTGCCACAGCTGTGAGTTCCCGAGCCCTGTCACACGTCCTGCCTATTCTGTGCTGGACAAGACAAAAATCAAGGAAACTTTCGGGGTGGAGGTCCCCTATTGGACGGACAGTCTAAAAAAATGCATTCGGAACATCAGGGAAAAGAACGGAATATGAGTAAGAAAGCATATTTGTTTCCCGGACAGGGAGCCCAGTATACAGGTATGGGCAGGGATTTGTATGATGCCGGCGGTATTGCAAGGGATTTGTTTGACGAGGCGGACAGGATTCTCGGATTCGGGATTACCGATGTGATGTTCGAAGGGTCTGAGGAAGATCTCAGGCAGACAAAGGTCACGCAGCCGGCTGTATTCCTTCATTCCGTGGCATCTGCATTGTCTCTCGGTGATGATTTCCGTCCCGATATGGTTGCCGGCCATTCCCTTGGTGAGTTTTCCGCTCTGGTTGCGGCCGGTGGCCTTGGCTTTGAGGAAGGACTTCGTCTGGTTTATGCCCGCGCCATGGCCATGCAGGCATGTTGTGAGGATGTTCCGGGTACAATGGCCGCAATTATCGCCCTGCCGGACGATGTGGTTGAAAGTGTCTGCTCGAGGGTAAGTGGAACGGTGGTTCCCGTAAACTATAACAGTCCCGGGCAGGTGGTCATTTCCGGTGAAGTTGAGGCCGTGAAGGAGGCCTGCGCGCGCCTGAAGGAAGCGGGTGCGAAACGTGCATTGCCGTTGGCGGTGGGTGGCGCGTATCATTCGCCGTTGATGGAGCCCGCGCGTCTGGAACTGGCCGCCGCAATAGAGAAGGCTGAGTTCAGGTCTCCGCGCTGTCCCATCTACCAGAACGTTGATGCCCGGCCGTATACCGACCCCGCATCAATCAAGGCAAATCTGCTGAAGCAGCTGACGAATCCCGTGAGATGGACTCAGACTGTTGTCAATATGATTGGCGACGGAGCGGAGGAATTCATCGAGTGCGGCCCCGGCACTGTGCTGACCGGTCTCGTTGGCAGAATTAAAAAATTTCTCGAAACACGCTGATTCTTTATTTTTTTTGCTAACTTCGCAGGTTAATAATGGAGCAAAGTGTCTGATGGCAAAAAGGATTTATCTGTGCCTTGCGCATATGAGCGAGGTGAGTATGGAGCAAACCTTGGTGGTATTGGGATGGCAAACTAAAACGTTTTGATATGTATAAGAAGATTTTGTTTCTGTTGTTCTGCCTTTGTTCGCTCGGAGCAGTGAATGCATCTGCGTCAAAGGAGGACAAGGCGTTGGCCGATTCGGTGATGATGATGTCCAACAAGTTCACCAAGAACTGGGAGTTCACTGCAATGCTTGGTGCCCAGTCTTATTTTGCAGAGTTCAGTGTTTTGGGTGACACTCCTGTTTTTAAAGTCAAGGATAGTTGGCGTCTTGCCGGTGACCTTAGCCTTGTAAAGTGGGCTTCACCATATTTCGGAGTGGGTGCAGGTCTTACCGTTGCTGGTTACAAAGGAATATATCATGCTGATGGAGATCCGAAAACTACTTTTGCAAAGCCAACCGATCCTTTCTATTATGCGAATAGAGGTTACAAAGTTGCGACAGGCTCTTATGGCAATCTTTTTGCAAAGGCCACCACTAACCTCACCAATCTTTTCGGAGGTTTCCGTGCAAACCGCAGGTTCGAGGTGACCGCATATCTGGGCGGCGGTGTCATTTTCCCTGTCTGCAAGACCAACTACCGCAGTACAGGCGCAACCTTCAATGCAGGGTTCAACGTTCAGTTCCGCATTACCAAACGTCTTTTCATCACCGCATCTGCACGCGGCGCCCTTATTTCAGATGGATTCAACGGAATTTCCTACCTTACCAGCAATGACCGTCATAATATTTCCATGGATGGCCAGGCAGGCGCCCTTGCGGGTATTTCGTATAAGTTCGGTTACTCAAGGCGCAGGAACTGGCAGACAGGAGAAACCAAGACCTACGACTGGGTTCCCGCAAAGGAGGCTTACAAGACATCAGAGACCGTCAAGGCTATGATAGACAGCTCTGTGAACGAAGCCTTGAGAGACAGGGACCTTGCTGTTGCCGCCGCTCCGGTTGTTGTGACGGATAAGTCCGAGTACGATGCTGATAAGGTAAATGATATAATCCGCGAGGAACAGGAGAAGGCCTGGAGCAACTTCAGGGCCTTCGTGAACTTCAAGATAGACAGGTGGGAAATCTCAAAGCGTGAGGAAGTCATTGTCCTCCAGACAGCAGAGGTAATCAATTCCGCACCTGATTGGGTCAAGTTCAAGGTCATAGGCTCGGCCGACAAGCAGACATCCAATCCTGAGCACAACCACTTCCTCTCCGTACAGCGTGCGGATGGAGTTGCGGCAATGCTCATAAACAAGTACGGTGTTGATCCTTCAAGACTTACTGTGGAATACCATGGCGGTGTGGATTACATGTATTTCCAGGATCCTCAGTGCTCACGTTCTGTAGTGATTACTGTTGACAACGGCAAGTAGTATGCGCGCTATCAGACTTATCGTCCTTTTCTTCGCGGCCTGTCTTGCGCTTGCCTGCGCATCGTCCAAGGACATAGTGTATTTCCAGGACATAGATGAGGTCAATCTTGCAAAACTGACCACGGAGTATGAAGCCGTAATCAAGAAGGATGACAGGCTTACAATTGTTGTGAGCGGTCCGGACAAGACGGTGACGGCCCCTTATAACCTTACCTTGGGTGAGCTGACCGGCTCATACGGCGGTTCCACCAATCCCGAGAGCGCCACTTTGAGTTACCTCGTGGATTCGCGCGGTGATATAGATTTCCCGATTCTGGGGCGCATCCACGTGGAGGGCATGACCAGAAACCAGCTGGTGGAATACCTCACGGCCGAGATAGGTCGGGATGTGAAGGACCCGATTGTTTATGTGTCTTTCCGCAATTTCAAGATAACGGTTCTGGGAGAGGTACGCAGTCCGGGAACATACACCATAGATTCGGAGAAAATCAATATACTTCAGGCTCTCGGACGGGCCGGGGATCTTAACCTTACGGCCCAGAGGGATGGAATCATCCTCCTTCGTGAGGAGAACGGGGTTGAGAAGCATTACAAGATTGATCTCAAGGACAGCTCCCTTCTGGATTCTCCGTATTTCTTCCTTCAGCAGAACGATGTCCTCTATGTACCGCCCAGTGCAACCCGTGTTGCCACGGCTACCACTGCAACAGGCATATGGAGTGTGGTTCTGTCTTCTGTCACCACTACGGTGGCCCTTGTATCAATGATTCTTTCTCTTACACGCCGCTGATATGGAAGTCAAAGCCTCCTCTCCCGCAAACCAGGGAAACAACAGTTCTTATCGTGAAATATTCGAGTTCTTCTGGCGTCTGCGCTGGTGGATAATCCTCTGTGCCGTTCTCTGTCTTGCCGCGGGTGTCCTGTACGTCCGCATGCAGACTCCGATGTACAAGCAGTCCACATGGATAATGCTTAATAAGAATGACGGTTCCAACTCCGAATTGACTATGATGGCGGAGTTTACAGGGAGAACTTTGACAAAGAGAATAGATAACGAAGTCTTCATAATCAAGACTCCGTCAATGATGCGCAAGGTTGTTGAGGAGCTTGAACTCAACAAGCGCTATTTCCACTACAGCCTTCCGGTTGCAGACCGCCTCAAGGTAGGCCGGCAGTACTTTGACGTCAAGAAGCAGGAATATTATCCGAGCGCTCCTTTCTCTCTTGTAATGGAGGAAAGCGCGCTTCTGCCCGAGGACATGAAGACGGTTTCCGTGAATCTTGAGTTCCGTCACGGAAAGAACAACACTTTCAAGATTGAGACGATGTCTGTGGGAGGGAAGAAAGTTGTCCCCGGAAAGAAGTTCTATCAGTACGGGGAGTTCATAGACATTGAGGGCGGTCGTGTGACGGTGGAGCTGGACAGCCCCTCTGAGATGATAGAAGGGGACCGCTATGTATGCAACTGGAGTTCTTCACAGGCTACGGCCGAATCTTTCATAGGTCGTCTGAGCGTGGATGTGCAGGGTCAGAAAATGGACCAGAGCGATGTTGTGAGCGTTTCGTTCACCGATGCCAAGGTCGCTCGTGCGCGGGATGTGCTCAACACTCTGGTTGCCAAGGTCAATGATGAGGCCCGTTCCTACACCAACGTTGCCGCCATAAGCACCATAGAGTTCATCGACCAGAGGCTTTCATCGATTGCCATGGATCTGAACAGGGCGGAGACTGACTACAAACAGTATCAGAGCAACAATGCAGTTGTAAACCTGGAGTCCCAGAGCCAGCTGACCATATCTTCCGACAAGCAGTATCAGGACCAGCTCAATGAGGTCCGTCTGCAGCTGCAGGTGCTGGCTATGATAAGCGAGTATCTTAACAGCACGGCGAACGGAGGCTATTCCGTCATTCCGGCGAACATAGGTATCAGTGATGCCGGGCTCAACAGCGTCATAGCATCATATAACAACATGGTTGCCGAGCGCAACCGTATGGTGGCCAACTCTTCCGAAACCAATCCGCGCGTTCTGGGCATCAACACACAGCTCAATGACCAGAAGAAGAGCATAGAGGTTTCCGTTGCCAATCTTGTGAGGGTTTACAAGATACGGGAGCAGGAACTGGAGAAGACGATTTCTGCAGGAAAGCGCAGGATGACCAACATCCCCCAGCAGCAGTTCGAGCTTCAGCAGCTCGGACGCAAACTTGAGATTGTGGAGCCCCTGTATCTTATGCTTCAGCAGAAGAGGGAGGAGGCACAGATAAAGATGTACTCCCAGATAGACAACTTCCGTATTCTGGAGACGGCGTTCGGTTCTACCGCACCGGTGAGCCCCAACTCAAGGCAGATCCTGCTTGTTGCGCTTCTGCTGGGCTGCTGTATTCCTCCTGCCTGGGTTTGGGCTAGGATGCAGCTGCGTACGAAGATAGAGACAAAGAAGGACATTTCCGACAAGGTGAACGCTCCCATAATTGCAGTTCTGCCACGTTCTAAGAACACAGATACCGTTCTTATTCCAAAGAACGGCAGGGATAACTGTACGGAGTCTTTCAGAATGCTGCGTTCCAACCTGCAGTATCTGAAGGACGCGCATGTCATCCAGCTTACGTCATCGGTGCCCGGTGAAGGAAAGTCCTACATTGCGGCGAATCTGGCGCTTTCCCTTGCCCATCTTGGAAAGCACGTTCTGCTCATAGGACTTGACTTGAGAAAACCGGCCCTCCACAAGATATTTGGAAAGGACAAGGTCAACAAGGCCGATACCGTTGTGGGATATCTTGTAGGAAAGACTTCCCTCGGGGATGACCTCATTTACCATTCCGAGGCAGACAAGCATCTGGATATCATTTTTGCAGGTCCCGTTCCTCCCAACCCTACGGAACTTATAGCATCCGGGGATATAAAGGGGATGATTGAGTTCTATCGCCGCAGCTATGACTATGTGATCATAGACAGTGCGCCCTATCTGCCGGTTTCGGACTCGTTCATGATTAATCCCTACGTAGATGCGACCCTGTTTGTGATCCGCGCCAACTATACTGACCTGAAACTCCTTACTGACATCAATGAGGCGTTCAACAATCCGTCCCGTCCTGTCAGGAACGTGAGCATAATACTCAATGACCTGGATGTGGAGGCGCGCAAGTACCACTACGGATACGGAAGCGGCTATGGCTACGGTTATGGCGGACGCCGTCACGGCTATGGTTACGGTTATGGCCACGGGTACGGATATGGATACGGACATGGCTATGGTTACGGCTATGGCTATGGTTATGGCTATGGAGAAGATGAATCCGTACGGAAAAAATCCTTCCTGGAAAGGATGGCGTTCTGGAAGAAAGACAAGAAAACTTCAAATTCGGAAACTGAAAGTGAATCTTAATAATAAAGACATTCATAATCATATACTTCCCGGTGTCGATGACGGCTTCCGGGAAGTTGCGTCTTCTATAGAGGCCTTGCGCAGGATGAGTGGAAACGGATGCCGCGAAATAATTTTCACTCCTCATATGAATCCTGACGTGTACCCGGATGAGAACGAAGAGCATTTCAGGGAGGTGTATGATGCCTTTAAGGTGCAGATCCCTTCAGAACTCGGGCTTGCCACGGGCCTTGCCGCCGAGTATATGGTTGTGAACGGTTTTGAGCGCAGGTGTGCGGACCACGCCGATGAACTGCTGACATATCCGGACGGCTCCATCCTTATAGAAATGTCTTATTATTTCCGCAGCAGAAATCTGGAGAATGCCATCTTTGAACTGCAGATGGCAGGCCTCCAGCCCATTCTGGCCCATCCCGAACGTTATCTCTACATGGCCGACAAGTTGAGCGAATTCGACAAGCTCCACGACATGGACTGCCGCTTCCAGATGAACATGATGTCGCTTACCGGTTGTTACGGACGCGCATCTCTGCATATCCTCAACTATATAAAAAAGAAGGGGTGGTACGATTTCTCGGCCACCGACCTTCATTCTCTTGAACAGCTTGACAGGATTCTTTCCGCCAAGCCTGTCATTTAGTCCATTTTTCCACCCAGTCGAAGAACTCCCTCTGCCAGAAGATGCAATTCTGGGGCTTTGTAACCCAGTGGCATTCTTCCGGGAAGACTATGAGTTTTGACGGTACTCCCATCATCTGGGCCGCATTGAATGCGGCCATTCCCTGTTCGTAAGGGATGCGGAAGTCGAGCATTCCGTGAATGCAGAGCAGAGGTGTGTGCCAGTTGGTGACTTTTGCTTCAGGGTCGTTGGCATAATGCTCCCTTGCCTTTTCCGTGATTGCATAGGGTGCTCCCGCCTGCTGCATTCCTCCGAATGTGATGCCGTCACCTGCGGACCCGGTCTGTCCCGGACTGTAGGAGTATTCCTTGAGTCCTCCGTTGTCCCAGTTTCCGAACCAGGCCTCTTCTGTGGTGTACCACAGCATTTTCTCATTGAATATCCCTGCGTGTGAAATGATGCAGTCGTAGAGGTCTCCGTGCATTCCCATGAGGTTGTATGCCGAGAATCCGCCGTATGATGCTCCCACTCCGGCCAGTTTGCCGCACCAGGGCATGCTCTTGATCCAGCGTCCTGCAGTGAGATAGTCCTGCATGTTCAGTCCCTGGTAATCGCCGCTTATCTGCTCTTTCCAGGCCTGTCCGAGTCCGACACATCCGTGACGGTTGGGGAGGATAACAACATAGCCCTGCTGTGCCATGAGACGGAAGTTCCATCTCTTGCTCCAGCTCTGGTCAAGGGAACTCTGCGGCCCTCCGTTGAACATTTCTATTGCCGGCCAGGTCCTGTCTTCCGAGAAGTGAGGGGGATAAATCACCCAGCAGAGCATTTTTCCACCGTCTGCGCAGTCCAGATAGACTTTCTCCTGCCTTACCCCGTCTATCTGCGCGAAGTATTCGTCGTTCTCGTGGCTTATCTGCGTGAATGTGCCGCCGCCGACCTTGACGATTTCCGCGGGGAAGAGGTTGCTCTGGTATGTGGTGAGCAGGGAGCCGTCTTCCTGCATTGCGAAGGGTGTGCCGAAGCCGTACCACCAGTTTTCGGATGTGAGTCTCCTGATCTCCGGCTCTCCGTTGACGTTCACGCTGAACAGGGCCTGGATGCTTTCAACTATTGCGGGGAATATTATGTTCTGTCCGTCTGCTGTCCAGAAAATGCCGCTGACATCCGCATCGAGGGCTCCTGCGATTTCATGTATGTTGCTTACGGTCACGTCATCGGCCTGTCCTTCCTCGGGTTGCTCCCCGAAGTTGATGTCTGCTACGAAGAGCCTCATCTTGTCCGCTTCGTATCCGTCCCGCTCCATGGATATCCATGCAAGTTTGCTGCCGTCGGGGCTGAAGGCGGGGTCTGTGTCGTATCCGCCCCTGGTGGTGACGGCCGTGGTGTTGCCGGTGAGCGTGTCGTAGATGTATATGCTTGTGTTGGTGCTGAACGCGTATTCCTTGCCGCAGAGTTTACGGCAGCTGTAGGCTATGTGGCGGTTGTCCGGCGCCCAGTCGAGCTGTTCAGCCCCGCCGAAGGGCTCGGTAGGGAGTTCGTATCCCGGCTCTCCTCCAAGGATGTCGAAACTGTTCCCGTGTGTGATGACGTTGCCGTTGAGAGCGGCGACGAAGGTGCGGGGAGTTTCTGTTACCCAATGGTCCCAGTGGCGGTACATGAGCTGATCCGTTACGTATGCCTTTGCCTCGGGAAGGTCTTCATAGGCATCTTTGGGCGCCGTGACGGGGCCGGGGACGGTGCTCACAAAGTAGATTAGGCTTCCGTCCGGGCTTATCTTGTAGTCGCTGATCCCTTCCGGAATTTCTGAGAGTTTGAGTTTCTTTCCAAGCTTGCCCGCCTTGTAGGGAGCGTTCCAGAGCTGACCGTCCTGAAGGAAATAGATGGATGAGCCGTCTTTGCTCCATCTGGCGGCGCTTACGCTTTTGGCGTAGCGGGTGAGCCGGGTGTTTCCGCTGCCGTCCGGATTGCAGATCCAGAGATTGCGGCAGGAACTGTTCTTTGCAACGGAGGTGTAGCTGATGCCGTAGAGTATCCTGCTTCCGTCCGGGGAAAGCCGGGGATCGGAGATGTATCCCAGTTCGTGCATGCCTTCCGGTGTCATCTGTCCGTCGATGACGCTCTGCTGTGTGCGGCCTATGTAGCCCTTTTCTTCTGTGCCTGTTGTGCAGCTCATGACAGTGGCGGCGAATATTGCCGCGATTATTGTATTTTTCATATTTGTTTGATATTCCGACTGCAAAGATAGGGGAATGTGTTGATAATTGGTTATATTTGAGAACCAATATATACTTGTTATGAAAAAATTATTCAGAATTCTATCCATCGCCGCGCTTCTTGTGGCCTGCCTTATGGTGAACACATCCTGTGACAAACTGCTTGACAAGGTACAGGACAAGGTTGATGTTTACGGCTTTGGAATTGCAACGAAGGTAAATGAAAACTGTGACATTTCCGCGTTGACCTCCGTTTATGAAAAGTATTCCGCCATGAAGCTCACCAGCATCAACACCAAGGCCGCGCGTGCCAAGGAGATATGGAATGAAGCTGAAGCTGAGTTCAAGGCCGTTGAACCGAAGCTCGTCCTTGACAAAGGGTGCGGGGTGAAAATAGTGATGGAGAGATGCTCTCATGTTGACGGTGAATACAAGCCGGTGGAGACAATAGGGGAGTGGAGCTTCTATAACAAGTAGTCCGTCCGCGCAATGGGAGAGTTGCAGAGCGGGATACAGTATCTGAGCGGGGTCGGTCCCAAGAGGGCGGAACTGCTCAGGAAGGAGTTGGGGCTGGAGACTCTGAACGATCTCATTCATTTTTATCCTTTCAGATATATTGACCGGAGCAGCATCCACAACATAGCGGATGTTGTTCCGGACATGGCTTTTGTGCAGGTGCGGGCCCGCGTGGTGTCCCGTAATCTTATTACGATAAAGCATTTGAGCGTGATTGTGGAGGATGCCACGGGACGTATGGAAATGGTGTTCTTCAAGGGTACGAAGTGGAATTTCGAACGGCTGGAGCCCGGAAGGACATTCATTTTCTTCGGCAAGCCCCAGGTGTTCAACGGGAAGATCAACATCGTGCACCCGGAGGTGGACGTTCCCCAGGAGGGTTCTATGGCTCAGGGGACGCTCACGGGAGTATATGCGAGTACGGAGAAGTTACGCAACGGCGGCATCACGGGAAAGGTGATGTGCAGGCTGCAGGCCGCGGCGCTCGGCCTCTGCCTCGGGGAGGTGAAGGAAACCCTTCCCGATTACATCATCAGGGAGAAGGGGCTCGTAAGCCTTCAGTATGCGCTGAAGAACATTCATTTCCCGGCAGATTCGTATTCGCTCCAGAAGGCTCAGTACAGGCTCAAGTTCGAAGAGCTTTTCTTCCTCCAGCTGAGTCTGCTCAAGCAGAAATATATACGCTGCAGAGCGGAGAAAGGCATTGTGATGCCGAAGGTGGGACCTGACTTCCATGCCTGCTACAATGCTCTTCCATATGCTCTCACCGGTGCGCAGCAGAGGGTCATACGTGAGATTCGGGCCGATATGATGAGCGGTCATCAGATGAACAGGCTGCTGCAGGGCGATGTGGGGTCCGGCAAGACTATGGTGGCTGTGCTCAGCTGCCTCATCGCCGCAGGCAACGGATGCCAGGCATGCATCATGGCTCCTACCGAAGTACTTGCGCAACAGCATTATGCAAATATATGCAGGTACCTCTCTCCCACGAAGGTGAAATGCGCGCTCCTGACGGGAACCACCGGCGCAAAGGACCGCAGGGCCATACATGCCGGCCTGCAGGAGGGAAGCATAGGAATAATAGTGGGAACTCATGCCCTGATAGAGGATGATGTGGTTTTCCGCCGGCTCGGTCTTGCCGTGATTGATGAGCAGCACCGCTTCGGGGTTGACCAGAGGTCGCGGCTTTGGGCAAAAGGCCCGGGCGATGCCGCTCCGCACGTGCTGGTGATGACGGCCACTCCCATCCCGCGTACCCTTGCAATGACTCTGTACGGAGACCTTGATGTCTCTGTGATAGATGAGATGCCTCCCGGCCGCAAGCCCGTTCAGACCATGCTTATAGGGCAGAACCGCAGGAATGCCATGTACAAGTTCATGCGGGAGGAGATTGCGAAGGGGCGTCAGGTGTTCGTTGTGTATCCGATGATTTTCGAGAACGAGAAGATGGACATAAGCAACGTGGAGCAGGGGTGCGAGGAGATTATGCAGGCTTTCCCTCTCAAGGACGGATACAAGGTGGCCATTGTGCACGGGCAGCAGACACCGGAGGTGAAGAATTTCAATATGTCGGCTTTCGTGGAGGGCCGCGCACACATTCTGGTCTCGACGACTGTCATAGAGGTGGGCGTGGATGTGCCGAATGCCAGTGTGATGGTGATTCAGTCCGCACAGCGTTTCGGGCTGAGCCAGCTGCACCAGCTGCGCGGCAGAGTGGGCCGGGGTGCGGAGAAGTCATATTGCATCCTCGTGAAGGACGTAAAGACATCGTCCGAAGCGCAGCGGCGTCTGGAACTGATGTGCAGGACGGAGGATGGATTCGAGATAGCGGAGGAGGACATGCGTATGCGCGGGCCCGGTGACCTTGAAGGCACGCAGCAGAGCGGACTTCCGGTGTCGCTCAACATAGCATCCCTTGCCAGGGACGGCATCCTGCTGAGCGAGGCGAGGGCTTATGCGGAAAAGGTTCTTGATGCCGATCCGGGTCTTTCGCGTGTTGAAAATGCCCCTCTGGTTTCGGAACTGAAGAAAGACAAGTATAACGTAAAAGATTACAGCACCATAAGTTAATATACAAAAAAGGCTGACCGTCAAGGGAGGGCACTGAAAAAGTCCCTTTGAGATCTCTCTAAAAATCATCGAGGAGATGTT
>JAKSKH010000032.1 GCA_024401855.1 Bacteroidales bacterium | reverse complement strand
AAGGGAATCTCGGATCGCTGATCTGCTATTCCCGCAAGCAGGTGGGCCTCTCCCTCGACCGGCTCTGCGAGAAAGGGTTGCTCCTACGTTCGGAGAGCAAACACCCCGGGCATAATACTTACTGCTATTCCGTCTGCGAAGCGAGACTGAGAACTTTCGTTACACACAGGTGCGACGAAAGTTCCCATTGGGATGAGAAGAAACTTCCCACCGCGATGGGAAGAAACGTTACACCAGCCTGTAACTTTTCTTCGCACAATAATGAAAGGTATAGTTTTATGAATAAGCCTATTGATAAAGATTCAACTAATCGGGTTAAAAAAGAAAATTATGGAACCCATACCAATCCAGCACTTGATGTCGGCAGTCCTGAAGAATTTAAGGGAGGGAACAGGCTTTGACAAGCCAGCAAAACTCCCCGCAAGCCTGAAAGGAATGTGCCCCGAGCAGATAGTCGCGCTCCTAATACAGACCTACCGTACCGCAGTGGAACAGCGCGGAATCGCATACATTGATATCACCAACGCCGAAGCAGGCAGAAACATCGTTGATGTGGTCAACTGGATGTACAAAACACCAGCATACCGCTCTACCCTGTTCCTTCAAGGCACCGTAGGCAGCGGAAAAGAGCACGATCCTCCATCCATATCAAACCCTGCAACATCGCCCAGAGCGAAGCGCACAACCGACGCGACAAGGAATATCTCCGTTCCCTTAGCCCCGCCAAGATTTATATTCGCGAGGAACTATCCCGCCAGAATAAGAGCTACGTGCATCCTGATTTGAAGGGAATATCGCTCCGGGAACTTTACGATTCCCTCAAGGTTATGGTGAAAGAGAAAACGGGCCGGGCGATGCAGGAAAAGGAGGTGGAGTACACTGACAAGAACGGCAAGAAGCGCGTCCGCCAGGGATGCAGCCCCCTGCGTGAGGGAGTTGCCTTAATCAAGAAAGACACAACGTTGGAGGATCTCCTCAGATTTACTATTGCCGCTGAGAAAAGATGGGGTATCAAGGCTGTTCAGATTCACATTCACAAGGATGAAGGGCATTACAGGGACATTGATGATTTTGAATTCTGGGAGCCCAACCTTCACGCCCATATCGTCTGGGACTGGATGGACCACGCCACCGGCAAGTCACGCAAACTGAGTGAAAAGGATATGTCCGAGATGCAGGACCTGTTGGCTGAGGAGCTGAATATGCAGCGCGGGCAATCAAAGTCCGAGACCGGTTTTGAACATCTTGAGAGGGAAGAGTTCATCCTCCACAAACTGGAAGAGAAAAAGGAGGATGTCGAGAAGAAGGCTGTCAAGAAGATTCTGATAGATATGCAAACCAAACTTATCGAGGCGAAAGATGCTCAGAAGCAGGATATCCTGCGTGCCGGTGGTGGTGGATCCAACAGCGACCTTACCAACTGGGACGGAACAAAGAAAAGGAGTGGGTGGAGCAGATAAATAGCACAAAATTGTAGATTTCTAAATCTTTTTCAACTTCTTTGCGTCTTGTTATCGGATGCATCCAAAATACATTGTAAACGAAATGTTAAAAGACAGAACACAAACACGACTCCGGGAGTTAGAGAAGATTGTCCGCAAGGAGAAGGACAGACTCTTCAGGTTTGCGTATATGCGTATTGGTAATCGTGCGGATGCGGAAGATATATTGCAAGATGTTTTTCTGAAATTGTTCCGCTCCGAGGAGAACTTGAAGCATATAAGCAATCTGGAGCACTATCTTATTCGTTCGGTCGGGAACTGCTGTCGGGATTGGCAAAGGAAGAAAAAGTACAATCTGCTTCCGATTGAGGATGCCGGCCAAATCCCTATTCCGGACGAGGATAGACAAATGCACGAGGAGTTCCTGCGAATAGGCAAACTGCTTGAATCATTACCGGATGAACAACAGGAAGTAGTCAGGCTCAAATGCTCGGACGGGTTAAAATTCCGCGAGATTGCGGCAATCCTCGAAATTCCCGAGCCAACGTCAAAGTCAAGATACCGTTACGCCATCGAGCATATTCAAAACATCATCAACACAAAAAATCAAGAGCAATGAAACAGAATATCAGCAAAAACATCGAACAGCAGTTGACTCCAAAATGTGAGTTTCGCGCGTCTGACAATCTTATGCGGAAGGTTATGAGTTCTGCAGCCGCAAATGCGGATTCCGCTATCGAAAAGAATCACAGATTCCATTGGAAGCCGGTATTTGCGACCCTGGCATCAGCAGCTGCCGCCATCGCACTTTTGTTCGTCGTAATACCCGGCGGTACTCCGGCAATTGCCGCAGAGAAACTGTTTGCTCACGCAGCAGAGTTCTTCAATTCTATCAGCGGATATAGTGTGGAATTCGAAAGCAGGACATTGACAAACGATAATTTCGAATATGTCAATCCGTCAAAGAGTTTCGTCAAGCACAGAATGGACGTATGCTCTGACGGACGTTGGAAGCTGGACAAGGTCGGTAGAGTAGCTTTGAGTGATGGAAACAACATATTTGTCTGGTTCCCGGATCAGCATTGGGGTAGGAAGTTCGATCTTGACCGGATAGGTACGATTTATCCTTTCAACAACCTTCTTGACCTTGGTGGATTGATGGCCTGGATTGAAGACTATGCGGCCGGACTTGATGATGCCGATTGCCGCAGGAGCGAAGATGAACAGACTATTAAGCTGAGTATAAAAACTGCTGCCCAGGGTGATTTAAGCAATGATTATGCGAAGTATTCTTCCATAGCCGAATCGGACACAAGGCAGACTTATGTATTCAGCAAAACGGATGGCAGGTTGTTGTCCGCAGAGATCGAAGCCAAGTTCCTATGCTTCTACAGAACCATAATGAAATTCAATTCGATTGAATACAATGCCAATATTGCCGAATCCGATTTGATTGCTCCTGCCGGAATAGAATGGCTTGACCAGACAAAGGAGGGAATCGCAAGAATGGAGAAGGAACTTCCTGTCGGAGAGTTCATCGGCATCAGTCCTGAAGAAGCTGTCGAGAAACTGGCCAAAGCATTCAAGACCTGGGATGAGCCTATGCTGAAAGTCATTCTGAATGGTTATCCGCTTACCTCTCTCAAATCCAATGGCTATTTCGGCTGCGAGTTGACTGTTACAGGAAAAACTTTCAAATCAGGAACTTACAATGGAGTGTTTGTCCCGTGTAAAATCAAGCTTACCAATGGCGGAAAGAGAAAAGTCAACCTCGCATTGAGCAATGACACCCTATGGGGGTTATGGGAAGTCAATGGAGGCATCTAAACAATAATACTCTCCTCATAGAATTAATCGGCAATTAGACTCCGCTGCTAATTGCCGATTTCTTTTTACCAAACAAATTAACGCTCCTAGCGAAATCGGATGCATCAGCCTGAGGGGATGAATACGACGTATACTGGTAGTAAACAGAATATGTTTGCGCAATACGCGCAGTGATTCGCGTCTGTGCGGCATTGGTTTGATGGTTATCTGAGCCATCTTCCGGAGCTACGTCGGGGGAATTTAATATCAGAGTCTCTTTTCCGATATCTCGGCAAAAACTCGGCAAAAATTTTATAAGAAAAGAGCCAAAGTATTAAAAATTCAATACTTTGGCTCTTAAAATCGTGCGCGAGATGAGACTCGAACTCACACAGGTTTTACCCCACTAGCTCCTGAAACTAGCGCGTCTACCATTTCGCCACCCGCGCTCAAGAATGGAATGCAAATATACAACAAATTCTTGAATTGAAAGACATTTTGGTAACGATGAAGAAAATCTTAATTATATCTCCCGAAAGCCTGGTTGATTATGCTCTTGCTTTCCGGATAAAGACTGGTCAGTTTTTTCTGAAAAAGGTCCCTGTCTGTGATATCATGAGTCATTGCATTGAAAATCTTGAACCTGTCTATGCCCCTGTCGTCAAGGTTCAGGAGAATCTGGGGAGAGAACCAGTATGACGTTCCGAACACGACGTTTTCTCCATAACGTTCCTGGTACATCTTTGTCTGGATATAATAGGCCCACATCTCCCCCACTTCACAATATCCGTGATTCACTTCGGTACCGATACCATATGTCACAAAACCGGAGGTGACATAGGAAGAAAGGATAAACTCAATGTATTTGTCCCAGTATTCCTTGCCAGCCTGCATGAAATGGCTGGCGTGAGCCATTTCATGAATGGCGGCCGCATAAATTTCATTGTAATCCTCCTTCCCCTTCAGTCCGAGCGTGATGTCGGGAAGAAATATCTTGACCAGTGCCGTGTATTCACCGAGATACCTGCCGATAAGACCGTTGTCGATAAAGGCACCCTGCTGCATCATGACTGAACTGCTGGGACCGAGATTCTGAAAGAGCCAGATACGCAGATTGGACGGGGGTGTCTTCATTGAAACGCCGTTCTTCGTGCAGCTGTCATAATATTCATATCCGGCATTGTTGACAACACATCTGGAAAAGAGTTTCCTGTTGGACGATTTGTCAATCATAACATCCAGGCCTGTTGCGGGAGCCTTGCCCAATGCCGAAGTCGAAGCCGGTACCAGAAGGAGATTAAATCCAATCCCGAAACCCTTCTTGTTCTTGAAGACAAGACGGTACCTTACAGACGAAGAGAAACTTTTGGACATTTCATAATTACCGTCATCATCAGTGAAAGCGTGGTCGAATTTCACGAAGGAATTAACCGACACCCTTACACCTTTAACACCGGCAGGAGTCTGGCCCAGCTTGTCATCAACAATCGTAATCCTTCCCTTCGGAGTTCCTGCCGTACCGCCCTTCGTTGCCGTCTCTATAAGCTTTTCATTGCCGGTCAGACGGTATGACTCCTTCTCCACCATATCCCAATCGATATCCGCAGCCTTGGTCTGAGTGTCATTCTCGGGAAGGTAACAGTCATCAAGAATTTCATACCTTATTCCGACAGGAAATTCGAAATCCTTCTTCACAACAGCATACTGCCAGGTTATTCTGCCGTCTTCAATTTCAGGATCGTGGTAATAGTCACCGTCCTTTATAATCTCATAATCGACCGGATAATCAACCAGATGAAGACCTTTCTTTTCAAGAACTTCCAATTGTTTACCACCGGTTGGAAGGAACCTGACGTAATAATCCGTAGTAGGCACACTTACCCTGTCAGCCTTGGTAGGATACACCGAAGCAAGAGCCTTTGTCATATTCGCCACGGTGTATGGGTCCTCGAGTTTTGCACCCAAAACCATCATCTCGTGACCGGGGAGCGTCTCCACCCCGGCCACATCGACATTTTCGCTGAACGGCTCCAGAAGAGAACCGTCACAGGCGCAGGCCAGCACCGCCAGCACCGCAAATTCAAAGAAGTTTTTCATAGTTTTTTGTATTAATCCTGTGGCAAAGTAAGCAACTATTATCCGTTTTATTCCTGGAATAAACGTTTATCTGAAAAAAAGGCCCGCCGCAGGTTCGCGGCAGGCCTCATAAGCGCAACTGGTTTTAATAATCAGAAATATTTCACCGTATTGCCCTCTATTGCGGACATCAGACTGTTTCCCAGGCGGCTGACTCCGAACCTGAAAGAACTCCTGTCAAGCCACTCATCCCCAAGAACGGAAGAAACTATGCTGTAATAAACCAAGGCATCCCTTGCTGAAGATATGCCTCCGGCAGCCTTGAAACCGACCTTCTTTCCCGTCTTCTCATAGAAGGCCCTGATGCACTCGCACATGACATAAGCGGCCTGCGGAGTTGCATTCACCTGAACTTTACCTGTAGATGTCTTGATGAAATCGGCACCGGCTTCCATAGCAAGGAAAGAGGCCACGGCAATCTTCCCGGCAGAGACGAGCAATCCGGTCTCAAGAATGACTTTCAGGACCACTTTGCGGCCGAAATATGCCGCCTCTTCATCAACGGCTTTTCTTATTGTCCTGATTTCATTGTATGCCGATTCAAGGTCTCCCCCGATAAATGCGTTCAATGCCAGCACGACGTCAATCTCATCCGCACCGGCCCTCACGGCGAGGCGGCATTCCAGCTCCTTCACCTCAATGAAACTCTGGGAAGTGGGGAAACAGGCGGAAACTGCCGTAACATGAACTTCAGGATCAGTCCTGTACCTTTTAACAACGTATGCAAGATTGGGGAACACACATACAGAAGCGGGCATGGGATAGCCCGGAAAGGCTTTTGGAAGTTTGTTTATCCTGTCTACGAAACCGAAGACAGATGCCGGGGAATCTTCGGTCTTCAAAGTGGTGATATCCATCATCGAGAAGCATTTCAGATAAACGCCGGCGTTGTCAAAAGCATCCAGACCGGATTCCAGACCGGCCAATTTGTCTTCTATCTCAGAGACAGAAGGAACATACCCATAATCCTGAACAGAATACATTATCCTTTAATTTGAATTTTAAATCCTTCGTCTATCAGGGGTTGAACCAGTTCCCGCATCCTCTCCGGCTCGAACTTGACCAGGCCGGCCTGGGGTGTGGGCCTGTCTATGGTATAAACCATTATCTCCCTGGGGGACAGCTCCCTCACTATATCCATCCATGCGGCGAGAACACTGCTTTCGGATGAATCGAAAGAATCACTTTTAAGAAACATTGTCTGGAGGACAAAATTCCCATTGAACCTTTTAAGATTCTCCACCACAGTCCTGACGTCATAGCCTGCATAAGGCCTGTTGATAAGGGCTGCCAGTTCGTTCGTGGGGGCATCTATCTTCATGATGGGATTGTCAACCTTGCTCAATGCACGGAAAACGGCATCGTCTCCGACTCTGGTAGCATTGGAAAGAACTGAAACCGCTGCCTTGGGGTAATATATGTCCCTCAGGGCAAGCGTATCATCTATAATTTGGGGAAAATCGGAATTGAGCGTCGGTTCTCCATCACCGGAAAACGTAATCGAATCTATCCCCACCCCTTCCAGAAGGCATGCTGAGAGCTTGTCTTCCAGAGCTGCACGCACCTGCCGGGCAGACGGAATACGGGAATCACCTCTTCCGTCCCTGTTCCAACCGCATTCGCAGTATATACAGTCAAAGTTGCATATCTTTCCTTTTTCCGGAAGCAGATTTATGCCTAAGGAATTTCCCAGTCTCCGACTTCTGATTGGCCCAAAGACTGTCTCTTCTCGCATCATAATACGATTTGTATTGATTCAACACGCAAAGACGGTATGTGGAGTCCGCCACGAACGCCTTCCAGTTCTCATTCCTGTCATTCAAGGATTCCAGATTATCCGCAATCTCTTCCAGCATGGACGCCGCCTTGCCCAGGATGGAACTGAACTTTTCAGGCTTGGATGAATAGAATCTGACGGAATTGTCGTAGTCGGAAAAGGTATATCCGTAATTTCTGAATACAGGTTCATAAAAAAGAGTCGTATCCAGTTGCTTCACTATATCCGTGTTGCCCTGAGTCCATTCGCTGGCAAGAAACATATCCGCAAGAATCATGGTCATATCGTCTTCCGGTATGACCTTGACCTCTTTGGAGCAGGCGGAGGCAAGAGCCAGCGCCACGGCAAAAAAGGATATGGTTCTGCGCAAGAGGTTCATGTTACCTGAGCTGTGCCCCGAAATCCTTCTTGAAAGTATCGAGAAGCCTCTCCATGACTCTCTCCGTATCCTGATCGGTAAGGGTCTTGTCAGGATCCCGGATTACAAAACTCAAGGCATATTGCTTCTTGCCTTGAGGAATCTTGTCGCCTCTGTAAACGTCAAAGAGTCCTACCTGGGTGAGAATCTTCTTCGCGCTCTTGAAGGCGGCAGCACGCAGGTCGGCATACGTGACATTCTCGTCCAGCAGGAGAGCAAGGTCTCTGCGGACCTCCGGAAACTTGGGCATTTCCTTGAATGCGACCTTGTTTCTACGGACGAGTTCGAAAAGAACAGGCCAGCTGATTTCCGCAACGAACACAGGCTGCTTAACCCCGAACTTCCTTGCGAAGGCCGGGTTGACGGTTCCCATCACCGCAAGCTGCCTCCCCTGCCCGGGAAGCTTATACACAACTCCTTCCGAATAAATGTCCGAAGGTGCCGGCTCCGTCCACATCTGGTATATATCCGCACCGAATCTCCTGAGAAGCAGTTCAAGATAGCCCTTCAGTTCGTAGAAACAGCTCTTTCTGGATTCCTCCCTCCACGATTTCTCGGGAGTTCCGGAAATGGTAAGGCAGAAGCAGGGATGCTCCTCATAACCTTCAAGAGTCTCTCCGTTCTTCTCGGGAAGTCTCTGGTAAACGCTTCCGTACTCGTAGAACTTGAGGGACTGGATCTGTCTGTTGGCATTATAGGCAACCACCTCAAGCGCGCCGGGAACAAGGCTCTGACGCAGCACATTGAGATCCTGGCTGAGCGGGTTGACAATCCTTACGCAGTGGTCTGCAGGGAAGGTCCTGAGCTGGCTGTAATAGTCTCCCTTGGTCAGGGAATTGTTCATGATTTCGGCAAAGCCGTTTGCAGACAGGAAATTGGATATTCCGTTCCTTACCGACTCGGGTTCCGGAGAAGGCGTGGCGTTCACGCTCATCTTCATATGATGAGGCAACTCTATATTGTTGTAGCCGTAGATTCTGAGAATCTCCTCAACCACGTCACACTCCCTGTAAACATCAATCATATATGAGGGCGCAAGCACGGTTGCTCCGTTCCCCCTCTTTTCAACAAACTCATAGCAGAGCCATCCGAGAATGTTCTCTATGGTGTCATGGCCAATCTTCTTCCCTATGAAGTTCTCTATCCTGTCATAGTCGAGTTCAATTTTCCTGCGTTCCACGGCCGCAGGGTAAATCTCCACGGGTTCTCCGGCGACCTCTCCCCCCGCGCACTCCTGAATGAGCCTTACGGCGCGTTCGAGGGCAAACGGCGGAATATCGGGATCGCATCCGCGCTCATAGCGGAAGGACGCGTCGGTCTGGAGACCCTGGCTCTTGGATGTCCTGCGGACAGAAGCGGGATCGAAGTACGCGCTTTCCACGAAAATGTTCACCGTTCCTTCCTTGACACCGCTGTCGATACCTCCGAAAACGCCCGCTATGCACATCGGACCGGCATTGTCGGCAATTACCATATCGCGGGCGGAAAGCTTGCGCTCCACCTCGTCAAGGGTTTTTATCGGCTCGCCCTCGGCAGCCCTGCGGACAATGACCTTGCCGCCCTCAACCTTGTCGGCATCGAAAGTATGAAGAGGCTGTCCCAGTTCGAAAAGGATAAAATTGGAGATATCCACGATATTGTTGATGGGACGGGAGCCTATGCTGTTGAGCCTGTCCTGAAGCCACTCCGGGGAAGGTCCTACCTTGACACCGCGGATGGTGACTCCGCAATAGCGGGGAGCTCCTTCGCTGTCCCTGACTTCAACGGAAAGGGCGCCTTCACTGCCGGAAGGACATATGCGTCCGCCCTCCGGGCGATGCAGTTCGCAGGGGATTCCATTGAGCTTGAGGTATGCATACAAATCGCGGGCAACGCCCCAGTGGGAGGCAGCGTCCACGCGGTTGGCCGTAATTTCATATTCGATGACGGCGGTGGTTCCAAGGCCCAGATACTCCTTTGCAGCTGTGCCTACGACCGCTTCGCCGGGAAGAACCATTATACCTTCGTGACTGGCTCCGATACCGAGCTCATCCTCAGCGCATATCATTCCAAAAGACTCGACTCCGCGGATTTTCGACTTCTTGATCTTGAAATCTCCGGGAAGGACCGTGCCGATCTGGGCGAAGAGGACCTTCTGCCCCGCCGCGACGTTGGGGGCGCCGCAAACGACGGTAAGGAGTTCTCCCGTTCCGGCATCCACCTTGGTTATGTGCAGATGATCGGAGTCGGGATGAGGCTCACATTCAACAACTTCAGCAACAACAACACCGGCCAGTCCGCCGGGAATCTGCTCTTCTTCCTCCACTCCGTCGACTTCAATACCTATCGATGTCATGGCATCCGCAATCTGCCGGGGTGTGAGATCGCAGACCAAATATTCCTTGAGCCAATTATAACTTACCTTCATATGCTGTTTATTTTAAATCTTCCTTCTTGAAAAGCGCTTCCACGAAATCCTTCTTGTTGAAGCGGCGGATATCCTCAATTCCTTCCCCTACACCGATATACCTGACAGGGATGCCGAATTTGTCGGAAACTCCCACCACGACTCCGCCCTTGGCGGTACCGTCAAGCTTGGTCACCGCAAGAGCCGTGATATCCGTAGCCCTGGCAAACTCCGAAGTCTGCTGGAAAGCATTCTGCCCCGTAGAGGCATCAAGCACGAGCATCACCTCATGAGGTCCGTCGGGAACAACCTTCCGGATCACGTTCCTTATCTTGGTAAGCTCGTTCATAAGGTCTATCCTGTTGTGCAACCGCCCTGCAGTGTCAATCAGCACGACATCGGCATTCCTGGCCACCGCGGCCTTGACGGTGTCGAAAGCCACGGAAGCGGGATCGGAGCCCATCTCCTGCTTTACTATGTCAACACCTGTACGTTCAGCCCATATTGTAAGCTGCTCCACAGCCGCGGCGCGGAAAGTGTCGGCCGCGCCAAGAAGCACCTTGAGTCCCTGTTTTCTATAGTAATTGGCAAGCTTGCCGATGGTGGTTGTCTTTCCCACACCGTTGACGCCCACGACAAGCACCACATAAGGCTTGTGTCCGCTTTCCGGAGCCTGATTGTCCGAATCCGGAACCAGAGCCGCTATTTCTTCACGGAGAAGGTCCACCAGTTCATCGAAAGACATATACTTGTCTTTCTGCACACGTTCCTCCAGATTGTCTATCACCTTGAGCGTAGTGTCCACGCCCATGTCGGATTCAATCAGGGCCTCCTCGATTGCGTCCAGGGTTTCGTCATCCACATATGACCTGCCGGCCACAGCCCTGCCTATTTTCTGAAAGAAACTCATTGCCATAGACTGCAAATATACAAAGAATCCGCCTTGATTTCAAGACAGATTCCTGTATGCTGTATTCAATATTGTTTAAAGCTCTTTTATCTTGATATTGCGCCAGATAACCATAAAGTCATTACCCTCATGGAGCTGGAGCATCATCTGTCCGTCAACGGAACCGATCTTCTCATCATGAATGTCAGCCATGGGAACGTCATTGAGCCATGTCTGGACATGGTCACCCTCAACTCTGAGGCGGAGAGTGTTCCACTCGCCTTCCTTGAGAACATCCTCTTTCTCATCAGGAATCTGAATAAGCCATCCGCGACCGTATGACTCATAGATTCCTCCGGTATCACATCCTCTGGGAGCAACTTCGCACTGCCATCCGTTGACAGTGTTGTACCCCTCTATGAAAGAATGGAAGAAGAGTCCTGAATTTCCGTCGGAAATCTGGTTGAACTCACAGACAAAATCAAAATCCTTGAACTTGCGGGTGGTGCACAGATATCCGTACTCGCGCTCTTCACCGCTTTCGATAACGAGGTTCCCCTCCTGGTCAACAGACCACTTTCCGCCACCTGCGCCTTCCCATCCTTCCAGGTCCTTACCGTTGAAAAGCAGCTCCCATCCATCTGCAATCTCCGCTTTTGTCAATGTATTGTTCTTCTGCTCATTGCACTTGCAGGCAGAAAGGCCGACCAATGCGGCCACTGTCAATATGATTATCCTTTTCATTTTCAAGAATGAATTTGGGGTTTGAGTCAAAAAGAGGTCGGGCAAAACGTAAAAATCCCGCCCGACCATCTTTCTATCTGACCGATAATTACTTCTTTGCGAAATAATCCTTTGCCTTAGCCTCTTCTACAAGCTGCTCCGTGAAAACATAAGCGCCTGTCTTAGGAGACTTCTCCATACGGATGCACTTGACCATGCTCTTAGCACCGGACTTTGCTGCGAATGTTGCGACGGCTTTCTTTGCCATAATATAATCTCCTTAAAATTATTTAATTTCCTTATGAACGGTAACCTTACCTACTCCTGCATGAAATTTCTTGCGTTCAATACGCTCAGGAGTGTTCTTCTTGTTCTTGGTTGTGATGTAACGTGACACCATAGCCTTTCCCTCAGCATTGTTCTCAATGCTCTCAAGGATGACCTGCACCCTGTTTCCTTTTGCTTTCTTTGCCATAACGATAAAAATTAAACAAGGTTAATCAATCCTTTCTTCTGAGCCTCGCGGACAGTGGCCTCAAGACCGTTCTTCTCGATGATTCTCATACCCTTGCAAGACACCTTGAGGGTGATGTACCTCTGCTCTTCCTCGCTCCAGAAACGCTTGTTCTTGAGGTTGAGAGAGAAGTCGCGCTTGGTGCGCAGCTTGGAATGGGCAACGTTGTTGCCTTTCATTCTCTTCCTTCCGGTTATTTGACAAATCTTTGCCATAATTTATTTTTTTATTGATTTTTTAATTAAACAAACTTGAGGAACCTGTTCCACCTGATATTCTTCGGGAACCTTTGTTCCTTGTCGGTAGAGAGCCAGATCACAACAGGTCTCCCGACTATGTGATCTTCGGGAACGAACCCCCAATATCTTGAATCGAGGGAATTGTGCCTATTGTCTCCCATCATGAAGTAATAATCCTGTTCAAAAGTATACTTTCCTTCTTCAAGAGCTTTTGCCACGTCTGCGTGTTCATACACAGAGATAATCCTTTCATAAAAAGGAAGGGTCTCTTCCGTTATGTCCACCGTGACGCCTTTCTTGGGAATCCACAGGGGCCCGAAGAAATCCCTGGTCCAACCGGTCTTTCCGGTAAAGGGAAATATCTCGAGACTTGCCTGCTCGGAATCTGTTTCCAAAAGGGCTTCGACTTTCTCGACATTCCGTGAGGATTTCACCCTTGCCAGCTGCTCCGCATCAAAGAAGGCGTCATAAGCGCCGGCCTTTGTGGTTACTCGGTAAGACAACTGGATTCCCGGATAAACCTCCTGCTGCTCTCCGTTGACCCAAACCAGTCCGTCCTTCACCTGCAGGGTGTCTCCGGCAACGGCAACGCATCTTTTGACGTAATGGTCCTTCTTGTCCATAGGTCTTACGATGATATCACCCATTTCCTTGACCGTTTCCCTGCCGAACACGCGAACCAGCGCATGGTAGTCTTCGGCCGGAGCCTTGCGGAGGACCGTATCCCCGTCAGGGAATCCGAACACCACGTAATCACCTTTGCGGACCTCCCTTATTCCGGGAAGGCGCCTGTACTTCCACTGCACCGAAGTCGAATACGACTCCTTGCCGAAAATGGTGTTGTGGGTGAAAGGTATTGTCAGCGGTGTCTGCGGCATCCTCGCGCCGTAAGTCAGTTTGCTCACGAAGAGATGATCGCCCGTATAAAGGCTCTTCTCCATCGAGGAGGAAGGTATCTTGAATGCCTGGAACCAGAAAATGTTTATGACTGTAACCACAACAACCGCAAACAGAATGGCATCGAGCCACTCCAGAATCCAGTCGACGAACCTGTTACCTGTCTTGAAACGTTTCCTGCTTCCCAACTTTCAACTATTTTACAGATTTGATTATGGCCTCGAATGCCTGAGGATTGTTCATTGCAAGGTCTGCAAGAACCTTACGGTTGAGTCCGATGTTCTGTGCATTGAGTTTGCCCATGAACTGAGAATAAGACATACCGTACTGACGTGCGGCGGCGTTGATTCTCTGAATCCAGAGTGCACGGAAGTTGCGCTTCTTTGTTTTACGGTCACGGTATGCATAGGTGAGACCTTTCTCATAGGTGTTCTTTGCTACCGTCCAAACGTTCTTTCTTGCGAGGAAATTACCGCGGGTTCTCTTGAGAATCTTCTTGCGGCGAGCCCTTGAGGCTACAGAGTTTACTGATCTTGGCATAATTGTACTGTTTTAGAGAACCAACAATTCATTTACCCTACCGTAATCACTCTTCTCGAGGAGAGCGAAATGGTCGAGATTTCTCTTACGTTTTTTGGTCTTCTTGGTGAGGATGTGGCTGTGGTAAGCATGCTTCCTCTTGATTTTTCCCGATCCGGTAAGCGTGAAACGCTTTTTGGCACCGGAGTTGGTCTTAAGCTTTGCCATTGTTGATAAATTTTAAATTAACATTATAAATACCGCACCAGGCGGACTTTTTCACTTTTTCTTGTTAGGAGCGATCATCATGGTCATCCTCTTGCCTTCCAGCACAGGCATGTTCTCCGCACGACCGTAATTCTCAAGTTCCACGGCAAACCTCAGCAACTGCTTCTCTCCCTGGTCCTTGAACATTATGGAACGTCCGCGGAAGAAAATGGTAGCCTTGACCTTGGACCCTTCCTGAAGGAATTCCTGAGCATGCTTGAGCTTGAACTGGAAATCGTGCTCATCGGTGTTCGGCCCGAAGCGGAGCTCCTTCACCACTACCTTGGAGGCGTTGGATTTCATTTCCTTAGCCTTCTTCTTCTGCTGATACAGATATTTCTGGTAGTCTATGATCTTACACACCGGCGGGTCCGCCTTGGCGCTTATCTCCACCAGATCCAACTCAAGCTGATCAGCCATCTGAAGGGCCTTGGAAAGGGGATAGACACCCTGCTCGGGGATATTGTCCCCTACAAGACGGACTTCGGAAGCAGTAATCTGCTCGTTTATGTTCAATTCGTTCTCGTCTTTCTTCTGAAGACGGGGGTCCGGTCTGCGGCCTGATGGCTTGAAGGTCGGCTTTGGTCTGAAAGGTGCAGCGGCGATGGCTTTGTCCTCCTAATTGTTTTTAAGTTCTTCAGCAACTGCTGATTGTATATAATTAACGAAGTCGGCTGCAGACATGGTGCCCGCATCGGCGCCCTCCCTGCGGACAGAGACGGTACCTTCGGCCGCTTCCTTCTCACCGACAATCGCAAGTACGGGAACTCTCAGAAGGGAAATCTCACGGATTCTCTTTCCCAGAGTCTCATTACGGGAGTCGATTGAGGCGCGAATTTCGGAATTTTTCAGTAAAGTGCAAACTTTTTCTGCATAATCTGCATATTTTTCACTGATTGGCAGCACTTTAACCTGATCGGGAGACAGCCACAAAGGCAGATGGCCTGCGGTATGTTCAAGAACAACTGCAGTAAACCGCTCTATTGATCCGAAAGGTGCACGGTGGATCATAACGGGGCGCTGCTTGCTTCCATCGGCATCCGTGAATTCAAGCTGGAACCTTTCCGGAAGGTTGTAGTCCACCTGGATGGTGCCGAGCTGCCACTGACGTCCGAGGGCATCCTTCACCATGAAGTCAAGTTTCGGTCCGTAGAATGCCGCTTCTCCGGTCTCGACAACGGTCTTGAGGCCCTTGCGCTCCGCGGCAAGAATGATGGCGCTCTCCGCCTTCTCCCAATTCTCGTCCGTACCTATATATTTCTCCTTGTTGTTGGGGTCCCTGAGAGAAACCTGAGCCATATACTCTGTCATGTTCAAAGTCTTGAACACGTAGAGGATAAGGTCGATGACCTTCTCGAACTCCTCCTGCAGCTGGTCGGGACGGCAGAAAAGGTGGGCGTCGTCCTGGGTGAAGCCGCGTACGCGGGTAAGACCGTGGAGCTCACCGCTCTGCTCGTAACGGTAAACCGTTCCGAACTCCGCGAAACGCAGGGGAAGGTCACGGTACGAACGGGGCGCGCTGCGGAAAATCTCGCAGTGGTGGGGGCAATTCATGGGTTTGAGCATGTACTCCTCACCCTCCTGGGGCGTATGTATGGGCTGGAACGAATCCTTGCCGTATTTGGCATAGTGGCCGGAAGTGACGTAGAGGTCCTTTGCTCCTATATGGGGTGTTACAACGGGCAGATAGCCGAGCTCCTGCTGTTTCTTGCGGAGGAACTGCTCCAGGGTATAACGCATCTGCGCGCCGCGGGGCAGCCAGAGAGGCAGTCCGAGACCAACTCTGCCGGAGAATGTGAAAAGCTCCATCTCCTTGCCGAGCTTGCGGTGGTCGCGTTTCTTCGCCTCTTCGAGAACCTGAAGGTATTCTTCAAGCATCGCCTTCTTGGGGAAGGTGATACCGTAGATGCGGGTAAGCTGCTGAAGGTTCTGGTCACCTTTCCAGTAAGCGCCGGCTATGCTGAGCAGCTTGATGGCCTTGATGTCATCGGAATGCTTTACATGAGGTCCACGGCAGAGGTCGGTGAAATTGCCGTTCTTGTAAAAAGTGATGTTCCCGTCGTCGAGCCTGCTGATGAGGTCGCACTTGTACTGGTCTCCCTTTTCCGTGAAATACTTGAGAGCCTCGCTCTTGCTGACCTCGGAGCGCTCGAAAGTCTCCTTTGATCTTGCAAGTTCCGTCATCTTGTCCTCTATCCGTTTGAAATCGTCCTCGGAAATCTGCTGTCCGCCAAGGTCCACATCGTAATAGAATCCGTTCTCAACTGCAGGACCGACCCAGAACCTGACACCGGGATAAAGAGCCTCGAGAGCCTCCGCCATGAGGTGGGCGGATGAGTGCCAGAATATCTTCTTGGCTTCCGCGTCGTCCCAGGGACGTATCGAGCCGTCAGTAAAAGCAATAGTCAACATAAATTTCGTTATATAATATTAGCTTACAAAGATATTAAATTTTTCTATCTTTGCGATATAAAACATCATATATGTCTATCAACAACTCAAACTGGGAGGAAGCCGGACGCGCGGGCCTCGTGCTCGGATGCATATCCACCGCCTACATGCTTGCAGAATGGAGCACAACAAGCCTGTTCGGCCAGTCGGGAGCATTTGCAATGATTGCCGCAGGAGTGATCAACATTATCCTATGGGCCGTGAAGTTCGGAGCCTGCCTCTATCTCATGAGGCTGTTCATGCTCAGATATTCAGCCGGGCATCCGGAAGAAGGCAACGGAGAAGTGTTCCGCTTCGGAGCAAGGGTTGCGCTGCTGTCTGCAATCATCTATTCCGCCGCATATCTTGCATACGTCCTGTTCCTTGCACCGGACATTTTCGAAAAGACCATCGGAATGCTGCGTGACAATCCTATGATGGATGCGGCGTCCATCGGACAGATTGAGGAGATGCTTCCCAAGATGCCCACCATGTCGTTCTTCGTGACGTTCGGATACTGCTGGCTCTTCGGGACCGTCCTCTCGGCCATATACTCCCGCAACATTCCATCCTCAAACCCCTTCGAGGACAACAACAGATAGAAAGAAATGGACATCTCCATAATAATTCCGGCATACAACGAGAGCGAATCGCTCACCGAACTCTGCGCATGGACAGAGAGGGTGATGGCGGAGAACGGATACTCCTACGAAATCATCATCGTAGATGACGGCAGCTCCGACGGCACCTGGAACACAGTACGCAAACTCGCAGAAGGCAACCGGGCCATCCGCGGAATACGCTTCCGCCGCAACTACGGCAAGTCCGCGGCGCTCTACTGCGGATTCGAGAAAGCGCAGGGAGACGTGGTGTTCACCATGGATGCAGACCTTCAGGACTCCCCTGAGGAGATTCCCGCAATGCGCTCCATGATTGTGGAAGAAGGATACGACCTGGTATCCGGCTGGAAGCAGCACCGCAAGGACAACAAGCTGACCAAGAACCTGCCTTCAAAACTTTACAACGCAACGGCGCGGAGGATCACAGGCATCAGGCTGCACGATATGAACTGCGGTCTGAAGGCATACAGGAACGATGTCGTCAAGAGCATAGAGGTTTACGGTGAGATGCACAGATACATCCCGTATCTTGCCAAGAACGCAGGTTTCGACAAAATAGGAGAGAAACCGGTACACCACCAGAAACGCAAATACGGCAAAAGCAAGTTCGGCATGGAACGTTTCATAAACGGATTCCTCGACCTCCAGTCTCTCTGGTTCCTCAGCACCTTCGGTAAAAAGCCGATGCACTTCTTCGGCTACAGCGGGCTTCTGATGTTCCTTGTCGGATTCGTGATGACGGTATGGATAATAATCGCAAAGCTGGTACACCAGGCTCAGGGAGTAAAGTTCAGGGCCGTCACAGACCAGCCCCTGTTCTATCTGGCCCTCCTCGCAGTGGTTCTGGGAGTAATGCTCTTCCTCGCCGGATTCATAGGTGAGATGATATCACGCAGTTCCGGTGAGCGCAACAGGTACAACATAAAATCAGAAATCTGACATAATTGTTTGCACAATTACAGAAAATAACTAAATTTGCAGTCCCTTAACACCTGACAACAGGCTCACAGGAAAGGAGAGTTGGCCGAGTGGTTGATGGCGGCAGTCTTGAAAACTGTTGACCTTAACGGGTTCGGGGGTTCGAATCCCTCACTCTCCGCAAAAAAGGATAATTTATTATCAATGAATCAGCCTCGCTTTTGCGAGGCTGATTTTGTTTACGGACATAGCCGTTGATTCAGAGTAGCACATCTCACATAACTTGACATAGAGTCTCTATTATTCAGCAAAATCCTACTGTTGATTTTTTGTTTAAAGTGCGGCTAGAGAGTTCAATTGCCCTGTATTTATATATGCTGTAATGGATTGAGACGCACCGGCTATTAGGAGTTAAAACTGCAGCATCAGATGAAATATAGTTCGATCTTGACTGTGGGTTGACACGTATGCAGATAGAGTTGGATATGACGTTTGACTTGGCGTAAGAATCTCTTTAGGCGACAAAACAGAGGCTATCTGCGCATTTACACCGTTGACTGCATCATTTATTGTTCCTTCCAACACATAGCCCAACATACAAGTAGTAGAGGGATAATATCCGGTCAATATATGCGAGATTCCTTTCTTGACATAACGCTTATGGCTGGCTTTTGCTGACGTTTTATTTCTATTATCCGTCTTTATGAAGTCATTTGCGTAGAGATTCTTTGCTTCCATGAAGAAAACAAACGTATGCATATTACTCCATGACTTCTGGAATTGAAAATCAATACGCGGCAAAACATCTGCTGTCTGAGTCGAAGTAAGCAAACATCCGTTATCTATCGGTTGTTCACGTGTAACCAATATTCCATTTGAAGAGGAAAACTGATCCCAAGACATGAGCCTCCGCAAATTCTCCGACACAGTATTCTCATCCATATCGCGGTTTACGACGCCATAAGAACATAGATTGCCATAGGCACGGCCGATGAGAACAATGCATTTTTTCATAAATGCGCCTTGTACTATGGCTATTATTTGATTATTCAGCATTGTCACCCTCCATATTCAAGATGTCCGAGAATATAACTGCCGCATCATCTAAAGCCTGTGTCCTTGTCCAATAGCGCATACTATTTGGCTTAACCAAGGTCACTGTATCCGCGTCATAGTACATCAAAATCTTTTGAACATACAAATGGTCCGATTTCCTGCCAATTAAACCCGGATCCAAATTTTTAAGCGCAATATTGATACTATCTACCTTTTCTATAGAAATAGTAGATTCTATGCCAAATTTAAGCACAACCATTCTGAGAACATCACCTGCATTAGACTCGTATATTTTTACCGAGACAAGCAGTTGGCCATCCATAAAGGCATTCAGTTCTTTGCTTAACACCTCTGCATACTGAGTCGCTTCTTTTGTAATGACGCGTCTCAATGCTATGGAATTTCTTTCTTTATAGAAAAGATCCATATCGAATTTTATGGCGTCCTCTATTAAAATACGGTCTTCCCGTGTCAATGAAAAAGCCTGATAGAACAACTCATCGATTTTATTGACCAACTCAGTGTCATCCTGAGCAAGCGGGTATTTCTTTAGTTCGGTAATATCCGCAAACAACCCAAGCAGCTTATTTATGTTTTCATCAGAAAGGATGGCGAACGGAGAAGGCAATGCAAGGATTTCATCTTTTTGGAGACGATCACGTTCAATGCCCCATGTTGAACTGGTCCAAA
>JAKSKH010000031.1 GCA_024401855.1 Bacteroidales bacterium | reverse complement strand
CCGGACCGCTTGTAGGAGCCTTCTCCGCATAAATCCACCCGGTCCCGGGATACCAGACATAGATGCCAGACACATTATACAGACCGCCGGCGCAATAATTTCTTACTCCGGTGATGCAACCATTGCCTGAAGCATCGTTAAGGATGTGCCCGTCCATAGCATCACTCTTATGGCCTACGGCATCTGCAATGGCAGCCTCTCCGGCTGTATCGTGATAATTTATGAAGTTTACACCGTTGAATTTCTTGAACCAGGAGTTGTGTTCGGGAAGGCGGTATCCGGGAGGACAGGGGTCATATACCGACTTGACCATGTTCTCGGACGAAGAGTAACCCCACAGTTTGGAATCATCCACACCGACTTCATGCGTATGCCATCCCCGAGCGTCTCCGCTGAGGGTTGCACCGTAGAATGTGTCCACGTTCTTTGATGCAGTGGCAATGTCAACCTTTTCCGTGCTGTACTGGCTCCATCCGGGGATTATGGGGTCTTTGCGCCCCCACTGGTAATAGAAGCCGTTCTCGAGCCTGTTGCCGTGACGGTCTCTTTCCGTGCTGTTCAAACGGCTGATTATGGACGAAGGATCCGTTGGAGCGACAATGGCTCCCAGATTGCGGTCCATAAATGAGAAGCCGCTTCCGTAGCCCTGGTCCTTGGGACGGTCGGTGAACCAGATGTGCCAGCTCCAGAGAATGTTTCCGCCCTTGTAGTCGAACGCGGCTATGATTGCATTACCCTTTTTATATAGCGACATATCTGTCTCGTCAACAGGGTTTCCGGGTACGGTGAAAGTAATGTTCCCGTCTATGAGGGCGTGGTTTTCCAGGTTCAGAAGTTGGGTTTCGGACGGGTCTTCGCTGTCGGAGGTGTAAATCACGTCGATGTAGGAATCTTCCGGGAGAGTCCAGTCGCTGCATCCGGCCACGTCGGCTCCGCCGTTTTCGTTGCCGCAGCCCTTCACGTTGCCCTTGAAGGTGTATCCCACGTTGGACGACGCCACAATATAGCTGTTGGCGGTACCGTAACGTGAAAGGTCATAATACATCTTGGCCGCCACGTCGTATTTTATTCCTCCCTTGTTCTTGAAAGTCCATTCCGATACGGAAGCCTCGGCATTCACTATGCCGTGGTCGGAGAAGCAAAGGACAACGTCATATGCATATCCGGGCTTGAAGTCGCTCGCTATGGCAATGGACGTGCTTGTAGGGGTGAGAGTCGAAGAGCTCTTCTTTGTTTCCATACTGAGTTGAAGAACTCCCTCCTTGGGAGGGGCCGCGAGGAAGCAGGCGACATTCTCCCTGGACTCGTATCCCGCCTTAATCTCCTGATTAGCTTTGAAGAACACTCCCTTCGATTCCGAACTGTCCGGGAAACCCTGTTCGCTGAGCCTGCGGTCTTCGCGGCTGCTGCCGTAGTCGTATTCGATTGTTCCCGGAACCTGATTGAGGATGTATTTCAGATGCTCGGTATTCTTGCCCACTACAACGTCTTGGAGATAACCCCAGGAGTTCGTGTTGATGAACTCGCCGTCGTCACCGATTTCCTGCATGCGGTAAACCCAGATGCGGAACTGGCAGAGCGCATGCTTGAACACGAGGGTGTCGGAATACGATCCGGTAATGGATTCGGTGGCGAGGTTGCTGTACAGGACATCTGTCTTGAGGTCGAGGTCCTGTGTAACGGAGAAAGGCTGCGAACCGTCACCGGAATTCACCGTTCCCCGAGGATACCATGCAAGGTACTGCACGTAATCGTCAAGACCCTTGAAATACTGGGTTTCTTCAAAATCGGTTATCCTCCTGTAGAAGTTTGCATCGACATATGCGGAGATGAGAGCCTTCGACCAGTAGTACTGGATGGCCGTCCTGTACTTCGGATTACTCTGGTCTTTGTCCTGGTCGGAGTCCGGAATGTTGTTCTTGAAAACGAGTCCGCTTCCGGGATTCTCCGGGTTGAAACTGTCCTGTGTGCGGTCGGCACGCAGGAAGGAGATTTCCAAATCGTCTTCGAGTTCCGTTTCGGGGTTAAGTATGCCCTCGTGCCTTGCCTCGGAGGACTTTGTAGCGGAAAGGACTGTTCCGGAACGGCCGACGGTGCATAAAAGATTTATCTCATCGGATAAGCCGTTTCCTACCGTGGAGATTTCCTCCTTGGCACAGGAAACAAGCGCAAAAGCCGCAACTGAAAGATATATGATTGATTTCTTCATTTCAATGTCCAATTAAAATTACGGAAGAATTGTTCCGCTCACTTCGTAGGCGAAAGACCAGGGTTCGATTGTGGCGATGAGTTCGCTTGAAGCGCTCAGTCTTATGGTGTAGTTGTTGCGCTGACCGGACTCCCAGTCGGCGTAGCGGGCCAAATCCCAGGTCTGATGCATTCTGGTGGTAGGGCCTCCGGCAATCTGCTGCACAATGAAATCTACAGTCAGCTTGCAGTTCTTTGTGAGCAGTTGGGGAATGGCGCAGAAGTTCAGGAGAACCTCCGTGACGTCTTCGCCGGCCGGATTGGGATTTATTTCAAAGATAGCGGAGGCGTTGGGGTCATTCACGACACCCCGCTGATATCCGACCGCATCATTGAAATCCTTGAGATTTTCCGACACCCAGACATTCTTGTTCCCGCTTGCGCTGCTGTACGAACCTTGGGTGGTACAGGTCATATCCGCTGTCCTGTAGAAGCCTTCCAGCCGGATTCCCTGAAATTTAACGTTATATACGTGCCTGCTCACAAGCAGTTTGACGTTTACCGATGCAAGAGCATGCTCCATATGAAGTCTGACCACATCGCCGGAAACCTTGTTGCCGGATAACGAAGTGTTCACCTCGTAAAGATTGGAAAGCACGTAGTCGTAGCCGAAAGGCTTCCCGTCCGAAGGGTGAACGTATGCCTCCGGTTGGCTGAGGTTTGTAAGCCGCCGTCCGAATTCGTCGCCTGACGTAATAATTACAGGGGCCGGAACGGGAGCCCCGGTCGGCATGGCGGAATTGAAGGAATACGCCGAGAAGGAATATCTGTTGTTGACAATTTTGACGGTACGGTATTTTTTGGGAATAAATGATACCGGAGGATTTTTTGTAGAGTCGAGAACCTCGCGCTGCTCTTCGTCGGAATACTGCCAGGTGGCTTCCGGAGTGAAGTTGGGCCGCCACAATCCGGTATTAGGGTCCAAAATGATACTAATGTTTTCGTATCCTGCCGACTCGCTTGTCTTGCTGATGACCTTGCTTCCCCTGACACCGCGTATGCGGATGTTGGTTTGAATGTCACTGATTTCTGAAATGCCGCTCTTGGTAAGAGCCACATCCTGAACGGCAAAACGAATCGCGCTCGACTCGACTTCCTGTTTCTCGGTGTCGGAGCCGTTTCCGTCCAAACCCGATTTTGAACAGGCCGCTGCTGCAAGTGCCAGAAGCGTTATATAATATATTCTTTTAATCATATCCTACAAATTGATGTTCTTGTCGTGCCAGGGTTCCAAATCCAAGGTGATTGTTATGCTTTCTGAAGTGACCGTTACAAGATAATCGTACTTGTAACCCGGTTTCCACTCGGCTATATCCATTGCCTGGCTGAACTTGACGTTGCGGTTCACAGGAGCGTTGCAGACTACATCGGCCATTGATGCAGGTACGACTTTGGTTCCGGCCGTGGTGAAGTTGAGTTCAAGATTGCTTACATCCTGAGGGAAGGTAAGAACGTAGCCGTCGTCGTTGAGGGCGTCAATAAGATCTCCGCTGGTCACTGATGCGGGATAGGTGTTGTTCTTTGCATTATAGTTCGAAATGGCGCTTGTAAGGTCCGTGGGCGCGTAAGGGTTGGCGTGGTCGGCATCCCAGCGGAAAATGGAATAACTTCCGTCGCTGTTGCTGTGGCTGGGAGAGCGCTCGGCAATGGCGCCCATAGATTCCTTCCAGTCTTCGATGTTTCCGGTATTCTTCTCGGAACTGGAGAAATAAGGAGAATAGAGAAGAGCTTCATTCTCGGCACTTACCGGGAAATAGATTCCGCCGTCGGCATACCAGTTGCCGCTTCCGGCAGTCTTTTCGAACATATGGCTGCGGCACTCATAGACGCGCACCTTTATGCCGTCCTCCTTATTGTCCCTGATGCCATCTCCATTATAGTCGAACATTGTTGCGCCTTTCTGATATATGAAGGGCATAAAGTAATGGTCGTTGTTCATACCCTTGCCTTCTGCACGGCCCCAGTAGATGTGTTTGGAGTAATTGGTATAACCCATTGAGGCATAAGTGCTCTTGAGGCTCTCCGTCCGGTCGCTCGCTCCTGCCGCGTCGCTTTCCTTGAGTCTCTGGGAAATGACCAGGTACTTGTAGTTGTTGGGGGTGTTGGCAGGGTCTTCGCATTTGATGTAATCCGAGGTCTTGGAAGCGTCGTAATCGCCATTCTGGTCGATGTGCAGCTTCACGAAGTCATAAGGCTCCTGGTCGGTCTGCCCCACAGGAGCGTGAATCATTTCGCCGGAGAACATTTTGTCCGGAATCCGGGTATAAACCTGCGAGGCGTTGCCGTCGGCATTCCTTCCTATAATCAGGGCAACCATATCTATGTGGGTCCTCAGTCCTGTCAGATACCAGTTGGTGAGGACGAAGGGAGTCTCGGTAAGATTGCGCACACGTATGCGGAAAGCGCTCATGGTATGTTCCATAGGGAATTCCACCGTATTCCCGAAATCGGAAGGTTCCACTACCTTGTATCCTACAAGCACATCCTCAATCGCCTGCGTAAGATATGCATCACGCGGCTTGATGTCGACTATATCGTTGCGCACTACGTCGTCGGCACGGAAACTGTCGCGCGCGGGGTCATCGGACGGTGTCCAGATGGGATCGTTTCTTGTGACATTGTACGGCAGGATGGCACCGAAACCGTATCTGTCCACGGACGGAATCCAGTACTGATGCGGGGCGTAATCCCATTCTCCCGAAGTCAGGCGATCATAAATCAACGGAAGGTTGTTTATGGTAAACGCAGGCTCCGCCCTCCCGGACACGAAAGTCCAGCCGTACAGGGACATGTCATGAGCCTGCATGTCTTCGGCAGAATCCATTATGTTGTGTGCTTTGGTAAGAGGACGAACGTCCGGGCAGAAACTTATTACGTTGTCTGCCTCTTCTGTTCCGCCTCCGTTCACATCCGTATCCAGCGTATTGACGCAGGAGCATAATGCAAGAACGGTTGCAAGATATATTATGTGTCTTTCTTTCATATCAATCAGATTACAGGGTTTATCTCACCGTCGGACTTCCAGTCGCTGTAGGAAACAGACACGTTAATCTCGTCGAGGTCGATGCGGAAAAGGAAGGTCACACAGGTGCTCAGCTTGAATTCGCTTATGACTGATGCAAGGTTTATGGTCTTGACGAAAGTCTCGGAATAATCATTCACAACGAATTCATCGTCTTCGCCTTCGTCGCGTACCGTCCTCTGCTTTACGGTGAACCATACTTTCATCCTGGCGTCGGTAAGCGACTGGGGTATGACAAGCATGCGGGCCGGCTCGTCCTCAGCCTTTTTGATATCCACTTCAACGGGTGTCCTTTCTCCGATTTCTCCCTCTTCGTATTCGAGAGAAGTACCGGTGCCTTCGGCGCGGGTGAGGGGGAAATAGTTGTATTTTGCCTTGAGATCGCGCCAATGCGGAGCTACATTATGATACGATGCCGTGCAATAAAGGTTCAGGAGCTCAATTTTGTCCACGGTGAAATCGACGTGGTTGACAACATCGTACGATTTCTCACTGTTGGATACCTGCCCTTTTTTCGAAAAGTCTCTTGCCGCTACCGCCTTGAATCTAATCTGTCCGAGATTGTGGGTGAACAGAAGCGGAACTGAAGAACTTGAGCGCGTGCTCACGTCGTCATAAAGTTCTGTGGCGGACATGAAGTCGAGATAGGCGTTATCCAGATTGTCTTGTGTCTTCTGGGCGTCGTCATCAATGGGGGCATATTCTCCGCTTTCTCCCTGGGTATGCTTGATGGTGTAGTCTTTAAAAAATATTCCTCCACCGCTCATCTCAGGCACATTTTGCCCGATGGCCGGAACTATAATCTTGCGGGTGAGCAGTTCCTCCGACTTCGGAGAGAAGGCATAGAAGTTCATTCCTCCTGCAAGAGGCCAGTAATATCTGGGTCTGATTCCGGAGGCGTCCGCCTCGAAACACCATTTCGAGTCTTCGTAAACCACAGCCTTGTTGAAGAAATACAAGACCGTGCCGGTGCCCGTAGAACCGGTAAGGGCAACGGCGGAAACGCTGAACGAACTTCCTTCATCGGTGGGAAAGGCGCCGCCTTCGAAGATTGCCTTTACAGATGGCGACGACACTGCCGGAGAGAACGAAAGTTCAACGCCCGGCGCAACGTCGGGCTCTGCCGTACGGCTGCATGCGATAGCAAGGACTGCAAGCGCCGGTACAATATATATATATTTGAGTTTCATCATATTCTTACTTGGTTTCAATCGTTCCCGATGCCGTTCCCCAATCTTCTTCAACAGGTTGGGAAACTTCGATTTCTTGGCTGTAGGCGTTCACCTTCACTTCGACTTTGTATTGTTTGTTCATCTCAAGCGCGGTCCAGCTGCCTCCGGTGCCGGTGTTGAATCTGATATTCTCTTTTGTAATGGGACCGGCAGTTACTTTGGAATCTCCGGAACTGAAAACAATATTGTATGCAAGTGAAAACGATGAATCATCGGCCAGTGTCTGCGGGAGAACATAGGCATCGTAACCCGCTTGGGATTTCACGACTGAACTGTTGGTGATATTGCCTTTCGTTGAAACTCCGGTCCAGGATGCCGCGGCTCCGTCATAAGAGAAAGAGCCTTTGGTGAGAAAGTTCTGAAGCGAGATGGATATGGGCTCAATCTCAATTTTATCGACGCTGCTCAGGCTGCTCATCTTGTCTTCATCCTTGACGGTGAAAATGAACAGAATCCTGGAAAGCGCGTGATGGAATTTGAGGGCAACCGTTGCATCGCTCTTGATCTTGTCGGTTGCGAATTCCGAATACACAAGGTCATTGACGCTTGTTGCGGTGGTGTAGTCGGTGAATTTCAATTTGAAAGAGCTGCCTGCGCCTTCGAAAGTCGCGGGCGAAGAGGCCATATGCGGACCGTATGCCACAAAATGATATCTGCCTTCCTCCCAGTATTTCTTATTGTCTACAGTAACGTACATGCCGGAAGATTCCACGGCTTTTTCGTTGGCGAAAATATTGGTGCCCAGAGATGATGCTGAAGACCAGACGGTGGAACCGGTATTCCATCCGTACACGGCAAAGTCTTCTTTGGTATATGCCGTTTCCGCCTTGGTGAGAAGCGAAGCGTCAAAGCCGGCGGAGAAGCGGATTTCTCCACCGGGAGCGGAATTCAACCCTGTATTCTGCTTGGAACAGGATACGGCTCCGGCGAGCATCAGCGATAGTACTATATATGATATTCTTTTCATTTCCAGGTATTGTTAGTTTTCCTCGGCGGACTGGTTCACCCAACTGTCGATAGAAGGGGAGAATGTCAACTCGTCGCCTGCGGGGTCAACCTTTACGGAGTAGGTGGTATTGGTATTCATCTGCAGATAACGCGGATTGCTTGTCTTGGAATCATACAGAGGCAGGGTGACGGTCTTGGATATTGTAAGCGTAGGTGTGGCGTCCGCCCTGGGTACGGCGACTCCGAAATCCAGGGAGGTACCGTTGGGGAAAGTACGATGTTTGTTTTCGTGATACCATTTCTTGAAGACACCGGATTTTCTCGTGTTTCCATCAACCAGATTGCCATCTGCATCAACGTATTGGCCTATATCGCGGTAATCGAAAATCCGGCTTCTGACATCGCCTGCGGACGCGCTGTCGTTGGCGGCATTATCTTCAGCACGGAAGAGCAAGAAGTTAAGGTCAATGCTGACAACGGGTTTTTGAGACGACAATACAGGCTGCAAGTCCTGCGGTATAATCGTATAAGTACCGAAAGGCATGGCGAATCCCTTTGTGTTGGGGCTGAAGTAGAACGGGTCATCCGACTCGGAAAGGAGAGTCAGGGACTGTCTGTTGCCAAGCGAAGTCCAGGCATTGTTTGCCGGTTTGGTCCAACTTGTTCCATCGGTGGTCATCTCGAGTTCGCCCGACCATGCAAGATTGTCAACGCGGAGTCCCGTCACTTCCACATACCATATGTTCTGGATGGGATTCTTGAGGTCGAAAGCCTGAACCCCTGGTTCATATTCGTCGGGAGCGCTGTATCCCGAAGGGTAGTTGCCGGATAGGAATACGAAAGACTTCTCCTCTACGGGTTTCGTAGAATCATTTTCGGTGTATTTGCAATAGATCTCGATTTCCTGCCCGAAAACAGTCATTTTTCCCTTTTCGATGCTGTCGTCAAAACGTTCGCAGGTGAAGGAGAAAGTCGTCTGCCCCAGCGCATGGCTGAAGGTCAGGCCCACAGTTGACGGTGTGGCGCAATTTATGGCCTTGGGGGCCGAATACATCAGGTCCGAAGATTCGGCAGGTGTAAGGACATATGCTCCCGAAAACGAAACGTTGTCCGGGAATGTGCACCAGGGAGAAGAAGCATTGTAGGGAGCGTATCCCCTGAATTCAAGCGAAGTGCCGTCACCGCTGGCGGCTTTGGGCCAGTAAAGGGTGACTGCGCTTGCCCATTTGTCGCTCGCATATGAAACCTGCACGTTGTTGAAGTAACTGTAGGAATTGCTTTCTTGAGTATGAAAGGCGGAAACTCCGAAACTCGACGTTGTGGGGAAATCCGTCGATGCCTTGGTCTGTGTTTCGGCAGTGCCGGCATCAAACTTTATTATCTCGCCGGGTCCGGTGAGAATATCCTGCTCCTTGCTGCAGGAAAACGCTACGGCAAGTAATGCGGGAAGTGCTATATATCTTATGTTCTTCATCATTTTCTCCTATATTATTATTTCGCCTGACTGCTGGTTCCATTCGCCCATTGTGGGTTGGAATCCGCCTCCCGAGTCTGTCTTTTCGGGCTCCGGCACATTTATGGATGCCTTGGGGTTGATGAGCATAGTTCCGTTGGCACGCGACTCCGCCATAAGACCGGTGCAGTCCAGAGGGAAGAGATGCGACTTTCCTTTAGAGTCAAGTATGTTGAGCACGAGCGACTGCTTCGGGGCGCACGTGCCTTTGAAAACGTTGAAAGTGCCCCTGACCTGGTTGTCTGCAATGACGAGTTTGGTCCAGAGCTCTCCGCAGGCATCGGCATCGGCATTGAAAGGATGGCAGGTGGTCGGGAGTCCGGAGAGCACGACTCCGGCATCCTGCGCGTACTGCAGTCCCTTGCCCTTGACCTGAATTGTCCAGGTCTCCACCAGGGGCGACGCTTCCGAAGAACAGGAGAGTTCCCTTCCGTCAACCGTAATCGACGCGAAAGAAGCTCCGTAAACCACGTCCGGCGTGTGAAAGACGGCTCTGTCCCCGGCATAGCCGTATCGCTCGAGTATGTCGGAAGTAACCTTCTCCGTGTAGAAATACAGGCCGGCCTTGTCTTTGCCCGTTCCCGCAAAGGTGTCGGGGGTGTCCGCATTGTAGCAGAATGCATCGTAGCTCCCCCTGCGTAACTCGGCCCCGGCCTTGAAAACGTTTCCGTCTACATTCCCCGTGAGGTTGACATCTCCGGCATAGCTTCCGGATGAGGAGAGGTAGGTTGCCATACGCATTGCTTCAGGCGCGCTGTCCCGGGGCAACGCTATGGTGAAATTCACCTCGGATGATTGCGTGCCGGTCCCGTTCCGGCTGCAGGATGCGGCAAGAAGCAGGAAGAGAGCAAGGTATGTAATACTTGAACGCATTGTCTTAATCCAAATCGAAAACCTTCGTTTGTGAAATGTCACCCCAGTCCACAAGGGTTGCGGTGAACAAAATCTGGTCGTTCTTGTAGTTGAGTTTGTAGGTGTAGTATTTTCCCGCCTCCCAGGTGTCGTTGATGAAGGCTATGAATTCCTGCTCCTGCTGCCCTGCCGGTTTGGTTTCGTCCACTACTGTAAGGCGCACGCTCGACGGTGATGACAGGGTCTGGGGAATCATCATGAATACGTTCCGGCAGGTGTAAAGGTAATAAGTGGGCGTTTCCCCCTTGGGATAACCGACCTTTTCCCAGCCGGCGTATTCGGTTTCTGTTGAATAAGTGGACTTGACGGTGATTCCGTAGTCCTGGCTGTATGTCTTCTTGTCTTTCAGGTCAGTCCAGCTGAAAAGGGAAGCCACGTCCCTGTGTTCATCCGTAGCGCGTTTATCATAAGTGGTGAACTGCTGCATCGCAAGATTGCCCCAGAAGGTGCAGGTGCCGCCGGAAGCCACGTCGCCAAGGGCGATGGACTTTATCTTGATGCCTTTCACGAAGGAATCGTCGTCGGTACGGAAGGCGAACCGGATCTGTGAGAGCGAGTGGTAGAAGTGCACCCACACATCCTGTTTCTCGGGATAATCCGGCTCATCATCTTCGTTTGCGGCACGGTTCACCAGGACATCCTGCCAATACGCGAAGATAAGATCTTCCTGATTTGTCGCATCGGCTTCGAGAGTGGGGGTCGGAAGGGAATAATCGAACACCATTTTCACGCCTTTGGATGGATCGGCATTGGGCGATGAAGTGTAAAGTGCCGAGTTGCCGGTATCTATTGTGATGTCGTTCAGGCCGTTCTGTGATTTCACACGGCTCCAGAAAGACATTGTTCCTTCCGAAGAAACCCAATAGCAAAGCTGCGGGTTGCCGCTTTTGTCCCATTGCCTGAGTTCCCACTTGCTGCTTTCCGAGCTTGCGGAATTATATATCACATTCTCGGGATGTGTGGTTGTGGGACCGAAATATGCGTTGCCCACGGGGGTATGACGTTTCCCGTCGTCATATACGTCACGGTCAACATAAGCTTCCATGATGAATTTGCCGGGATTTGTCTTGAGACCGTCCTGGGTTATGACCGATGCCTTTGTGCCTTCGGCATCGACTCTTACGTGGATGATGCCGTCGGAAGATTTTTTCTCGTTAGGATTGACTTCTTTGTTACAAGATACTGCAATCAGTCCCAGAATGACGGTACATGCCAGACTTAAGAAGTATTTCATACACAGATTCTTCATAGTTTGTCAGAATGATAATTCCTTGAAGTCGTTGTTTTCTATTGAAAAGCCGGACTGGTAATCCTCTACCGTAACGTCATTTGCAATGTTGATGCGGGCGTCCGTTATATTTGCGACCTCCGGGAAGGAACCGCTCAGAAGAACGTCACCCGATTCAACGGTGAGAACTGAAATAAAAACGGATGTATATTTTTTCTTTGACATGGTTAATTTATATTCTACAAAAACAGACTATCACTCATTGGCGCATAGAACTGCCAACTGCTGATAATCCGATTCGATTTGAAATAATTGCGATGCATATTTAGACATTTTGTCTCATAAAACAAGAAAACCTGCCAAAATCAACATGACAACAGGTCTTTGCAAGCCTTAATGCATTAATTTAGAGCAGAATGGAAAATGCCACGCAGTATTTGTCACGCAGTCTTGATGTTCAACCCTACCAGGGTTATAGCAACTCTTTCGTATTTTTGTTTTTTGTTCATCATAATATTGATTGTCAATCAAATTCAGTTTAATTCTGCGAATATTGATTCGATATTAGTATAAATTGCTACAAAGTTATGTCTTTTTTTTAAAAATAAAAAGGGTATCTACCAAAACCGTGCCATTCAAAACATGCTTCCGAGCTATGGGGCTGTTTGGGGAATAATGTGGGAACAAAATATGGAAATATAATAATAACTCTATGACTATCAGATTTATCATCAAAGGGAAATTGCCCTTGAACCGGAAAAGAAACCACCATTACCGCGTGCCTTCCGACCGTGTATGCCTTTATGTGCGAATCCGCGACGGAAAGCAAATAGACTGGACATCCAGAACCGGCATTCTGGTGTACCCCGCATGGTGGAATCGGTTGCGGGAAGAAGTCAGTCCGCACTCGGCCTGCCCGGAAAATGAACGGCAGACAATCAACCTTGCCGTTGAAGAACTGAGAAACAAGCTCGTATCTTGCTATATATCGGACAAGATTCACGGCCGGCTGTATGCACATTGGCTTAAAAACCAAATGTCTGCATTTAAAGTAGGCAGCCAGTCCAAGGACATAGAAAATCTTCTTGAGCGTTTTGCATCCGAAAGGAACCTTACATCCGCAAAGCATGCCCAATACAAAGTTGCAATATGCGCCATCGAGCGTTTTGCCAACCGCACCAAAGGAGAACGCGGAGGCGGGAAGATTGATATCAGTCTTCTTGAGGCATTCAACGACGAGTCGATTTCCGTTTTCTCCGATTTCCTGTTGACCGAGCATCTGATTTCCGACGGGAAACGGAGGCCCCGCAGCCTCAATACCGTGAATGACATGCTAAAGAGAATACGCGCGTTTGCAAGATGGTGTACTGCAAACGGATATCTGAGACAGACAGCGTTCCTCAGGCATAAGATAGGTCAGGATGTTTACGGAACGCCTGTAAGTCTTACCAGCGCGGAAGTGATTGAGATTATGAAACATCAGTTCCATTCTTCCAGGCTGAACATGCAACGGGACATCTTTGTTTTCCAATGCAACGTGGGATGCCGTGCGGGAGACCTTATGCGCCTGACGATGGAGAACTTCGACAACGGGTGTGTCTCCTATATCCCATCGAAGTCGTTGAAGACAAATCCAAGGACCATTATCGTCCCTCTGAATTCTCTTGCCAAAACAGCGCTCGACCGCCATAGAGAGCAAATGGCAATAACAGGCAAGCCATTTACATTCACGTCATTACAACAATACAACAGGGATATCAAAAGAATTTTGCGGGAAGCGGGAATCAAACGGAATGTAATGATTCTCGATCCCTTGACGCGAACCGAGAAAAAGGTTGCAATATGCTGTGTGGCAAGCAGCCACATAGCGCGCAGGACATTTATCAACAATATCTACCGGCAGGTCAGGGACCCCGAACTGATATCCTCCCTGACCGGGCATACCGAGGGGTCCCGCGCCTTCTCCCGCTATCGCGCAATAGACAATGGAATCAAGCGCAATCTGGTAAAACTTCTGGAGAAATAAGGGAACCAATGTGGGGAATTTAAACGGCCCCATAATTCCAATGACCTGATTTTCAATGGTTTCGTATATGCCTTTCATTCCCTGGTAGGGTTCGATTCGTCAAGTCCTATATTGAGTGGTTCAGTGCCAATCGATATGGGAGACAATCTCACCGTCATTATTCCCCACGGACAGAAAGTGGATGAATATGACTTTTCCGATTCCCAATTCGCCCACAATTGGGAAATCACCGAGCCTACACCTTAAGTTAAGACTGTCATGAAGAAATCATTTGCTTATACATTGCCTTTGCTTCTTGCTCTGGTTTCCTGCGGAAAGATGGGGCCGCTGTTTCCGCGCACTCCGGGCAGCGAGATTGTATTCGGGTCTTCCCTGAGGCACGGAGCAAGCACCAAGGCGGCATACTCCGGAGTGCTGAACGGCGACAAATACGAACGCATCGATTGGGTGGACGGCGATAAAATACGCATCTACTGCCAGCAGGCGGTGATGCCGGAGGACAAGACCGTTGATCCCGCGCTGCACTGGGCCGACTATTCCATAAAGACGGGGACTGTTGCATCTGAAGGGGTAAGCAGTTCCGCCAAAGTCAGCCATATCAGTTCCAGCCAGTATCTCACCTGGGGCGCTCCCGCCACAAAGCACTGGTTCTCCGCCCTTTGTCCGGCACCCGGCAGCACTGGAGCGGTTTCCGGCACTGCAGTCTCCGAGGACAAGGTCACCTGCGTGCTTCCCGACGTGCAGGAGTATTCCAAAATTGAAGGAACGGTGGCCAAGCCGAATGCCGCCTATATGTACCTTGCCGGTTGCGGCGAGGCCCAGTCGTCCGAAGACAAGGGCGGCGATGCGGTAAACCTGTATTTCGACCCCGCCGTAACGACCTTCGAGTTCACTCTCAAGAACGCGTATGAAAGCGGGAACTCCATGACCATCGCAAGCGCCGGAATTACTGTTGCGTCCGGAAAACTTGCCGGCACCTATGATGTGTATGTCAAGGATAGAATTGGTGTGGATATAACCAAGACCCTTAAAACTACAGACATATCTCTTTCCGACGAAGGGAGTTCCGAGACAATCACTATGAATTTCTCTCCCGTTGTGACTGTAGCCAAGGACGCGGAGTTCACCTTCACCCTGTTCGCGCAGCCCGGGAACAACATCAGCAAGCTCACGTTCTGGATGATAGACGAGAGCGGCGTCAAGAGGAGTTTCGCGTTCAAGTATGCCGACCCTGACAACCCGGACGGAGTTGAAGGATGGGTCAATTTCATCGCCTTCCACAAGGCAAGAATCACAGGTCTCATGGCTCCGGAAAGCGCCGGTTGGATAATCAACATGGTTCCCGTCGTAGTGGACTGGATACCGGACGAGCAAGAAATCGATGCCGATGCCGGAAGCGTGCTTACGTTCTCCACTGCCGTAGAGGAGTGGACTGAGCAGGATAACGGCAATATTTTATATTCCGAATAATGATGAAACACAGTCACATATATACCATTGTGCTTCTTGCCTGCTGCGCGGCGGTCTGCTCGTGCCAGAAGGAGGAGTTGGATACTCCACACACTAAACTGGAACTGAAGCTGACCACGAAAGTGGCGGAGATGGGAAGTACCGGAACAAAGGCGGACCTCATCCATAACGAAAACGAAGCCAACTTCAAAAACAAGACACTCACTCTCTACGGCTGGGAGGAAGGCACAGCTTTTGTCAATGGAGCTGAAGCCACATTTGTTGATGACAAGTGGTCCCTTAACCCGGGTGCGCGGTTGACCGAGGGCAAGAACTACTCCTTCCTCTCCTATACCAAGTTACCCGAGAGTGGAGTTTCTATATCGCCTGCCGCGACTGAGACCGACAATATGACGCTCACTGTAACAGACATCACCGCGGCGCAGGAAGATATTCTGTTAGGCAGTGGCAGGGCAAATGAACCTTCCGACGGAGATGTCACCATTAACTATTCGCATCCCTTTGCATCCGTGGAATTTGCAGTTGGCAATGCTGACGGGGTGTCCAAGGTCACTGGAATCTCCCTCACAGGAGTTTATTCGAGCGGAAAAACCACTTACAGTCTTGCCTCCGGGGATACCGACGAGGATGGAATCATTGATTATTCCTGGGGAGATTTAGGCAAGGCCAACGCCACTCTGGGAGCAAACGGTCTTGATAAGAAGGAAGGCGCCATTCTCGCCACCTTCGTGGTGATTCCGCAGACACTTAGCGACAAGAACGCCGTAGTGACGGTAACTTACAAAGACAACTCCGAAGACGAACACAGCATGGTCAAACTGCTGAGCGAGGGTAAATGGAAGGCTGGCTACACCACAACTTATACTATCTTTAAGAATACGGGTGACATCGAAATAATCTTCACCGATGATAAGCCGATGCCTACCAACAACAGCTCCACCAGAATCTATGTCAGGGCCACCATCACGGGAGCTTGGTATATTGGCGATAATATCGTCGCTCCCTGGTCCATTGATGACGGAATATTCACAGGACTCACTGGGGATGACAGGGAAAGAGTGGATGATATCTTCTACTATAAAAACCCTATTGCTCCCGAAGAGAAGGCATCAGCGCTCTACACGTCTTACACTGCGCCTACTCCCGTCCCGGTATCGGGCGCAACCCTAAAACTTGACGTCCTCTTCCAGGCCATACCCTATGACGCAAGCAAGACCTGCCGGAAAGCATTTGAAACACTATCTGAAAATTGACGATTATGAAAGGTATAACTAAACATATATTTCAGTCCGTTCTGGTCCTCGGGCTTCTCCTCGCCGGGGAAGGTTTGGTATGGGGAAATCACTTTGCAAAATTAACCATAGAACAAAATCCAAAAGGAACAGGAAAAATTTATGCCGGGACAACAACAAACCCTCCCAGTGATAAATATATAGAGCCAATCTTAAAAAATTCTGGAACAAGCCAAGGAAATGTAGAATTCTACGTAAAAGCAGAAAATACTGATGGTTACCATTTTAGTAAATGGACATTTAAATATGGAGAAGGCACTATTTCTGTTCCTACTTCAAAAGAAGCAACTGTAACAGTTCTAACAGGTTCTAACACAGGGGAAGACAACTCTTCTAACTACACTATTACTGCGAACTTTGCCAAGAACTATTATGCAAATATTTCAGCATCAAAATCACCGGCAGAAGGATCATCGAATGATCCGAGTGTGACTTGTGATTCGGGGGACTATGGTGTTGAAACAGCTGGAGGGAGTGTCGATTTTACCCTAACTGCTTATGACCCTAGTGATGGTTGGCACTTTACAGGTTGGACAGGGGATAATATTTTCTTTGACACTCCTAATTATTTAAACACAACTGCTTCTGTTGCAGCTTCAACTACAGAAGGCGGTACTGCAGAATATACTGCTACTGCCAATTATGACGAAGATTTTTACACTCATCTTACGACGACCCATGATGGAAATGGGAAAGCAAATCCGACATTCACGGGAGATGCATATCAACATGCTGCTACTTCCAATAATGGAAAGACTTATACTGTCACTGCTGGTGCCGCGAAGGATGGATATCACTTCAAAAGTTGGACGATTACAAACGGAACTCCAGAAATCAGCAACAGTAATCCTGTCACAATAACAGTGCAGACTTCTCAAACCGGAGGTAAATCAAACGCAACAGAATGCGAGGCTATCGCAAATTACGTGTTGAATGAGTATTATGCAAAACTTAATGTAATCGCTGGCGAACATGGTTCAGCTTCTTTTGTCACTGGAAATTCAAAGTCAACAACCACTAAGGGTGGAGATGTGACTTTTGATATCGTAGCCACACCTGAAGTAGGCTATCATCTTAAAAGTTGGGAAGTGACAATCGGTAGTGGTTCTTTCGGGAGTACAACTGCCACCTCAACAACTTTCACCGCAAAAGCAGCTGATAATTACGACGAGGAGAATGCAAAGACATACACAATCAAGGCGAATTTCGCGATTGACCAGTTTAACGCAAAACTGACCACAGCCGTGAGCTCGAAGTCTGACGCTTCGTCTTCAACAGCTAAGGTATCCTCTAATTACACCGATTGGTCCACAGAAAAGACAGCAGCTAGCGCCACTTCTGGTGGAGATGTTACTTTCCACGTGAAAGCCGAACCGGCCACCGGATTCAAGTTTGTCGGCTGGGCCACGGCTAACAATACCGATAATCCAAGCGACTACGTCCCTAATCTGGGAGCAAGCGGAGACTATACGGTTAAGTCGCACACGACACAAGGTGAAACTAAGGAATATCAGTTATTTGCTGTTTTCAAGAAGGAATACAGCATCACAATCCAAGCGAATGGGACAGGCAACGGCAGAATCGTGTTCAAGGTGGTGAATAAAGCTGATCCGTCAATAAAATACCGTATTTCAGTACCGGTAGGTAATACGAAAGTTCTGAAGGATGTCGTGCCCGGCGACTACACCATCACTCCGGAAACTAAATGGAGTTGGAGTTACAATGTTTCCGAAGCTCAGGATACAGATTATGATGATAACAACATGAGCACCAACGAGTTTACAGTCACGCCCAAGAGCACAACCAAGAAACACGACGAGAAGGAAAAAACGGTAACCCCGGGAGCATAAAGAATAGTAAAGGAAGGAATTTGAAATGAATCAAGTCTATAAATATCTCACAGCATTTTCACTGCTGGCCGCAATCGCCGCAGGCTGCTCCAAGGAGCCTGTCTCCGCACCTGTGAGTCATACCCTCGCCTTCGGCGTGAGCATGGCGGATATGGACGGAACAAAGGCCGATGCGGAGGACCCGACGGGACTGTTTACGGCAACTGACCTGAGGTCCCTTGAAAAGTTCAAGATACTGAACGGATACGACAACGATACGCAGATTATCACGTCAGCAACGGATGTCTATAAGATAGCGGAAAACCTCTGGCAGCTCGACGAAAACCCTAAGGCTTGGATAATCGGCCATACTATGACTTTCTGGGCCAGTGCCAACCTGCCTTCCTGGGTGGAGAGCGCATCTTCAACCGCCAAAGGCGAAGCGACAATGAAGTTGAAGAGCGACGGAATCCCCACCACGGCCGCCACGCAGGGAGATCCCCTGATAGGTTACTTCTCCTCTGATACGGGGGACAACGGCAAGGCTACGATAAGGTTCTTCCACCCTATGACCGCGGTCAGATTCACGACAGGTGAACTCGGAGACCCGCAGAAGGTGGCGAGCATTACAAGTGTTACACTCGAAGGTGTTTACAAGTCCGCAGAAACAGATATTACCGTGGAAAAATCTACCGACAAAGACAATTTGATTTTTTCATGGAAAAATTTTGGTGACGAGAAGATATCCGTCAGCGGAGATTTCGAGGGAACGGGCGCAGAGGGAAAGAGCGCTCAGCCGTTCATCCTCATCCCCCAGGATCTCGACACCAATGAAATCACTATCAAAGTCAACGTGAATCTTCAAGGGGGCGGCACCGAAGAAATGTCTGCAGTAATGTCTTCCGATAAATGGGAGGCTGGGTATTTATATACATATGAGTTGGATTACGTTCCAATCAGTTCCATAGACGGTACGCTTACGGTTACACTTAAAGATTGGACAGATCTGATGAGCGAGGACGGTGATAAATATTTTGACGTAACCTTCGGCAACAGGCCGGATGACAAATCATAATGGAATTTTCTATGAAGAAAAATTTATTTTTACTTGCTGCCGTGTGCTTTGTGAGCATAGCAGGTTGCAAGAAGGAAGATTTTGAACTGACCTCCTCAGACAGGATGGAGGTGGATGTCTCCGGAATCAGTTACACCAGGTACACCAAGGCCGGAGAAGACTGCTCTTCTGACGGGGAACTGCTCTGCACGAAGAAGTTTGTCACTCAGGAGGGCGATACCCTCTATGTGTCGGCATACCTTTCCGACCTTGACGACTACCTTCCGCAGCAGAATGCGGAGGAGACCAAGGGCGTTCCTATCTATTTCAACGGTGAAAACAATAACCTCGGAACGCTCTATGGTGAACTGAACACCACTGTGTATGATACAGACGGAACCGTTTATCAATCGAAGGATAAGTACAAGGTGGGAACGTCTATGGAGAACGTAAGCATCTCCTATAATGAAGAAGATAAGGAATGGAAATTTGCCGAGGGCAAGACCTATTACTGGCCTCAGGACGGAAGGTCCTTGTACTTCTGCACTATGGCACCGGTGGAACTGTTGCCGTTGCCGCCTGAACGTTTGCCGGATGACGCTGAACAGCTTGTCTCCGACATCAAATGGGATAAAGATTCCAAAAATCTTACGTTCACTTATACAATGCCGGATCCGGAGGAGATCACGGATGCCAATATGCCCAGGAATGACGCTGAGAATCAGAAGGACCTTCTGGTGGCTGTTGACAAGAATAACAGGTCAGATGGCTCCGATGCCAAAATTAAACTGTATCACGCTCTGACAGGTGTGCGTTTTGTTATGGGTGAGACCAACAAGAGTTCCATCAAGTTGAAGTCAGTCTCCCTGAATGCGTTCTACAGCAGCGGAAAAGCAACATTCAACCCCGCCGCAACATATGATAGCCCGAAAGTTACCTGGAGCGATTTGAAAGACACTACCACTTACTCCCAGACTTTCAGTGATTACGAGCTGTGGCAACTTAACGCTGAACTTGATGAGACTGGTAATAAAACCTTTATGGTTATTCCGCAGGAACTCAACGATGATGCCAAACTTTCGATATATCTTGCCAATGCTCTTCACCCGGAGGTTCTGACATTTGATATGATTACAGCCGAGGAACCGAAGTTGAAGGACTGGAGCCATTATGCCGGCAAGATGATTACTTTCCGCATCAACTCTTATGTGGGGCTCGTTTCCGTGAGGGTGGAGGATGACTGTGAGGGGAACACCAAGAGCAACCTGAAGATTACCAATGACGGTACTACGGATATTTATGTCCGTGCCCAGATTGTGGGCAACTGGGTAAATGAGGATAATGAGATTCTTGCATCATGGAAGGAGACCCAGTCTTACGGCGAGTTCACGACTTCCAAAGGGACAGGAGCCAATCTTGAAACAATTCTGGACGATAATTGGAGCAAGGCAAGTGACGGGTTCTACTACTATAAGTATTACATAAAGCCGGGTCAAATCCTCAAGCATAATATGTTCAATTCCTTCAGTGTTACATCAAAGCCGGTTGATACAAGCGGTTCATGGGCTGGTGATGTGAAAATGAAGATATCTGCATTGGAAATGAATATTCTGGTGCAGGCAGTCATAGCCGATGGAACAAGCAAAAGCGCCGCCGCGGCTGCCTGGGGTAATGACAATATCGGGTTCCTGACAACGGAAGCCGACAATTAAACTGCTGAATTGAAATTAATTAAGACACATAGGATATGAACAGGATATATAGATTGTTTGTCAGTTTGTCCGCACTCCTCGGCGTGGCGGCTTTCCCGGTTATGGCACAGGACGAAGAAGTCAATCTCAACAAGACTGCCACCTACAATTACGAAACCCATGTGGGCGAAATCACCCTCGAGTCTTTCGTCCCCGGAAGCGTTCACTATGTATACAAGCCGTTTGATGTGGTGCTGGTACTGGATGTGTCAACATCATTGAGTAATGACCAATTTTCCGATATGAAAAAGGGTGCCATTTCCGTTGTTAATCAGGTATTAGATTTTAATACGAGAGCCGGCGCTGTCGGAAATTCAAAATTGGGTATAGTCACTTTTGGAACAAACTCTGATATTAAATTTAACTTACAAGTAATAAATAGCCAATCTGCGGAAGATGCAAAAGTTATAATCAATGGCCTAACTACATCAGGAACAACATATTCTCATAAGGGACTTGATAATGCTTATAATATGTTGAATACTGGAGGAGATGCAGAAAGAATAAAATTTGTAATATTCTTTACGGATGGAAAGCCAGGTAGTAGCACTTATGATGATCAATCGCTATTTGAAGGAAAAAATACAATTAAATCTGCGTATAATTTAAAATCTATAGGGGTAAAATTATTTTCAATCGGCCTGTTTAAAGACGATCCAAGCAAAAAGGGACTCGAATGGAATTATAATTTTAAGGTTTCCATTAAAGATTATCTTGAACGCGTATCATCCTTATACCAAGGAATTACTGAATTTACATTTACGGGAAGTTCTTCTAGTTCTCCCTCATCCAATCCTTATTCTATTACTTGGAAGGGAAACACTACAAGAGACGATTCTGGCATTGAGTATTACAGGTGGGCTAAGCAATCGTCCGATTTGGAAGGTATTTTCACAGATATTATTCGTGGCATCGTCAGCGGTGCCAGCAAACTGGAGGCGCACACCACAATGAAGGATTTTGTCAACAATAATTTCTTCCAGTATCCGGACAATGCCGATGAAGGTAACATCACAATCAAGAAACAGCAATGTACCAATTATGATAAGACCACCAAGGTATTTACCTTCGGTCCTGACATGGAACTGACCCCGGAGGAAAAAGCCAATGTGAAAATCAAACTGACCAGAGCGGATAAAAGCAACCCGAATTCAAGGGACTTGATAGAGGTTTACGGCTATGACTATGCCGCCAACTGGTGCGGAATGGATGAATCTGTAACACCGGCAGTACCTCACGGCTATAAGCTTGTAATCAAGTTCCCTTTCATCTTCAAGGGAGGGGAAGAGGTGTCTGGAGCGTTGAAGACTAATACGGAGGATTCAGGCATATATCCTGTTCAGACAGATGATGAAGGTCATCCGAAGACTGATCCTGACGGTAAACCGATTCCGGAAGAAAAGCCTACGAAGGAATATATACCTCCTACTATTCTGTTCAATACCCTGACCATAACAAGAACGAATCTGGATGAGGGAGAAACCGCCATATACAAAGTCGAACGAAATGGGGAATTTGTATGCAATGTAGCCTTGGGCGGTGTGAAAGGCAAAGAGACTGAGGGTGTCAGCAAGACCATCTACGGTCTTCCCGGTGATGCCGGGCAGAAGTTCAAAGTCACAGAGACAAACTGGAACTGGGCGTATCACACAGGAGGAGTTCTGCCTTCTGATGAGAAGGAAGTGACAACAACAACTGTTATTGATGAGGATGGTAAGGAAATAATAAAGCCCGTTCCTCTGGAATTCGAATTTTCAGGGCAGCACCGCACAAACAAATCAAATCCTGATGACCCCGTGAACTACCACAATCACGGTGAATCCTTCGTTGTCAACAAACTCATTCTACCTTCAGAATGAAACATTCATATATATACTTTGTCCTTGTAGTTCTGTTTCCTGCAATTCTTGCGAGTTGCGAAAAAAATATGCCTGAAAGTCACGATATGACCTTCAGTGGGAGCCGGGCCATTGCACACTTTGCGAGTGACTCGTGAATGTGCAAACAGGATGCTGCTGTTCACTCCCGTTTCCGGCCACACCAGTTATTGGAGATACCTTTTCCTGAAAGCCAAGATGAGGGAGCAGGCCATGATGAAGGCGAGGGCTTCCGCCACACAGACTGAACTCCAGATGCCGTCTATGCCTATTATGGACGGAAGAACGAATACTGTGGTCAATTCAAAGACCATAGTTCTGGTGAAGGCGGCAACGGCTGAAACGGGTCCGTTGTTGAGGGCCGTGAACCAGGCCGAGCAGAAGAAGTTGAAGCCGCAGAGAAGAAAACTGAGCAAATAGATTCTCAGAGCGTGTTCCGTGAGCGCGCACAGTTCGGGGTCATATCCCACAAACACGGAAGCCAGCAGGGGAGCGGTGAGTTCTGCAATAGAAGTCAGTACAACTCCCGTTACGGCTATGAGCCCCAGGCTCTTGAGAAGCAGACTTTTCAATTCCTCCTTGTTCCCCGCACCGTAATTGTAGGCTATCACCTGAGACACGCAGAGATTGTATCCTATGAACACCGCCCCGAAGATGAAACCCACATACATTATGATTCCGTATGCGGACACTCCGTTCTCTCCTATGTATTTCATCAGCTGGATGTTATACCCTATGCTCACTACGCTCAGGGCGACGTTCCCCACGTATTCCGACATTCCGTTGCTGCAACTCTTGAGGATGGATTTCCAATCCCTCGTCTCCGTTTTCACGAATTGAAGGTGGGTGTTGTTCCGCCGGGACGAGAAGAAAACGAGGGGATATATGCCTCCTGCGGCGATTGAGATGGCCGTGGCCAGGGCGGCGCCAGTCAGCCCCCAGCCGAAGCCTATGATGAAAACTGCGTCGAGAGCAATGTTGAGGACTCCGCAGAGTATGCTCATCCAGGTGCCGAGTTCCGGCCTTTCCGCAGTCATATAGAAGGACTGGAAGGCCATCTGGACTATGAAAAGAGGCATCGCCACCACCACTATCCTCCCGTAGGTCACCGCAAGCGGAATCATTTTCCCTTCCGCCCCGAGCGCCAGAACCACGGGCTTCATGAAGATGAATAGCAGAACTGCCGTCACGATGCCCAACTCTATGCATACCCTCACGAGCTGGGTGAAGATGGTGTCGGCCTTCTCCACGTCACCTTCTCCCAGAGTCTTGGAAACGAGGGCGCTTCCGCCTGTGCCTATCATCAGTCCGGCCGCAGAGACTATGGCTATGGCCGGCCAGACTATATTGAGTGCCGCAAACTCTGTGGTGCCTGCGAAATTGGCCACGAAGAACCCGTCCACTATGCTGTAGATGGAGGTGATTATCATCATCCCTATCATGGGAATGCTGGTTATCGCCAGTCTGCGGACGGAATAGTGACCGGAAAGTTGCATCCTGCAAAGGTGATGATTATCTTACTTACTTCCAAGTTTTGCCCATAATAACTAAGAATCTGTTTTGAAGTGGTTGGCGAAAAAGAAGCATAAGAATAGATGTTAATCATTTCAAAACAGATTCTAATATTGTAAATTTGTAAGGAAACAACTGAAATTTATATGAAACGTATTGCTGCGGAACTCTTTGCCCTTGTCCAAAGAAAAACCTGAAGGGATATACCTTTGCAAAGGAATTCAAAGGATTTATGAACTAAAGGGGATAGGATGAATAAATACCTCAAACCCGATTTTCTTTTAAAACGGCATACCTGTTTTTAATATCAAATTCTTTTTTCAAACATAGTTGTGATTTGCTTTCATCTTTTGTAACTTTGACATTGGATCACACCTAATTCCTGGCCCAATGAAGGTGGAGACCTGTATTTCTGCTCGCTGGCTCCGGTAGAGCTT
>JAKSKH010000030.1 GCA_024401855.1 Bacteroidales bacterium | reverse complement strand
AAGATATACCGTCCCCTTATCATCTGGCCTTCCACCCAATCCTGAAGATATCTGATCTGCTCCATCTTTCTATTCGCGCATTACAAATGCAAAAATAATAATTTTTTGATTATTTATGCTTCCAAGATGCAGATTTTTTGGAATTATTAATCCAATAGTTTTACCACATTGGTTTTTATCTCCTTGTCAATCTCGCGGTAGCGGGAGAAGGCGCGGGAGCCTTCGACGTGGCCGGAGAGGGATGCGACGATATTCGGGTCCTGGACTTTCTTGTAGAGATTGCCGATGAAGGTGCGGCGGGCCATGTGGCTGGCGGCAACTTCGCAGATCGGCTTCTTGTCCTCCTTCCCTGTAAGCGGGTCGATGATTGTCACCATCCTGTCGATACCCACAATGCGGAGCACCTCGCGGATGCGCTCATTGTACTGCTGCGCGGGGATGAACGGCAGCAGACGGCCGTCCGGCAGCTTGCTGTACTTACGGAGAATGGCCTTGGCCGTCTCGTTGAGCGGCACGACTACGGTACGGCCGTTCTCTCTGATGGTCTTGGTCGGGATATATTCGATGGTGCCGCCAACTACGTCCCTGCGAGTGAGACGTAGAAGGTCGCTGACGCGGCAGCCGATATTGCACTGAAATACGAACACGTCCCTCTGTTCCTCCAGTTCCCTGGCCAGAGCCTTATCTTGCGGGGCATGCTCGTCATTCTTGAAATCGAAATGATATATCCGCCGCATTTCATCCTTTGTGAGGTACACCGGCGTGCCGTAATTCTCCCTTGGCATATTGTAGTCCTTGAAAGGAGTGCGGTCAATGTGCCCTGTGAGTTCGAGCCAGTTGTAGAACGCGCGGATCTTCTTCATCAGGTCGGACATTGTGTTCTCCCCACGTGCATGCGGCGGAGTCTTCTTGTCCGGAATGGCCTCATAAATCTCGGGATACTGCTCGTAGTAGAGGTGCTCGTTGCGCAGGAACGCCGTCAGATCATCCAGCACCCTCTTGTCGGTCTTGCGCACATCGAAACGGCGGAATCCCGGAGTGGTTTTCAGCTTGAACATCTCATAGCGGAGCAGAGCCCGCTTTATTACCATATACTGTTTGCGCCTGCTTTCAGCACGCTCCTTGGAATTCACGAAATCATCGAACAGAGCTGCGACATCTTCGGCAGGATCCACATCGGCCTGCTGCTCTTCTTCGGCCTGGGCCTGATAGTAGGTGGCCAGGACAGATTCCAACCAGGAGGCATCTATGCCGTCCTTGTCCTCGCAGGAATAAAAACTGTTGGAGATGTACTCCTCGAGGGCGACCTGCTCGCGGTTGAAGGTCTGGCGCAACTCGTCCGGAAGGCGCATCTTGGTCTTCAGTTTATGGGTCTTGTCATCCCAGTATTCCGGGTTGACGGTAAGGCGCGTCACCTGCTTGATATCGGTGCTTCCATTGCGGAATCTGACATAGAGCGGAAGCTCGGAATTCCGGCCCTTTCCCGGGCGCAAAAACAGTGTAAGTTTCATACCGCAAAGATACTTCTTTTTCGGAGGATTCAAATAAATTTGTTCCCAATTTGTTCCCAAATCTCGAAATTTGATGCTTTGCGATTACAGTAATTTCCGAGCACAAATTTTCAAAAATTATCTTTGTAATATACTTATTTACAATGCTTTATAAATACACTATTTACTCCTTCTCTTTCCTTCCGATTACTGGCGTTTACAAGCCATTTTGAATCCTGTAGGAGTCACGATAAAACCGCATTCTAGACATCTAGGATGCGGTTTTTCTTTATACTTGTACCACCGTTGTACCCCAAAGATTTTCAGTCAAGATTGCATAAGATTGCATAACTTATTGTAGCTCAATTGTTTGTGTTATAATATATCTATAACTTTGTCAACATGATTCGCGAAACGGAAGCCAAAGCAAATAAAGGAAAATTCTCGACGAAAATTCCGCTTGAAAGATAACAGGTAACTACTCTTGATAATATTTTGAGGCTGACCAAATACCGATGTACGTTTCATACGTCCAGACGGATGATTGAAAATTTCTTAGATTTGCAGATATCCTGGTAAAGGAATTCAATTGAATCGCGATTATTTACCTCGATTGAGCACTTGAGTCATACAGTGGGCGGCACCGTAACCACCGATGAGATTGTCGAGCGGAACCCATTCCACGCGCACACCGTATTTGGCATACTCGGCTTCGAGGTCCTTGCTCTGTCCGGCCACGGACATAATGTGACGCGCATCGATGGTGAGGAAGTTATTGGCGTAGTGGTCTGCGTCCTCCTTGCTTACGCGGATTATTTTCACTCCTCTGGCCTCAAGGAATTCACGGAAACCTTTTCCTGAGTATTCCTCGTCCAGATGATAGGCTGTCTGACCAGGCTTGCGTGCATACATATCCATCGTCAGATAGTTTATGTCGCTTATATCCCTGGCGTCGTAGCGGTTGAAGCACATCGTGCACAAGTCCTTGTCAATCACGTTGAAATAGGTGTCAAGATGCATTTGATACTGGTCTTTCCAGCGCTCTCGCACCACCACTACCGTATCGTGCCCGAAGCAGTTGTTTTCAAGCAGTTCGTCTATGGCCTTCTGGTTGGTTCTGAGTCCCTGACCGATAAGGCTGATGGTTCCGAACGGGATGTAGTCGCCGCCTTCGAGATAACTGTCCTCTCCTTTCACCCGATAAACGGCGGGTTCGCCGAGCTGCTCATAGCAGGCTTCGATGATGTCAACCTCAGGAGCTCTCTGGCTGGAGTTCATCCTGCACATTATATGCCCATTCGGTGTGGTTATGCTCTGGTCCCTGAGGAAATACATATTCATCAGAGGATTATGCAGATACTGAGCCTCGAATCCGGTGTTGATGCCTGATTTTTTGAGTATGACGGTAGGCCTGTTGATTATGATGCGGACAAGGTCAGAATTGCTCATCGAAGCAAGGACCTGCTGCTTGTATAGAGCCTGGACCTCCTGCTCACTAATCTCCAGATTGCTCACATCGTATGTAAGAGACGGCTGTGCAAGGGAGACGAGGCGGTCGTGAGGCATTGAAAGCAACGTGTTCGTTACTGTGTGAACGGTACAACCTTCCTTTTCAAGCATTGAAATATAATTTCTGTGCTCGTCAGCGGCCTTGTCGATGTCAAAATATCTCTCATATAATCCGGCATCCGGGTGGATGACTCCGTCAAAGAGCTCTGCTCCCGGAGTGTACATCAGGATGAAGCCCGCCTTGTGGTATTCAGCCTGCGGATAGCCGTAAACAAGCGGCTTTTCCGGCCTGTTCAAAGGACCGCATCCGAATGCTGTCAGGCAGGCGAATGCAATCAATAATGAATTGATAATTCTAAATTTCATCTCTTTCTGTCTGAGTTACGGGACAATATTGTTTCCACAGCCTGCCTTACATTCGCCCAGACTTCATCGCTTGTCAGCACGCCTGATTCTCGTATGGCATTATTCAAGAAGGCATCTACACTCAGGTTGTCACTGACAATTTTCACCGCTGCAACCAGTTCGAGATGAGGCGAGAATGAAGCTATATAGTTGAGCTCCATGTCATAAAGCGTGGGCTCGGTCCTGCCCGATTCAGTAAAAAAACTGTTTCCCGTATAACACGGAAGTCCTTCGTCCGAGAGGTGAAGCGGGTTGGCGTGGTCATCGAACTTATAATTCCCGTCAGTGTATCTGAAAGTGTCGCTCACCAGGGATACCGTACCTATTTCGACGTTGTTGCTTCCGGCATAGCCGATGTTGATGATGCGAGTCCCTTTGGGAAGGTTACAGCAGGCTCTGATGACATTGCCGGCGCCTACACCCGTCCTTATGCATTCTATCTCGGGAAAAATCTCCCGACACTTGTTGTACTCGCCCTCTTCCGCTGCAAGAATAACGAGTTCGCTCCCGTTGCTGCAGGAGCATAGGCTTGCAGCTATAACGGCCACGATAATGAAAAAATGCTTCATAATACGCCCACAAAGGTAGCGATTATTTTCCAACCATAGAGAATATGCCATCTCTCCCATTAAATTCTGCTTTCACGGATTCTCAGTGTTCGACGCATATGTACAGGCGGATGATTCTTATCGGTTAGGGTAAGTGACTCAGGCGGTCCTCCCCCGCAAGCGGGTTCCCTCTCTTCGGGAGCCAATGCCGCCTTGAGTCATCTTGACCTGCCCGCTGCTCCCGGGCTGGCAAATTTCTCTTTTCCGGAGCACCGGACGCTGTTTCGCTCCTCTGGCAGGCCCGGGTGGCAGGAGGCGCCAGTAGCGGTGTCCGGAGGATGAATCATTGAATTTTCGGCTCGGATGAGTGACGGCGTATGATTCCGCCGAATGCCAATGTCGCTATCCCTCTGTTTTGTTTTTGTTAGAAAAAAATTATATTTGTAAGTTATTATATATACTTGGAATAGTATAATCAAATTTTAAATGGACGATATCATCAGGAACATTGCGAACTCGTATGCCGAAGAGTATGTGAGCGACGCGATATATCCTTCCCATCTGTTCAAGGCCGTTCTGCACAAGGAGGCCGGTCTTGTCCCGTTTATCGAGAAGGATATGGATAAGGATTACTTCTATCTGCAGGACTGGGCGGACGTACAGATGCGTCTTTCCCCCCGTTCCGCCAGGCCTGTCCGCGGGCTTGAACTCTCCCCGGAAAGTGTTGCGGTCCTGGACGAGGCTGAGAACTACCGTGTCAGGTTCGGTCTTCAGGACTGCAGCGCCGTGTGCATTCTTGCATCGCTGGCGACTCCCGGCGTCGGCTTCTCGTTCGACCAGTTGAAGACTCTTCCCCTGACTGCCGCCGAGATATGCGAGGCAATGGGGGCCGGAGATGCTGTCAAAACCGTTCCCGCGGCCCCGTCTGCAGTTTCATCCGGTTCGCATCCCGCCGCCTCTTCCGGAAAAGGAATCGGAAAATACTGTAAGGATAAGGTAAAGGAGTCAGCGGAAGGCCTTCTCGGTACTGTAATAGGTTTTGAAGACGAAGTCGCCCGCATCTGTGAGACGATGGGCCGAATGAACAAGGCCAACGTGCTGATTGTAGGAGAGTCGGGTGTAGGCAAGACGTCCCTGGTGAATGCCTTTGCGGCACACGTCGCTTCCGGTAACGTGCCTGCTTTCCTTAAGGATGCGCGCATATTCAATCTTGACCTCGTCAGTCTTGGAGCTGACGCCCAGTACAAGGGGGAGGTTGATGACCGGTTCAAGTCGGTTCTGGACGATATCGCCGGGATAGACAATTCCATACTGGTCATAGAATCCCTCGACAAGATGTTCGACAAGCAGGGCAGCCTGGCCGGAACCGGCACGATGCTGAAGGCGGAACTCGCAAAGGGAGGCCTGCGTCTGCTGGCCACTTCAAGCGTGGAGGGATTCACCAAACATATCGAAACCGACAAGGAGCTGACCAACAAGATCGAACGTATGATGATCACGGCTCCCGACGATGCGCACTGCCTTGAAATACTCCAGGGTGCAATCCCGGTTTATGAGGAGTTCCACGGAGTGAAGGTCGGGGACGGAGTGCTGGAAGAATCCATACGCCTTGCCAAGCGCTACCTTACGGAACGGGCTCTTCCTGATTCGGCATTCGATCTCGTAGACAGGGGTATGGTGCATGTTAAAAGTTCCGTCAGTGCCGATGGCGTGGCCGCCCCCCTTGCAGTGGAGGATATATATTTCGTGATTTCAAAGCAGTCCGGCATTCCTATGGGAAAGATTCAGACCGGAGAACGCGACAAACTCATGAATGCCGAAGACACCCTCAGGCAGAGGGTCATAGGCCAGGATTATGCGATAGGCAAAGTGCTTGACTCCGTATTTGAGTCAAGGTCGGGACTCAACAAGAAGGGTCAGCCGATGGGCTCCTTCTTCTTCCTCGGTCCTACCGGAACAGGAAAGACGGAGCTTTCAAAGGCTCTGGCGCAGTTCCTTTTCGGGGATGAATCTGCCTTGATACGTTTCGACATGTCCGAATTCAAGGAGGAACATTCGGTTGCGTTGCTTTACGGAGCGCCTCCGGGATATGTGGGTTATGAGGAGGGCGGCCTTCTTGTGAACAAGATTCGCCAGACCCCGTACGCCGTGGTTCTTTTCGATGAAATCGAGAAGGCTCACAAATCGGTGTTCGACCTGTTCCTTCAGATACTTGACGAAGGCAAGCTCCACGACCGTCTCGGACGTGTCGGTGATTTCTCGAATGCCTTGCTGCTGTTTACTTCCAATATCGGCAGTCAGTTCATCACCGATTCATTCAGCAGGGGAGAGATTCCGGAGAACAACAAACTGATGGACATTATGCAGGGTTATTTCCGGCCCGAATTCCTCGGCCGTCTCACGGAGATAGTTCCATTTGCTCCCATTTCTGAGGAAACGGTTGTGCGCATATACAATATTCATTTGAAGAGCCTCCTGTCGCTTCTTCACGAGCAGGGCATGGAACTTGAAATCAGTGACGGAGACCTCAACCGCATAGCGATGAAGGGATTCAACCCGCAATTCGGCGCCCGTCCCATCATCGGCAACATCCGCAAGGAGCTCAGGCAGCCGCTCTCGAAGATGATAATCTCCGGTAAAGTATCCAAGGGAGACACGGTGGTTGTGACTGCAGGAGAGGATGGAACCCCGCAATTCAAAATAAAGAAATAATATTAACACCAAAACATTACAGACATGGCAATGAAAGAAAATTTCATCTCGATGGCTCCGGATGAGGAGTCCAATGCGAAGGTTAACCCCATTGACAGCAACAAGACGTTGTATGCCGATCAGTTCAATGCCGAAGCCGAGCCGGGCAACCCGGAACTCGTCGAGGATATCCAGAGCATCGATGACGCTTTTGCTCATTTCAAACCGAAGGTCTCCGTTGACTTTACGGATGAGGAAGGCGGCACTGTAAGCGAGACTCTCAAGTTCAATGAAATCCGCGATTTCGAGGCTGACGGAGGAAAAGGCAGACTTGTACAGAACAGCGAATATCTCTCAGGAGTGAAAACGAAGATTGACACTAACGTGAAGATTCGCAAAAGCATCGAACAGAACCGCAAACTTCGCGAAATCCTGAAGGACGAGACTTCAAGGGATGAGCTTAAGCAGATGCTTGAGGCTATGCTGGAGGAACTTGAAAACACTAAATAATTGATGATATGGCAGACACTGAATTGAAGAAAAGTGCAGTTGTTGAAGAAGTTGCAACTGCCCAATCCGCTCAGGAGAACCAGAAAGACACTTCCAAGCTTCTCGAAGCATACGGAGGTTTCAATGCTATCCGTGGATTCCTTCCTGATGCCGACAATCTGAATCCTGCCCACAAGGCAGCCAAGACCGTGTTCCTCAGTGACAAACGCTTTGAGGACAAGCGTAAGGAATTGGCAAGGGATATCAAAGCATGGCTGGAACTGCTCGATGAAGGACACAACACTTCTACCGAATTCGTCGATTCCTGCAAGAGCAAGGAAGACAAGTACACAGCCCTGCTCAGACAGGGTATCACCGATGCCCTTTTCGCGACAAAGGATCTCGAGCGTTCATACCGTACTCTTGACTCCTTCTTCAAGACAGCGAATACGGAAAAGGTCAAGAATCTGCGTGTCATAAACGTATACAAGGATGACATCGCTGATCCTGATTCCGGCTTCGCCGGCCAGGTGGACGAGTTGCTCCGCAATGGTTTCGACCGTCTGTCCCTCAAGGACGCATATAGTCTTCTGGTCATCCCCGGCAACGTGTTCCAGGACAAGCCGACACTGCTGCAGTGGGCCAAGATTGCATACAAATACAAGGTGATGCTTATCACGGATCATGCAAGTGAATACTCATTCGATGACCTTCTGTCCAACACCGAGGGGTACAAGGACAGTGATGCGGAACTCATGAATGTAATCATGACCGCCAACTGGATTGTCGGTCGTGACTCTGAAAAGATGTCTGATGACGAATCCGAAGAGAAAGCTTTCTATATCTGTCCTTCAGGCGCCCTTGCCGGAAAACTCTATGATGAAAGCGCCAACATGGCTCAGGGAGCCGGTGGAAAGAAATATGGTACTCTTGACGGCGTGAAGGGTGTTCAGCTTGACCTTCTCAAATCTGAGATAGCAGCCCTTATGGACAACCAGGTCATTCCTATGGTTTACTCCGAGGGACGCGTGATGGCATTCAACAACACTACTCTTTACAACGGAGATCTCACCGCAATGAAGGAATATCCCATTGTGCGCGTGTTTGACTGGGTGAAGAAAGTCCTTATGAACTATGTCCATGAGGTTGCTCTTGAAAACTGGGATCCGTACAACTCTCCCAAGAACCTCAAGGCAAAGATTCAGGCATTCCTCAACGACTACAAGGGTTATGGCAACCTGTTCCAGGACTATGAGATAAAGGAGCCCACACAGGACCCCGTGACAAAGCGCATCTCCTGCGAAATTTCACTCACTCCGTTCTATGCAGCCAAGAACTTCGTCATCAAGATCAGTGCTGACAAGAAGGACAAGGAGGCCCAGATGGCATAGTTTTCACCTAATTACATTAACAACATTAACATATAAAATCTTTGAATTATGGCAAAAACACCCCTAAATTTGGCAATTGACGGGTTCAAGGAGCGCGAGGTTCTTGCGTTCAGTTATGAATTCAATCAGGAAACTGATATCACTGGTCAGATGAGCGGTATCCCGAGAGGCGGTATCCTCTGTATTCGTGTCAAGGCTCTTAACGACGGCAATCCGGATTTGTACTCCTGGATGGTTGCAAAGGATCTGGCGAAGAACGGTGTCATTACCTTCAACGAGACCAAGACCGGCAAGAAGATGAAAGAGATTAAATTCACCAACGGCTATTGCATCGAGTATCTCGAAGAAAGCGAAGACAACGTAGGGCATTATGAGGAAATCAAAGTGACTTGCCAGAAGATAGAGTTCGAAGGCAATGTCGTTTATGAGAATACTTGGGAGTAATCTTTAATTAATAATGAATAAAATTTTACAGATATGGCTGATAATGTAACACCTGTAGTACTGTCCGTTGACAAATTCGACGACAGGGAAGTATATAAGGTTGACTATAAGTTCATCCAGAAAACAGATATCGAAGGCCAGCTTGACGGTATTCCGAGAGGTGGCAGAATCAATGTGATAGTGAAGGCACTCAACAACGGCAACACCCAGTTGCTTCAGTGGATGCTCAACCCCACGGATGCCCGTGACGTCAAGGTGGTGTTCAACAGTACCAAGGACGGCTCCGTAATGAAGACAATCGAGGCTAAAGGCTGCTATTGTGTCCATTATAAGGAGAATTGGGCTGACGGCCAGCTTCACTCTGAAGAGATCAGTATCGTCTGTCAGGAGATGAAGATAGGTTCCGTTGAATTCAAGAACCTTTGGAGCTAATCTATACTTCAGGTCCAAGCCCCTTCAGAAGGGGCTTGGACTGCTTTTTTGTTTCTTTATGGCATTATTAGCACATCTCAAGTTCGGAGACAATACGCTCGGACGGTATACTAAGGAATATCCGGCCTTGTCCGTGAAAAGTGGCTTCTACCGCGAGCACGACGGGATAAGGCCCGGCACTCTTGTCCGCTGCATAGATTTCACGGTCGAGGTAATCGCCCCGGAGAATGTCGATATTGACCTGTATTCATGGTATATTGACGAAGAGAGCCGGGAAGGGTGCATAACGATGGAGGAATCCTCCGGCAAGGATTTTGTCCACCTCCGTACCATTGAGTTCGAGAATGCCAGATGTTACGGTTTCTCCGAGAAATATGACATCTCCGAGAAACACAGTAGAAGGCTTGTGCTGAAATTTTCCGCTACCGCTGCAAAGACGGAAGGGTTGGATATCATCTGCCAGAAAAGGATATTATGAGCAGAAGAGAATCAAATTACCTGCAGAGCAGGCTGTTTATCGGAGATCTTCACGAAGGGAATTACAAGGTCTCCTCGAATCCATTTTCCATACATAGGATGGAATATGATGTATCGCGCCGGCATGATGCCAACGGAGAACCTTTCGGAAGCACTTCTTCAACAATGAACCTCACTATTGCGCTCGGAGAGAGGTCGAACGCCCGTCTTTTTCTTGAAAAGATGAACGAAAGCGAGCCGAGTGCTTTTTCCATTGTCTTCGGCGGGGACGTTGAAGACGGTGTACTTACGAATTTCAGAAATCTCATTGTCTTCTGGGCTTATGTGGTGAAGGCCGAGGAAAGTTTCACCGTTATTGACGAAGACAAGTCAAACACTTTCCTCAATATCCGGATGCTCCTGCATGAGATTAACTATGTTGGCAAGGAGAACAATACGGTGAAGGTGCTGGAGATCCGGCATTAAACACTGAAAAAACAGAGAAGGCAGACGATGGATACCAAATATACCCTTTTTATATTTGCTCACGGTTCGACTACTGATAGAGTTCGAATTTCATCAGGGGGTGATCACCCGAATTACATTATCAATAGACTGGTATATGGGAAGGGCTTGTTTTCCCCAAATTCCGTGGATGTTGAAATCAAGGTTTTGGGGAACCCGGATATCAAAGCTACTTTTGCTTCTAAGTCCGCAGAATTGTCTGTGTATGCGGAAAAAGACAATACTACGGGCGCAACTCAAGAAATCTGCAAGGATTATATCGTTTATCAGTTCCGGGTTGTTTCAGAGGCTTCAACCAAGACTGTGCATCTGACTCTTTTCAGCCGGGACAAGTTGCTTACCCTCGACAAATTCAGCAAGGTCTATCTGAACCAGAAACTGGGACTGAACATAATAGAAGACTCCCTTAGATTCACGGGAGACAAGACCAAGAGAGGGTTTCTTCAAAATTGTAAAGTTGAAGTCTTGAAAGGCAAGGATAATCCGTCACATATCGACATACAGAGATTACAGTTCTTGCACTATAAGGCGGGGGGCAAAAAGTCTGTCGAGGCCATTCAGCCATACAGGGTCCAGTACAACGAGGATTTCTATCGCTTCATTTCGCGTATTGCCTGCCAGTGCGGAGAGGCGCTTTATTTTGAAGACGGCGTACTGACGCTGGGCCCTGACCCGGCAGGTGGTGAGACTCAAATCGCAGAAGGCGACATCTATCGTATCGAGTATCCTGCGGTCGAGAATTCCCAGTTGGCGGTCAATGATTACCACAGGAATTTTTTCAAAGATGATGCCGCATTAAAGGAGACCGACTTGCAGTATTCGGATTGTGAAGCTTTCGATGAATATTATGATACATTCAATGAAGACACAAAGCCGGATTCCAAGGGCTCCGAGTTCTATTGGCCCGATGTCGCCAATCTGGCCATCAAGGGCGTGGCCCCTGCCATCGGTATCGCGGCGGCCAGTTTTGATGCCGTGACAGCCATTGAGAAAGGTATCAAGGCAGCAAAAGAATTGGGATCGTTCTGGGGCAGATATAGTACCAATAGCGAGTATGTCAATAAGAAATACACCGAGAATGTTTTCACTAATGCGGGTTCAAAGACGAACAATTACGATGCCGTCCAACAGAAAAACGATAAGGATTTGTGCCAGTTCGCAGATGTTTTCTCCGGAGGACAATTGAAGCATAGTGTGCTTGCTGATATTCGTAAAAAGGAAATGACGGCGGCGAAGCAGACGATAACCGTTCAGATTATAACTCACTCATGCGCCAGACTTAAGTTGAAACTCGGCAAAAGGGTGAAATTACCAAACGACGATAATATCTACGTTGTGACTGCCTGTCGCGGAGACTTCTCCATTACCCAGAACAAGGATATTACAGAGATAGAAATAGTACCGCTTCAGACGACACTTGGAAATAAGAGTATATTCGTGCCTCCCTACAACAAATGCGCCGAGTTCACCCCGGTCCAGCCTCAGCCTGCGTTTGTATCGGATGCTGAAGATCCCCGTTATCTGGGCCGCGTGAGAGTCCGCTATCCCTGGCAGCTCGAGGGAGCAGGTTCCCCTTGGGTGCGCGTCCTGACACCTTTCTCCACAGCAAATGGGGACTGTATTCATTTTCAGCCACATGTGGATGACGAGGTGATGATCGGTTATGTCGGAGGTAACATTGAAAGGCCCTATGTGATAGGTTCCCTTTTCGGCAATAAAAAAGAGAATATCCACGACAACCTGTTCGCAGCCAACAACAACACCATAAGGGTAGGCAGCCAGAGATTGGATTTCCGTGAAGGTTCGATGAACGAATTCATATCATCTTTCCTCCCTGCCTGGGGTTTTGTCACGCAATTCATCCCCGGCTTTGCATTGAACTTGAAAACGGATGCTTCATCAGGCTGGCACGGGAAAACCAGACTGACTGACACGTACAGTTTCTGGACAATCGAGGGTAATACGGCTACCAGGGCCGTCACCATAGATTCCGCTTGGGGTAAGGTCACTATCAGTGCATACACGGGCATAGACATCGAGGCGGTCGGAGACGTCACCATCAAGGGCAACAACATAAATATCAAGGCCCAGAACAACGTGACAATCGAGTCCGGCATTGCACTCAAGAATGCCCGCAAGTCCAAGAATGCCACGGGAGGAGAAAGGACATTGGAGATTCTTGCTGACGTCCTGTCGGATTTTTTGAAACTGGACCTCTCTTTCATTCGCACGATATGGGAATCAATCCTGCCTCCCAAGGAGGGTACGCTGAAGATAAAGTCCAACAGATATCTTATGCTGGAAGCCGGCAAGGATGGTACCGCCATTGACAACGATATATCTAACGGAGCGACTCACAAGCTGTTCGCTCCAAAGGATACGAGTATAGTCGGGAAAGCTGTTTCCGACCTGGAAAAGATATTCGCTGCTGTGGGCTATTACGCCGACAATGTGGCGCAACTGAATGCATCAGTGGTGGCTGCAGAAAGCAAACTTGCTTCAATCCGACAGAGTTTGTCCAACCATAATTTTAATGACCTCCAGGAAATCGGTCCAATTAAGACTGCCTTGAAGACCGGCACCGTTGAAAGTTTAGCGGACTTTAATGGTATGAATAATGCAAATAACGACAATGCAATCTATGAAGAAGGAATGGCTCCTGCAGATTGGATAACGGCAGCAAGGGAGCTGAAGCGTGCGCTCAATGCCCATGACAAGGCGTTCAAAAAAAAGGCGTTGGCGAAAGAGCTTGCAGCAGTGAATGACGCTATAGTAAGTAAGGTTTCCGATATTCTACGCGACCATCAAAATGACGAAAATGCCTATGCGATTACTGTCATTGATAAGGATGCGATATATCAGGCTGCATGCAGGCAATACATTAGTGGCCAAAACAAAATCAACTCTGGCCAAGATGACGGTAACTGGAACACATGGGTGGATAGTCTTCAAGTTGCCGCGGAGAATATAAAGCAAGAAACCAGTTTCGGTATGACTCTTTTAAATAAAGCCATATTGGACTCCTTGAAGACAGGCAGTGATTATGAGCCCAATGCCTATACCGATTCTCAGGCCATGAATCTTGCTGAGGGCAGGATTATCATGTCCTATGACAAGGATGTGTCTCTGGTAGTGGAACAGAATCCTGTTCCAAACAATGGTGCTGCTCAACTTAAAAAAGTATCCAATGCCATCTCGCTGGATGTCGTGAAGAATGCCCTGAAAAAGACTTTTGCGGTTGGAGAGCAGAATCCGAATCAGAATCCGAATGAGAATTTATGATAGTCAAATAAGTCATTCCTAAACAGACAAAAGATGGAATATTTTTTTGATGACTGGAAAAAGGCTCTTCAGGACCTTAACGACAGCATAGAAAAGAGCGTCGATGAAGTCCGTTCGTGCAAGGATGCCATACGCATGCTGCAGATTGACAACGTCAATAAGGCTCACGGAGGGAATTACCTGCGTGACAGTGAGCGCATAGTGCTGTCCGCACCCGAGATAGTCATCGGGAACGTTGACAAGGGCGGTTATCTGCTGCCCGGTCAGCCCTCCCGCATAATCATCCGCGGTCAGGGTATTTCTTTGGAGGGGAGCGGACCTGCCGGATACATTGTGAACAGGGCCCCGGGCATACGCAGCTATGGCGTTGATCCCGGCCCCGACGGCAGGGAGAACGTGGTGTCCGACATTTCGGAGGTGATAAGCCAGGCTCGGGGAATATCGCTGAACAGCAGCGGAGGAGAGGGCGTGTTCACGTCTCCGCCCGCTGTCGGAGAAGGACTGCACCTGCATTCGGATAGCGGGCTGTTCGTGGAAGCTGCCGATTCCGCAGAGAGAAAGAAAAAATACATTGACAAGAGGCTTGACAATCTGAAGAAAAGCAAGGATTCCTGCAAGAAGGCTTCGGGAGACTCGAAAAAGGAGTTTGAGAGCGCGATAAAGGAACTCACCAAGGTTTTGGATGACAGCAATGCCCTAAGCAGCGACATAGATGACCTGCGCAGCAGCGTAGGGGTCCTCGATGATCTTCACGACCAGCTGGAAACGGCAATGAAGAAGGCCTCCAATGCTTTCTATATGTATTCCTCCCAACTTGCCGACCTCGCTGAAACATGCCGGAAGATAAAATGTCTGGAGGATGCCAAGGGAAAGATTCCGTCTTCCCAGGACTTCAAGAACAAGATTACGGGTGCCGGTGTGTGGATAAGCGGAGAGAAGATAGGTCTGTCGGCTGTTGACGGTGACGGCAACATCCGTGAAAACCCCGGCTCGGGAGTCCGGATATTGTCCAACAGCGTGTCCGTCGGGGCCTGCGGCTATGACGGCGCCCTGCTCAAGAAAGGAAGGATATCGCTCAACGCGATGGATATCGACCTGTCAACCGCGAACACGAAGTTCAAAGACCAGAAAAAGCGCGACAGTGCGGATATCCTCGCCGAGGGAAATGTCCACGTAGTGTCGAAGAAAGTGAAACTCGAGTCCGTGGACAGCGAACTGAAGGACGGCAAGACCACAGAGAAGGCCCTTACCAAAGACGGCAGCCTGAAGATAAGGTTCGAGACCACGGAACTGTCTGCAACCGATACCGAAGGCAAGGCTGCGGGCATTATCGATATGAACGCCAAGGAAGTCGAAATCAAGTCCACCGACGTGAAGAAGGACAACAGGTCGGACGACAAGCTTGCCGCCGGCGGCACACTGCTGATTACGGCCGAGAAGATATATGCCGGCAGCCGTGACAAGAACAATAAGACCAAGCAGCTGCAGCTTTCGGCCGACAAGACCGGAGTGTTCGGAGACACCACCGCTGAAATGCAGCAGGGGGAGGCAAAGGCAGTTGTCCAGCTTGACGGAGGCAATCTTTCGGTATCCGGAAGCAAGACGGAGCTGTACGGAGATACCACAGTCAACGGAAAGACCGATTTCAAGGCCGACATCAAGGCTCCCAAGGCGACTATCGACAATGTCGAAGCCAAGAGCTCTTTCAAATCGACCAACATCAGCGACGGAATTGCCGTGCCGGGGGCTCCCTCTTCGGCAAAACTGTCGGCCAAACTCAAGGTGGAGGAGAAGAAAGCGAAAGAGAAAAAAGCTGAGGAGAAGAAATAATGGGGAAATTTGTTACGAACGGAGCACTGCTACAATGCAGTTTCGGGATGGCACCTATGCCGCTCACGGTTGTTGGGATGCGTCCTATGAACGGAAATATGCCTATGGCCAACATTATGGATTTCGCGCCTATGATGAACATAAAGCCTTTCGCGATGTGCAGGTCTATGGCCAATCCCACCGTTGCCGCCGCAACGGCCGCAGCGATGGGTGTCCTGACACCTATGCCCTGTGTGCCCGTGATTACCGGGCCCTGGGCCCCCGGAGGTCAGGTCAAAGTGTGTATGATGCCGGCTCTTATGGACAATTGTAAATGTATGTGCGCCTATGGGGGGCAGATTTCCATAAACTTCCCTGGAAACGCATCTATGGCAACAGGAAAATGACGGGAAAATTATGGATAAGAATTTGAGTATACTTGTGCGGGATATGGAGAGCAGGATTACAGGCAGGTTGAACAGTATGAAATTTCATTTCTTCAATGTCTGCGTCGATGCCGACCCGGTGGCTCTTCTCAGTACCTCGGTGCCGGATGGAGGCATTGACAGACATTTGGAGGATCTGGTTGACGTTGCAAAGAAAGATGACATGACATTTGTCTTCATACCTCACGAGGGGACGGATCTGGAAATGATTGTCACGGCCATAGGGGTAACGCATCCTGAATTTATAACAGAATTTTCGGAATGCCGGAAGTCCGCCGACAGCGATGAGACGGTCTCTCTCCTGACGGTCACGGTGCCATACGTGGACGAACGACGCAAGGGTGTTCTCGAGAAGGCTGTGGGAACATACAAGGATGCCTTCTGCACATACGTGGATGCCGAAGTCAATGTGGCTAAAGTGAAGATGGCTCCCTACCTTCTGGATGCTACCAAGGAGGACAAGGATGCTATCGAACAAATTGTTAAGGATAAGGCCAAGGAGTACAAGGAAATGGCTGAAGAGGCGGCGGCTGACAGAATAAAGAAAATAGAGGACGCCTATCAGAAATATCTGGAAATCAAGGTCGGATTGGACAAGGAACAGGATGTGCTTTCCTCTGCCGTGAATCCGGAGGTTGCCAAGACAATGAATCTGGAAGGATGATGACAAACGGTCGGGACAGATTGCGCGACGCGAAGGTGATGGTCGTGGGATGCGGTGCATTGGGGAACGAAGTTCTGAAGAACTTAGCCCTGAGCGGTGTCGGCCATATCGTGTGCGTGGATTTCGACAGGGTCGAAACCGGCAATTTGACGCGTTCTGTTCTTTTCAGACAAACTGATGCCGACACAGGAAGGCTGAAAGTCGATGTCGTGAGGGAAAGGCTGTTGGAGCTCAATCCCGATATGGATGTTTGCACGTTTGACGCAGACATAGTGCATGACGTAGGTCTCGGCGTAATCCGGGGGATGGATGTGGTGGTGTCTTGCGTTGACAATCGTTGGGCCAGGTTTGTGATAAACAGGCATTGCGCGAGGATGAACCGTCCCTGGGTGGACGGAGGAATCGCCCTTGCCGAGGGGACGATGAAGGTGTTCATCCCCGGCAGGAACTGCTATGCCTGCGGTCTTGGGCCCGAAGAAATCGGAGTTTTGAAGAGAAGACTCTCCTGCGCCAATGTGGTGAGCGCTCCAGTCAGTCACGGAGTGGCTCCCACGAGCAGCATCACGGCCTCAGTGATTGGGGCAGTCCAGGTTCAGGAAGCACTCAGGATAATATGTGGAGACACTTCAAACTGCGGTAAGATGTTCTACTATGACGGGGACGTGCCTACCGCCGGTGTTGCTCAGTTCGATGCATACGACGATGACTGCCCCGAACACGAAACCTGGGGGCCGGTGGAGCCCTCCGGGTTTACCGTGGATACCACTGTGTCGGATTTCCTGTCATCCTTCCCGGACGGCGGCTCGGAGGTGTCCATATTGCTCAGGGAGGACAAGTTCGTTGACTGGCTTGAGGACCGCAGGACCGGGGAACGGTATCAGGTGATGCTTCCCGGGAGGCACGTGGCTGAATCCCTGCCGAGAAATGTGTCCCCGGAAGATTTCTATCAGAATGAATTCAGAACGGTGGATGCCGCTTTCCCTTACGGGGATCTGACTTTGGGAGCTTTAGGCATTCCCAGGGGGGATGTGCTTCACATTTGTTGCGCGGGAAAGGACCGCTTTCTTGAACTGCGATGGGAATGAAAAAGGAAATAAGTGCAGAGATGCTTCTGGGCTATCTCTACCCGGAGAAGGAATATCAGTGGAAGGTTTCCTGCAAGGGTACCTTTTATCGCAACTACAACGATGATTCCATAAAGCTGGACCCGGATACCACCTATGTGGAGCTGGCGCGTGACGGTTTTCTGAAATACCTCCCCGACGGATTGCTGTCGGACGTGGAGGATTTGAGGAAACTGCGGGACAAGTCCGGCGCGTATGAGAAAATCAATTTCAGACGGAAGTTGCTCACCGAAGCATTCTCTCCTTTGGACAATTTCAATTTCAGGGAACGCCTTCATCTGGAGAAGCAGGTGTCGTCTGTCCTGAATGACAAGGTGAAAATCATCCTTCAGGATTATTTTGACATCGATCTGGATGGCGAGAAGGACCCGTTGGTAAGGAAACTGATGATGTGGCTGCCTTTTGTCTCGGATTACCGGGGAGACCTGCATTTCGTGAAGATGCTGCTTAAGAAACTGCTGGAATGTGAAGTGGAACTGGACCTCAACCACAGGTTCAGCGAATCCGACTCGTCCCGTGCCTGGCTCCCCGAGGCTAGATATACGGCCATCATTCCTGATCTTGACTCCGAGACCTTCCGCGAATGTCTGGAGCGTTTTGCCCCGCTTGAGGCATTCATAGGAGAATGGTTCATGCCTTTCGATGTGAATTTCGTGCTTGATATCAGGTCGCACGCCTCGTCCGAGCGTGGCGCCTGGAATGAAATATTGGATTATAACTGCGAACTGCAATCGTAATATGGATATCAATTCGAAAATAAAATGGGCTCCGGGAATGGTGCTGTCGTCCCGCTTGCTGAACAGTCTGAACAAGAATATTGAGCATCGCAATATCATGACGATAAAGGCTTTGCTCGGAGACATTTTCGGAGTAGTGCCCGGAGGCGAACTGTCTGCGGACGGCTTTTTTGTGAAGGGCAATCTGGAAATCCCGTCACTCAAATGCTCCGCCCTGCTTCCGTCCGGTCGTTATGTCAGCGTTGACGAGAGTGTGGTATTCCCCATACCCAAACTTGCCTCCGGCACTTATTATCTTTGTGTCGGTATCGGTAAGGACGAGATTGAGTTCGAATGTGATGAAACCTTGATGGTCAGGCCCGCTTATGATTTTGAGATTCTTGATTTCGAAAGCCTCCGGCAGCGTGATGCGATTCCGCTGATGCGTCTTCTCGTTTCCGACGGGACCTGCTCTATCGATGACGGTTTCATCGTCCCCCGTCTTGTCGCCTCGGATAATGACAGGATACTCGGGCTTTGTGCGGACATCGCCGATATGCTCGATGCCCTGGCTTCACACGGCAATGTGGATGAAGCGCACGGTAAATACCTGTTTATTCGATATTGCGTTCTTCTTCGCAGGAGCTTGAAGGACTATTCCGTGTCCAAACTGATACAGAGGCTTCACGGCCTTGCTGACTTGTTGGATGATTTTATCTTCAGTCCCAATGACAGGCACGAAGATATTGCGGAATTCTCATATTACGATATTGAGAAATGGCTCCTGTGGATGCGGGATTATGTAAAGCGCGCAGGAGAGATACTTGACGGCCTTGAGACGGAAAAGAACGAGTTGGACATTGATGCGCTCGTGGCGCGGATAGAAGAGTCCGTCACCGGAACGTTGAAACCGCAGCTGACCGAAATCCTGACCTCCGAGCTTCGTGAAACCCTCCTGCAGGAGATGGAGGCCAGGATTGATGACAAACTCAAGGAGTTCCTGGACGGTACGTTTTCGGCAAGGACTCACGATACTCTCAAGGAAGAGCTTGGCAATGAACTTCATCCTGCGTTGTACGAAAGCCTGTACAAGGCCCTCTATGATGCCTTGTACACGCCGCCCGCAGAGGAGGATGACAATTATGTACCGCTGATATGAGTATGTTTTCACTACGGCTGCCTTTGGATATCGGAAAGGACGGACTGGCCCGCAATGCCGATTTGCGTGCATCGATCTCGTCTTTTCTCCGTTTGTTGATAACTACTCCGTACGGTGCCTGTGCGGCGGACGACGAGTTCGGTTTCATCTTCAACAATATGATGCTGGAGAATTTCAATGAAGCGGACGGGGTGGTTCTGGGAAGATCCGGTGTGTACGGGAAAAAGATAAGCGGCACGTCGCGCAATCTCAATACTTTCGCCGCCGAATTGCAGGACAGGATATCCCGGTATGAGACAAGATTGTGTGATGTCTCCGTGTCGATGGTGTATTCCAGAGAGGAGAGGGACGTATATGTCACCGTCAACGGCACAATCAAGGACTCCGGAGAGGAATACAAGTACCAAACAACGATTAAAGTCTGGAAATAATGAATCAGAAGGTTTTTGATACACAATGGAGAGTCAGGGAGTTGATGGAGGATGCGATTGCTGTCTGGAAACAGAGCAATTACAGCGACCAGCTGCTCTCTTTGAAGGATGATCCCGTATTCAAACTGATTATGGCCGCGATGGCGCGCCAGGCCAATGAGATTGATAACGACATAGAAAGGTTCAGGACGGATGTCCTGAATGAGTTTACGGAGATATTCTCCTCGTATGATGCCGGGCATGCCACGCCCGCCAGCGCCGTGGTACGCGTGGCGCCTGTTCCAGGGGTTAGTGACGTGGATGTTGACAGTAACGGCTCATTCAAGCTCGAAGGGACAGAATACAATTTCCTTCCCGTGTTCAAGACAAGGGTGACACCCGTTGAGATTACTTCGGTTGTCAGGCTGGACGGGAGGAGATGGGAGGTTTGCCTGTCATTCGGCACACCGGTTTCCGACTTGTCGTTGATGTCCTTTGCTTTGAGAAATCCGGCTTTTCGCGATGTAAGGATATGGGTAGGTGACAGGGAGTTGTCCCTGATACGTCCGTGGGAGTACAGCGAACTTCCTTTTTCTGATATTTTCGCCTTCGAGAATATAGAGAATTCGGGCTCTCTGGTATATAACCCGTCCATGACGCTTGTCGATCTCTTCGCCCGTCACGGACTCAGAATGTATTTTGTCAGGAAGCAGTCCTGTGCGGATTTCATTCCCGATGAGCTTATGGAGTTGAAGCTTGTTCTCGAGTTCGAAGGGGTCGGTACCGATTTCATATTCAAGAAAGAAGACCTGATATTGAATACCGTCCTGCTGGCGAATGTGGATATCCGGGAGGAGAATCTTGATTCGGCCCATCCCATTGCGCGCATCACGGGAGATGGAGGCGGTTCACAGGCACAGCTCATGCACGTCCTGACACCAGTCGGTGATCAGATGTTCGGTGATATCGGAGTCTCCGTCAGGAAAGTGGCGGCTGACCGTTTCAACCGGGCGGCTCTTGTCCGTCTGCTCTCTTCCCTGATTGACAAATATCGTTCCGACTACTATGCTTTCTCAAATATGGATGGGAATGCCATAGAGGAAATCATCGCAGACTTGGATACCCAATTGTACAAACTGTTGGATATCGCGAAAGAGAACCGGCCGGATACTGTCGGGGGCACGTATCTGATTCTTGACAGCAATCGCAACGATAATCAGGTGAGTGTCAAGGTACGGTATCTGACCACGGACGGCAGCGCCACATCCCTTTCCCTTACCGAGAAGAGCAGGTTCGTCCCCGCCGGAGGCCTGGATACGGATTCAATCGTGCAGATTGCTCCTCCTGTCCCGGGATCGGATGAGGTCGGCACCGATGACGAAAAACTGCCCCTTGAGAGCGTAAGACGATATCAGCATACGGGCAACAGGATTGTGACGAGGAATGACATCCGAGTGTTCTGTTATAAGGAGCTGGCCGTCAGGTATGGTATAGTCTCCAATCTGGTTCACGAAATATCGGTGTCCCCGCACCTTTGTGACGGCATCACGTCGTCGGGCAACAACGCCTGCGGATATGAGATACTTGTTTCCGTCACCGTTGCGGACACGGCCTTTGTCCGGAGAAATTTCTGTGACAGGATTCCTCAGGCGGAGATTCTGCTGGAAAAGATGCTTCAGGTCAGGAGTGTGAATATCTATCCCATTTCAGTACAGATAAAAGTGAAATAATATATGGAAGATTTCTTTTTGCACATCGTTTACAAGAACAAGAAGGTCAAATTCAAGGTGGTCAACCCTGAAGGTTCACTGTCATTACTTATGAACAACCTCCGGCACGCCACCGGCTCGGACGGGAAATTGATTTTCGACTTCCCTTCAATCGATACGACAGGCGCTCCTATGGATTATTTTTTCGGCAAGGAGGATGCGGATACCCATACCATAAGGGTTATGCGTCCGCGCATCGGCAGGGAAGATCAGATTCTTGCTGACTACGGGGTGAAGAACGGAGATACGATACATCTGATTGCCGACCCGTTTCCGGGTTAGACATACGCGTATGACAGGAAAGGACAGAAGGCTTGAATTCGAGTATTCCGTGCTGACAGAACGGTTCGGCGGACGGGATGACATCTCCGTGGAGGTGACTTCCCGCAATGCGGCCGGTATGCCGACAGCTTATATGGTGGAGTACCGTATCCGCAGCATCTGTTCTGTAGAACAAGTCGAATCCCTCGGGCTTTCCGGTTCCGTTAACCCCCCGCTGTTTGCCGACAGGTTCAGAATGAGTGTGGAAATTCCGCGGGACTATCCCTGCATTGACGCACAACCGGTCTATCGTTTTCTGACGGAAGATGCCGACGGTTCGCCGGTTCCGCATCCCTGGCATCCCAATATCCGCTGGTTCGGAGGATATGCCGGAAGGGTATGTGTGAATATGCCGGATACTTATACTGAAATAGCCTGGTGTGTGGACCGTATCGCACGTTACCTCAGATACGAAGTCTATCACGCGATTAACGAACCCCCGTATCCCGAAGACCAGCAGGTTGCCGCATGGGTAATCAGGCAGGGTGAACCCCGGGGATGGGTTTATTTTAATGAACAATGATTATGAGAGGTTTTTTATTGACAATACTTTGTCTATGCATATCCGTTTCTGTCGCATACGGGCAGAAAAGGGTGGTGGTCAGCGCTTCGCAGCCTTATGTGGAATGGCTTGGCGGTACTCCGGATGTGGACAGTCACGATATGTGCCTGAGAATCTCTTTCGCAGACTCAACCGGTATGCTCAAGGTTTCTCTGAGCAGCGCGAATTCCCGTCTTTTCGCATTCCACTCGGGAGGTCTGGTGTACAAGGAGATTTTCGGATGCTGCAGGAGACTCAAGCCGGAGAGACTTCCCTACAAGATAGCATATGACCCGTCCAACAAGTTTTTTATGACCGGACATTCCAGAAAGACTCTGGGCCCAGGATTCAAGGAGGCCATTTTACATTCCTGGATTGAAAGCTCCGGCGCCACTCCTGTCAGCGAGGAATACACAATGCCCGAGGACAGTCTCGTGCAGCTGTTCAGGATAGAGTCGGCATCCAAGGAGACTGATATGATGATCAGGCTCAGGGACATATTCTTCATCGAACATCACGCTTCTTCTCCGGTCGCGATGAAAAGGCATTATCTTGCCAGCCACAAGGACCTCAAGACCGAATATGATGTCACGGTCCTTAGAGATCCGTGCTTCGGGGAAGGGGACCGGATAGCCGCGGTCAAAGCCAGGCACAAGGAGGCTTCCGCGGCAATAAACGGCCTTGAGAAAACCTACCCTGAAGGAAAAGTTCTCTCTCTGGAGGATTTTGAAGACTTCCAGAATACAAAGAACTCGCTTCTGCAAAACTATACGAAAATGGACAGCGTGACTGATTGCCCCTGTCTGAAGGATGCGATAGCCGCCTATAATGTCTGTATAGATTCCCTGTTGAATATGTGCTGTACGATTTCTGATGACAAGAGGATGGAAATAGTGCAGAATCTCGGTCTCGACCTGCAGCGTATTGATGCCGGATGGCTTTATCATTGTGCCCGGCAGATTGACGAGCTTACAGGACAATGGTGTCTGGAGAAATCGAAGTCGGCCAAATTGAGCATAGTCAAGCAGTGTGAAAAGCTTATCGACGAGGCCGGCAAGTCCACAATAAGGCATGGTGTGTTGAACGATGATGACAGAAAGGCCCTGAACAGCTTCATTCAGGCAAAAGAATATTTCTACCATACCTGCAGATGAGAAGAATTGCATTGTTAACGGTAATCCTGCTACCTGCGCTGGTGTATGGACAGAACCGTGAAATGGAACATCGGATGAATAGTCTCGTGTCCGATGTGGCCTCGCTCGGAGACAATCTCGAAAACGCAAGCAAGGCCCAGCTGGACCGGACATCGCGCTCGCTGAGTCTCTTTGACGTAAAATGGAGTGAATATCTCCAGAACAACTATGAGGCTATAGTCGCAGACAACGACCTTATCGCCATTATGGATGAATTCGAGGAGACCAGGACAGCGGTAAGGAACTCGATAGAACTGCGCAAGGCCCAGATAGAAAAGACAGAGCAGTTCATAAAGTCGGAACAGTTTGTGTCGTCCCAGTTGGGTCAATATAGGGATTTGAAGGACAAGGCTTTCAAATTGTCTCTTGTCAAGCAGGGTGCGGATGCCCTTGAAAAATTGAAAGCAAAGGAAAAACTGGATTTCGCCGATATCGGGAATGCATATCAGACAGCCAAGGAGGCCGCAGAGATCAATCCCCGCCTCAAAGACAGGATGGATTCCCTGCAGGGCCTGTTCGTGGAGATTCAGACCATTTCGGGTGAAATCCAGAAGATGGAATTCAAACCTCTGATGACAAGAATCAAGGACTACCTTATGAGTATTGCCGCCGTGTCGGTCATAATGATGTTCCTGGTCTTTTTGGGTACGTATGTCAAATCCGTCAAATCAGCCAAAGAATCGGCAAAGCAGATGAAACAGCTGCTGAATAAGGGTGAAAACGAGCCCCCGGTAATATAATTGTTGCAGAATGAAAATCATGAATAGCAAATGCGTCAAATTGTCAGCCCTTCTCACCATGCTGGGCCTGATGACACTTTCCTGTACACAAGCCACCATTGAGGAGAACAGTGAAAATCTGGTTGTGGAAGACCTCGTCTTTTCCTCTGATTATAAGAGGGCCGATATGTTTGTGTCGGCCAAGGATGATTTCGATGGCGTCCTGTGCATTGACAGCCTCGGGGCGAACGTGAAAGTTTCCGAAGTGTTCCACCACAATATGGCTTTTGCTTCGCTTGGTGTGGTGCCTCTGCACGTGGAGTCGGCCGAGAACCTTACTTCGGAATATTTTCAGAAAATCGGACTGAAGGCATTGGTGCTTGTCGATTTGACCTTGCCGCAGGAGTCCGTGGATGCCGAGTGTGCGGCAGTCCGGCAGATTCATAATTTCATCTGTAATGACAATCTGTTTGTCTCATTCCTCAAGTCGGGAGGTGAAATCACAGAGACGGAGTTGGTTACGGACTACGTGCTGGAAAACTGTTTCTTTACGGACAACGGGGCTGGTGACAAGTATCTGTACGAAGGCATACACCGGAAAATTCTTGAGCTTGACCGCGGTGACGGCCCTATGGGAAAGACCGGCAGCAAAGCCCTTTTTGTTATGTCCGACGGAGTGGTATGGAGCGAGAACGAGGCTTACGACCCCAATCATTTTGCCGTTGAGCAGGAGCTTTACGAATATGCCGCAAAGTCCGAATGGGACGGCTGCCTGATTTATTCCAATTTCAGTCACGGTGAGTCCGATGACCTGTTCTTCGATTCCACCAATATGACCGTCCTCTCCTTCTGCAACAGGATGGGAGGACTGTACCAGAATTCGTTCAGATGGGCGGAATGCCGCAATCTTTTTGAGAATAAGCTCAATCTCCCTTCTGTGGAATATCTCCTGTCGCTGTCCAATCATGTGGGACGCGAGTATGACGGTATTGCGCGCCGGATAATCGTGAATGTGTCTTCGGAAGGGGATTCTCCGGCTATGAGCGGCTCCACGGTATATTGTCTCGGCAATCAGTTTTTCCCGATAATTGTCCACGGAGTGAACAACAAGGTGATTGCGAGCCAGGGTGTGTATATGCTGGCCGGCATATTGCTGCTGCTGTTCCTGGCGTTCCAGTTTGTTGTGCCGGTTTTCGGCTACAGGTCGTTCAGGAAAAAATATGTGTCGGAATATACGGGTTCGAACATGTGCCTTGGCGGAATGGAAGTGGCGGACAGTTGCTACCTGTGCAAGGCTCCTTTCAAAAAGGGGGAGACCATAGTGTCAAAGTGCGAACACACGATGCATTTCGATTGCTGGGAGGGTAACGGCTATCACTGTCCGGAGTATAGCGCGAGGTGCAAAACAGGCTCATATTATTACAACCGCAAAAACATTCTCGATTCCAAGAACGCGCCTTACTATGCCAAATGGCTTTATTCGGCGATTCTTGCCGCGATGTTCGGTTGGTTCATGTTCTATTTCTTCAAAGGCAGTCTCCCGCTGTTCATCAATGAGATTCTGGATTTGGTAGTTGAGGGTATGTCCGCTGATACTATTCTGAATGACAGGCTTGACGGATTTTCCGCCTATATGTCTTATCTTCCGACATTCTCCTTCTTTCTGGCGGTGCCGCTGGTATTCATGCTCAGTTTCCTGGTTGATAAGGAGAGAAGCAGGCGGGATAAGTTCCTGTCGGTTGCGTTGCGCACCATGGCGGCCGCCCTTTGGACGACGGTACTCTTTGTGCTGAACAGCCTGTTCTGCATAATAGTGAACAATATACTCATCGAGAAGATTGTCGAACTGTTCACCTGGCTGCTGTACACCTACGGCATTTCGAAATGTCTCACCTTCCGTTCGTCTGCGGCGAAACCCGGCAAAAAATTCTATATTCTGCTTCTTGCCGCTACCCTGATTATCTTCGGATGGCCCTATTTCCTGTTTATGATTACCGACGACTACAGATTGCTGATATCCCTCTGCTTCCTTGCCTTTGCCGTACTGGTTGCGTTTGCGGTGGCTACGGTATCACCCCGTTCCGACCATTTTGTCCTGTATGCAGAAGGCAGTATCAAGGCCACCAACATCGCTCTGTACAAATGGTTCCGTGCCAATCCGGATGCCGTTGTCAAACTGGGAAGGTCCGTGGACTGCAACATACAGATGTCCTGGGACATACAGGGGGACATAGCTCCGATACACGCGGAAATCTTTATGCGCAATTCAAGGGTATACCTGCGTGCGCTCGAGCGTGGCGTCATTGTCGGGCAGAAGCATGGGCTGAAAGCCGACGAGACGGTGAGACTATATCAAGGAAGTCGTTTCACCATAGGCAAAACGACTTTCACTTATATGGAAACTGAT
>JAKSKH010000003.1 GCA_024401855.1 Bacteroidales bacterium | reverse complement strand
TGAATGAGAGCGGTGTGATGACGGAAGAGCATCCCAGAATCAGCAGGATGTTGAATACGTTCGAGCCGAGGATGTTCCCCAGAGCGAGCTGATCCTTGTGCTTGGCTGCCGCCACGATGCAGGTGGCAAGTTCAGGGAAGGAAGTACCTCCTGCAAGAATGGTTATTGCAATGAACTTGTCGCTGACGCCGAGGCTCCTTGCAAGGTCTGTGGCCGAATCAACGAACAGTTCACCTCCGAAAATGAGCCCGGCAAGGCCGGCGGTAACTGCGAGGATAGCAAGCGGCAGTTTCATCTGCTTCTGCTCAGGCATATCTGTCTGCTCTTTTGAATCAAACTTGAAGCAGAAGTACAGATATGCGGCAAACAGCAGAAGGAATCCGATGCCTTCGACTCTTGACAATGAATCTGCACCACCGATGTCGAACAATGTCCTGCTCATTCCGAAGAGCACGAGAATGACGGAGACCGCCAGGGTGATAGGGATATCCCGCTTTCGGTTCTCATCGGTCATAGACACTGGCATTATAAGTGCCGTGATGCCGAGAATGAAAAGGGCGTTGAATATGTTTGAGCCGATTACATTGCCGATTGAAATGTCCGCATTGCCCTGTATGGCTCCCGTCAGACTCACTACAAGTTCCGGACACGATGTTCCGAAGCCTACGATTGTGAGGCCTATGACGAATTCGCTGACTCCGGCTCTGCGAGCTATTGCGGAAGCCCCGTCAACAAGCCAGTCTGCACCGAGGACTATGAGTCCTAGGCCGACCAGCAACAAAATGATTGTCATTGCTGATACTCTGTTAGTTGATACTGATATTGGTTAGCCTTGGTAAATAACGGGGATAGGCTAAATCAGCAGCTGACAGATAGAATAGATATATCGGATAGAAGAATGTATTCCTGACGAAAATTGCTTCAAGTCCGTCTGGAATGTGTAGAAATTGTGTCTGTCGATTACTTTTCCGTCCTTGATGACACGGAAAGGAGCTTTGCCGGAAGGCTGAATCCTGCGACCGGAGTTTGTAGATCTGACGGAAGGTGTGACGCTGTTGTTCTCACCGGAATACCCTGCGGTGCGGGTAGGGAGAATGCCGAACGATTTGCAGTCATAATCACGTGTGCCTGTATCCTGCTTGTCAGCCCCGATAACGGAGCCTTGCACAATGTCACGGACTTTCTCATCAGCGGATGACCGGTCACTGATATTGCAGGACAGGATAAGACCAATTATGATGAGAATAAGTTTCATGCTGTTCGTTTGAGCAAAATTACGAAAAAATACTTGATTACAGAATTCATTCTGACAGAAATGGCCAGAACAGCCCCGAGAGCATCATCCACGCAGACGGGTGAATATAACAGACAGGGTTAGGCGGCTTTTCCATATCGGATTCATCCGTTCAGGCGGATGAACCGAACATGATCGGAAACCAAACCAATAGCCATGTATATTTAGTTCCTACACTCAGTACTAACATGTATGTCAGAATAATGAATAATTGCTAAATTTGTCCAGAATAAGTGTGATTTGATTATGCCACAGGAGATACAGTTGTTTGCCGGCAGGCAGATACGCACATATTGGAACGATAATGAGGAGAAATACTACTTCTGCATTATCGATGCCGTAGAAGCTCTCACCGACAGCAAGGATCCGGCAGGATACTTCAAGAAGCTTCGCAAACGCGACCCCGAACTTGATGCGTTCGTGAGGGGGACAAATTGTCCCCCCTACAAATTCATCTCCTCCGATGGCAAACGGCATAATCCCAAATGCATTGATATCCAAGGGCTTCTCCGCATTGTCCAGTCCATCCCATCCAAGAAGGCCGAACCCTTCAAGCGCTGGCTCGCACAGGTAGGAGCGGACCGCATCCATCAGATGCAGGACCCGGAACTCGGCATCCAACAGTCGCTCGCTGACTTCAAGCGCCTCGGCTATTCCGACAACTGGATCAACCAGCGCCTCAAGTCCATCGAGATCCGCAAAGACCTCACAGACCAGTGGAAAGAGCACGGAGTCGAAGAGGGCACCGGTTATGCTACCCTCACCGACATCATCTACCAAACCTGGGCAGGCCTTACCGCCAGAGAATATAAGCGACTCAAGGGCCTTCACAAGGAGAACCTTCGAGACAACATGACCAACGAAGAACTGGTAATGAATATGTTGGCCGAACTGACCACCACCAACATCACCAAAGAAGAACACCCCATCACCATGGACGAGCACGCACAAGCCGCTTCCCGAGGTGGTTCCGTTGCCAGAGTAGCCCGTGAAGCCTTCGAGCAGCAAACCGGCAAGAAAGTCGTAACCGACCTCAGTATGAAGCGCTTCCTCGAAAGTCAGCAACCCCAACTCGACTTTTCAGAGGGGAAGGAGGACGGAGAGGAGTAAAAACCTCGTGTTGGCTGTAAAGAATCATCCGTTCAGGCGTGTGAAACTCCCGACCCGCAGAACGCGGATCGGGAGTTTCGATATCTATTCAACAAATATGAATCTAAATTTCATTTAAAAACTTCATTGGAAATCTGCATCGGAAAAAAGTGATGCACTTTCAACGGCTTCTGGCTTTTCCTCGACTGATGTTGAACATATAGGATGTCCATCCATATCAACAGGGATACAACCTTTATCTATCAACAAGTTATTCGCAACCTTCTCGTCAGAAGACGGTTTTCTAACATATATCCTTTGTCCCTTACGAAGACCGTTTATCGCCCCTGACCATGTTCCACCTTTCGAATCTGATTGCGCCACATAAATGCTTTGCGCTAAACCATAAATAATAGAATTTCTTGACATGGCATTTTCCACACTCCATGGAGATTTAGGATGGAATGTACTCAGAGCAATAACCCTACCATCGACTATAGGTTTATAATACGCTTTTAAACTGCTAGTGGCCGTAGATATCCCTTGTGGTAGAACAATAATACTCTCTCCATCAACAGATAAAGCAGACTCTAGTGCCTGCTTATCAACACCTTTAGCGAAGCCAGATGCGATAACGTATCCCTGGTTAGCGCATGCCTTCGCTATATTGTCTGTGAATTCCAATGAAACGCCATCTGCATTCCTGCTACCCACTATAGAGACGCAATCTTTATTTAATAAAGACACATCGCCCTTAACATACAGGACAACAGGCGCGTTGTACTTCATATTGCGCTTCAAACTTTCAGGATAGTTACTGTCGATTATAGGAATTATTGAGACGCCTTGATTTAGAAGGTCTTCCACAAAGAACGCCAGGTTTGTCATACTTTCAGCAGCCACTTTTATTGCACTACAAGAAGAATCATCTATCTGGAACTTATTTTTCCAATTATCTATCTCATTGAAAAACGTGGATAACTGAATCTTCTCCTTAAAGCACGAGACTACTATTCCGTTCTTCTGAACGGTTTTCATTTTGGGGATATGGGCCAGGCATATCCAATATGGAAGTTCTTCTAATGGTATCATAATTTATCGCCTCCAACTGTTTTTGCGATTACTAAAGGAATGACTTCTTGAGCACCTTTCTTTCCTAACATTCTCGCAATTTCAGCTATTGTAGCTCCTGAATCACAAATATCATCAATTAAGATAATTCGCTTACAGCCAAGGTCATTTGAGCCTACATAATTAAAAGCATCTTTAATAGCAGCCTTTTTCTTGGCAGTAGTCACCCATTTTTTTTGTTCATCAGTTTCTCTGGTCTTTATTATCGCATCATTGATGGGACATCCAAGGGCCTCAGCTACTTTAGTTGCAAAATTTTTGACTAAGTTACGATGTTTTGTTGGAGGAACAAACAGAATAAAAGTATTTTCATCCACCTCATACTTTGATTTAAACGCTTTCACTGTTTGTTCAACCAAATAATCATCAAAATCAGGATAGTCCTCACCCGGCTCAATATTGCAATACTTCGAAGCGCGAATTCTTGCGCCTATGTTAGACATGCCATAATACCCAGCAGCTATGCCTGGAAGCAAACATTTGGGTGGATTGCCTACTGTAATAGTAGGAAATGTATTCTCCTGAAATTCTTTGAGTTTCGCCTCCAAAAACGAATCGGAATGATACTCAAACTTAGAAAGAGTGGTATTATCACAATTCTGATGACATTTGTTCTCATCGCTATCAAGATAGTGACATAGAAAGCCCATACGTGGTTCCTTTGTCGTAACATATGCTTCCATTTGATTCAGGTCCTCCATTGCATCTCTTTTTTGAGATGTGAAGTCTACTGTGGAAAGGGACGGAGCGCCAGGTATATACTCCAGGAACTGTTTAACCTGCACTTTCTGTTCTATTTCCATAGTTAAGCAACCTTCCTCTGCTAAGCCGATTAGAACTTTTTGAGGAACTTTTGCTTCTCTACACAGGTTAAATACCGACATTCTACCACCAATCAAACATGACTTTATGGTTGCCATCTGCTCCGAAGTTAGAGATTTCGCTTTATTGAAGTCATCATTACGGGATGGAAGTGAAAGAAGTTTTGTTTCCACAAGTTCTTTCTCCCGCACACACCGTACTATGCCTTGGTCAACCAAATCCTCGACAATGGTCTTCATTGAACTTGAGTTTATATCCAAAGCGTTTTCCAGAGATTTCTGAGTACTTCTTTCATTCTTCAAAGACTCAATTACAGCTTCATACTTGTACAATTCAGGGCGAGCATTTTGAACAAATGAATATGACATGGACATGCCTTCTGGAATTCCATCTGGCGTCAAATCTGTATTATATATCAAAAGTGCTTGAGAGGCATTTCCATCACGGCCTGCCCTACCGACCTCCTGATAATAATGAATCGGAGACTCGGGGATTTGTGTATGCACGACAAAAGCCACATCAGGTTTATCAATACCCATTCCCAATGCGCTTGTAGAAACGATAGCCTTCCATTTGTTCTGCATTAGATCTTCCAACACAGCGTTCTTATCCTCAGAATCCATTCTGCCATAGAAGTTAATTGCTGGTATGCCGACGAAGTTCAACCAGTCTGAGAAAATTTCTGTTCTCATAGTACTACCTGCATATACAATTCCGCTGCCAGGTGCTGTTTGAAGATATTGAGCTAAAGACAGAAACACTTGATTATCATCAGTCACCGTCGAAACCTGGAGTGCAATATTTTTCCTCGTAAGATCTCCACGTATCGTAATGACATTACGTCCAATCTGCGATTCGATATCTTTTTGAGTTTTACTGTTTGCCGTAGCAGTAACCGCTAACACAGGGCAACTTTTAGGTAAGAGATTAACCAACCTAACAAGCCTACGATATGACGGCCTAAAAACATGCCCCCATGAAGAAATACAATGCGCTTCATCTATAACAACAAATGATATTTTCATCTTAGTAAGCGCTTCCTGCCACTCGTCATTATCCATTCTTTCAGGGGCTATGTATAACATCTTTATCTTATTATCAATTGCATCCTGAAGAATTCTTTGTTTTTCACTCTCATCCTCAATTGATGTGTTAAGGAACTCGGCACCTATCCCTTTCTTCTTCAGATTCTTAACCTGATCTTTCATCAGCGCAATCAAAGGGGAGATTACAAGTGTTAGCCCATCAAATACAGTCGCAGGGAATTGGAAGCACAATGATTTTCCAAAGCCAGTAGGCTGTATCATAAGTACACGCTCGCCATGAAGAATATGTTTGATTCCTTCCCATTGAGAATCCTTGAAATGCTCAATATTGAATCGTTCTTTGAGGATTTTTTCCGCCTCCTCTCTCGTATAATTATAGTTTGTCATACTACATCATTTTAGAAAGGTAAATCTTCGAATTCTTCTGCAACAGGGAATTCGTCATGTTGATATTTAGGAGTTGAAGAATTTTGTGCCTCTCTGAGATGTCTTCTCCCATGCCGCAACTTCGTATGTTACGCCACCGATGACAATGGTACCCTTATAATCCGGCTGACGATCGTTAGCCTTCTCGTTCTTGAACAGTGAGCCCTGTCCTTCTTTATGCTCGTATGCCATAATTATGTAGTGTGTTTTGTTTTGCTTGCAGTAACAAGTATAACAATAATGTCCGTAATTGAGTGAGATTCTACTGCAATTCAATCACTGCATTATTCCTGAATTCCAGATTCTCGCCGTCATCTACATAGCCCATAGGGTTGGAGTGAATCTGCGGCTGCCCCGAGAGACTCTGCGTTTCGTTTCGTTCTGCAATGAGAACATTCCTGCATATCCCGTTTCAGAGGACCTGGCTGGTGCCATGAATGAGTATTTCGACAGGTGTGAGGACGCACTCATTACATTCTGTGGAGGATTCGCTAAGAGATTGGGACCACTTGTTGACTTTGCCAATCAGATGAAGAAACGAGAAGTCGAGTCTGGCCGTTGGAATGATATCTATCCTGAGATTGGTGCTGCAGCTTCTCTTATTGCCATGCGTGCCGACGAGACGATGAAAGAAGGCGGCATACCCCAGGACAACACCAATAACCTGATGCTGTGCATAGGATTGTTCACATACGCTGTGATTGCTTGCAATGATTGCTTCAAGGCACAGGATTACAGGCATCTTTTCTGCCTTGCGTGGTGGATATATTTCGGGAAAATTCTTTGTGAGCCTGTTGATGTAGAAGAGCACGGCAAGGGGTTGCCGTCGTAAAGATTACTCTCCCTTTCCAAGAATCTATTTTAATGGTTGCTGCCAGGCAGTCAGCGGCCGGCGGGAGGAGGCCCTTTGGGCTGAGGCCCCCGCACCGCCGGACCGCAAGCGCCGCGTACGCTTATGCGCGGCGCTGGTGCCTCTAATCCAGAGAGCCGCTGGCTGGCGTATTTGCCAGCGGCGGGGCAAGAAAGATTACCTGATCTAGGCTTTTTCCGTTATCTTTGTAGGAGTAAGCAATAATACCATGGCAAAAATCTATGTAGCAAGCAGCTGGCGCAACGCCTTCTATCCTGATGTTGTGACCAAACTCCGCGAGGCTGGTCACGAGGTATATGACTTCCGCAATCCTCCTTATGGCAAAGGTGGCTTCCATTGGTCTGATGTAGATCCTGATTTTCAGAACTGGACCGTTGAGCAGTATTGCAAGGGCTTGAAGGATCCTTGGTCAGAGCAGCAGTTCAAGAGCGATCTTGAGGCCATGGAATGGGCTGACACTTGTGTTCTTGTGCTTCCATGTGGCCGCAGCGCTCACACAGAGGCAGGCTGATTTGCTGGCCGTGGTTGCAAGACCATCGCCTACATTCCTGAGATGCAGGAGGCAGAGCTGATGTACAAACTCTTCTCTGCCGTAACTGGCAATCTTGATGAACTCGTGAAACTCCTTGCCGAGTAGCATTAGATGGAAGTCACCAATCTCATTGATATTCACACACGCGAAGAACTCTACGCCTGGTACCTTGAGAATCAGGACAAGGTATCGGAGTTCTGGCTTCGCATCAACAGGGCCAAGGAAACATTACCTGGCGTCGTAGGATACGTGGATGCCGTGGAGGTGGCTTTGTGTTTCGGCTGGATTGACAGCACACAAAAACGCATTGACGAAGGCAAACCCATCCAGCGATTTTCTCCACGCCGCAAGAGAAGCAACTGGTGCTGGAACAATATCGAGCGATGCCGTCGTCTCATTGATCTGGGCGAAATGTCTCCTGCAGGGCTTGCCGTATTGCCTGACTATGATCCTGCAAATTTCGTCTTTGAGCAGTGGGTCATCGACGCCCTGAAGGCCGACCCGATTGTATGGAAGAACTTCAATTCGTTCCCTGGTGCATATCAGCGCATCAAGGTTGACCGCATCCAATACTACAACAATACGAAACGCCCGGAGTATGCTCAGCACATGCTCCAAACGCTTATTGATGATGCCCGAAAAGGCAAGATGCAGCCAGGTTGGGATGATAATGGCAAGTTGCTCGGCTACTGATCTATCGGCTTAGGTAGTCGATTATTCCTTCCACATGCAGGTCGACGATTGCCTGCTTACCTTCCTTGGGCTCCAGAAATGCAAGGTCATCTTCATTGGTGAAGAACAGATTCTCCGTCAGTACTGCAGGTGAGATTGTGTGCTTGAGGATGTAGAAGCCCTCCTCATAGTCGATATCCCCGTCAGCGAAATCTCCACGCACGGCCTTTGATCCGAGATACTTCATGGCAGCTCTGGCCAAATCATCAGCGAGAAGATCTGCTTTGGTCTGCCCTTTGCTCGTATAGACGCTCCAGCAAGTTGCATTGAGCCATTTTGAGCCGTTTCCGGCGGCGTTGGCGTGGATGCTGACCAAGATAACGTTTTCCTTGCCAAGTGCGGCACAGCGGGCGTTTATGCGGCTTGCGCGCTCTTTGAGCGGGACGTCTGCTTCCTGCAAAACGCCTTCCACACAGTAATGGCTCTGAAGGCACTCAGAGGCATTCAAGCGTGCCAGGTGTAACCATTATACCGACACCTGGCACGGCATGGCAGCATACAGGCCGCTGGGGAAGGGGATACCGTGGAAGGTGATTTGCAGCAACCTGAAAGGATGCCGTTTTTTTCGTGGTGCAGGCCTGGCGGGAAGCCCTAAGCACCCGCGCTTGATAGCGGGGAGACCGCAGGCGGAGCGCAGCGGTGGGATGAGTCTGCCGCAGGCAGACGAAGGCTTCCGTCAGGCATGTACCACAAAAAAAGCCCCTGACATACATCAGAGGCATTTAGTGAAGGTGCCTTCTCGCACGAGAACTTCGGCCAGCTCAACTCCTACGTATCCTACTGGAAAGAGAACGAAATGCAGCCCGGCGACAATCCTCCGGTGGGACTTCTACTCTGCACAAAGAAGAGCAAGAAAATGGTCGAGTACGCCAAAGCTGGAATGGACAACAAACTCTTCGTCTCAACCTATCAGCTCCAGCTGCCTGACGAAAGCACACTGGAAAAATTCCTGCTGCGGCAACTCGAAGAAAATCAATAGCAACTACCAACGAGTAATTCTCGGGACGCCCCCGGGTAGTTCCTGGATAGATCAAACAAAAAAAGAAAAGCTCCGCCAACACTACAAACCCTTCAAGTAGGAGCTTAGCACTTCATGTTGCACAGGTCTTTTCTTCTGTGCAAAAATAGCATTACTACCAGAAACATGCGTGTCGATTCTGTTTGAAAAATTCATGATGATTTAAGTTAAAATGAATCATTATTTATAACTTTGCAGTTACGGTATTTGAAATCTTACCAATATGGAATATAAGATACTATTCCGATTAGGGAGTTTGCAAGATAAGGTGTTATTCACTGAAAGAAGCAATGGCAGATAGAACTAAAATAGCGCGAGACTCCAACGCAGAACTGCTTCGGCTGGTATGTATGTTCTTCATCGTGTTCCATCACATTCTGGTGCATGGTTCATGCCCGGAGCTACTTGAACGCGGTGCGGCAATATCCACAACAAATGCAAAGATTGCACTATTCCTGAATGGATTGTTTTTCCCTGCCGTCAATATCTTCATTCTGATTAGCGGATATTATGGCATCAAACCGACAGTACGGAAGTTCTTTAATCTATATACATTCTGTGCATTCTACGGGATGTTGAACTACTTCGCACGAATCATCGCTACCGGGCAGCATATGTGGATATCTCTGATTATAAACACATTTTTCCCGTTCGCCAATTCGTCATATTGGTTTATCCCGTGTTACATCGCCCTTTTCTGTATGGCCCCTCTACTGAACAGATTCATACAGGAAAGCAGCAGGAAAGAATTCAGAATCACAATAATACTTCTGACATTCGCGAATGTTTGGCTCGGGTATTTTGGAAATAAATCTGGAATCAATGCAGGCTACTGCGCAATGCAGATGGTCTATATGTATGTTATTGGCGGTTTCATCAAGCGCTTTGTAAATATTCAGAACTTGAAAAACAAGCGTTGGATATTGATTTCCGCTTATGTGCTTTGTGGCGCATTATGGGCAATATCAGGATTAATCCAGACAAAAAAAGGCCTGTTCACATACAACCATCCCTTCAACATATTAGGATCAATTGCATTCTTCCTGTTTGCAATGACATTTAGTTTCAAAAACCGCATAGTCAATTGGCTTTCCGCAAGCGCTTTGGCAGTATATATGATTCAATCAGCCCCTGTTGCCGAGGAATATCTCTATCCTAAGGTGAAATTTTTGTCAGACACCTATGAGGGGGGGGGTAGTTTCCTTATATTCACGGGACTTGCAATCACAATTCCCATTGTCAGCTGCCTGTTTGACAAGATAAGAGTGCTGGTAATGAAACCGATATGGCAAGTATATGATATTTTAGTTTCGCAAGTAAATAAAAAACGGAAAAGCGGGTTGCCTGAGTTCGAACACGAAACGGAATCGGGGAAAAGAATTTGAGCCGGATGGCTCTGCCGATTGTTTATGACACGAAGATACCGATTTTTTCAGGAACTGGATTTTTTACATTCCAAATAGCCAACTTAGTTATATTCATCCGTGCATACATATGATTTTTACCCACTGAGTATCCTGTCAGGAACCAGTCCTTTACAAATTGATTGCTCTCTTGTTGATACGACCGGAATATTGAAGTATCTTTGCAAGATTATACGTTCTTTTTGAAGTGAGTCCGCCATACGGATTTGCTTTAAAAGTCGAAAAGGCCCAGAAGCAGCGATTGCTCCTGGGCTGATTCGTTAAAGGATTTTCAATTTGTAGGAAAGTTGTAGGAAAATTTGAAATTGAAAATGCCCCTCAGATATCTGAGAGGCATTTGCTGGAGGTGCGTAGCGGAATCGAACCACTGTGACAGGTTTTGCAGACCTGCGCCTAACCACTCGGCCAACGCACCGTTCCGGAGTGCAAAGATAGGTATTTTTTAAATAAATCAAAACTGCACTCGAATTAATAGAGAATAAATGTTACCTTTGAACTATGAATACTTGTTTCACAAAAGTTCTACTGGCAATAATCATAACCTGCGCTTCGTGCGGCACCGCCACAAGGATTGAATCCAATTCGCAGGACGAAGAAATAGACATTGGCTACGGGACAACCACGCGCAAACGCAACACAAACTCAGTTTCAAAGCTGAAAGTCAAGGACGAGGAAATGGCTTCCTACACCTCCATATTCGAATACCTCCGCGGAAGAGTGGCCGGCGTAGTAGTGGAAGGGGAGGAGGTTTACATACGCGGAGTCAGCACCATATATGGGAACACCCAGCCGGCATTCATCGTGGACGGCCTGGAAGTGTCCAGTATCAAATATCTCAACCCCATGGACGTAGACACGATAACAGTGCTCAAGGATGCATCCGCATCTATCTACGGAGTCAGGGGCGCGAACGGAGCAATATTGATCACAACCAAGCATTGAAAGGGAATCGCGGATGAAAGGACTTATCAACACTATCATCTTCAAGATGATGCCCAAGGCCGAGACCATGGTCAAGTACTCGGACAGGCTCGTGATGTACGACAACCTTGACGTCCCCCTTGCCGACACGGTAAACCAGGAGGTACGTTCCGTCATTTCCCATCTTCCGAAGAAAATCAACTTCGTGATCGCCCTGCTTTGCGTTACAGGCAGGTTCTCGATAAAATGCGACCTCGAGGAATTCTGCATCACAGACGGGGGACTGCTTGTGCTTGTGCCCGGAACAACAGCCGAAAGCCTGGATTTCGACCCGGACAGCAAAATGATAGTCATTATGGTCCCGGATGACGAATACGCCCCCGAAGCATCCTTCCACAACGCCACCTATGCCAGAAGCAACTTCACTTCATCGGTCGCCGTCCAGCTTGACGAAAAAACCACGCAGAGCGGAATAGAAACATACCGCCAGCTTAGAAGCATCCTGAAAGAAAACGGCAACAAGGTCAACAAAGACCTCGTGAAGGCATACATAACTCTGATGGGGGGACTTGCCGCAGTGGGGCTCCACACCCAGATAGAGAACAGGAAGAAAAACAAGCTGAGCGCCGCGGAAACGGTTTACAAAGACTTTCTCAAAACACTGTCAACCAACTTCAGGGCGCACAAGGACGTAAGTTTCTACGCCGACGCGGCCGGACTGTCATCCAAATACTTCGCCAGGCAAATTTTCAACGCAAGCGGCAAGCATCCGCTCGACATCATCCGGGAACAGGTGATAATAGATGCAAAGTCAATGCTGAGTTCGGGGGAGTACACAATATCTGAGATATGCGACATCCTTGACTTCAGCACCCAGGCCCAGTTCAACCGCTATTTCAAGGGAGCCACAGGAATGACACCCGGCGAATTCCAGAAATCAGTATTCAAGGCGGACGTCATCCACCCAGAGAACGCTTGACGACGAACCGGTGAAATAATCGCCCAGCATACTCGCCGCGCAGGACACTATGATGTGCGTCGGCACGCGGGAGGTTGACACATAATCCAGAGGAATCTCCACCCGCGTCCATTCCGCTATGGTCTTGTCGCTCGTGAAAGCGCCGTAGGCTATCACAGCCTCGGACGAGGGATTGAACAGAGTTTCGGGCTTGGTGGTATTGACCTGTACGGGGCAGTTTGCAGAACCTCCGTACTTGCGCGGATTCCAATCTCCAAGGGCAACGAAAACCTGGCATCTGTCCGGGTCGCCCTCCTTGACGGTGGTACCGGAAGGAACGCCTCCGATATTGTCTATCTTTCCGCAGTCGTATTTAAGCATGAGAGTGAGTTTGCGGGGCCTGAGCGTGAAAGGACGGCCGAAGTTGACTATTCCTCCGCTTGTGCCCACAAGGCCCGCGAATTCGCCGCTGAAAAGGTTTCCCGCAGCAAACTTGATAACAACGTAGCGTGAGTTGAGACGTGCGGACGCGCCGCCTTCGGCATGGCAGTCGGTATCGGGAGCGCAGATGACTCCGGATGCGCCAACCATTGTAGAGCCCACATTGCCAGAATCCCACCATTTGGAAGAAAGGGCGGCATCGGCCGGATCGTACCACGAGAGGAAATTCTTCGATTCAGCATTTGAGTACACCTCGAAGCCGGAGTTGGGAAGCTGGGCCTCAGCCTCCGTGGTGAAGGTCCTCGTTTCCGAAGAATCGTCGCCGCTGAAGGCGCAGCACTCGTATTCCGTCTGAGGCTCGAGACCGTCCGCGCAGGCGCTGAAGCTGCCTCCATCGGTTATGATGCTCTCACCGGAGAGTTCCTTCCAGCCCTCATCGCCGGCTTTGCGGTAGCGGAACCCGTTCACGGCCCCTTCAGGAGCGGATGCGTACATCCAGGCCACGCGGGTCCATGCATCAAGGGCGGAGAAAGATACCGCAGACTCGGTCTGTTCTATGATAATTCTCCAATGTTCCGTCCTGCCATCAAAGGTAACATCCACTTCCACAGGCTCGGTGAAGTCGTGCATATTAAGCAGATCGGTGGAATATTCAGTCCTGCCTTCCGGTCCGAGCTTATATTCCGCAACGCTTATGCTTGAAAGGGACACCTTGCTTGAAACATGTGCCACAACCCTGTGATTCACGTCATCTATCACGCATTTACCAACCTGACCGGTAAAATTGAAGTATCTTTCTATATGCTGGACGGCTTCCAGTTTCCAGTCATAGTCCTGATAGGTGGTAAGCGTGAAGGGGAGGGGGGAAGTCAGGTCGAAGGTCCCCACCAGATCCGGGCTGGATACCGTGTTCGCCGGGTCGCACACAGCCTTGTCTATGCATACGGAAGACAGGTCTGAAGATTCATCCAGGACTAGGCTGACAGTACGTGTTGAAGCATTGATATCCAAAGACTTCGCTCCTTTTATTTCAAGCTCTGCAATAGTAGGCACGGATACAGGGTAGGGAATATCGTTCTCTATGCAGGATGCGAAGGGAAGCAGGCAAAGGAATATGAGCGGGATATAGTGTTTCACGGATTAAAAATGGAAGTTGATTCCGAAATTGCAGTTCAGTATATTGAAGTTCACCCCTCCGGAAACCTTGGAAAGGGAACCCGTATCTACGGCCTTGGAGGAAGTGTATGCGAAATCAGCAATGCCGACGGAAGCCTCCACGGACACGAAGGAGAAAATGTAGAGTACCACGCCAGGTGCGAAGCACAGCTTTATCTGATTCAACGGGATGGCGGACTGGCCTACGCCGAGCCTGCTTCCGGAATACGCAAGGCGGAACTCGCAGAAAAGGCCCACGGTGCCGCTCTTCTCAAGACCGATGTAGTTTCTGTGGAAAGCGGCCACCGACCAGGAAGAGAAAGACGCGTCCATATCGGCCAGGCTGATGGCGAGGTCGTCGCTCAACAGAGACAGGTCCACGTTGTCGAGAGAGAGATCAGCCTTGCCGTAAGAGAAGCGCAGGCCCATGCTGGCATTGTCTTTATAAGCATAGGTAAACGCGGGAGCGACACGGACCAGTTTCCCTTGAGCATCAAGACCATTTACAAGCAGCAGGAACTGGCTGTTGTCGCTCCCTATGGAGGTGGCAAGAAAGCTGAGCCCCGCTGTCCATTCTCCTTTCTCCAGGACGGTATAGGTCTTGAAGCGCTTTTCCGCATCGCCCGCCCGCAGGACGGAAGGGAGAAGCATTACCGCAAGCAATATGATAAACAACTTCTTCATATCAGAAACAGTAATAAGCGCTCAATGAAAGTGATAGCAGGTTAAGATTATACGACGCCGAGAATGCGTTGCGCGTGCCGTTGTCTATATGATTGTGCTCTTGCCTTACACGGTTGAACTCAATTCCCACAATGCCAAGCCCCACCCCCAGGGCAAAATGCTCTGTAATGTAGGCTGCAACCCCCGGATTTACACCGAGCCCGAAAGTTGATGAAGTCTGATATGTTCCCGAAACGGTTTCGTTACGCTTGTTGGTAATCTTGGACTGACCTCCCAGAAATTCCGCCTGTACATCCACGAACAACGAGAACCTTCCGCTGCGTCCCAGAGGCATGTACTTGCGCAGGAATACGGCGGCGCCGTACTTGTGCCCGAGCGCATAGTAATCCTCGACATCGAGAGAAAGACTCTCGATTCCGAGCGAGGCGGACGCGATATCCGTAAGCGAGCGCCTGTATATGCCGCAGATTCCGACGGCAAGGTCATCGGCGATGCAGTACATTGCGGCGGGACGAACGTTAACGGAGTATCCGTGGCAGTTCGCGTTCCGGATGACGGCCGCGTCAAAATCGTCGCTCTTCGTATTGGAAAGAGCCAGGGAACCGCCTGCGATGATGCTACCCTTACGGGCGAAGAAGACGGAATCGGTCTTAAATGACGCAACGCCCCTGTCGGTCCTCCCCGCGAAGGAGGGAAAAGCCGCCCCGCAGAGAAGAATGACAGAAGCCAGAAGCCGTCCGGTACGCATACTATTCGTAGATAAGCTCAAAATCGTCAAGATACAGCTGGCTGGTGCTGCAACCGGCGAAATAATCGCCGTAACGGCTTGCAGCGCAGGACACCACGATATGCGTTGGAATAACGTTCAGATTCTTGTAGTCGAGAGGAAGGGTAACCTGTGTCCAGTCGGTCGCAGCTTCATTTGCGGCCTTATAGAAATCGGTATAGGCAATTGTCTCGGGCAGATTGGGATAATCCCAGAAAGTGCTCGGATCTGTCGTATTGACCTGCAGGGGGCAGGAGGTGCTTCCATGATATCCCTTGCTTCCACCTTTCCACGTGCCCAGCATCACCTTTATGCTGCACTGGTCCCAGTTTCCTTTCTTTCCGTCACTTGGAGTGTTGGAGGAGTCATTATCTATCTTGCCCGAAATATATTTGTACCAGAAACGCACTGCGGTCGGACGGCCGGTGAAAGGACGGCCGAAATTCACTTTTCCGCCCTCTGTACCGACGAGCTCGGCGAACTCGCCGGTGAAAAGGTTGCCTGCCGCAAATTTCACCACAACGTACTTTGACTGAAGCAATGCGGATTTTGTGGAACCTGTGCCCGGAGGGACATCAGTGCTGGAATAGCAGATCGCTCCGCTGGCGCCAACTGATGTAGAAGCTGAACTTCCGCTGTCCCAGTATTTAACTTTAAGCTGCATGTCGGACAGCGAAGAATCGAAAAAGCTGATGTATTTCGCACTTTCGCAGTTGCTGGTTGTCTCGAACCCGCAGTTGGGAAGCTGGGGGGCGGAATCGGTGGTGAGGGTCAATGAATCTCCTATGTCTTCACCGTCTATCACCAGTTTGTATGTGTATTGGGTACCCCCGGCAAGATTCTTGAGAACAGCTTCATATGAGCCTTCAGAAATTCTTGTTGAATTGACAGTTGTCCACGTTGAGCCATCCTGTGTGAAGGCAAATTTTATTTTGTCGGGGTCATTGAACTCGGCTTCATCCACCGTAGCATGGACAGTAGCATGTCCTGCCCAGATTTCCATTGTGTTGCTCTTGAGCAGACCCGTTGAGACCGGCTCGAATATGATGATGTCACTGAATACCTCGGTATCGTAATCTACGGAAAGTTCAAAGTCCAGATCGCCTTCCTTGATGGTGAATTTAGGCGAGAGCTTATACAGTCTGCCCTTCTCTATATTTCCGAACTTACCGCTTTTGGTTACAGAAGAGCCGTCTTTGGTAAGAGTGCCGCTGAAAGACCAGAACAATTGAGGTTCAACGTCGGGGACAATGAAATATCCTTCCTTACCGCTTTTCCCGGAATCATAAACAAGCTGTTTGGACGCATCCGCCTCGTCAACTCCTATGGTAAAGCTGCAGTTGCCGCCGAAATTTTCAGCAATGGAGGCGTCAAAAGTCACCTTGGTGATGGCATTGACAACATTCGCGGCAACCTGGACAGACTGGTTTGTTCCCGCCGTGATGGTGAATTTGGCCGAGCCCTTGTAGCTCTTCTGTTCCCATGATGCTATGGAAGGGCTTTGGGATGACAGTTCACCGGCCTCGACATCAACTCTGTACGAATCTGCCGGAAGGTAAATCACTTCCGGAGCCGTAGAATATTTGTAACTGCGGACAAGTCCGGAGAAATCTCCCTTGTATATCTTGACGTTTGAGCTTGAGAGCAGCTCCTCGGAGGTCATTGCCGCTTTGGTGGTCCCGTCTATCTCCAGGTTCAGGGTCAAAGAACCTTCGGCAACGGTATCCTGTATGTTCATTCCTGTGCAGGAGGCTAGAGCTATAGCTGCAGCTATGAAGTATATGTTCCTGTTCATTTTCATTTCCTCCTGTTTTATTCAACTATCATAGTTACATTAATTGTCTTCTTGCAACCCTGCTGGTCCATCACGTTCATAGAGAATGTGTGAGTGCCTTTGAAAGCGAGGATAGGTACCTGCGCATCGGAAAGGTTGAATGAAATTTCGGACTTTCCGGCAACTGCGGCACCGTAGGGGAAGGGGATGATTGTAGTGAACACGCTGATAGCGCCCGAAGAAGGATCCACAAGGTCCAGCGTGGCGGAACCGTCGTTGATGATTTTTACCGCATCTACAAAATCCGGGGACGTGGAAATGATGTCAACGCTGAACTTGAGCACTTTGTTGGGTATTGTAGCCTTCATGGTAAGAACGAAGGAATTACCTTTTGCGGGAACGACGATGGGCTGCGTTATGTCATAGTCGCAGGTACTCTCGAGCATTATTCCACCGTCACCCTTGGGAGCATCGGGGTCGTCTCCGATAATGCTTTCGGAGCCGTTTATATTGTCTTTGAGTTCAACATCCTCCACGAGGTCTTCTATGACTATGTCAATGTCTGCAGTTCCGTCCTCGGACACCTTCTTGACAAACTTTATCTGATGCCAGGTGCAGGGCTTGATATTGCTGAAAGACTGGCTCATGGTTTTCTGCCCTCCTTCAACGTTACCCTTGAAAAACACCTCCATGGTTGTGTTGCCACCGTTGTTCACTGCAAAATACCCGGCCCTGTGATCGTAAGAGGCCTTGCCTCCGACATATTGGATATTATAGGTGAGGGGAGCCGTAGGCGACACTGACACGGTTGCCGTGCAGTCTCCTGTCACCATTGCGAGGAATTCGTCACTGTAGTCGATCGTGACCTTAGTCTGAAGGAGCTTGCATACCATTTCACCGAGTTCGGTAACCTTGCCGGACTCGATGGTGACGTCTTTCTGCACGCCATATACGGGATAATCGAACTTTGCTGCGGGTACATCCTCTGATTTAGAACGGGCGGTAACACTGTATTCTCCGGCGGCAAGGGAAATCTTGTTTCCGGCCTCCTTTACAGCCTGGTAGGTTGTTATAACGGAAGCTGATTCATCGCTTTTCGAGTTGATGATGACGGCATAGCTTCCGTCCGCAGGTTCTGATGCCTTGGTTTTTTCAACTTCATCATCCACGGTAAGTTCCCAACCGGCAAAGGAAAGGTAGCCTTCTCCGGACCCTTCGATATTATGATTCGTGTTGATATTGAGTTTCTCATCGCAGGAAGAAAATGCGAGCAGCGCGGCTATGGAAAGTATTATTGTCTTTTTCATAATCCGGAATATTTAATTGATTTCCACATCACCGAGATCTACAGTGGTGACGTTGTCATTGAAAGTTACGGTAACTACAAGGCCCCCTATGTTGCTTGCATCGAATTTGAGGGTGTAAAGCGTAGCGGCTGCAAGATCGTTGTAGTTCTTTTCGAAATTCTGCACGGCCTTGCCCTGATTGGTCAGTTCAGCCTTCAGGTTGAACTGGTATGGTTCCATAAAAAGGGCATCGGGGGAGTAGTTATCAACCACGAACTTGGAGGAATTACCTGTAGTAATGGTGAATTTGCCGGAAGTGAAGTAATTCTTGAACGCATCGGAGAAAACAAGTTTCACGATGCAGTTCTTCAGGTCAACGGGAATCTTCACATTTGACGTGGAGGAGCCTGCTACTGAGAAATTGGTGCTTCCCTCATAGCAGGGTTTGCCGGCCCCTTCTACGGTAACATCACCATAAGTGGCGGTAACAGAGTATGTTCCGACAGAAATTGCAGTGGCTGCAGACCATTGCGAAAGTTTGCCTTCCCAGACTTTCTCTCCATTTGAATCCTTGATTGTCAGTACAAAGTCATTAGGAGACGGGAGTTCCGTAAAGTCGGAAACGCGGCTCTTTACAATTTCCTGAACGGCAATGTCGCTGGTCAGCGTGAATTGCACGCTGCCCGCATTCCCGTCCTTGCTGCAGGAAACAGATGCCAGAATACAGGCAAGAGCGAATAAGAGTTTCTTTTTCATTTCAGATATATTTAATTATTTGCTATTTCTACTTTAACATTATCTACATACAGCCAGTTTGTGCAATTATGCGCTCCCGCTCTGTGTTCACAGGCCGTTCTCCATGCTATCCTTATGACTTCATTTCCGGAAGGGAGATTCTGCAGGATGAATTCGGCATGATTGGGAGTATAGTCATACGAACCGCTTTTCTCGCTCTGCTGTACATTGAGGACATTGTTCTCTTTATCGAAGGTTCCGCTGTCGCTGCCGCTCTTGAAGCCGGAAGCGCTGTCCGTATATCCCACATAACAGTTCTGCCCAGTGGCCCCGTTGTCTATATCTATTCCGAGCACCGTAATCGTGGAGTATTTCAGGTTGGCGCCATAGTCGAAGCTGACTTTCAGGCGGGCATTCGGCTTAAGAATGCCGTTGAGAGGTGCCGAGTCGATTCTGGCATCGTAGTCCACCGACGTTTCCCTGCGGCATGCGATACGGACGCATTTGCCGGCCTCGGCGCCGCACCGGCCTCCGGTCCAGCCGCCAAGGAAACTGTAAGCGTCCTTGCTTCCGCTGAGGAAACCGGAAGAATACTGGTCGTTGGAAGAGAAGGAAGCTATACCACTGAAATCCTCAAACAGGAGGTAGGGGACTGTAAGGCCGACAGAATAGCTTCTGTAAGTGTCAAGCTTTGGAAGATCGACTGTCTGGGTGCTCCTGACGTGCTCCGAATCGTAGGTGACCGTTATACTGTGTTCGCCGAGATTGAGGTAATTGGCAGCATTGGTATAGGCGAAGCTTATGGTTTCTCCTATTTCCAGATCGCGTCCCGGATCCCACTCATAAGTCTGGCTTCCGCTGTCCGAGAATTTCACGGACGGGTCATCGGAGCTGAAAGTCACCTTTTTTACCGGCTCACCGAGATAGTTGTTGGAGAGCTTGAAATTAAGTGTATAATAAGGCTCGACGGAAGTGACGCTCAATTGTACCGGGGTCGTATGACCGGGCTTGAAATCCCTTCCTCCTATCAGATATTCAGGAACAACGGCCATCCAGTTATCTGAATATAGAGTCACTTTCATCTTGTCTCCGGCATTGCAGGATATAGGGAATATAGAAGCGAAGGCATATTTTCTTACATCTGTATAAGATGGTGTAAGCGGTTCATCCAAATCAAGAGAAACAATTGAGTTACCATCAGAAAGCACGACTCCGGCAGTGGGGTCTGTCCTGTCGGCAGAGAGAATTCCCGTCACAGCCTGCGGCATTTCTATCCTTATTCTCCTGATTCCCTCTCCATTCAGACCGTTTGAGCCCGAAGGCAGGTAGAACTTGAGGATATGGACCAGATGCTTCATTTTAAGCCCGAGACCCCCGCCTTCCGAACTGTAAGATTTGAGCTCTCCGGAGACAGCAGGCTCGGCAATAAGGATGTCTGCACCCCCGGAGGCCCTGCCGTCCTGTTCAGAGGGGAGGGAGAAGTTCAGTGTGTTCCCGTTTGATGAAAGAGGTGTTGGATAACAGGCATAGTAGGTATACCGGCCTTCCGGCATGGGATTGGCGAACTGTGCGGAAAATACGGCCTCACTGCCGAAATGTCCGAGCATGAAGAATGGATGTCCGGAAATCTGTTCAGTACCGTCCTGAGTGCAGGCCCAGAGATTGATTTTGTCGCCATCAACCCATTTCGTCCCTATTCCAGCGGCATCGATTGCCGTCTTTGTGGAACTTTCCGTTACGGAAAAACTGAGGATTGACGGTCCGTCCGGCTCGAAACAATCATAAGTTCCCTTTTCACAGGAAGAGGGAAGGAACATACAGGAGGCAATGAACAGAAGCGCTCCCGATATTTTTGCATAAAAATCCACCACTTTTGTGCAAAAGGTGCACAAATGTAGTGAATTTTTATCAATAAGTGCCTAAACGGACTATAATTCAGCAATTATGCGTGTGAAAAGTTCCGTCATCACAGCCGCGGCCCTGTCTGCCTGGACAACCACGCTGTCCCCGCTGTTGAGAGTTTCCGCATCGGTGTCTGCATTGCTTTCGTTGGTTACAACGGACATTCCGAACACACGCAGTCCGCAGTGGCGGGCAACAATGACTTCAGGAATAGTTGACATGCCCAGGAGATCCGCGCCTACAGTCCTGTAGAAACGTACTTCCGCCGGTGTCTCGTATGTAGGGCCGGTGGAACCGAAATATACGCCGCTCCTGAGGGAAACGCCCATATCGGACGCCACCTTTTCCGCGAGTTCGCGGAGTTCCTTGTCATATACACAGGTCATGTCGGGGAAACGTGGACCGAATTCTTCCATATTGGGTCCGACGAGCGGATTGGGGAACATATTTATATGGTCCTTGATGACGACGAGGTCTCCGACACGGAAATCAGGATTGCAGCCTCCTGCCGCATTGGAGACGAAAAGGTACTCTATGCCGAGAACCTTCATGACCCTAACGCCTATCGTCACCATCTGCATGGGATAGCCCTCATAGTAGTGGAATCGGCCCTGCATCGCTATGACACGCCTGCCGCCGAGAGTTCCTATTATGAAATTCCCTTTATGTCCGACAGCCGTGGAAACGGGAAAACCGGGAATATCCCTGTAAGGTATGACAACAGGATCCTTTATGGAGTCCCCGAGCCTGCCGAGGCCGCTGCCGAGGACAATTCCCGCTACGGGAGCTTCACTTCCGGCGATATCCCGGATATACTGCGCTGAGGCTTTGATAAGATTGATGTAATCGTTCATTTTCATCATGCTATTTTGGAAAGCACCTTGCGTGCTTCGCTGATTATCTCTTTTTCATCCTTTATCTCCCTGTGGCGCATGACGAAGGCTCCGTTGCAGATGACGGAGTCTATGCAGTCCGAATGGGCGGAGTAGATGAAGTTGGCAAGGAAGGGACCGTTGGAAAGGAAAAAGGTGTTGTCCGTGTCTATGATGGACATGTCCGCAAGCGCTCCCTCTTCGAGTCTGCCGGAATCGATCCTGAGGGCCTTCGCCCCGTTTATCGTCGCCATATCAAGCAATTCGGGAAGAGGCAGGGCCGTGGGGTCGTCCCTCCAGGATTTCTGGAAAAGGGCTGAAGTCTTCATTGCCTCAAGCATATCCAGATTGTTTGACGAGGCGCAGCCGTCCGTTCCTATGCAGAGATTGATGCCGGCGTCGCGCATCTCATTGTAAAGGAAGCGGTATCCGGATGCAAGTTTGGTGTTGCTGTTGATATTGTGGACGCAATGCACCCCGTGCGATGCAAGAAGTTCGATGTCGTGCTCCGAAACCCAGAGGGTATGGGCCGCAATCAGGTTGGGACCGAGCACCCCCAGTCGGTCAAGATACTCGACGGGGGAGAGTCCTCCATGCTGCAGGCGGCAGTCTTCGACCTCCTTTCTGGTTTCGCTGAGATGTATGTGAAGGTTGAGACCATGGGCCTTTGCGAAATCGCTTATCCAGACCATGAGTTCCTCGCTTACGGAATATATGGCATGGAACGCCACCTGATAGGCCGAATTGCTGTTCCAGGAACGCATGGCCTGCTCGAACATACGGACACACTGTTCCTTCTGCCTTTCCGTCTCTTCGGGATCCCCCTTGTCCATCACTTCGTAGCCCGTGGCTATCCTCAGCCCCATCTCACTTGCAGCCCGATAGGAATCCGGAAAGAACCAGTAATGGTCGTTGAACGTGGTGGTTCCGGTACGTATCATCTCGAGGCACGCAACCCTGGTGCCCCAATATACGAAATCACTGTCCAGATTTTCTTCCACTTTCCAGATTGTGGAAAGCCATTCGTGGAATTTCATATCCTCCCCGATCCCACGCATAAGGGACATGGGGGAGTGCGTGTGCATGTTTACGAAGCCCGGTATCGCGACCTTGCCCGTGCAATTCATTATCTCGACATCACCCACGAGAGGCCACACGGAACTTGCCCCGGCCGCCCCTATCCTTGAGATATGCCCCTTGTCTATGAGCATATCCTTCTGCAATCCGGCAACGGTGATGTCCCTGAGCAGGATAGCCCCCATTCTAGAGGTCTTCGAATTCTACGTCGGTATGCTCGCGCTGAGGTATTTCCCCGTTGAAACAGGTGTTCTTGATATAATCCACAACCTCGTTGAAACCTTCGCTGAACTTTTCAAAATCCTCCTTGTAAAGGAAAATCTTGTGCTTGTCATAGGTGAATGTCCCGTCCGGATTCACGCGCCGCTTGCTCTCCGTAATGGTAAGGTAGTAATCATTCTGACCTTTGGTGGTTTTGACGTCGAAGAAATAAGTGCGCTTCCCGGCTCTTACAGGCTTTGAAAAAACATCTTCACCGTCACGGCTCTCGAAACGAGCGGAATCATAATCCTCTTTGTACATATTCAAATATGTTTTTATTTGCAAACATACAAAATTATAATTTTTTACGGATTTGATTGTTATCTTTGCATAAATTTTTGTTTGAAAGTATGCTCAACCGTAGAATTCTTCGTATCAAGGCTTTCAAAGCCATATACAGTTACGCGGAAAACCCCGGAATGACCATGGGAGACACCGAGGCCCTTCTCGAACACTCCTGCGAGTCTGTAAGGGACTTGTATTTATTCATGATGTCGGTGATAGTCCCGGTCACAAAAGAGGCGTCAGCGCGCATCACAGCCGCACAGAACAAGTTCAATCCGACGGAAGAGGAACTCCACCCGAATTTGAAGTTCGTCAACAACAGGCTTGCCGCAATGCTGGAAGAAGATCCCGACTTCCAGAAAATGATATCCAGAAAGAAACTCTCCTGGGAGCAGTACGACATGTTCCTGAGGCATCTGTATGAAAACATCCGGGAACGTGACTATTTCAAGAGGTATCTTGAAGCTGAGGAAGACAGTCTTGCAAAGGATGCGAAACTGTGGGTGAAAATCTTCGAGAACGAATTCGAGGACAACGCCGAACTCGTTCCAATTCTCGAGGAACTGTCCATCTACTGGAACGACGACCTTTCCTACGCGCTCATATGGTGCTGCAAGACTCTTGAGAACCTCGGCAAAGGTCAGAGGTGGGAACTGCCGGCCCTCTACCAGAGTGATGCCGACAAAAAGACCGAAGACGACAAGGCCTTCGTGGTCAAGCTTGTGAGAGCGGCCTACAGCGGCTTCGGAAAGTACTATGAGAAGATTGCCGGAAGCACGCCCAAATGGGACAAGAGCAGGATCTGCGCCACTGACTTGGCTCTAATTGTCTGCGGTCTCGCCGAGGCGGACACATTCCGGAATATCGCTTCCAGCATAACCATCAACGAATTCGTGGAGATTTCCAAATACTACAGCACGCCGGAGAGCCGCGGATTCGTAAACGGAGTATTGGACAAATTAATAAACAAACACTGATATGTTATACATTTTACAGGCAGCTCCGGCAGGAGCACAGGGTGGAGCAAGTTCCATGAGTTTCTGGATTATGATGATTCTCATCGTTCTCGTGATGTGGCTCTTCATGATCCGTCCTCAGCGCAAGCAGCAGAAGGAAATGGAAAAATTCCGCAGCGAACTCAAGAAAGGCGACAAGGTGATCACCGCGGGTGGAATCTACGGAACCATAGCAGAAGTTGAAGAACGCACCGTCCTGCTCAAGATTGACGGAGAGGTCAAGATCCGCATAGACAAGACCTCCCTTCAGAGGGACCCGAATGAGAAAGTGGGTTAGTTTTCTGCTGTGCCTGCTGTTTTCTGCAGGTATCTGGCTGATACATAATATGTCGCAATCATACTCCGACCTTACGGCCAGGCAAGTGGTTGCGGAGAGTAACATTACCGGACGCGCACAACAGTCATCCGGTGATGTGACTGTGTCTGCCAGAATCAAATCCAGCGGATTCCATCTCCTTGCCCTGAACCTGTCCGGACAGAATCCCGTCACAGTCAGGTTCAATGAGGAGGATTTCGTCCGCGATCCGGCAGACAGCACCGTGTACATCATCCACCAACCGGCATTGAGCAAATATTCGGAGCAGATTTTCGGATCCAATTCAACGGTGGAGTCTTTCGTGACCGATGAACTCAGGTTCCGCTTTGCGGTGGAGAACCACAAGAAGGTCCCCGTCAAGGTGGTTCAGTCGGTTTACTGCCGTCCGCAGTACATGACAAGCGGGGGGACTTCGGTAACTCCCGACTCAGTGACCGTCTACGGTGACCCGGCCATGCTCGGCAAGATTGAAAGCGTTCTGACAAAACATCTTGTACTTACGGACCTCAAGCGTAACACACATGGTACAATAGGTCTTGAAGTCCCGGGCGGAATAAGGATTTCCAACCGGACTGTGACATATTCCGTCAACGTGACAAGATATGTGGAACTGGCATCCGATGCAGTCATCAATGCCAGGAACGTTCCCAAGGATGTGGAATTCACCATTCTTCCCTCCAGCCTGCATGCGGTGCTCCGCTGTGTCTTCCCCATAACGTCGGATCCTTTCGGCAATGCCGAATTCTACATCGACTACAGGGATTTCGAGAATTCCACGACAGGGAAATGCGCGGTACACACGGATCTGCCGGACGGCGTGATAGACTGCAGAATGACGCCGGAAGTCTGCGAATGCCTTATACGTAATGCCGAATGATATGAAAACCATACTTGTAACAGGTCCTATAGGAGGAGGCAAGTCCGAAGTATGCCGTTATCTTGAATCGAAGGGATTTCCCGTGTACGATTCAGATTCACGCACAAAGCATCTCTACTGGAGTGTTCCCGGACTTCTGGACAGTTTGGAAGAGGCTCTTGGAGTACCGTTCCGCGAATTCGGAATAATATTCAGCGACAGCTCGAAAAGAGAGAAGCTGGAAGAAATAGTCTATCCCCTCGTTGCGGACGACATACAGAAGTGGAAGGAAGCACAGAAAGGGGCGGAAACTGTTTTCATCGAGTCGGCGGTTGCGGCCGGGAAAGACATATTCAAGGCTCTTTACGATGAGGTGTGGCTGATTGACGCACCGCTTGACGTACGGAAGGCCCGTAATCCAAAAGCGGCCGTACGTGACGGAATTCAGTCATTCGATCGTGAAGAAGCATCGAAGATAATCATTAACGACGCATCAATAAGCGAGTTACACAAGAAAATAGATAAATTGTCATGAAAACTGATTTAGCAAAGATTCTTTCGGTATCAGGCCAGCACGGTCTTTACCAGTTCATCGCCCAGGCGCGCAACGGCGCCATCGCGGAAAGCCTCGAAAGCAAGAAACGCACAACTTTCAGCGCCAGCTCCCGCATTACGACACTTGAGGATATAGCAATATACACCAGCGAAGGGGAAATGAAACTCGCCGAAGTGTTCCAGGCTCTCAACAAGGTTCTCGGAACAGCCGAGGCTCCTTCTCCCAAGGCTGATGAAAAGGAAATCAAGGCCCTTTTCAAGAAAGCCATCCCCAACTATGACGAAGACCGCTTTTATCTTTCACATATGAAGAAGGTCTCAGACTGGTACAGCCAGATAGCAAAGTATGCATCCTTCGATTTCGTGACAGACGAAGACCGCAGGAAGGAAGCGGAAGAGAAAGCCGATGACAAGGCTTAAGACAATCACCCTGGGCTGCTCGAAGAACAGCGTTGATACGGAGCATCTGCTGGCGCAACTGCCGGCAGACTCTTTTTGTCTGGCCGAAGAGGACATAGACTGCCTTCTTGTCAACACCTGCGGCTTTATCGGAGACGCAAAGGAAGAGTCCGTCAACGCAATACTCGAAGCGGTGGAAGCCAAGAAGAGGGGAGAGACAAAAAAGGTTGTGGTGTTCGGATGTCTTTCACAGCGCTATGCAAAGGAACTTCCTGCAGAAATACCGGAAGTCGATGCATGGTTCGGAGCAAGGGACCTGGACCCGATAGTCAGATACCTGGGGGCGACCCCGCGCAAATGCACCGACAGGTTCATCACCGTCCCGAGGGGATATGCTTACCTTAAGATATCCGAAGGATGCGACAGAAGATGTTCCTACTGTGCAATTCCCTACATAAGGGGCGCGCACCGGTCCGTTCCGATGGAAGATCTGGTGCTGGAGGCAAGGTCCCTGGCCGGAAAGGGTGTCAGGGAACTCATTCTCATTGCGCAGGACACAACCTGGTACGGCCTTGACCTTTACGGCAGAAGGGCTCTTGCCGAGCTTGTTGCAAGACTGTCCGAAATAGAGGGCATAGAATGGATAAGGATCCATTACTCATACCCTGCCGATTTTCCTGAAGATGTACTTGAGCTTATGGCAAACAACCCAAAAGTATGCAAGTACTTGGATATTCCGCTACAACACATTTCAGATGTTGTTCTGGACAAGATGCACCGCCACGTGACATCCGCCTGGACAAGAGATCTCGTCCACAGGATGAGGGAGAGAATCCCGGGAGTCGTCCTGCGTACTACCATGATCGTGGGACATCCAGGAGAGGGCCCGGAAGAATTTGAGGAACTTCTTGATTTTGTCCGCGAAGCCAGGTTCGAGAGGCTTGGCGCGTTCACCTATTCCGAGGAAGAGGGGACTTTCGGAGCCCTGAACTTCAGGGACGATATTCCTGAAGAAGTTAAGGCGGACAGACTGGACAGGCTCATGAATACCCAGAGGGAAATATCCATGGAATTCAACCGTTCAAGGATAGGAAAGACTGAAAAGGTCCTGGTAGATGACGTTGCGGACGGAATTCTTGTCTGCCGCAGCCAGTATGAAAGCCCTGAGGTTGACGGGGAGATAATCGTAAAAGGAAACGCCGCACCCGGCTCTTTCATCAACGTGAAGATAAACGGATGCGACGATTATGACCTTACGGCCGGAATTGCCGGTTAACTTTTCTTCTTTATGACAGGGTCGCAGGTAAGACCCACTCCAAGCCTTTTGAATATCTTCTGGTCCACTTCGCTCAGCATCACGGTGGAGTGAACCTGACAACCTTTGAGCAAAGGAAGGCATTCAAGAGCTTTGCGGCAGTTCTCATCGAAGAGACTCAGCATCGATATGGCCACAAGGACTTCATCCGTATGAAGCCTGGGGTTATGCCCGTGCAGATATGTAACCTTGGTCTTCTGGATAGGCTCGATCATATTCTGGGGAATAAGCTTTATGCTGTGGTCTATGCCGGCAAGATGTTTGGTTGCATTCAGAATAAGGGCCGCGCTCGGGCCGAGGAGGGGACTGGTCTCAGCGGATATCAGAGTACCGTCCGGAAGTTCGATTGCGGCCGATGCCACTCCTGACTTTTCCTTTCTTTCCTTGGCGGCCAGAGTCACCCTGCGGAAGTCGGTGGTAATCTTGGCCTGTTTCATCAGGATGGATATCTTGTTGACCTCGCTGTCGTTGCAGGCTCCTTCAGCAAGTTTGTCAAGCGCATTGTAGTATCTGCATATGATTTCATTCCTGGCGGCGTCGCAGCATATTTCATCGTCAGATATGCAGTTTCCTATCATATTCACACCCATGTCGGTGGGCGATTTGTAGGGATTTTCCCCGTATATACCTTCAAACAAGGCATTCAGGACAGGGAATATCTCTATGTCGCGATTGTAGTTGACCGCTGTTTTCCCGTAAGCCTCAAGGTGGAACGGGTCAATCATGTTGACATCGTTCAGATCGGCCGTCGCAGCCTCGTATGCGATGTTGACGGGATGCTTCAGGGGAAGATTCCAGATGGGGAAGGTCTCGAACTTGGCATATCCGGCCTTGATGCCGCGCAGGTTCTCCTGATACAGCTGGCTCAGGCATACCGCCATCTTCCCGCTTCCGGGGCCGGGAGCGGTGACCACAACGAGAGGACGCGAGGTCTCCACGTAGTCGTTCTTTCCGAACCCTTCCTCCGAATCGATGAGGCTCACGTTTTCGGGGTAACCCTCGATGGTGTGGTGATAGTAGACCGTGATACCCATCCTTTCCAGACGTCTCCTGTAAGCGTCCGCGCTGGATTGTCCGTTATAGTGTGTGATGACCACCGAGCCTACAAGGAATCCCCTGGACATGAACTCATCGCGCAGACGTATGACGTCCATGTCGTAAGTGATGCCGAGGTCGCTGCGCATCTTGTTCTTCTCTATGTCAACGGCGCTGATGACGATAATTATTTCAGTATCGTCCTTCAGCTGCATGAGCATCTTGAATTTGCTGTCGGGCTCAAACCCAGGCAGGACGCGGCTTGCATGATTGTCATCGAAAAGCTTGCCGCCGAACTCCATATACAGCTTGTCGCCGAACTGGGCGATTCTCTGCTTTATGTGTTCCGATTGAATCTTGAGATATTTCTCGTTGTCGAACCCGTATTTCATAACGGGATGCAAAAATAATAAAAACTTTGAAAAAAAGGTCAGGCCGTAAGCCGGTTTCTGTTTTTGAATTCGTCATTTATCTTCGCAACCTACCCCCTGACATCGGGCGGGCCGCCCTCATCTGTCAGTATATTTGGTTTTGCAGGACTCCGCGCTGTACCCGCAACCCGTCGCCGGAATTGCGCCGTGGGCTCTTACCCCGCGTTTTCACCATCGCCTTTCGGCAGAAATTCTCTGTTACAGTATGCATAAGGTTACCCCTATCTGCACTTTCTGCAGGGAGCCGCCCTTTCCTGTCCGGACTTTCCTCTCATTGCTGAGCGACGAATCGCCCGACCTCAGTTTTCAAAGATGGTTGCAAAGTTATGATTTTTTCTGTATTTTTGATTCTGATATGAGGAGACTGCTTATTTTGACCGTGACCGTTCTGCTGTGCATCAACTGCACCGCCGGGGTCATCCGGTACAAGCCGGAGATCATCAGAGAATACTGCCACGATTCCAAGGCTTACACTCAGGGACTGTTTTTCAACGGAGGAACCCTGTTCGAGAGCACCGGTCAGTTCGGCAGAAGCAGTTTCAGGAAGGTCGATCTCGAGTCCGGCAAGGTGCTGAGAAAACTCGATTTTGACAAAAAGTACTTCTGCGAAGGGTCCGTAATGCTCAACGGGAAGCTTTTCCTGCTCACCTGGCTCAACAAGGTGGCATTTATCTACGATGCATCCACCCTCAAGTACGAAAAGACGTTTTCGTACCCGAGAGAAGGATGGGGCCTTACAACCGACGGAAAGGAACTGATTGCCTCGGACGGCACTTCAACCCTGTACTTCCTTGACGATTCCTTCCGTCTTAAAAGAAGCGTCAACGTAAAGCTGAACGGAAAGGCGGTGAAATATCTCAACGAACTCGAGTGGATAGACGGCCGAATCTGGGCCAACATCTACACTACGGACCTGATCGTCATCATTAATCCGGAAAGCGGAAACGTTGAGGGAGTCATAGACTGCTCCGGTCTGCTTCCGGACAAACTGCGGACGAAAGACACCGACGTTCTGAACGGAATAGCATATTCGGACGGCAAAATATATCTGACGGGAAAAAACTGGCCCAAGCTCTACGAAGTCCGCATCGTGGAGACAAAAAAATAAATTCCAACACAATATATACGACAAAACCTCGCTGTCACAGCGAGGTTTTACGGTTAGTTAGTAGTGTATACCTATAGAAGGTTAATTATTGTTGGTTAGTTTTGCTCCGGTTAGAACGGAGTAGAGTTGTTTTCATTTCTCGAATGCAAATATAAGGCTATTTTTTATTTCTGCAAAACTTTTCAAAAATTTTTTAGAAAAAACTTTTTTAGTTTTTAAAGAATTTTATTAAGTAATTCCGGGCGAAGTAATTTTGTCCTTTCGAGAGACTGTTCATCCTGCCATTCTCTAATTTTTTTAGGATCGCCGCAAAGAAGCACATCGGGAACTCTCCATCCGTTGAATTCAACCGGACGCGTATAGACGGGAGGGGAGAGGAGGTTGTCCTGAAAAGAGTCGCTCAACGCCGAGGTCTCGTCCGTAAGAGCCCCGGGAATAAGCCGTACAAGGGAGTCGGCAAGCAGGGCGGCGGGGATCTCACCTCCGCTCACAACGTAATCACCGACGGAGATCTCCCTTGTCACGAGATGCTCGCGTATCCTATGGTCTATCCCCTTGTAATGTCCGCATATTATGATGATGTTGTCCAACATGGACATTTCGTTGGAGATTGACTGGTTGAGCCTCTCTCCGTCCGGTGACATATATATGACTTCGTCATACTTCCGCTGCGACCTCAGTTCCTCTATCATGCGGAACACGGGTTCCACCATCATTACCATCCCGGCGTCTCCGCCGTATGAATAATCGTCCACGTTCCTCCGCGGTCCCAATCCGTATTTTCTAAGGTTATGTACTTGAATGTCAACAAGTCCCTTCTTGATTGCACGCCCAACTATGGAATGGCTCAACGGGCTTTCCAGCAATTCCGGAACAACCGTAAGAATATCTATCCTCATATCATTATTTTATCCGCCGCAAAATTACCGATTTTCTTGCAAAATATGTATATTTGCCAAATACAACTATCATAACTCTTATAAAATGAGCGAAAAGAACATTCCTGAAGCGATTAAGAACATCACTTCAGACGTAGAAGAAACAGCCCGGGAAGTGGCCGCCGAGGTAGTCAATTATGCAGACAAATCCCTTGCAGAACTTTCAGAATTATTCCAGAACCTCAAGGAGAGCGCAGACAGGATGTCCCGTTCCAAGGAAGCCGAATCAATCAAATCGGCTTTCTACAAGCTTCTGCTGAAGCTGAAGGGCGAGAACAACGTGGATGACACGGAAGCCGGAACAAACAATCCCTTCGAGGCGGTAGAGCAGAATTTCAAGGCTCTCTACGCAGACTACAAGAAGGAGCGCTCAGATTTCAACAAGCAGCAGGAAGCCCAGAGGGAGGAGAATCTCAAGAAGAAGGAAGCAATCATAGAGGAACTGAAGGCCATTGTCGAAGGACAGGACGACGTCAGCGCCCAGTTCCCCGCATTCCGTGAAATCCAGAACCGCTGGAGGGAGGCCGGACCGGTGCCCGCAACCGCTTTCAGGAACATCAACGACACATACCAGTTCTACGTGGAGAAATTCTATGACATGGTCAAGATCAACCGCGATTTGAGGGACCTTGATTTCAAGAAGAACCTGGAGGCCAAGGAAGCCTTCTGCGCAGCCGCCGAGAAGCTTGCCGAGAACGAGAACGTGGTCAACGCTTTCCATGAACTTCAGAAACTTCACGAGCAGTGGAAGGAATTCGGTCCTGTTGCAAAGGAGTACCGGGACGACATATGGAACCGTTTCAAGGCCGCCACAGCCGTGATCAACAAGAAATATCAGGCCCATTTCGAGGAGCTCAAGGGCCAGCAGGAAGACAACCTCGCAGCAAAGACCACCCTGTGCGAAAGACTCGAGGAAATTGTCGGCAAGGAAGTGAAGTCCTCCGGAGAGTGGAACACCCTTTCCAAACAGATAGAGGAGCTCCAGGCGGAGTGGCGCAAGATCGGTTTCGCCACAAAGAAGGAGAATCAGAAGATATATGACCGTTTCCGCGCCGCCTGTGACAGTTTCTATGCCCGCAAGCGTGATTTCTATACGGAATTCAAGGACAACATGAACGAGAACCTTGAAAAGAAGCTGGACCTCATCAGACAGGCCGAGGAGCTCAAGCTCAGCACCGACTGGAAAAAGGCCACGGACCTCTTCATCTCCCTCCAGAAAAGGTGGAAGGAAATAGGACCCGTTCCCCGCAAGAAATCAGAACAGCTCTGGAAGAAGTTCCGTGGGGCATGCGATGAGTTCTTCGCCAACAGGGATGCCAATTCCACCCCTGAGAACGATTTCTACGGCAACCTTAAGGCAAAGAAGAAACTCATAGACGAAATACTCGGTTTCGAGAATTGCGAAGATGAGGGGAAGAAGGCCGAGGCAATGCGTTCATTCAACGAGCGCTGGCAGGCCATAGGACACGTTCCATTCAAGGAGAAGGACAATATCGCCAAAGCTTTCAAGGAGGCGATGCAGGAGAAATTCCCGTTCTTCTCACAGAACAGGGGAGCCAGGAACGGCAGTTCAGCACCCCGCAGCCTCAAGGACACTTTGATGGAGAAATACCGCGCTCTTCAGCAGGATGTTACAACTTATGAAAACAATATAGGTTTCTTCTCCACCTCCAAGAACAGCGAACCGCTGATTCAGCAGATGAAGGAGAGGATTGAACAGGCCAAGGCAGAGCTTAAGACTCTTGAAGAGAAAATCCGCCAGGCAGAGGAGGGCGAGCAGTAATGGACAAGAATTCTGTAATAGGTTTTGTCCTCATTATCGCTATTTTCTTCGGATTCACCTTCTATCAGTCCAAACAGGCTCGCAAACAGGCGGAAGTCCAGGCAAAACTTGATTCCATCGCAATGGTTGAAAGTCTCGTACGCGAGGCTCCCGCCGTTGCTGACAATGCCGCCGAAGCGGCAGGGGAGTATGCGACGGACAGCGTGAACGTCCTGAAACAGACCGCAATATTCAAGGATGCTCTTCTCGATTCGGCATACAGGGAGGAATCGAGTATAGTAGCCCTCGAAAACGACCTGATAAAGGTGGAATTCAATACAAAGGGAGCAAAGCCGTATTCCGTGCTTGTAAAGAATTATTTCAATTACGACAGCACGGCTCTTTACATTTACAAACCGGGCGGCTGCGAATATTCTCTCAGCATCTACACAGGGGAATACATAGAAACCAGGAACTTCAATTTCCGCGTCGCCGAACATACCGACAGCACCCTCGTGATGCGCCTTCCCTTCGATGGAGGTGGATACATCGAGCAGAAATACATCCTTCGTCCCGGAAGCTACAGCGTTGACAACCTCCTTTCCTTCGTAGGACTCGACAATGTAATTCCTCGTAACGTGAGCGTATTCGACCTCGATTACGATGTTGTGATTCCACGCATGGAGAAAGGCTACAAGAACGAAAGCCAGTACTCCAAGCTCGACTATTATTTCAACGGCGACAAAAAACCTGTCGAAATGGGCAGGGGCCGCAATTCCAAGAAGCGTATAGACTCGAAATTGAGCTGGTTCGCATTCCAGCAGCAGTTCTTCTCCGCAATACTCCGTGCACCGCAGGAGTTCGCTTCAGGCGAGTTGAGCATAAACTTCATGGCTCAGGATGACCCTGAACGCAATCTTATGGCCTGCAGTGCCAAGATGCGCTGTGATTTCAAGAACGGGTCGGACGTTCAGATTCCATTTGAATTCTATTTCGGACCCAACCATTTCCAGACTCTGAAGAGTTTCGACAACAAATACGAGAAGATCATTCCTCTGGGAGGATGGCTTGTGGGATGGTTCACTCAGTATGTCATTATCCCTCTTTTCAACTTCTTCCACAAGTTCATTGACAATTTCGGACTCATAATCCTCCTGATGACGCTTGTGATAAAGACTGTCGTCCTTCCTTTCACGAACAAGTCTTTCCTGTCATCCGCCAAGATGGCCGCGCTCAAGCCGGAAATTGAAAAGATAAACGCCAGGTATCCCAAACAGGAGGATGCAATGAAAAAGCAACAGGCCACGATGGACCTCTACAAGAGAGCCAACGTCAGCCCCATGGGAGGATGCCTTCCCATGCTTATCACCCTGCCTATTCTGTGGGCGATGTTCCGTTTCTTCCCTGCATCCATAGAACTGCGTCAGCAACCCTTCCTTTGGTGTCATGACCTTTCGGCCTACGATTCCATCCTGGACTACGGCAGGAGAATCCCCATTCTCGGAGACCACCTCTCCCTGTTCGCGCTCCTCATGGCTGTCACGATGTGGCTGTATTCCAAGATGACAATGGCAAACCAGCCCACGGCTAACGATCCCAACGCGGCATCCATGAAGTTCATGAGCCTGTATATGATGCCTGTCATGATGTTCTTCATCTGCAACAGCGTGTCTGCGGCATTGAGTTACTATTATCTGCTTTCCCAGCTTTACTCGATAGTACAGAACTGGATAATCAGGAAATGGTTCGTCAATCCGGATGAGATACTGGCAAGGGTAAAGGCTTCTGAAGGCAAACCGCTTCCGAAGAGCAAATGGCAGCAGAGACTTGAAGCGGCACAGAAGATGCAGGAACAGCAGTTGAAGGCCCAGCAGAAGAAACGCCGCTGATGATTAAGAATAATCTGACAAACTTAATGCAGGAATTGCCACCAACGGTCAAGTTGGTGGCTGTTTCTAAATACCATAGTGAGGAAGAAATTTCCGAGGCGTATGAAGCAGGTCAGAGGATATTTGCAGAATCACGCCCCCAGGAATTCGAGAAAAAAGTCAGAAACCTGCCGGACGATATCCAGTGGCATTTCATAGGGCATCTTCAAACAAACAAACTGAAGATGGTTCTCCCTTACGCCGGGCTTATCCATTCTGTAGACAGCCTACATCTTATTCAGGAAATAGACAAATGGGGGAAAGAGAACGGCAGGACGGTGAATATACTTCTTGAGATGCATATTGCGTCGGAAGAAACGAAGCAGGGATTTTACGAAGAAGAAATCCTGGACATCATGTTCGATTCCCGGAAATTCGCAAATGTGCGGATATGCGGATTGATGGGCATGGCCACAAACACGGATGACGAAGAAACCGTTGAAACCGATTTCCGCAGGATCAGTTCCTTTTTCGAGTATCTCAGGGATCTGTTCCCGGAAATGGAGGAATTCAAGGAACTGTCTATCGGCATGTCAGGAGACTGGCGGACTGCAATAAGGCACAATGCGACAATGGTCCGCATAGGAACAGCAATATTCGGTGAAAGAAATTATAGCAAATGAGACATTTTACTCTTCCCAAGGATGGTGGCATCATTGAAAAGAATATCCCAAGCGGAATTCTTCACGGCCACGAAAAGATTGTTACCAACATCTTCGACCTTGAGACAAACGCCTGCGGGGCGGTTGCCGATGTTATTATCGAAGAAATCAGGAAATTCGATGCAGCTGCCGCCGGCAGACCGTTCAAACTCGGTCTCACAACCGGCAAGACTCCTGCATCCCTTTACCGCATTCTCGCCGGCAGATACAAGAACGGCGAAGTGTCTTTCAAGGACGTTGAAGTATTCTCGATAGATGAATACTATCCCGTCCACAAATCGGAAATGCAAAGCCGCAATTACAGGCTTCATTCCGAATTTCTGAACCTTATCGACATCAAGGAAGAAAATATACATATCCCCGACGCAACAATACCCAATGACCAGATAAATGCCTATTGCGACAAATTCGACAAAAAGGCAAGAAATATGGACCTTCTGGTAATAGGGGTTGGAGAGAACGGTCAGGTCGGCTTTAATGAAGCGGGATCGTCGGAACTGAGCCGGACACGTACGGTACTCCTTTCCTATGCCTCCAGAAAGCGTCAGGCAAAGAATTTCAACGGAATGATTTCGGACACTCCAACCATGGCCATTACACTGGGAATCAGCACAATGATGACCGCATCAAGAATAATCCTGATGGCATTCGGAGAAGGGAAGACAGAAGTTGTGAAGAATATAGTCGAAGATGATGTCTCCTCATCCTGTCCGGCATCGTATTTCCAGAGGCACGACAATATCAGCATGTACGTTGACGAAACAGCGGCGAGTCTTCTTACAAGGCTGGTGGCCCCGTGGTGCATAGGTCCGTGCGAATGGACACCCAAATTCCGCAGAAAGGCTGTCATATGGCTCTGCCAGAAGGTCGGAAAACCCATACTGAAGCTCACGAACAGTGACTATTTGGAAAATTCGCTTGAGGAACTGCTCGACCTTTACGGTCCTTTCGACAAGATAAACATTGATGTCTTCAACGACCTCCAGCATACCATTACAGGATGGCCGGGAGGAAAGCCGAACGCAGATGACAGCACAAGACCCGTTCCTTCTTCTCCATTCCCGAAGAAAGTACTCATTTTCTCACCTCACCCCGATGATGATGTCATTTCAATGGGAGGAACATTCATCCGCCTGGTTCACCAGGGGCACAATGTGCACATTGCCTATGAAACTTCAGGAGATGTGGCCGTACACGATGACGTTGTCCTCCAGCATATGGATGCAGCCTTTGAACTTGGTTTCGAAAATCAGTTCGGTAACGTCAGGAAGCTGATAGAGAGCAAGGTGCCGGGAGAACCGGAGCCCAGGGAACTTCTTGCAATCAAGGCGGCAATCCGCCGCTCCGAAGCAAAGGGAGCCGTCAGAAGTTTCGGACTGGACACCAAGAACAACGTTCATTTCCTCAATCTTCCTTTCTACGAATCCGGAGGTGTAACAAAGCTGCCCTGCTCCCAGGTGGACGTTGATATTATTAAGAAACTGATGGCGGAAGTGGCTCCTGACCAGATTTACATGGCCGGAGACCTTGCAGATCCCCATGGAACACACCGTGTTTGTACTGAAGCGGCTTTGGAAGCGCTTGAGCAACTGAAGGAGGAAGGCGCAGAATGGGCTTCAGAATGCAATGTCTGGCTTTATCGCGGAGCATGGATGGAGTGGGAACTTGGAAGAGTTGACATGGCCATTCCTCTGAGCCCGGAAGAAGTCGTTGAAAAAAGATATGCAATTTATCATCACCTCTCACAGAAGGATATAGTTCCGTTCCCTGGAGACGATCCCCGTGAATTCTGGCAGAGGGCTGAAGACAGGACCCAGAGTACGGCAAACCAGTATGACGCCCTTGGTATGGCGGAGTATCAGGCAATCGAGGTCTTTGTCAAATTGCAGTAGAAGACCAAGCTGAACAAAAACGAAAGAATCCGGTCCTGATGGGCCGGATTCTTTATTGTATGGACGGTTTGGATTATTTTGTGATAACCTTTGCCATTTCGAGGACTTTGTTTGAGTAGCCCCACTCGTTGTCATACCATGAGCAAACCTTGACGAAGGTAGGATCAAGCTGGATACCAGCCTTTGCATCGAATACGGAAGTCCTGCTCTCGTTGCGGAAGTCGGTGGAAACAACGCACTCGTCGGTGTATCCGAGAACTCCCTTGAGTTCACCCTCGGAAGCCTCTTTCATTGCAGCGCAGATCTCCTCATATGTGCAAGGAGTGTTGAGCTCTGCAGTAAGGTCAACGAAGCTGACGTCAGAAGTGGGAACACGGAGGCTCATACCTGTAAGTTTGCCGTTAAGAGCGGGAAGAACCTTACCAACAGCCTTTGCAGCACCTGTTGAAGAAGGGATGATGTTCTCAAGAATTCCACGGCCACCGCGCCAGTCCTTCTTTGAAGGTCCGTCAACGGTCTTCTGAGTTGCAGTAGCGGCATGAACGGTTGTCATGAGACCACGCTTGATACCGAATTTGTCATTGAGCACCTTAGAGATAGGAGCAAGACAGTTGGTAGTGCAGGATGCGTTGGAGATGATATCCTGTCCGGCATATGAAGTGTGGTTCACACCGTATACGAACATAGGGGTATCGTCCTTTGAAGGAGCTGACATGATGACCTTCTTTGCACCGGCCTCGATGTGCTTGCGGGCTTTTTCATCGGTGAGGAAGAGTCCTGTTGACTCAACAACAACCTCTGCACCAACTTCGTTCCACTTAAGGTTTGCAGGATCCATCTCTGCGGTTAGACGAATCTTCTTGCCGGCAACGATAAGAGTGTTTCCCTCAACCTTGATGTCACCCTTGAATGCTCCGTGTACAGAATCGTACTTGAGCATGTAAGCGAGATAATCAGGATCAAGAAGATCGTTGATACCTACAATCTCAATGTCATTTGAGAAATTCTCGAATGCAGCACGGAATACCATACGGCCGATACGACCAAATCCGTTAATACCTACTTTTACCATTTGATTTTGTTATTATAATAAGTTAAACACTTTGTTGTTCTTTCCAACCCTTCAATCAATCGCACAAATTTATCAAAAATAATGGTCAAAATCAATTATCTTTGTATAAAATTAGAATATTAAACGGTGCCCGCCTGAAGAAAGCCAGGCCGGTCCGGACAACTTCAGGAAAAATATGAAGATACTGCTTACCAACGATGACGGCTACAGGGCCAAAGGTCTGAAAGAACTTGTCTCGATGATGAAACCTTACGGAGAGCTTACCGTGGTAGCCCCGAAGTTCCACCAATCAGGAATGAGCATGGCCGTGGGTCTTGGATACAAGCCCATAGCTGTGAAAAGACTTGGATGCACTGACGGTGCCGACTGGTGGTACGTCGATGATGCCCCTGCAAGCTGCGTCAAATTCGCCATAGACAACATTTTCACCGATTCCTGCCCGGACGTCGTGATAAGCGGAATAAACCACGGCTCGAACGCCGGAACGGCTGAACTGTATTCTGCCACCATAGGAGCGGCGAAGGAAGCGGCCCTTGCGGGAATAATGTCCATAGCGGTTTCGTTGAATGACTTTTCCGACGATGCGGACTTCTCAACTGTGCGGAATTTCTTCCCGAGGATTTTCGAATTTCTGCTGAAATACAATGGGAAAAAGAGGGGAGTGTATTATAACATAAACGTTCCATCAATCAATATCCGGGAAGTCAAGGGAATACGTGTATGTCACCAGGGCATTATCCATTGGGTAAGGGAATTTCAGGATTACGATTGGAAAATTTTTGAGAAGAAAGGTTTGAAGCCCATTGACAGGGGCATACGTTTCTTCCCGGAGACAGAAGAGGGGGAACAGGTTTACATGATGGTGGGAGATGCGGTTGACGACCCTGCAAATACAAGTCAGGCCGACCAGATAAAGATGAAGGAAGGCTACATCAGCATAGTTGCCCATAACATAGATACAAGCGATTACGAAGAAATCTCCCGCCTTGAAGAATGCGGAATAAACAATCTGTTCTGATGCGTTACTATATCATTGCGGGGGAAGCCTCCGGAGACCTGCACGGCAGCAACCTGATCAAGGGACTCATTGCAGAAGACGAAAACCCGGTTTTCAGAATATGGGGCGGGGATCTGATGCAGGCGGCGGCACAGAAAGCCGACGCTACAGAAGACATACTCGTAAGGCACTACAGGGAGGGAGCGGTGATGGGATTCAGCGATGTGGTGGCCAAGGCTGGAAAACTGATAGGGAATATCAGATTCTGTAAAAAAGACATTCTCGAATGGCACCCGGACGTTGTTATACTCATCGATTATCCGGGATTCAATATGAAAATCGCCGAATTCTGCCACAAGAGAGGAATCAAGGTCTTTTATTACATACCTCCGAAGACATGGGCGTCCCGCGAGGGAAGGAACAGCAGACTCCGCAGATATACAGACGGAATATTCATAGTGTTCCCGTTCGAGATACCGTACTTCCAAAAGAAGGGAATCCCTTTTACATACAAAGGAAACCCATTGATAGATGCCATAGATACTTACAAGTATGAAAAACTCTCGGACAAACCCTATATCGCGCTGCTTCCCGGATCGAGGAAAGGGGAGATATCACGGATGATGCCTGTGTGCATGGAAGTGTGCGACAGACTGCAGTGCAACATGATAATAGCCGGGGCCCCATCCAGAAGCGCCTCGGACTATGAACCTTACATAGGGAACAGGAAAAATGTCAGGCTTGTGTTCAACCGGACTTACGATATCCTGAAATTTGCAGACGCCGCCATCATCAACTCCGGAACGGCTTCACTTGAAGCCGCCCTGACAGGCACTCCGCAGGTCGTATGCTGGAGCACCTCCGCAGCCACCTATTTCATAGCGACACGCATACTGAGGATTCAAAGGAACATAAAATTCATATCCCTGGGCAATCTGTGCCTGGACAAGGGAGTTTTCCGCGAGCTCATTCAGGATGACTTCAATGCCGACAACGTCACGGCTGAGGTCACAAGGCTTCTGGAAGACAGGGAATACCGTTCCGCCATGCTGGAGGATTACGCGGAGATAAGGGAAAGACTGGGCGGAAAAGGAGCATCAAGGGCCATTGCAAAGGCTATGAAGGATGCTCTACTCAACGTATAGAAGAAGGCCTTTAAGATATTCCCCTTCAGGATGATAGATATTCACAGGATGATCGCATCCCTGGCAGAGTCTGTCAAGAATCCTGACGTTGCGTCCCGTTTGCGCCGCGGCAGAGAACACCGTATTCGCGAAACTTATCTTGTCCACAACCTGAGAGCAGCTGAAAGTGAACACCAGTCCTCCGTGGGCAACTTTTGAGATAGCCGCGGCACTCAGTCTCTGATATGCGCGCAGGGCATTCTTCAACGCGCCGCGGTGCTTGGCAAATGCAGGTGGGTCAACTATTATGAGATCATATTTCCCGGCTTCGCTTTTCCCAAGGAATTCAATTGCATCGTCACAGACGGACGTATGATTGTCAAGCTTGTTCAGGGCAACGTTCCTGTCAACAAGGCTCATGGCCCTGGCGGATGAATCCACGGAACATACAGAAGCGGCACCTGCGCTCAGGGCGTAAATGCTGAATCCACCGGTATAGCAGAACAGGTTCAGGACATGTCTGCCGGCCGCATATTTTCCCACAAGAGCCCTGTTGTCCCTCTGGTCAAGGAAGAAACCGGTTTTCTGTCCTTCCTCCCAGTTCACAAGGAAACGCCTGCCATTCTCGAGCACTTCAAGTTCTCCGGAATCAAAGCCCTCCTTCTTATACAGATAGCCGTCGATAAGGTTCAGACCGGCCTTGAACGGCGCCGTTCCCGAACTCTTGTCGTAAACGGCCTTCAGAGAATCTCCGAACAGCTTGCGCAGGGCATCGCATATCAGGCCTTTTGCACGGAACATCCCCACACTGTGTGCCTGCATTACACAAACGCCGTCATACCAGTCTATAATAAGTCCCGGCAGCCCGTCACCCTCTCCGTGAACGAGACGGAAGCAGGTGGTTTCCGCGTTTCCGGCCAAGCCGGAGGCTTCACGGACCGAATAAGCCCTGGAAATCATATCGTAATAGAAACCGGGACTTGAAGGATCCGAATCAAAGGAAAGTATCCTTACGGCAATGGAGCCTATCTGATAATGTCCGGCCGCAAGGAACGAGCCGTCAGAGGCATGAACGGAAACAATGTCTCCCTCGGAAGGATTTCCGTTTATCTGAGCAATTGCCCCGGAAAACACCCACGGATGAAACCTCCTGAGAGATTCCTCCCTACCTTTCTTTAGTATTACTTTTATCATGCTGAGGCTGTTGTGGAGCGAGTTGCTCTGGAGTCAACGGATGTTTTTCGGAATCAAGAAGCTTGAGATACATTTCCCGGCATATCCAGGCATCCGTAGCGGCATACATCTGTTGGGAGGCCGAGAGTTCGGGAGCTTCCCAGTTCGAGAGCTGCTGCGCCTTTGAGATCCTGCAGCCAAGGATATTGGCCGCCATTTTCTTCACGCTCTTATCCTTGATTCCCCATTCCCAGCCTATCTTCTGAAGATCAACGAAAGAGGCGGGAGTGAATTTCGTATAATATTGCAGTCCGCGCACGTCATCATGAACAGCGGCTCCGACTTTAATTATGTTTCTGTCTGACAGAATGGAGCAGACAAGACGGCGCATTCCAAGCTTGTTCACGCGGAACAGGAACGCATGGTCGGGACCCGAGAGCTGAAGAAGAGCAACATGGTTGTGAGGCTTGCCCGGCTCGAACACGGGTCTGGTCTCGGTATCGAACCCTATCACTTTCTGTTTCTTGAGATAAGAGACAGCCCACGCATAATCCAGACCTCCCTTTGTAATGATATGTATCCTGCCGGGGAAAGATCCAAGAGGCAATGATTCTATCTCGTCGTTCTGAATGCTAATTTTGTACATAGTTGTCCTGAATCAGAATGTACGCCCCTTCATCATTCTCACTGAGCGACGGCACAGCGAAATAATACTCGCAGACAGGCAGAGATATCTTGTGAGAGAACAGATTGGAAGTCCTGAGGTAATCGTAGCTTTCGGATGCTATGGAAGAAATGGCATCCTTGATGTGGAACCTGGCGGACAGCAGATTCCCGTATTTGACGGAATCCTGGCTGAGAAGAGACACAAGGCCCGCCACTTCGGCCTTGACATTGTCCGCATCAAGACGTATGTCTTCTACCACAAGGACGTCGAGTGGACGAGAATTGCCGGCTTCCTGATATCTGTCAAGAAAATTCCTGAGGACGGCATTCCTGTCATCCAGGCTGAGCACGAAGCACTCCGCACCTTCCGCACCGTATTCATCCCTGTATTTCCTGAAGGATTCTTCGTATATGCCGGAACCTTCATATCTGCCGTCACACAGGATCCCGACGTTGGCGGAAGGCATTTCCTTGAAGATTTCCTTAAGCATTATCTCCAGAGATGACATGACGGGGACACCATAACCGAAATACGAGAAGAGCCCCCTGACGTCATCACTTCCGAAACAGGCGGGGTAGGGATCCGCAAGAACAATGATTTTAGAAGATTTCTTCTCGCCAAGTCCCTTGCAATCATACGGGCTTATGTGGCTAAGCGTATCCACCGCAAGCATCGCCTGGCAGACTGTCATTTCTCGCAGTGCATGCGCATTCTGACCGGACGGCATGGAATACGGGACATTCACCGTGTCTATTATGGAAACTATCGTTTCACCTGCAAAATCAGGAAGACCGTCGGCCCCGAAAGAACCTGATGCGTTGTCCCTGCTGTCAAATCTTCTCAAGCCCATGGAAATGCGCCTTAAAATGTCTTCCTGCCCGACAAGACATATGCAGCCGGAAGGAGATACGCGATTTTCCGACATCAACCGGCGATAACGGTTACCGGTATTTCCGCTTATCTCCTTCACTATGCCAAGGTCCGACTCAATTTCCGCAACCTTTGGCTTGCATGAACTGACCAGCAGTACGGGGACAAGCAGAGGCAATATGAATTTCCTTATCATCAAAACACTCGTTGAAAATACAAAAATACAAAAAATACTTATCTTTGTAAAGACACCTTCGAAGCATACAACAATAATAGAACACCAATATGAAAAAGTTGTTTTTACCTATTCTCCTCTCTGTTACGGGCGTATTGGCCACGGCTCAGCCCAAGCAGCAGGTCAAGTTCCCCGAGTATGAGTTCACCACTGTAAAGCAGAACCCCATCACATCCGTGAAGAACCAGGCATCCAGCGGCACATGCTGGGCTTTCTCCACTATCGGGTTCGTAGAATCCGAAATCATCAGGATCAACGGCATAAAGAATGAAGAGGATTACCCCGATTTCTCGGAATTCTTTGTTGTGGCCCATTCTTATTCAGAAAGAGCCGAAAAGTTTGTCCGTCTTGACGGAGCCCTCGGATTCAGCGCAGGTTCGGAAGGTGACGATGTTATGGAAATCATCAGTAAATACGGACTCGTTCCCCAGCAGGAGATGAGCGGAATGAACTACGGAACCGATCTGCCCAGGCAGGCTGAACTCGACGCCGTTCTCAAGGCATACGTGAACGCAATAGTTAAAAATCCCAACAGAACCCTTTCAACAGCGTGGAAGAGGGGATTCGATGCCGTAGTGGCGGAATATCTTGGAAAGTATCCCGAAACTTTCACCGCAAACGGCAAAACATACACTCCCGCAAGCTACCGTGACTCATTCAATTTCAAACCTGAAGACTACGTAAGCCTCACCTCCTTCACACACCATCCTTTCTATACATGGTTCCCCCTCGAGGTTTGCGACAACTGGCGCAACAAAGAGTCATACAACATTCCCATAGATGAGCTTATGGCAGTTCTGGACAGAGCGATCGAGAACGGCTATACCGTTGAATGGGGAGCAGATGTAAGCTCACCGGGATTCACCAGGAACGGACTCGCCATCCTTGTCGATCCCAAGACAGGAGCGAAGACAGCCGGTTCGGACCAGGAGCACTGGGTAGGTAAGGAAGAGGGAAAACCGGCTCCCGTTGAAGAGCCCGTGGAACTTGTTCCCACACAGGAAAGCAGGCAGACCGAATTCGACAACAAGACAATGACGGACGACCACGGCATGCTCATCTTCGGAATCGCAAAGGACCAGAACGGCAAGAAATACTACATGGTCAAGAACTCCTGGGGAGTTACAGGAAAATACGATGGAATATGGTATGCGACCGAAGCCTATGTCAAGGCCCAGACACTCAGTTTCATGGTCCATAAGTCTGCTCTCTCCAAGGATCTTCAGAAGAAAACAAGCTGCAGGTAATGAAAATCACGAAATACATTCCCGACTTTATCACGGCGATGAATATCGTATGCGGTATCATCGCCGTGGTTTTCGCCTTCAAGGGACGCTTCGACTACGCATTTCCGCTGATGCTGGCCGCCGCTGTCTTTGATTTCTTCGACGGATTCGCAGCCAGGGCGCTTGGCGCTTACTCCGATTTCGGAAAAGAACTCGACTCGCTGTGCGACCTCGTAAGTTTCGGAGTACTTCCTTCCGTTATGCTGTACAAGCTGATGTGCATATGCAGTTTCGGCGAGAGCTGGCTCTGCTGGACTCCGCTTGTCATTGCAGTCTTCAGCGCCCTCAGGCTGGCCAAATTCAACGTTGATGAGCGTCAGCACGTCAATTTCCTTGGCCTGCCCACTCCCGCATGCGCCGTTCTCTGTGGATCGATGTGCTGTTTCATAGCTCATTATCCTTCCTGCTTCCTGGCAGAATGGGCGGCGGGTCCGGTCTTTGTTCCGGTACTGTCCGTAATCCTGTCCGCGTTGCTGGTATGCGAGATTCCGATGTTTTCCATGAAAATCAAGTTCGGGAGCGGAATGGATATAACAAACCGCAAGAGAATACTGTTCGCCATTCTGGTGCTTGCCACGACAGTCGTTGCGATTGTACTGCACCTCAACTGGTCATTCGTTCCAATGATCAGCTTCATTCTCTATATAGTGAAGAATATTGTCTATTACCTGGCTAAGCTGTAGTTTCTATCAACTCCAGCAAACGGTCAATAGCCTCAGAATCAGGGACGTGCTTCAATACGGGCACGCCCTTTCTGTATATGGACACCCTTCCGCCGCCTTCTCCTACATATCCCCAGTCGGCATCGGCCATCTCTCCGGGTCCGTTAACGATGCACCCCATTACGGCTATCACCATACCCTTCAGATGGGAGGTGCGTCTCTTGACCTCCTCAAAGGTATCCTGAAGATTGTACATCGTCCTGCCACATCCCGGACAGGCAATATATTCGGGGTGATAGAATTTTCTTCTCGCGGCCTGCATAATCTCGTCCTTCCACTCACAGTCAGGCATGTCATCAACCTCACGGTTGAGCAGTTCAGGACCCCATTCGCAAGCCATATCAAGCATTTTATCCGTTTCGGACGGGGGGCATGAACCGAACTTTTCCGCAATATATCTTGCCACCGGCAATTCATTGACAGGAGGTTCCGTAAGGGAAACACGCACGGTGTCACCTATGCCTTCCCTGAGCAGAGAAGCTATTCCGACACAGGACTTTATGCGGCCGCTCACACCGTTGCCGGCCTCGGTCACCCCAAGATGGAGAGGGAAGACGACACCGCGCTCCTTCATCATGGCAACAAGTTCACGGTATGCCTGAACCATCACCACAGTATTGCTGGCCTTGAGAGAAACGACCACATTGTAGAATGATGCATCAATGCACATTTCCAGCCATTCCATAGCGGCTCTGGCCATGGCTTGGGGGGTGTTTCCATAAAGATCGGTGATATACTTCCCAAGCGAGCCGTGATTGAGACCTATCCTTACCGCTGTCCCATGCTCCTTGCATACTTTCAGGAAACGTGAGAACTGCTCCCGGGCCTTTTCATGGTCCGGATGGAAATTACCCGGGTTTATCCTGACCTTCTCCACGACCTCAGCGACGGCAATCGCCGTTTCCGATGAGAAATGGATGTCCGCAACCAGAGGTACCATGCACCCCTGCGAGCGCAGGATTGACTTGATTGAAGCAATATGCGGAACATCCTGCATTCCGGGAACGGTAATGCGTATCATCCCTGCGCCCGCCGCAGCGAGTTCAAGACATTGGCGTACCGTGGCATCAACGTCATCCGTATGCGTATTGCACATAGTCTGGATGACAATGGGGGAGTCTCCGCCTATTGTGAGACTGTCACCTACCTTGACTTTAATTGTCTTTAATCTCTCCATATACACGCTTTTTTGCTTCCTTTCTTATCTCTGATGTCGTTTTTCCCTTCCTCTTGCTGAGCTGGAAGTTTATACCCACACTGGCAACAATATCTATAGGTGTGGCATACCGGTAATAGTACTGCGGATCCTTGTGATATTTAGGGTTGACGTAATCCGGGGCATACAGGCTCGACCAGCCCCAAAGGGCCATGCAGTTGAAGTGAATCTCTATCGGATCGAACATTATGCCGAAGCCCAGACCTCCCTGCAGACCATAATCGAAACGCCTCTCGTAACTGCGGAAGCTTCTTGCGAATTCCGTTTCGAAATCAGGGCCGCCACCGCGCTCGACAGCAGTCCTGTATCCTCCATAGACACCAAGGTTCACCATAATCTTGCAGGGATCGAAATCAACGTGAATCTGACACATCGCAGGAATCTGGATCACCGTCAGGGTACAGTGGGTGGCGCCGTCGACGTCGGATATCCAACCGTCATCGTCGGCTTTGAAGGTAAAGCCCTCGTGTCCGAACTGGGCTCCGATAACGAATCCGCAATATGGCAGGACATCGAACATCTTGCTGTAATGCGTGTACATAAGGGATATGTAGTTCGGTCTCCCGGTAAACACGGCATTGGTCTTGACAGGATTGAAAATGAAAGAGGAAAAGGTGTATCCGTAATTCAGACCTATGAGGGAATAGTCGTTTATATCTTTCTGCCTATGAACACTCACCGTGTCAAGATACTCGTCGGAAAAAACCAGAGTCGAATCCGGCCTGGAAAATTCGAGGGTATCCCTGATACCGGCCCAGGCAGTACCTGAGACCAGAAGGAACATCAGAATTGTCAGTTGTTTTCTCATTTGAACATCTCCTCCAAATCAATCTCCTGTGTAATTTCGGAACTGGGCATGACCTTTATGAATCTGTCTCCGTTCCTGGAATAGAAAATAACCTTCTCGGGCTGTCTGTGCTCAAGCAGTGAGCCTGTATCCACAATGGAATTCCTGTTCCCGTCCGCTGTAATGCGCAAACAGTAGGACCCCTCCTTGAGATACGGGAAATCCAGGCTGCAGTCGGTGTCGATGATATGGCTTCTCACTGTATTGCCGCTCTTTTCATCCTGCAAATCCACAATGTACTTTCTCTTTACATTCTTCATCTCAAGCTTGAGGATGCTGAGGGTTTCGTCTTCAGGCAGGGAATACTTCACCTCCGTACTGTCGCTGTAGAAACCGTCTATATCCCTGAATGTGCGGGCAGGTATTCTGAGATAGTAATCATAGCCCCTCTTCATAGAGACCCTTGGCCTTATGATGTAACGTCTGAGATTCAGGGAATCCCTCTCTACAGAAAACTGATGACGTTCCTCCTTCTGTCTGGGATTCACGGAACGGAACACCATGGAATCGAAACGGGCGGTGACTACCGGTTTTGTGAACTCGAGGGACAAGCCGTTCTGCTCAACTGTTTCAGGATTCGCATCAAGCTTGAACATACAGGTCGTATCCTCATGCTTGATATCCCTTCTGGAAACATACCTCTTGCGTGGTCCTCCTTCCGGTGTCAGCCTTACATGCTCAAGAAAGGGCTTGAGTATGCCTGTAGAATCGGTCTTGCGGTAATTCACATACAGGTGAAGTGTGTCCGGGGCGCGCCTGCGGTCATTCAACCATATGACAAGACTGTCCTGAAGAATGTTGAATTCACTTATTATGCGGTCCGGCCTGTATCCCTTTATCCACAATGAATCAATCCAGGCATTGGGCGCCATGAATGTTATGTACGCGCATTTGTCGGAAGGACGGACCTTATTCACAATGTACTGCTTTGTAGGCTTCTCCCTGAAAAGATTAAGTTCATATTCACTTCTTCTGGCAAGACAGGACACCGTGTCTTTCATCTCATATTTGAGCATCTCAGGTATCGTGTCGTTGACAACCATAACTGGACGGACCGAAGTGTCACAGAATGCAACCAAGTCGTTATCAGGATCATAGATATTGTTGTCCGAAGCATCCTTGATTGCATATAGCCTGTATAGCGTATCTTTCAGATAGGGCATCGAGAAATACCCCCAGTCGTCCGTCTTCGCTGCGGCGAAAGGCCTTTCAAGGAAGATGGCGGAGTCGGAATGGTTTTTATAAACCATCACCGTGGCGCCTTTGACGGGCTTCAGGGTGTTGCAATCCCTGACCGTCCCCGTGATCATCATGGAATCGATTCTTTCCCCTGTAGAGAAGGCATAGGAGAAACCCGGGAACATGTTCCCCTCATTGTTATCTGCTATCGCATCTGTAAAACTGAGGGTATACGTGGTATTGGCCTTGAGTGTATCTTCAAAAGAAACCAGCAGATTCTTCCCTTGGAACCGAGCCTTTACAGGCTTGGTAACCGGAGGGGACAGAAATATGTTCTTCTGATTCTTGATTACGCAGTACTCGTTGAATGTGAAGACGAATTTCGCTCCCGTACGGGGGACATTAACGGCACCCGGCAAGGGATTGATATCAATGATGTACGGAGGTATGGTGTCCTTCAGGCCTCCGGTCGGGGGCTGTGTGGTGTTGGCACACGAATGCATGAAGAACAGAGGCGTCAGAACCGCCGCCGCTGCTAATAATATCGGTAGGTGTCTTTTCATTTTTCCGTTAAATGTCTGTCCTTACAACGTCCTGTATCCCGTCTATCTTCTTGAGTCCGGCGACCATGCTGTCCAGGTTCTTCTTGTCCCTGACAAGAAGCTCGATATACCCGTCAAACAGGCCTTCTTCCGTTGAAAGCTGAATCTTCCTGATGTTGGAACCCTGGCTCCCGCTTATGAAAAAGGAAATGTCCGAAAGTATCCCGACCCTGTCTATTCCCCTGAGAGAAAGCCTTATAGGATATTCCTTGGTAAGAAGCATCCACTGAGGTACAACAACCCTGTTGCCGAACTTGCTGGCAAGGTTCTCTGCAACGGGACATGTTTTCTTATGTACGATTATGGTGTTTTCTCCCGACATGAATCCGACAATCGAGTCTCCGGGAATGGGATTGCAGCAGTCGGCCATCACGTATTCCAGTTTGTCGGAAGCCCCGACAGGAAGCTGCAAAGCGTCTTCCGTAAGGATTGTACGGAACTCTTCAGGCCCCAGGATGCCAAGGCCGACGCGGAAATACAACTCGCCCAGGTCGTTGATTTTGGAATAATTGATGAATTTCTTAAGGATATCGTTTCCGGCAGAGACCCCCATGGCTTTCATACGTTCCATGAATATCTTCTCCCCGTTGCTTGAAATGACGTCATAATCCTTTCGGAAGTAGTCAATCACCCTGGACTTTGCATATCTTGTGGTCAGGAACTGCAGACACTCTATTTTCGGTTTTGCGCTCTCCGCAGTAATTATCTCCACCTGATCTCCGGATTTCAGCACATGGGAGAGGGGAACGAGCTTCATGTTCACCTTCGCGGCAATTGCCTTTTCTCCTATATGACTGTGTATCATATAGGCAAAATCAAGGGCGGTCGAACCGTATTTGATGGATTTCTGCTCTCCCTTGGGAGTGAACACTACTATCTCCGAACTTACAAGATCACTGTGGATGAGATCGAGGATCTCCATGTCCCCTACATCTTTGCTCCCCAGAATGTCCTGCACTTCCGCAAGCCACTTGTCCATCTCGGAATCGTTCTCGGTGATATATCCGTCATTCTTGTATGCCCAATGGGCTGCAATTCCCTTTTCGGCTATATCATTCATACGTCTGGAACGTATCTGGACCTCTATCCATACCCCGACATGGCTCATCAGGGTACAGTGGAGCGCCTCATAGCCATTGCTCTTGGGCTGCGATATCCAGTCCCTTCTCCTCGAAAGATTCTCGCGGTACAGGTTTGTCACCACGGAATATATCAGATATGCCTGGCTGCGTTCCGCCTGCATGGTCTCTTCGGCAGGATCGAATATGATTCTGACGGCATAAAGATCGTATATCTGTTCAAACGGAACCTGTTTGTTGTGGATCTTGTACCAGATGGAATATGGTGTCTTTATGCGTTTGCGGATTTCGAACTTGTAACCGTATTCCAGGAGCGCATCCCTGATGGGGGAGATGAATTCATCTATTTCATGGTTCCTGACATCCACGTCGGTGTTGATTTTCCGGGATATGGCATTGTATTCATCCGGCTCCTTGTATTTGAGCCATATGTTCTCCATCTCGGATTTTATTTCATACAGGCCAAGCCGATGGGCGAGGGGTATGAATATGAACATAGTCTCGGACAAAACCCTGTCACGCTTGTGCTCCGGAAGATATTCTATTGTACGGCAGTTGTGAAGGCGGTCACAAAGTTTTATGAGCACAACCCTCACATCGTCGTTCATTGTAAGCAGTATACGTTTGAAATTCTCCGCCTGCAGGCTTTCGGAGATTACCGCACCGCCTTTTTGTTCTTCATTGTTAAGTACTGTCTTGATCTTGGTAAGACCATCGACCAGGGCTCCGATCTTGTCACCGAAAAGATTGCGTATGTCGTCCGCGGAATATTCGGTATCCTCCACAACATCATGCAGAAGTGCGGCGCATATTGACTTGAATCCGAGTCCGACCTCCTCAACCACAATTTCCGCCACTTTGACGGGATGTATGATGAACGGTTCTCCGGAACGTCTTCTTACATTGAGATGCGCCTCATTGGCAAACTCGAAAGCCTTCTTGACGGTCTCCAGTTCACGGTCGTCCCGGCAACGGGCCCCTGCAAGTTCGAACAAGGCATCACGCTCCCTGGCAATCAGATTGAGATCATCCTGTGAGAATTCAGAAAAACTCATAGCCGTCAAAACAAAGAAAGTTCTTCAACAATTTCCTTACCGTCCGCCCCCGGAAGCAATTTCATGAATGCTTCCTCACTCATGACCGGAATGCCGAGCTGTTCGCATTTCCTCAGCTTTTCCGGTCCGGGCTTTGTACCGGCAAGGAGGAATGAGGTCCTGGGACTGACTGATGATGCCGCCTTGCCTCCGTGGGCCGCAATGAGGTCCTTCATCTTTTCCCTTGAAATGCTGAAGTTGCCCGAGATCACAACGGTCCGGCCGGCCAGGGCGTCGGACAGGCTCTGCCCGGACCCGGCAATACGGAACTGCAGTCCCTTCTCCTTCAGCCTGGAAATTTCCTGAAGGTGAGCTGGGGAGTGCAGGTACTCATATACGCTGCCTGCAATGACATCTCCTACATCTCCGACTTCCATCAGCTGCTCCACGCTTGCCCCGGCCAGACTGTCTATATCTTCAAAATGCCGTGCGAGAGCTTTTGCGGTTGTTTCCCCTACATACCTGATTCCGAGTGCGAAGAGCACCCGTTCAAAAGGAACGGAACGGGAGGAGGCGAGGCTGTCGAGGAAGTTCTGAGCGGATTTCTCCTTCCACCCGTCAAGGCAGAGGAGTCTGTATTTGTCCAGGTCGTAGAGGTCTGCGGCCGACTTGGCAAAGCCCTTGGCAAACAGTTGCTCCACAACGGCCTCTCCGCAACCGAGAATGTTCATCGCCTTGCGGCCGACGAAATGAAGCATGCGTCCCTTTATCTGCATGGGGCATCCGTCCTGGTTCGGGCAGAACCATCTGGCCTCATCCGCTTCACGGGAAAGGGGAGTGCCGCAATCGGGGCAGACGGACGGGAAAACGGGGCGCCGGGCATCCGGCAGGCGCCGGGACTTGTCAACGCCCGTTATCTTGGGAATGATCTCGCCGCCCTTCTCCACATAAACCCAGTCTCCGACGCGTATGTCCAGCAGAGCCATCTGGTCTGCATTGTTCAGGGTGGCGCGCCTTACCACCGTCCCGGAAAGCTGGACAGGATCCAGATTTGCCACAGGGGTGACGGCGCCGGTACGCCCGACCTGATATGAGATTTCACGCAGAGGCGTGCATGCCTGCTCCGCCTTGAACTTGAAGGCAACGGCCCACCGTGGCGATTTAGCCGTATAACCAAGCGCTCTCTGGCAGGCAAGTTCGTTGATCTTTATAACTATGCCGTCAGTTGCAAACGGCAGGAATTTCCTTTGAACGTCCCAATAGTCGATATACTCCTTGATCTCCCCGATATCGCGGCATATCCGCCTCTCGTCAGAAATGGGGAGTCCCCACGAACGGGCTGCATCCAGAGCATCCCAGTGGGAATCGAAGGCGACAGAGTCGGCCGGGACATGATACAGGGTACACCACAGACCGCGATGCGCGACTTCCGCAGGGTCAACAAGCTTGAGCGAACCGGAAGCGGCATTGCGCGGATTGGCGAAAGGAGCCTCCTCCTGTTCTTCACGCTCGGCGTTGAGAGCCTCGAAAGCATCGTAGGGCATGAGTATCTCACCCCTTATTTCAAAATCATCCGGGAAGGAGCCTTTAAGCCTTTCCGGGATATTCGCAATCCTGCGGACATTCTCAGTGACATCGTCGCCTTGAACGCCGTCACCGCGGGTCAGCGCCTGATACAGACGACCACCGCGGTAATTGAGGCAGATTGCGGTACCATCAAACTTCAATTCGCAACAATAAGTAAAGGCAACGCCGTCGAGGGCTTTTTCAGCCCTGACGGCGAAGTCTTCTATTTCAGAAATGCTGTACGTGTTGCCAAGTGACAGCATGGGATAACGGTGCGGACGCTGCACAAAACCCTTGGAAATATCCGAACCCACCTTTCTTGTAGGGGAGTCAGCGACAACGAACTCCGGCCACTCCTTCTCGAGGTCCTCAAGTTCACGCATGAGCGCATCGAACTCGAAGTCGCTGATTACGGGCGAATTCTCGACATAATACAGGCGGCTGTTCTCCCGGAGCATGCTCCGGAGTTCTTCGATCCTTGCTTGTGCTGCAGTCCTTTCCACTATTCCTGTTCGAGCTGGAGAGTCTTTGTTGTCTGGTCACAGACCTCTGAAGGTCCCCAGTACTGGATAGATCCGGGATAGAGGTATGAAGTGCTCAGGGCCCACTCCTCACGATGGGCGGCAAAGAACTTGAAAGGCTTGCCTTCGAGTTCGACGAGAGCCTTGCGGATAACGGGTTTCATCTTTCCGGCCCTCTTCTCGAGGTTCATCATCATGGTGATGGGAACACCGCCCGCTATCCACTCCGATGCGGGAGCTGTAGTGTTGCGGATCACAGACATGTATCCTGTCTTGCCGGCGGCGATAAGGCGGGATGCGTTGAAACCGAGAGAGTAGCAATAGTCGGCGTCAAAATTTGAAGGAGCGGCGCAACGGCCTTCATATCCGAAGAAATGATGCTGGGCGGCGAACTTTCCGACGTATTTTCCTTCCTTCTTCATTCCGGCGAGCTTTGCGGCGACCATCTTGGAGAGGAGCTTCTCGGTTTCGATGAGCGATACCTGCACGTTGCCGTGGGGGTCGCGGTCAAGGGCGAGCTGGCTGGCCACGTCGGCGGGAAGGCTGCTGAAGGTTGCAAGGTTGGCCTTGCAGAGATGAGCCTTCACATACTCGATCTGGTCCTCGCGCGCGACGGCCTTGGCCTCATCGGTGGCAAGTACGTCATTGAGTTCCGCGATGAGCTTCTTGATGGCGGGGATGAACTCGATGAGACCCTCGGGGATAAGTACGGTACCGAAGTTGTCGCCCTGTCCGGCACGGGCTGCAACTATGCCTGCTATGTAGCTTACGATATCGTCAAGGCTCTGCTCCTTTGCTGCCACCTCCTCGGAGATGAGGCATACGTTGGGCTGGGTCTGGAGAGCGCACTCAAGGGCGATATGGGAGGCGCTGCGGCCCATAAGCTTGATGAAATGCCAGTATTTCCGGGCAGAATTACAGTCACGCCCGATGTTTCCGATAAGCTCGGAATAGGTCTTGCATGCGGTATCGAATCCGAAGGAAGCCTCTATCTGCTCATTCTTGAGGTCTCCGTCAATTGTCTTGGGACAGCCGATGACCTGAACTCCGTAGTTCTTTGCCGCATAGTACTCGGCAAGCACACAGGCATTGGTGTTGGAGTCGTCACCGCCGATTATTACGAGAGCCTTGATGCCAAGTTTCCTGAGAATGACGATTCCCTTCTCGAACTGGTCAACTTCCTCAAGTTTGGTTCTTCCGGAACCTATGATGTCGAATCCGCCGGTATTGCGGTATTCATCCATGAGTTCGGAAGTGATTTCAATATACTTGTGGTCCACAAGTCCGCCGGGACCCATAAGGAAGCCATAGAGCTTGTTATTGGGATTGAGAGACTTGATTCCGTCGTAAAGACCGGAGATGACGTTATGTCCGCCGGGAGCCTGGCCTCCTGAGAGGATAACGCCTATGTTGAACTGCACGGACTCGTTCTTTTCTCCCTGCGCGAATTCAACTACGGGCATTCCGTATGTGTTGGGGAAAAGACCGTTGATTTCCGTCTGGTCACCGACGGACTGTGTTTTCTCTCCTTCAATCACCTTTACGGGACCCTGGAGAGCCTTGGGAAGCTTCGGCTGATAACCTGCGCGAGCTTTCTGAAGATTTGATTTTACTGCCATATTCTTATTGAAAAAATTAAATTTACACTTCGTGTAAGCGCCAATCTTGCAAATTTAACAAAAATGGAGCGATTACCGAATGTTTTTGATATTTTTGCACACATATGATAAGCAATGCAGAAATTAAGTTGATAAGGTCGCTGAGGGAGAAGAAATTCCGTGACCTCTCGGGTATGTTCACCGTGGAAGGGGAGAAGATGGTGGGAGAGGCGGTGTCTTCCGGATTCAAGGTGGAGAAGATATGGAAAATTGAAGACATAGGCAGGGAGGCGATGTCCAGAATCAGCTCATTCAGCAGTCCCTCACCGGTGCTTGCCCTGGTCCGGAAACCGGAGCCGGAGAAAGGCGTCGAGGAATGCAGGGGGCTCTGCCTTGCTCTTGATTCCGTGCGCGATCCGGGCAATATGGGAACCATTATCCGCATATGCGACTGGTTCGGGATTGAAAAGCTTTTCGTCTCCGGGGACTGTGTTGAGATTTATAACCCGAAAGTCATCCAATCCTCGATGGGTTCCATTTTCCGTGTTCCGGTGGTCACTGCCGACATTGCCGAAACCTGCAGGCGTTTCAATGCCGCAGGTCTTCCCGTTTACGGTACATTCCTCGACGGAACGGACATCTACAGCAACGGGCTTTCCGGCGAAGGGCTCATAATAATGGGAAATGAGTCAAACGGAATATGCGCAGCGGTGGAGAAAGAAGTCAACTCCAGGCTGCGCATACCGTCATACGGGAATTCAGGTGCAGAATCACTTAACGTAGCAGTAGCTACAGCCGTGACAGTCGCAGAATTCCGCAGAAGGAAATAAATTACATAAGTCCGAGGGACCTGAGATATTCAACGCTCTTTGCCACGCCTTCCAGTCTGGAAAGGCCCTCGCAGGGTTCATCCTGTTCAACACAAAGCCATCTTGCTCCGCCGTCGATCGCGGCACTGATGACTGCGGGAATATCCACCTGACCCATTCCGAGGGGACGGTACTCGAACCAGCCGCCGTCATCCTTCATGGAATTGTCCGTTGTTATGCCTATGAGAGCGTAAGGGGCGGAATTGAGTTTTCCTTCAAGATGATAGTCCTTGCAGTGAACCACGGGAATGTTTCCTGCATATTTTGCAAGGACCTCAGCGGGATTGAATCCGGCATAGTCGGCCCAGCAGACATCAAGCTCGTTCTGGAGATTCGAACGGTCGTTGCTTGAGAAAATATAATCGTAACCCAACGTTCCGTCGGCAAGAGTGACGAATTCGAAATCGTGGTTGTGGTACAGCAGCTGGAAACCTGCGGCCTTAACCTTGGCACCGACCTCTCCTATCTTCGCAACCGTTGCCTTGAACTGTGCGGGATCGATTCCCGGACGGCTGGCCTCGTCCATATAGGGGAAAACAATGTACTGCACACCGATGACGGTATTGTCCGCAATAACCTTGTCGACGTCATCTATCATCTGCTGGAAGGGAACGTGGTTGGAGAAAGGGATGAGCCCCAGTTCGGTGCACATCTTCTTCACTTCAACTGCGGAATGACCGTAATACTCACCGTAGAACTCAACGCCGGCATAACCCATCTCGCTGATTTTCTTGAGCGTCCCGTAGAAATCCTTTTCAAGGTCCGTACGGACACTGTAAAGCTGCACGCCCACAGGAAGCTTTTTGGCGAATTCCACGCAGTTTCCACAGCAGGAACCTTCTTTGCATCCATTCCCGTTCCCGGCGCATGAAGCGATTGCAATAACTGCCGCCGATGCAGCGGCCATAATTTTCAACAATCTGAAATTCATAATGATAATTTAATTTTTATTATACAAAAATACTAAAAATATCCATATCTTTTCCTGAATGCCAGCAAAAGGGAGAATGAAAGTATGAAAGCATATGCCATCTATCCCGAAGATCGAAGGGAGGATGAACACCGAAGCCATTTCATCCGGATAATGAAGTGCAAATATACATCTTTTTAAAGAGAGAAAAGGAGAGAAAATATCTATAAGCGGACGTAAAATCAAAAGATTTTATGTAAGTTTGAAATGTGAAAAGGAGCGTTGTATCTTCTCTTGCAGCATTATTGTTGATCTGCGCCTGCAGCCCGGCCGGCAAGTTGCCGGAAGGGTCGTATCTCCTTAGCAAAAACATAGTTAGGATAAACGGCAGCAATGAGCTGACACAGAACGACATAACTCCTTACATCAAACAAAGGCCGAACACCAGCCTCTCCATTATCGGGACTGAGCCGGTGATTTTCCGTGAGAACCTGGTCAGAAGTTCCGTGGAGAACATCGCGGGGCATCTTGACTACCTTGGATACTACAACTCCGTCATCGAATCCAGGAAAGACACGTCCAAACGCAGGATATCCGTCACATACACCGTGACTCCGGGCAAGCGGTACAGAATAGATTCCGTACGTTTTGTCCTGCCGCCGAATCCGGAATTCGCCGAAGAGTTCATGGCCGACAGCAGCAATATATCCATACGCACCGGGGACTTTCTATCCGAAGACAGGCTTGAAAAGGAATCGGTGCGCAGCGCATCGCACTTCAGAAACCTCGGATACTATACCCTCACCAAGAACCATTATTTCTTTTACGCCGACACCCTGCAGGGAAAGACAATACTTGAATATCACATCCGGGAATACACGAGGAACGAAGCGGAGTCCGAAGCCGTACCGTTCAGGAAATTCAGCATCGGAGACGTGACAATCAGCCACTCGGAGCAGGTGAAAGTCAATTCCAGGCTGCTCAGGAAAATCAACCGTATATATCCCGGAGACACATACAGCGAAAATCTCGTCAACACGACCTACGAACGAATGTCCGCCCTGAGGATTTTCAGCGGCGTGAACATAGAGATGGCGGCTGACGACAGTTCCACAGTGAACTGCAACATCAAGCTTGCCGAGTCGAAGTCCCAGGGCGTGAAAGCCAACATCGAGGCATCCACGAACTCTTCCGGGCTCATAGGCGTGTCTCCACACCTCAACTGGTATCACAAAAACATATTTCACGGAGGGGAGTGGCTTAACCTGGGATTCACCGGAAATTTCCAGTTCAAGCCGGGAACTGATATCCGGGCCATGGAATACGGCGCCAACGCCAGCCTGAGCATTCCGAGATTCTTCCTCAACAGCATTCCCAGAATGGAAATAAACGCCTCGTTCAATTATCAGAACAGGCCCGAATACAAGAGAAACGTCGTGGGATTTTCATTCGGTTATTCCGGACAGTTCAAGAAAAACTTCTTTTACCAGCTATATCCTGCAAGAGCCAACTATGTTTCACTCAAGGACATGAGTGAAAGTTTCGCAAAAACCCTCAAGGAAAATCCGTACATGCTCAGCATGTACACGGACCACCTTGACGCAGGCATGAGCGGAAGCGTCTACCTCACCTCCAACTCCGACATTGTCCCCAGGACGTCATACCACTATCTAAGATTCTCAACGGACCTTTCCGGAAACCTCATAAGCCTTTTCTCCAGACTTCTTCCTCTCGCGGATTCCGGGGAGAGGACCATACTCGGTTCGCCCTTCTACCAGTACGTCCGGGGAGAACTTGCCCTGGGGCAGACCTTCAGATTCGGAGCCGACGACGGACAGGCTCTTGCGCTCCGACTTGCGGGAGGAGCCGGCTACGCATACGGGAACTCTGTCTCAATGCCTTTCGAGCAGCAGTTCTACGTTGGAGGAGCCAGCAGCATGAGAGGATGGCAGGCAAGAATGCTCGGTCCGGGCGCATCACCCTACAATACCACATTCATAATTCCAAGCCAGACGGGAAACATGAAATTGGAACTGGACATGGAATACAGGTTTCACCTGATATGGAAACTGGAAGGGGCGCTGTTCGCAGAGGCCGGAAATGTCTGGGACTACCATAATCTGGACCGAGACTTCTTCAAGACCATTGCGGCAGACTGGGGCTTCGGGCTCAGGTTCGACCTTGATTTCATTCTTCTCCGCCTTGACGCGGGAATCAAACTGTACGAGCCCTGCGGACAAATATGGAGAGGACCGGACAAATGGTTCAATAAAAACGGTTTTGCAATTCATTTCGGCGTAGGATATCCATTCTGATGAAACAAATTATATATCAAGTTCTTACAAGATTATGGGGCAGCGGTAAAATGTCGGCATGGGACACTCCCGCCTTCAATTACCTCAAGACGTTGAACGTAGACTGCATCTGGTACACAGGTATTCCGAGACATGCTTCCGGAGAAGATTTCGTGAAGGGCAATCCCGGATCGCCCTATTCCATCAGCGACTGGAAAGACGTCAATCCATATCTGGCCGACGATCCGGACAACAGGATGCAGGAATTCCTCGCGCTCGTGGAACGCACGCACAGAGCGGGTCTGAAGTGCATTATCGATTTCATTCCCAACCATGTTGCCAGGAACTACAGCGGTGATATCGTGCATTACGAATACTGTGACGGAGACTGGACGGACACCTTCAAGAACGATTACACTTCGCCCCGGACCACAGAGGCGCTTCTGGATGTCCTGCGCTTCTGGGCGGAGAAAGGCGTTGACGGATTCCGATGCGATATGGTGGAACTGGTTCCGCAGGATGCCTTAAAGTACATGATTTCCAGCATCAAACAGGAATACCCTGGTACGGTTTTCATAGCGGAAGCCTATGACAGGAATAACTACAGGTCATTCACCGACTACGTCGGCTTCGACCTGCTCTATGACAAATCCGGAGTATATGACATCCTGAGGGGCATAATATGCAACGGGGATTCAGCCAGGAAACTCAGCTGGAACTGGCAGGGGCTCCGGGACCTTCAGCCCAGAATGCTGAACTTTCTGGAGAATCATGACGAACAGAGGGCCGCATCGCCCTGGTTTGCAGGAAGCGCGGACCGCACATTTGCCGCCGTTGCCTACGCCGCACTGTTCAACGAAGCCTCTTTCATGCTTTATTTCGGTCAGGAGGCAGGCGAAAATGCATCGGAAGGACATGAGGGAAGAACTTCGATATTTGAGTGGAGCAAGCCAAGTTCGATATCTAAACTGACAAATTACATAAACAATGGCAAATCCTTAAATAACAAGGAGAAACATTATTTGCACAAATTCCGCGAAATTCTCCGTTACGCAGCCATGCCCCAGTTCAGGAGAGGCAATTGCTGGGACCTTTGCTATTGCCAGGAAGCGGAACGCGGTTTCGATGCCGACAGACACAGCGCCTTCCTGAGATTCCTGCCGGAAGAGAAGACGGCCTATGCAGTGCTGTGCAACTTCTCGGACAGTCCGGCATCTGTCAGTATCGCAATCCCACCGGAAATCAACGGTAAAGGAACGACGGTCAATATGGAAGCCGGAGCTGACGACTTCTCAATAACGGAAATTCATTTCGAATAATACTTCGGCCAGCAGCTCATGAGATAGGTCTTCAGACCGTCCTCGTGCCTGTTCGGCTGAGGTTCATAGAACGCCTTACCCTCCATCCCCGACGGCATGAATTCCAGATCGGCGAAATGCCCCGGAAAATCATGGGCATACCTGTATCCGTCGGAGTAGCCAAGCTCCTCCATCAATTTTGTGGGGGCGTTTCTCAAATACAGGGGCACAGGAGCCACACTATCCTTCTTTGCACATTCAATAGCCTCATTTATCGCAAGATACGCGGAGTTGCTCTTCGGGGAGGATGCCAGGTATATGGCACACTCCGACAAGGGAATCCTCGCCTCCGGCATCCCTATGGAATGAACGATCTGAAAGGTTGAATTCGCAAGAAGCAGGGCATTCGGGTTGGCCAGCCCTATATCTTCCGCAGCGAGAATGCACAGCCTCCTTGCTATGAACAAAGGGTCTTCTCCGCCTTCGAGCATGCGCGCCATCCAATATACGGCCGCATTAGGGTCGGACCCGCGTACACTTTTGATAAAGGCGGAAATGATGTCATAATGCATTTCCCCGTCCTTATCATATATGGCAACGTTTTCCTGAAGGCATTCAGTAACCGACCTGTTGTCAATCACTATAGTATCCCCGGAAAGATTCGAATCAACCACTATCTCAAGGATATTGAGAAGCTTTCTCGCATCGCCGCCACTCTGGCGGAAGAGGGCATCGGTCTCTGAGATCCTGATATTCCTTTCCTTCAGCACCTCATCGCAGCTGAGGGCACGGTCGAGAAGGATCTTCAGATCAGCCTGTTCAAGAGACTTCAGGACAAAAACCTGACAGCGGGAGAGAAGGGGAGTGATAACCTCGAACGAGGGGTTCTCCGTGGTGGCTCCTATGAGAACAACCGTACCGGACTCCACAGCCCCGAGCAGGGCATCCTGCTGGGCCTTGTTGAAACGGTGTATCTCATCGATGAACAGAATCGGAGCGGCCGCATTTGAAAAAAGGCTTTTCGCCTTGGCCGCATCAATCACCTCCCGTACATCCTTGACTCCGGAACTGACCGCTGAAAGAGTGTAGAACTCCCTGTCAAGAGTTTCGGAAATAATTCTTGCCAGAGTAGTCTTCCCGACACCGGGAGGCCCCCACAGGATAAAGGAGCTCAAGTTGCCGGAATCTATCATGTTCCGCATTATGCATCCGTCCCCTACAAGATGACGCTGTCCAACGTATTCTTGAAGATTTTTTGGTCTCATCCGCTCCGGAAGCGGTGCTAACATTTTTGTTACCACGTATAACTATTAAGTTTTATTTATTGCAAATAAGTTATTTATCTAAAATAACACTTCTATCCGATTTCACACTTGCTAAGTTACAAAAAAATTGTCTATCTTCGTGTTTGTGCGACTTCAACATCATATGCTTTGCTGCCTTGCCGCAGTTTTCATCTGCCCTTGTTTACGTGCAGGAGTTCCGTCGGCGGGCATTTACAACTCCTTCAAGGGAATCGGCGTAACAGCGCAGTTCAACGGAGCATCGGTCAAGGATATGCATATCGCGCATCTGTTCGGCGATTTTTACGGCGTCCCCACCGGACGCGCCAGGGAGGTGGGCATCAAATTCAACTATACGCGCGCCTACGTGTTCAGCGAAATACCGTCGGAAGAATGCATTTTTAAATTCTACGCCGGTCCCGGAGCATCCCTAGGCTACGTCAGGGACTATGAGCACGGATATTACGAAAACCTTTCCCTTCATCTGAAGAACAATCCGGGAGGGATGACCTCGCTCAGCGGTACCGCAGGCTGCATAGTCGACTTCAGCAAGAAGATATTCATAAACCTCTCCTGGACGGCGGAGCTCGGCATACACGTCAGGAGGAATGCCACTACCGGAAAGACAGAACTTAACTGGTACAAGAACGGCATATTCCAGGCGCTTTACCCGCAATTGTCGATAATGATAGAATTCTAGGATGAAAAAACTGATAGCCGCAATAATTGTTCTGATGGTGTCGGGTACCGATCTTGCCGCGCGCCTGCCTTTCCTGAAATTCGGTGTCGAATGGGGATACGACGCCGGTTTCATGGAATTCCACCATTTCAATTACCTGTCCTCCGAAGGTTACCGCATCAATGACAAATGGATGGGGGCACGCTACGCAACGAACGGAAGCATACTGCTGAACGCCGGTATAAGACTGAAGGAGAAATCGACCCTTGCATTATACGGCGGATACAGCGGCATCTGCGAGGGCAACAGGGTATTCCCCCTGTCCCTGAGATATACATTCAACCGGAATCAGTATTCCCGGAACGGCATGTTCTATTATGCGGATGCAGGAATCGGACTGCACGTCCCCAAGACGGACACACGCGTCCAGTCTCCGTGCATCATAGGAAGACTGGGATCAGGCTACAGAATGGCCTTGAGTTCGTTCTGCAGCCTTGATTTCATGCTAAGTCTCAAGATTTCGTACGAAAACCCCCTGATCATAGATCCGGACACAATCACATACGTCCCGGATACGGACATACGCACAAGCAAGGCTTTCTACGGGGCAATCTGCATATCAACGGCCTTCAACTTCTAGACGGACAAAAACAGCCAGACCATGTATGCCGAATAGCACAGCAGCATGATCAGACCTTCCATTCTGTCAATCCTATCCTTCTTTCCCGTATATGTCCACAGCCAGACAAGAACGGCGCTCAGGAGCAGAATCCCCACGTCCACCTGACTGATGGATTTGAAAGACAACGGGGTGACAATCGCCGACAGACCAAGAATAAGGAGAATATTGAAAACATTGGAGCCAAGTATGTTACCAAGAGCCAGCTGTTCCTTGTGCTTGACGGCGGCCACAATGCATGTAACCAGCTCCGGAAGGGAAGTGCCACCGGCCAGAAGGGTTATGGCAATGAATTTGTCGCTTACGCCCACCGCTCTCGCTATATCCGTAGCCGAATTCACAAACAGCGTTCCGCCGAATATCAGACCGCCTATACCGAGGACCGACAGGGCCGCCGATTTCCAGAGGGGAACATTTTCCGCACAACTCCCATCCTGCTCTTCACTGCCGGTATCATACTTGAAGCATACATATAGATAAATTGCAAAAATAACAAGAAACACAATGCCTTCGACTCTTGAAATTGCATCTGTTTCTCCCACTCCCAACAAAGAGAGGTTCATACCGCAGATAACAAAAAGGAACGTTACCAGGAGGGCTATGGGAATATCACGGTTCCTGTTGCCGGCGGTGATGGCGACAGGGGAGACAAGAGCTGTAAGGCCGAGGATAAGGACAGTATTGAAAATGTTGGACCCTATCACGTTCCCTATGGAAATATCCGCATTGCCCTGAAAAGCGCCGGTCAGGCTTACGACGAGTTCCGGGCACGATGTGCCGAAGCCCACTATGGTGAGGCCTATCACAAACTCACTTATTCCGGCTTTCCTGGCAATTCCGGAAGCCCCGTCCACCAGCCAGTCGGCCCCGAAAACCACGAGCGCCAGACCTGCAAGAAGAATTAATACCGAAACAATCATACACCGCAAATATACTTCTTTTTTACTGATTAGACTTTGCATTATCTAATAAATGGGTAAATTTGCAGGAATGGCCAACAGGAATCCCATATTGAGAATGCTCATACCGTCCAAGCCCTTGATTATATGGACTTTGGTGGTATTGTTCATCACAATGTGCATTGACATTGCGACCCCTCTGTTCTCCCAGGTGTTCGTAGATGGAATAATCACTCACAAACATCCCGAATGGGAGCTGCCCGTATCCATACTGCTTGTAATATTCCTCATCATATCTGTCCTGAACGTATTCGTGGGCTATTACACGAAGAGGGCGCTGCAAACCAAATATCAGATAAAGTTGTGCTCATCCCTGTTCTGGCACGCCATAAGGATGCCGGTGCAGGTATTCGGAAAGATAACCCCGAGCGATTTCAGCGTCAGGTTCAATAACGGCAACATGACGTTCGCCCGCATCATAAACCGTCTTGTCCCCACTGTCGTATCCGGCATCCAGATTCTTATCATGCTCACACTCATGGTGCTGTATTCGCCCATACTCTCGCTGGTAAGTCTGGTCAGTGTGATTGCAAACGCCGTTTCCCTGAAATCGGTTTCGTCGCGTCAGAAGGAAATAAGCATGTCAATGGAGGAAAAGCAGGCCGCAATGCAGTCTGTGGTATCATCCGGCATAAGCAACATTGAGGCGATCAAGTCGGTCGGGGCGGAAGATGCGTTCTTCCGCAAGTCGATGAACGCCTTTTCAAAGTATATCAACCAGTCATACCAGGTCAGCAAGAGCCTTGTGAACATGAACTTCCTGCCTCAGTTCCTGCAGCAGGCCACCACGTTGATCTCCCTCTGCCTCGGAGCGTTGTTCATCATCAGGGGAGAGATGACCGTGGGCATGCTGATGGCGTTCCAGGGATTCCTCAATCAGTTCCTTCTCCCTATCTGCGCCCTTACACGTACCAACCAGCTCATGATGACTGCCACGTCATCCGCCAGAAGGGTCAACGAAGTGTTCGACCTTCCCACAGATGTGCCGGACGCAATAGAGCTCGCCCCTCAGGAGGAACTGGGAAAGTTGAGCGGTGAGATAGAACTCAGGAACGTGAGTTTCGGCTACGACAGGAATCTTCCGCCGCTCATAGAAAATCTTTCCCTGCATATAGCTCCCGGTAAAAGCATTGCCCTGGTTGGAGGTTCCGGTTCGGGAAAGTCAACCATAGCCAATCTGATGACGGGTCTTTACAAACCCTGGAGCGGAGAAATCCTTTATGATGGAAAGAGCAAGGACTCAATCAACAGGTACGCTTTTTACAATTCCCTTTCGGTAGTGAATCAGGATATCGTGCTTTTTGACGGTACGGTAGCCGACAATATAAAGATGTGGGACAATGTGACGGAAGACTTCACCATGGTTCTTGCGGCGAATTCCGCCCAGATACATCAGGATATCGCATGCCGTCCGGAAGGATATGACAGTCCGGTCATAGGCGGCGGCAGCAATTTCAGCGGAGGGCAGCGCCAGCGCATAGAAATAGCCACCGCAATTGCCAAGGAGCCCACCATTATGATAATGGACGAAGCCACTTCGGCCCTTGACCCCGTGACGGAGATGAAGGTGATGCAAAGCATAAAGAATCAGGGAATCACTACCATAATTGTCGCGCACAGGCTCTCCACTATCAGGGACTGCGATGAAATACTGGTGCTGGAGCACGGCAGGATAACGGACAGGGGCACTCACGACGAACTTATGCTCCACAAGGACGGACTGTATTATAAACTTATGCAAATGAACTGATATGGCCGGAATTTTCTCTTCAATGCTGCACAGACGCGTAGTCAATGACATTTCCGCATTCGACGAGGCCGGCCACGAGATGGAGAGCATGCTCAACAACTCGGTGAAGGTTCTTCCACACCACGGACTCGGTAACCGCAGCGCCCTTCTGGACATGCTCGAGATTCTCGGAGTGGACAATCCGGACCTCACTGAGGGAAACGACATCTTCAACGAATTCAAGGAAGTCCTTTCCGCCAACGGTTATGCCTATACGGTGACGAAACTGGAAGGCAAATGGTGGCAGAGTTCACAGGGGGAGATGCTGGGGGTGTTCAAAGCCACAGGGATGTTCATTCCCATCATCACCCATCACGGCAGATACCGCTATATCCGCCAGAGGGAAGATGGAGGCAAGGAGATAGTCAACATAAATGGAAAGACAGCCGGCAATCTGGAGAATATAGCATACCACTTCTACAGGACACTCCCATCCGGAAGCATGACAATGAAGGAATTCTTTGCATTCATTCCGAATACGGTGTCAAAATTCCACTTCTGGTATGTCATTGCCCTGTCAGTAGTAATCGCGCTCCTCAGCATGGTTCTCCCATATGCCACGAAACTTATCTTCGACCAGGTCATCCCATCCGGAAAGAGCAACGGAATACTCACACTGGCCCTCGTGCTGCTGAACATAGCCCTTGCCATAGGTTTGCTTACCGCGGTCCGCAACAAGATATTCATCGGTATCAAGAATATGATATCCGTCAATACGCAGGCTGCGCTGTTCGAAAGGCTGTTCCATCTGAAGCCTACTTTCTTCCGCAAAAGGTCAACAGGAGCAATAACAACCGAGATACTGGGAGCATCCGAGTCCTGCGAACGTCTGTCGGAAGGTGTAATCACCGTCATCTTCACCTTCCTTGTAAGCCTCGCCTATCTCATCCAGATAGGAATATACAGCCACTTCACCGCAATCTCGTACTGCCTCTATCTTCTGATCGGGCTGAATGTCTCCTGCGTTTATATCGGATTCCGCCTGGCCCAGGATATCAAGATGCGCAGGGTGCCCGCGGCATCACATTTCCACGGACTCATGTACAACTTCCTGCAGGGAATCCAGAAAATAAAGACAAACGGAGCGGAAGCCAGAGTTTTCCGGCTGTGGGCTTCGGAGTTCAAGAACACAGAAATCCTGAACCGCTGGGAAGCAACGCTTCCGGAACTGTCCGGCACCTTCACGCTTGCTTCAGTTCTCCTGATGGTTCTTATGATACCCTCAACGGATATGGGTGTATCGGATTTTGCAGCATTCTTCACCGCATACTGCGGGCTGACACTGTCGATATCGCAGATGTCACTCTACACGAGTGAATTCTCATATATCTTCCCTACACTCAATAAAATACAGCCCGTACTCGAGGCAGAGCCGGAAGCGGAGGAAAACACCAGGATAGTCAGGGAACTTGCAGGAAACATCAACGTCACGAACCTCCGTTTCCGTTATAATGCCAGCATGCCCTATATCTTCGACGGACTGAGCCTGACTATCAGGGCAGGGGAATACGTGGCCTTTGTAGGACATTCCGGATGTGGAAAATCCACCCTGCTGAGGCTTATGCTCGGATTTGAGATACCGGAGAGCGGAAGTGTATTCTATGACCAGTACAACGTGTTCGGCGTCAACAGATCCTCGCTGCGCCAATTCCTGGGGACCTGTCTCCAGGGAGGGAAACTGTTCAGCGGAACCATCTTCGACAATGTCAGGATTTCCAATCCTTTTGCAACGGAGGATGAGGTATGGGAGGCCTTGCGCGTGGCTGCCGTGGATGAGGATGTCAGGAATATGCCCGGGGGCCTTTACCATGAACTGGATGCCGCAGGGCAGGGAATCAGCGGCGGGCAGCGGCAGAGGATACTCATTGCCAGAGCTGTGCTGAACCGCCCTGCAGTGATATTCCTCGACGAAGCGACATCGGCCCTGGACAACATCTCACAGGCCAGAGTGATAGAAAATCTCGGAAAGATGAGATGTACGAGAATCACAATCGCCCACAGGCTCTCTACAATCAAGGACTGCGACAGGATAATCGTACTTGACAAAGGGAGAGTGGCCGAGGAAGGCTCCTTCGATGAACTTCTCGCAAAAGGAGGTCTTTTTGCGGATATTGCAAAACGCCAGTTGTTATAGTAATCTTCAAGATCATATGGAGAACAATTTGATAAAAAGGGATATCGGCCAGTTGAATGATGAAATCAAGGTAATGTCTTCATCTTCAATTGTATTGATGTGTACTTTAGTGTTCCTGATATTGTCTGTTGGCATATGGCTCTTCGCCGGAACCGTAACCGAGAAAGCCCACATACGCGGTGTGGTTTTCCCCGACAGCGGAATGACCGACGTATGCCTGCCGCAGGCCGGAACCGTCAGAAGCGTGTTTGTGCAGAAAGGTCAGGAAGTGCACAAGGGGCAGCAGCTTGCCCTTGTTTCAGTAGGGTATTCCTACAGCGTAGTGACATCTTCCGGTGACGGTGTCGTGTTCAGCTGCAAACAGGACAACGAAACCTTCGAGCCGTTCGAGCCCGTTGTAAGCCTTGTCGACGACGCGGACGGAAGGAATTCAGTTATCCTGCTTGCTTATTCGGACCTGATGAATCTTAAGGATATAGCGGTCGGCCAGGATGTCCAGGTGTGGCCGAGCAACGAAAAGACGGATGAAGTCGGTTATGTCCGCGGACGGGTGGCGAACGTAAGCCATTATCCGGCGAAGAGAGCCGAAGCATCAAAAAAAATCAAGGCGCAGGAGTACATTGATGAACTTCTCCCGGAAGGTGTAACATCTTACGAAATCGAGGTCGGACTCGCCGTTGAACCGGATAATCCCGAGCTCCTTGACTGGACATTCGACAGAGGAAGCCATCCCGACATGAGCGTCGGGACCCTTTGCGACGCCATAGTCATAACACATACCTATTCGATTTTCGAATATCTCTTCCTCAAGGCCAGGGCAGAAAAGAACAGAATACAGAACTTGATAGAATAACATCAGAATGAAGAGCCTACCAAATATCCTCATCAGCCTTTCCATAGCCGCCTTTACAGTCTGCTCCTGCGGGCAGAACGAAAATCCGCGGCAGGAGGAACCGCAAAGGGCGGAACAGACGGAGAGCCGGTACAAACTGGGAGTGAACACCATTGAAGTGGACAAAGTTGCAGGCAAGGGAAAGATCAAGTCCTTGAATACCGTGCCGGTCTACAGTATTACAGAAGGCGTAATAAACGAAATATCCCTTGTCGAGGGCCAGCGCGTCAGAAAAAATGAAGTGCTTGCCGTAATTGATGATTCCGAATGCAGAGTCCTCATTTCCGAACTCGAAAGCGAGCTTCAGAAGAAAGCCTATGAAGTGAACAGCACGCTCATAGGCATGGGTTACAGCCGTGAATCCCTGAATTCAGTGCCTGCCGGAATCCGCGAGTCCGTAGAGATAATGACAGGGTACACCCACGCCATGGTGAAGTATGAAAACCAGAAGCGGATGCTTGAAAATCATATAATCAAGGCACCTTTTGACGGCAGTATCCTTGACATAAAGGTTGGCAGGATGTTCTATGCGCACAAAGGAGAGCCGCTTTTCTATCTCATGGACACCGACAATCTGATTGTCCAGTTCGAGGTCCTTGAAACAATGGTATCCCGCTACAGTGTAGGAATGCCGCTGGAATTCACGACACTTTCATTCAGCGACAGGAAATACAAGGCTGAGCTTCTGTCCATTGCGCCTAACGTAGAAAACACCGGAATGGTTGTAATGACAGCGCGCATTGACGGCAGGCACCCCGAGCTTCGTCCCGGAATGACAACTTTCATTAATTATTGAACGGATGAAAAGAGTCCTTTGCATTTCCCTTCTTCTGGCAATGGCGGTCTCTTCCTGCGGAGTCTACACAAAGTATGAGAGCTCCCTGCCTTCCGATGCCGATGTTCCCGGGGCTGAACTGCCGACCTGGAGAGAGTTCTTCACCGACCCGCAGCTTCAGGAACTCATTGACAGCGCAATGGCCGGGAACACCGCTCTTGCCGTCGCATCCCTCCGCCTGAAACAGGCCGACGAGAACCTTAAAGCATCCGGACTGGCCTATATACCGTCCCTGTTCTTCGGGCCAAACGGCGGAATATCCGTTAACGGAGGCAAGGGGACGGCATCATATCAGCTTCCTCTGGAAATCGGGTGGAATTTCGGTTCGCCGGGAACTTTGTTCGCCCGCAGGTACCAGGCGCAGGCAAAACGCATACAGGCGCAGGACAACCGCGATGCCGTACTCAACGAACTTATAAGCCAGATAGCCGCAGACTACTACATGCTGCAGATGCTCGATGAGCAGGTTGATATCCTTGAGAATACCATCTCCGTATGGGAAAGGACTCTGGAGATTCAGAGAGAGTATATGCTCAGCGGCAGAGCTTATTATTCCTCCGTGGCGCAGATGGAGTCCAAGCTCCTTGACGCGCAGCAGCAGCTTTTACAGGTCCGCGCAGACATCGCCGTTTGGGAAAGGACCGTCTGCCTTCTCGTTGCAAAACCATATCACGGCATATCAAGAGCAAGAACAGGCGCTTATCCCGAACCCGAATTGCTTGAAACAGGAGTGAATCTGAATCAGCTCCGTTCAAGACCGGACATACGTGCAGCAGAAAGAGACATGGAAATAGCCTACTACCTCACCTCCGAGGCAAAAAGCGGCTTCTTTCCGTCAATAAACCTCAACGGAAGCCTCGGATGGCCTTCGGTTCTGAACGCGGCGCTTTCCCTCGCCCAGCCTGTTTTTGCCGGGGGAAGCCTGAAATGCAGGCTGAACGTATCCAAGGCGGATCAGGAAATTGCCGCACTGCAGTTCAACCAGGCCGTCCTTCAGGCGGCAACCGAGGTAAGCCAGGCGGTGGCCGATCACAAACTTCACTCCGACAAGGCCGCGCTGTATTCAAGTCAGGCGGAAATTCAGGAAAAGGCCTGCAGGATAGTGGAGGAGATGTCACGGGACGGAAAGGCCAATTACCTTGAGTTGATAAAGGCTCAGGAGAAACTTCTGGCGGCGCAGTTGGGACGCGTGCAGAGCATCTACAGCGCACGCGAAGCTGCCGTCAGGCTTTATAAGGCTCTGGGAATGTAAGCGCATTTTATCTATCTTTGCAGCCTATGAGCAGAAAGAAACTGGATATGGTCCTCGAGAACATCACAATCGAGGCCGTGGCCGCTGAAGGCAAGGCCCTTGCACATACGGCGGAAGGACAGGTGGTGTTTGTGGAATTCGCAGTCCCCGGAGACATTGTCGATATTCGCGTAATCCGCAAGAAAAAGGCATATCTGGAGGGCAGGATCATCAATCTAAGACAGGCGTCTCCGGACAGGCTGGAACCTTTCTGCAGCCATTTCGGAATATGCGGAGGATGCAGGTGGCAACCCCTGCCGTACGAACAGCAGCTTGCCGCAAAGCAGCAGCAGGTATATGACCAGCTTGTACGCATAGGGCATCTGGAAGTCCCTGAATTCCTGCCCATCATCGGTTCCGACAAGACACAGTTCTACCGCAACAAGCTGGAATTCACTTTTTCAGACAAGAAATGGCTTACAACTGAGCAGATGGCGGATGCCGGTACACTCCCGACACCCGGGCTCGGCTTCCACGTAGGTAAGTTCTTTGACAAAGTCCTTGACATTGAAAAATGCTGGCTCCAGCCGGACCCGAGCAACGCCATCAGGCTTTTCTGCAGGAAATACGCCCTGGACAACGGGCTGGAATTCTACAACCTCAGGGAGAACAGGGGATTCCTCAGAAACTTGTTTGTACGCACCACCGATGACGGACAGACAATGGTAATAATATGTTTCGCCCACCAGTCCGAACACATTGCCGGGATGCTCGATGCCATGACTGATGCATTCCCACAGATAACATCTGCTTACTATGTAATAAACAATAAGTTAAATGATAGCATAGGAGATCTGGAATGCATCCTGTACAAAGGAAATGAAGCCATATACGAGACAATGGAGGGGCTCAGGTTCAAGATAGGGCCGAAATCATTCTACCAGACAAACGCCGGACAGGCCTTCAAACTGTACAGCGCAGCCCGCCGTTTCGCGGACCTGAAAGGGGATGAGACCGTATATGACCTGTACACCGGTACCGGAACCATAGCGCAGTTCGTCAGCGCAAAGGCCGCCAAGGTCATAGGAATAGAATATGTTCCCGAGGCCATTGCAGATGCAAAGCTCAATGCAGCCTGCAACGGCATAACCAACTGTGAGTTCTTCGCAGGAGACATGAAAGACGTCCTGACCCCGTCATTCATAGCGGCGCACGGAAAGCCCGATGTAATGATAGTGGACCCTCCACGTGCCGGAATGCACCCCGATGTAGTTAAAGTGATACTTGAGGCGTCACCCAGTAAAATAGTGTATGTAAGCTGTAATCCGGCATCACAAGCACGCGATTGCGCCATGCTCGCAGCAGGATACAGGATAACGGCTGTGCAGCCGGTCGACATGTTCCCGCACACGCAGCATGTCGAGAATATATGTCTGTTGGAAAAAATATCTTGAAATGATACCTGACATAAGGATCGAAGATTACAGTTATGAACTGCCCGACGAAAGGATAGCGAAATATCCCCTCGAATTCAGGGACGCGTCAAAACTTCTCATATACAGGGAGGGGGAGTGCCGCCAGCAGGTGTTCCGGGAACTTCCAGACTTCCTCCCGGAAAAAACCATCATGGTTTTCAACGACACCAAGGTGGTGCCGGCAAGGCTTTTCTTCCATAAGGAGACGGGAGCCGTGATAGAGATATTCTGCCTTCAGCCGGAAGAGCCTGCGGAATACAACACCAACTTCGCGGCCACCGCAAGTTGCCGGTGGAAGTGCGTGATAGGCAATGCAAGGAAGTGGAAGGGGGAGATTCTGAAAGCAGACGTCTCCGGACTCACAGCCGCACTCATAAGCCGCGAAGGACAGACGGGAGTGGTGGAATTCCGCTGGGAGGGAGGCCACCCTTTCTCGAAGATTCTGGAAATGTGCGGGCGGATACCTATCCCGCCCTATCTCAACCGCGACACGGAAGCCATCGATCTGGAACGCTACCAGACGCTGTATGCGCACATACGGGGGTCCGTTGCGGCGCCCACCGCAGGGCTGCACTTCACAGATGATTTACTGAAGCGCATTCGCGAAAAGGGGATAGAGACCGAGAACGTCTGCCTCCATGTCGGAGCGGGCACCTTCCTCCCGGTGAAGACATCAAGTGTATCCGAACACCCCATGCACCGCGAGCCCATCGTTGTGAAGAAGGCCTTCCTGGAGAAGCTCCGCGACTCGGACCGGAAAGTCACTGCGGTCGGCACCACATCCGTGCGCACGCTCGAATCGCTTTATTACACCGGCGTCAGCTGCATTGAGCGTGGGGAGCCTGTGGAGATCGGCCAGTGGGCTCCGTACGAGAGGGAATACGGCTACACGCTGAAAGAGGCCCTCGACGCCATCGTACGATATCTGGACAACAACAGCCTCGACGAACTCAAGGTCGGCACGAGGATAATAATCGTACCGGGCTTCAAGTTCCGCGTTGTCGATTATATGATAACCAACTTCCACCAGCCCCAGAGCACGCTTCTCCTGCTGATATCCGCATTTGTGGGAGGGGACTGGAGAACGATATACGACTACGCGCTCGCGAACGGGTTCCGCTTCCTCAGCTATGGAGACAGTTCCCTGTTGTTCCGTCGCGGATAATTGTTATATTTGTACGATGGACAAATTCTCCGACATAAGGCCATATTCCGACGAGGAGACAGTAGCCGCTTTGGACAGGGTTTCCAGACATGCAATGCTTCCGGTGATATCCAAGTATCTTTTCCCGGACAAGTCGCCTTTTTTCCTGTCCAAAATGCTCAGAAACGTAACCGGAGTTGACGACTTCCAGTTCAAGGTCATGGCAGGTGTCGTGTCGGCCATTCTGGCAAAGACATCGGAAGGATTCACATACAGCGGAATAGATAACCTCAGGAAACTGAAAGGAAAGAGGTTCCTTGCCGTGTCCAACCACCGCGACATTGTGCTCGATCCGGCCCTCATCCAATACACGCTCATGAGTGAGGGATTCCCGTTCACAGAAATATGCGTCGGCAACAACCTTCTGGCAAACAAGCTCATAGAGGATCTGATGCGTTCCAACCGCATGATAAAGGTCATCAGGGGTATAGGGGCGAGAGAGCTGTATCTCAGTTCACAGCTGCTGTCCAAATATATAAGGCAGTCCGTCACTTCCCAGAATGCGTCAGTATGGATAGCCCAGAGGGAGGGACGTACAAAAAACGGCCTGGACAGTACCGAGCAGGGGCTTCTGAAAATGTTCGACATGAGCGGAACCGGAAGTTTCGAAGAGAATTTCAAGGAATTGAACATCATCCCCATAAGCATTTCGTATGAGTACGAGTCCTGCGATGCCAGAAAGGCCAGGGAATTGTACATCAGGAGAAAGACGGGAAGCTATGTCAAGAAGAAGAACGAAGACACTCACAGCATCCTCACCGGAATCAGGCAGCAGAAAGGGCACATCCATCTGGCAATAGGGGAGCCCCTGACGGAAGAAGAGATTTCCCAGGCATCCGGACTCAAATGCAACGACCGCTATCAGGCCATACGCCATAAGCTGGACATAAGGATCAACAATGGCTACAGGCTATGGAAAACCAACTATATGGGATATGATCTGATGAACGGTACAGACAGCTTCCTTGGAAAGAAATACCTCCCGGACGATTTACGCCTGTTCAAGGAATACACGGAGCACAAACTCAGCAAGATGGAAAAGAAGCTGAACAGGGATGAAATCAGGCGGATATTCTGGGAGATTTACGGAAATCCTGTCACAGCCGTCCGGAATGACTGATGGAATGGCTTGAAGGACTTGGTCTGCTGGGCCTGTTTATCGGCACGTTTCTGGCCGCGACAATATTTCCGTTCAGCTCGGATGCATTATACGTAGGAGTTCTTCTGACAGGCATCTCCCCGGTTTCAGTATTGACGGTCGGAACGTTGGGCAACTGGCTCGGCGGTGTGACGACTTACTTCCTGGGGCGTCTTGCCAAATGGGAATGGGTGGAGAAGACCTTCAAGGTAAAGCCCGAAACTCTTGAAAAACAGCACAGATACATAAAGAAATACGGAGTCTGGGTAGCCCTGATGACCTGGGTTCCGTTTGTAGGCGACGTCATCGCCATCGCACTCGGATTCTACAAATGCCCGGCCGTGCAGTCACTGTTCCTGATGCTGGTGGGCAAGTTTGCAAGATTCGCCGTCTGGACCGTTCTCCTGCAGTAAACGTGCAAACAACGGGTTAGCATTATTTATTTTACATAAAAAGTCTCAATACGGACGCGCAATCCCACAGGTTCACCCACGGGAATCATATACTGTCTGAGCGGAATGTCTCCGCAAACGGCACAGCCAAGGCCCTGCTGGGCTGCATCAAGATAGAGGTATGTCCTGTCCTCGCGCACTGAAGGCAGCTCAAAATCATGCAAGACGCTGCATATGGCCTCATCGGTGTAATGCATGGCGGTGAATGCCATATGGCCCTCCGACTCGATCCGCAGGGAGTTCCCGTTTCCGTCGGACAGCACTATCCACCGGGTATCCTCGCGGTTGCCGCGGCTTTGGGCCAGAACATAATGCTCCTCCTCACCCATATCGGTGACGGTAGAAGTCCATATGCCCAGATCCGCACCGCGCATGCGGTCGCTGTAGTTCTCATGAGGACCGCGACCGTACCACTGCACACGCTCGTATGAGCCGGGAAGTTCCAGCCTGAGTCCCATCCTGCGTATGATGGGGTCGGTCTTGGTGAAGGTGGCATCGATGTCGACAACGCCGTCGGGATAAAGGTCATAGCGTATTGTGTAAGGCATGGAGACAGCCTTGGGGGCGTCTATCACAAGTTCTCCCTCGACGCAGACCCTGCTCACACCATCCTCGACGCTTTCCTTGAACGAGTGGACGACGGGATGAGAGGCGTAGATTCCGCAATCGGTGAACTTGTCGTTCTTTGCGTTACGGAACCAGGCAATCTGCATGAACTCGGGCAGTCCTGTCTGCGGATCGATGCAGACGGTGCGGCCTCCTCCCGCCGCCTCGTGCTCAGGAAGTCTGCGCTCATATTCATTCAGTGCAAGCTGAGCCTGCGCAACGGCGAATCCGGCATCGGCCCAGCTGCAGTCTTCGCGCAGCACGAAGCTGACATTCAGGAGGTATTCGGCATCATCGCCCACGGCGCAGGGCATTGCAAGATGCGCATCTTCACCGGGATCTGCTGCCGTGACCGGGAAACTGCCGCTGCCGATCACCTGCCCATCCTTGAGCAGGGACCACCTGCCCTCCAATGAAGCGAGATTCAGGAACGAATACCCATTGTGGACCGCAATGCCATCGGCATCCCCGGCGATGTCAAGATACTGGTACACCCTCTTTACCTCCTTGAGCTTGGCGGTCTCCCTCCTGTCGGAAGTGATGATGCCGTCACAGCTTCCGTCACGGTCGTTGGGCTTGTCGCCGAAGTCGCCGCCAAAGAGATACTGGTCCTCGGGGCCGCCGTAGCGGACTATGCCCTGGTCCACCCAGTCCCAGATGCATCCGCCTATGATTCTGCGGGAAGACAGCATGGCATCCCAGAAGTCACCCAGGCTACCCGGGCCGTTGCCGCACGCGTGCGCATATTCGCAGATGAAATAGGGCTTGTGCCCATTGGCGTCTATCCGCATCATCCCAGGGATACTGGGGTACATGTCGGAGTCGATGTCGGCGATGGAGTCGTCAGCCTCGTAATGTATGGGCCGAGAAGGGTCGAGGGCCTTCACCGCAACGCTTTCGGCGGCAAGGTTGACTCCCTTCCAGCTTTCGTTGCCAAGTGACCAGAATATCACGCTGGGGTGGTTGCGGTCCCGCTGAACCATCCTCACGCCCCTGTCTACGAACGCGTCCTCCCAGCTTGGAATATTGGCCACGTGAAGATTGCCCTGGCACTCGAGGTCGGCCTCATCCATGACGTAGATGCCGTAATGGTCGAACAGGGCATAGGCCTTCGGACTCTCGGGATAATGGGATGTCCTGACCGTATTGACGTTGTTGCGCTTCATCAGGAGGATGTCCCTGATTGTGGTTTCCACCGGTACGGTCTTACCGTGAAGGGGATGTATCTCATGCCTGTTGACGCCCTTGAACCAGACTTGCCGGCCGTTGATGAGGACATGGCCTCCGCTTATCTCTATCTTTCTGAAACCGAAACGGTTGGAGACGGCCTCAACCTCAGCGCCATCGGCATTCAGAAGGGTCGCGACCACAGTGTAGAGCTCCGGAGTCTCGGCTGACCAGAGCCTGGGAGAATCCACCGGCTCCTGAATCACAAGCTCTGCCGTCCCGCCCTTAGCGGGAGCCACGCTGCCACTCTCCCTGGTCCAGACCGTGCGGCCTTCGGGGTCTATCAGTTCAAGGCGCAGTCTGACCGCGGACTTGCCGCCGCCATTGTTGGCTATCGCCGCCGTTGCGTGCAGGGCCGCATGAGACAGGTCATCGTCCTCGAACACCGAGTCCAGCCTGAGGTCCCTGATACAGGTCCTGGGCGCCGCATACAGCCACACGTCCCTGTGGATTCCGGAAAGGAAGACCATGTCCTGGTCTTCGAGGAAACTGCCGTCGCTCCAGCGCACCACCTCCACGGCCACGGTGTTGGCACCCCGGCGCACATACCCGGTGATATCGAATTCCGCGTCGTTGTTGGACCCCTGACTATAGCCCACGGGGCGACCGTTGATCCATACGTGGAAAGCGCTGTAGACGCCATCGAAGTGTATATAGACCGCCTTGCCGTCCCATTCCGCGGGAATGTCGAAGTCCCTGCGGTACGAGCCGACCGGATTCGGTTCATATTCAGTAAGCGATCCCTTTACGGGAACTATCGTGCTGGGGATGCAGTAGAACGGCAGGGTGACGTTCGTGTAGAAAGGTGTACCGTATCCCTTCATCTCCCAGCAGGAGGGAACATCTATCTCGTCCCACCCGCTCACATCATAGTTCTCTTTGTAAAAGTGCACCGGGCGCTCGGAGGGCTGCCTGACCCAATTGAACTTCCAGCGTCCGTTGAGCGACATGTAGGAATCCGAGGCCGGTTCGGTCCACGGATGCAGCATATAATTGCGGTCCGCCTTCAGTGCAGCCGATGTGGAATAGGGGACCATCGTGACGTGGCCGGGAAGCTTAGCCTTCCCGAGTATGGTCTCGTTTTCCCAGTCCTCGCGTCCGCGGGGAGGCTCCGCCTTTCCCCTGGCAGGAACCAGCGTCCACTCCGAGGGGGTCTCGCCAGGCCGGCCAAGGCGCAGATACGTGCCCTCCTTGTCTTCACCGTCAAGGAGGACGGGGCAGCCCGTGGCCTTATGAATGAACGCCACAGTGCCATGGCCGCTGTCCATCACCGTGAACGTCTGGTTGGGATTGCCCGGTTCATCCCACCAGCTTGCGAGCTTTGTGCCGCCATTGACCGCGCCATCGGTATCGAAAGCCTTTCCGTGCACGGGGCAGTATATCCGGGCATCGTCACCGTCACGTGCGACAGCGTATTTCAGATAGCCGTTCTTTTTATCAAGAACGGCAAGGCGATGGTAGGTGATGTCTTCGTTGCCCATCTGATTGTATATCGCATATCCGTTGGGAGAAACGATATAGTATGTCTGCACGGTCCCGGCAAGGCAGGGGAGCAGGAAGGCAGGAACGGCCAGAAGCGTGAATGCGACGCGGCGCAACGTCTGAAGGGGGATATGTTTCATATCCGATAAAATACAAAAAGTTTTACATAAAACGATAATTGCCGGATGATAATTTTCAAAATTACCCTTATATTGGAAACTCAGAATATGACTGCATGAAGATTCAAACTTCCATATTGTTTATGTTATTGTCGGTCTGCACGTCCGCTCAGACCATTGTTACGCCTACCGGCAGCCAGAAGAAATGGCACGAGGCCGAAATGGGGGCCATCTTCCACTACGATATCCATGTTTTTGACGGAGAACGCTACGTCCAGACAAGCAACCGTTCAATTCAGTGCGTTTTACAGAGATAATTACTGAAAGGTGCTATAGATATATGAAAAAAGTTATCCTGCTTTTTCTGCCGCTTGCCCTTGTTTCTTTCAATACTATGGGTCAGGGGACCGGCACAGTGAAGGGTTTTGACGGTGGTATGATGCTGCACACCGGATTTGTGAAAGGGAATTTTCCGCAATTGGCACATACCGTATCCGGAATGCCTTTCGGGATAGGCGGTGTGATCAGAGTCCACCTGGGTGATCATTGGAGAGTGGGCAGCGAAGGTTATGTATCCACTATAAAACAAGCCAATAATGGAAGTTATGTCAAATATGGATGGGGAGGTCTCCTTGGTGACTATTATTGGAAGGCTGGCCGTTTCATACCATATGCCGGACTGACAATAGGCGGTGGTGTAAATACAAATCTACTTATGAAGGGGAATCCAGTCCCTGACTGGGAACCTGTTGACAATACTTATTTCAACAAGAGAGCATTTCTTGCCATAGATCCTTTCATCGGTTGTGATTATATCGTATCCGATACCTTTCACCTTACACTGAAAGCGGATTGGCTGAACTGCATAAACGCGAAATATAGAATACCGTCAGGCCCGAGATTATACGTGGGGTTCATCTTTTATCATTGACATTCGAATCCCCGGCAGCAAATACACAACTTAACATAATATAAATTGTGTAACAATACGACTATCTGTTCATAAGGACCTTCCGGTAGCCCAATTTATTAAGCATCAAAGACATTCCAACGCGGTACAGGACGGTGTACGAACGCGCGAGGATGTAGAATCCGGTATCGGTCTGCGCCTCGATGCCTTCGTGCCTGATCAGGCCCAGAGCGGCCATGGCACAGGAGCTCATCAATGAAGAATATCTGGAAGTGTCCGCATCGTTGAACTTCAGTACAGCTCCCAGGATGTGTTCATCCATATCGTCAAAGCCCCTCTCACCGTAATATGAACTGTAGGGGTCGTTCCTGAAGATTTCCCAGTCCCTGTCCCAGTGGCAGGCCACCGCCATGCCAAGGAAACCGGCCCATGCAATCGTGGACTGCGGATAATCGTTGAAATTGACAACGGCATCCGATATGAAGTCCTTTATATAGCTGTCATTCCAGACATTTTCTACGTCGGGGCAGTCAAGAATCTCAAAATCCTTGATTCCTGCACCGGAACACAACTTTATAAGGCCGCTCTGCAAGGTTTTCTCAAAATTATCCAAAAGCACGGTATCCATAGAAATCTCCTTAAAATTCAACAGAACAAAAATACAACTTTTATTGTAGTCGGTTAGAGAAACAGCATTTTTTCTCACCAAAAGTATCAAGAACCGAAATTGGTTAGAAAAACAAAAAAAATCCTCACCGAAACGGTGGGCATACCCGAAATGTTGATCAGCTGGACACTACCGGGCAAATATCAAACACAAAAAAACACTGCACCGGAAGCTCGACGACGTCTGAAAATTTGTTAATTTTTGTAAAATGACAAATCACATTTGTAACACTTTGTAAATTTACACTGAATTTTACATCAAATTTATTTTTGTAAAATAAGTTTCATTTATGGAAAATTTATATAGCACTAAATTAATTGACATTCAGTGATTTATTTTGATAACTTATACTTAATGTTCAAGTTATTCAAGTATACTTTGCAAGCCACACACACCACAGAGCATCGTATATCCAATATTTATAACTATATATCATTGAATCTCAAATAAATTAATAAATCTAACGGAATATTTTATTCAAGTATATACCATATGGTTTGAATTTTGTTTTACATCTGTTCCTTTTATTCACATTTGTAACATTTGTAATTCGTTAATTTTTTGTATACTTTTGTAACGCTCACTATTCACATCAATGAACGGCAGATTACAGCAATTTCTGACGGCGGAAAACATCAGCCAGTCCACCTTCGCCGACACTCTCGGAGTGGCGAGGGCGAGCGTTTCCCATATTCTTTCCGGAAGGAACAAACCCGGTTTCGATTTCATAGAGGCAATGGCCCGCCACTACCCTACCCTTAATCTGGAATGGCTTGTTACAGGAAAAGGAAAAATGTACAAGCAGATGCAGAATCCCCCTGTGAGGGAAGAGGAAACGGACAACCTCCTCCCCCTGTTCGACAAGGAGGAAACCATCCCCGAACCCCCTGTCCAGAAGACAGAAACCAAGGCCGATAATCCTCTGATTATTAAAAATATACACAAGCAGAACAGAAGCATCTCAAAAATCATTGTCTTCTTTGACGACGGCACCTATCAGGAATTGAAATAATACGTATCTTTGCAGATATGTACAGACTTCTGATTAAACCGTTCATACAGCGAATGGACCTTGAAACCGCATCCGGAGTTGCCCTGCAGTACTTCAGGATTCTTGGAAAAATCCCCGGCGGCCGTTTCCTTAACCGTCTGGTACACAACAACAAAGAATCAAAGCTCCAGCGTGAGGTCTTCGGCCTCAACTTCTACAACCCTATAGGGCTTGGCGCCGGCCTCGACCGGCACGGAGTGCTCTACAACGATCTGAACGACCTTGGATTCAGTTTCTCAGAGATAGGCCCCTTTGATGCTAAAGGCATCAAAAAAGCCATCAGAAACATCCAGAAAGACCCTCAGGACGATATTCTGGCGGCTTGCATCAGGAAGGATTACCTTACTGCTTTCACCCTCGCCTACGATTTCTGCGACTTTTTTGTAATGGAAATCGACCGCGACTATGATATCCGCAATCTGGAGCCCCTTCTGGATGCCAGGCTGATGAACGACAATTATAAGCCTATCGTCATCAAGATATCACCGGACATAAATCCGGAACAGCTTGACTATATTGTCAAATACTGCCTCATGAACGGTTTTGACGGAATTCAGGCCCGTTCTCTCGAACAAGTCCGGGAAATATCCCGCATTTCGGGCGGAAAACTCCCTATCGTGGCGAACGGAGAGATAAAAACGCCGGAAGACGCCCTGGAAATGCTTTCAGCAGGCGCAGACCTCATAGAAGTCAGGGCAGGATTTGTATATGAGGGCCCGCGGTTCATAACCGGAATGATCAAATATCTCGAAAATCATAAGGAAAATGCAGAAAAGGCTGAGAGTTGAAGAAAAACTGAAGGATTTGCTTAAAGATACGGGCAGAACCGTAAGCGCTGCCGAATCCTGCACCGGTGGACAGATTTCGCACCTTATTACAACCGTGTCCGGATCTTCCGCATATTACCTGGGTTCCGTCACGTCCTACGCAATCAGCGTGAAGGAGGCGGTTCTCGGCGTCAATCCCCGCATTATCGAGGAACACGGAGTGGTCAGTTCGGAAGTGGCCGCCGCCATGGCGGAAGGTGTACGCAAGGTGACGGGCAGCACTTATTCCGTAGCGACCACAGGGCTTGCCGAAGGCAGCGACGGACGTTATCCGGAAGGCACGGTGTGGATAGGAGTGAGCGGCCCGGAAGGAACAATCACCAGAATCTACCGCTGCAACCTGGGCAGAAAGGGGAATATCCACAGATTTGCCAATATTGCACTGAGTACACTGACACAATACATACAGAAACAACAAATAATTAATAATCAATAAATAAAACATTTTTGAAACACCACATAACAAAAATGTTAAAGCAATTATGAAGATAACTTTCAAACTACAGTACCACACAATCTGGGGCGAAAACCTCTGTCTGGTAGCACAAGACAGGAAATACCCCATGCAATGGAATGAAAACGACATCTGGAGCGTAACGCTTCAGAACTGCACCAAAGCCGACCTCGAAGATTACACCTATATGGTAAGGAAAGGTCCGCTCATCTGGAGAACGGAATGGAAGCACCACAGCGCCTCTCCGGCAAAGGGCCAGACAGAAATATTCGATGCCTGGATAGACTGCCCCATCGCAGGCTGCCCCTTCCCGAGGGAGCATCAGGCGCCCAAATTCGACATTCCCGGTTTCAGGGGCTCCGGAATAGCCGTGCCCGTGTTCTCCCTGCGCACGGAGAAGGATTTCGGAATCGGAGAGTTCCACGACCTGCGCAAACTGGTCGACTGGGCAGCAGCCACAGGGCAATGCATCATCCAGATGCTTCCTGTGAACGATACCACAAGGGATGGCGGTTGGGATGACTCCTACCCCTACAGCCCCGTATCGTCCTTCGCGCTGCATCCCCTCTATATCCATCTCCAGGACCTCGGAATAGAAGAGGACGATGAATTCAAGAAGAAGCAGGCCGCTTTGAACGCCCTCGCGGATATAGACTACCCCAAGGTGTTCAAGGCCAAAATGGCATACATAAGAAAAGCTTTCAAGGCCTGCGGAAAGAAGGATATGGAAACCGCCGCCTTCAGGAAGTTCGTCAAGGAGAATGCCGCATGGCTCGAGGACTACGCGAAGTTCTGTGCCAGAAGGGATTCCGACGCTCCGGAGCTGTACCGCTGGATTCAGTTCCATCTGGACAAACAACTGTCCAGGGAGGTGGCCTACGCGCGCAAGAAAGGCATTTCCCTCAAGGGAGACCTCCCTATCGGCGTAAGCGGAGACAGCGCGGACGCCTACGTTCATCCGGAACTGTTCAACCTCGATTCATCCGCAGGCGCTCCGCCCGACTATTTCTCTACGGACGGCCAGAACTGGGGATTCCCCACCTACAACTGGACAACCATGGCGGAAGATGACTACGCCTGGTGGAAAGCCCGCCTGCGCAAGATGTCGAAGTATTTCGACGCATTCAGAATAGACCATATCCTCGGATTCTTCAGAATATGGGAGATTCCTGCGGAATACAGGAGCGGACTGATGGGCCATTTCAACCCTGCAATGCCCTACTCCCCCATAGAAATCTCATCCCTTAACCTCCCTGTCGAGGGTCTGTTCCATGAAGACCCCAGGCATCCCGGATTCTATCAGCCCCTTATAGGCCCGGATACATCTGCACTTGATGAGGATGCCAAAAAGCGTTTCCAGGACCTCTACAACGATTTCTTCTACCACAGGCACAACGAATTCTGGCGCATCAACGCGGAAAAGAAACTTCCCGAGCTGCTTTCGGCCACAGGAATGCTTGCCTGCGGTGAGGACCTCGGCATGATTCCCGACTGCGTCCCCTCGGTTATGGAGCACGAAAAGATACTTTCTCTGGAAATGTCAATGATGGACAAGGGCCGCCCGTGGCCTTATCTGAGCGTCTGCGCCACTTCCAGCCACGATATGGACACTTTGAGGATGCAGTATGCAGGCAGTCACAACGGAGAAGACCCCGAACCCCGGATATGCAGGAACACCCTTGAAGAGCATCTCTCTTCCGCTTCCATGCTGGCGGTCTTCCCTATCCAGGACTGGCTGTCAATCAGCCCCTCATTGAGGAAGAAAGATTTCATGTCGGAGAGGATAAACCATCCGGAAGACATTCACAACCACTGGAAATACAGGCTCCACATTCCGCTTGAGAAACTAACGGGCCGGGAAGCCACGGAGCTTAACGTTCAGATTCAGAATTTGCTGAAGGACAATCTGCGCTTCAATCAATAAGCGTCCCCCACTCTTCAGTCTTTGCATCAAGATCTCGCCTGCACTCCAAATAAGTGCGGGTGAGTTCCATTATATCGTCGTCCTGCGAGGGAGAGGCAAGAATACCCTCTATTCCCTTCATTTTCTTCTCAAGCTTGGCTATCTCGCATTCAAGGTACGAAATCCTGTTCCTTTTCTTCCTGTCTTCCTTGCTCTTCTCCCTCAAATCATTGTAAGACAGTTCGTTCGCCGTCTCCACCCTGGCAGGTTTCTCTTCAACCACAGGATTCGTGCGTTCCAGTTCGGCCAGATTCTCTATCTTCCTCCTTGCAAGGAAATCGCTCACGGAGCCCAGATGTTCACGCACGCGGCCGTCACGGAACTCGTATATCTTTTCCACCAGACCGTCAAGGAAATCCCTGTCGTGCGAAACTATGACCAGGGTGCCGTCATAGCATTTCAAAGCCTGCTTGAGGATATCCTTGGACTTGATGTCCATATGGTTGGTAGGTTCATCAAGAGCCAGCAGATTGTAGTTCTGCAGCATCAGCTTGGCCATTCCCAGCCTCGCGCGCTCTCCTCCGGACAGGACGCTCACCCTCTTGTCTATGTCCTCCCCGCGGAAAAGGAACTGGGCCAGGATATCCCTGAGCTTTGTCCTTATGTCTCCCACGGCTATTCTGTCCAGGGTTGAGAACACGGTCTCATTCCTGTCGAGTACATCCTCCTGATTCTGCGCAAAGTATCCCAGACGCACATTATGCCCTGTGCGGGCCTCGCCGCACAATGGTGTCAGTTCTCCGGATATGACACGCATCAGGGTGGTCTTTCCCTCTCCGTTGCGGCCTACCAGGGCCACCTTCTCCCCTCTTTTTATCTCAATGTCGGCATTAGAGAACACCACCTTGCCGGGTTCATACCCCACGGAGATGTCCTCAGCCTTGAACACGACGTCCCCGGATCTGGGAGCGGGCGGGAATTTGACGGTAAGGGTGGCATTGTCGGTTTCATCTATCTCAAGACGGTCGAGCTTCTCAAGAGCCTTGATTCTGGATTGAACCTGGTTCGATTTGGTCGGCTTGTACCTGAAGGCCTGGATGAATTCCTCGGTCTTCTGAATCATGCGCTGCTGGTTCTCATAAGCCGCAGTCTGCTGCTGTATGCGTTCCGCGCGCAGTTCAAGGTATTTGGAATACGGGACCTTGTAATCGTGTATGTGGCCGAGCATTATCTCTATGGTCCTGTTGCAGACATTGTCCAGGAACTTCCTGTCGTGACTGACGAGCAGAAGACTCCCCTTCCTGTTCTTCAGATAGTCCTCAAGCCACTCGATGGATTCGATGTCCAGATGGTTTGTGGGCTCGTCCAGCATTAGAAGGTCGGGACGGCGCAGCAGAATCTTGGCCAGTTCTATGCGCATGTTCCATCCCTGGGAGAAGGTCTCGGTATTGCGGAGCAGTTCGTCCTCCTTGAAGCCAAGCCCCTTCAGCGTCCTTCTTGCCTGGACTTCAGGTGGTTCGGAATGACTTGCAGAAAGCCTGTCGTTAAGGTCGTTCAACGTCTCTATCAAGGAAAGATATTCGCTTGATTCATAGTCTGTTCTCTCAGACAATTGAGCCGTAACTTCAGCTACTTCCCGCTCAAGTGCATTGCTTTCATCGAAGGCGGAGAGAGTCTCCTCCAGAACCGTGCGCCCCCTGTGATGCTCCATGATCTGGGGCAGATATCCCACGCTCAGATGATTGGGCTTGTCTATCTGCCCGGAAACGGGATTCTGAAGCCCGCAAATCATTTTCATGATTGTGGACTTCCCCGCCCCGTTCTTGCCTACAAGGCCTATCTTGTCCGTTTCGGAAATATGGAAGTTTATCCTGTCCAGCAGGACAAAACCTCCGTAAGAAACAGTTACGTCGTCAACCGAGATCATCTACATATTCTTCAGAGCCTCTTCCAAAGCCTCTATGCGGGCAACGGCGTCGGACTCTTTCTTCCTCTCAACAGCAATCACGGCCTCGGGGGCATGCGCCACGAAACCGGAGTTCCCGAGTTTCGCGCGGACGCCTGCAAGGAATTTGCGCTGATGTTCCAGTTCGTCCTCAAGTTTCTTCTTCTCCTCACCCGCGTCAACCAGACCTCCGAGAGGAACACTCAGCTTAAGTGTTCCTACAATAAACGATACGGAAGTACCGCTGGCAGAGCCTTTTTCTATTGAAGAAATATTGGCTGACTTGCATATTACAGGCAACAGCTCCGCAGATATTTCACCCTCCACGAAAAGACTCAGGGCCTCCTTGGGAGAAATCTGTTTCTGCGCACGGATACCGCGTACGTTAACGATTATATTCCTTAACAGGTCGAACTCGTCGAGGAACCTGCCGTCATATTCTCCGGCAACCGGAGTCTTCTGGAACATGATGGTCTCGCCCGGTTTCCTGTCCGCCATGGACTGCCACAGTTCCTCGGTGATGAACGGCATGATGGGATGGATGAGCTTGAGTAGCTTCTCGAAGAACGAAACCGTAGCCTCGTATGTCCTGCCATCTACGGCCTTCCCATACGCGGGCTTCACAAGCTCCAGATACCAGCTGCAGTAGTCGTCCCAGAACAGCTTGTAAACAGCCATAAGGGCATCTGAGATGCGGAATTTGGAATAATGGTCCTCTACAATCTCCACGGTCTTTGAAAGAAGGGCGTCAAACCACTTGACGGCAACCTTCGATGTCTCGGGCTGCTCTTCGGCGGCATCGACAGTCCAACCGCTTACAAGTCTCCAGGAGTTCCATATCTTGCCGCAGAAATTCCTTCCCTGCTCCACCTGCGACTCGTCGTAGAGTATGTCGTTTCCGGCGCTCGAGCAGAGCAGCATTCCAAGGCGTACGGCATCGGCGCCGTATTTGGCAATGAGGTCGAGAGGGTTGGGGCTGTTTCCGAGGGTCTTGCTCATCTTCCTTCCCAGCTTGTCCCTCACGATTCCGGTGAAATACACGTTGCGGAAAGGAACGTCCTTCATGAACTCCCCTCCGGCCATGATCATCCTGGCAACCCAGAAGAATATGATATCGGGGCCTGTTACGAGGTCATTGGTGGGATAATAGTATGCAAGGTCCTTGTTGGGCTCGTGGCCGGGATGGCCGGGAAGCTCCGGATCAAAGACGCTGATGGGCCACAGCCAGCTTGAGAACCAGGTGTCCAGAACGTCCTCATCCTGCCTCAGGTCTTCTGCAGACAGAGAAGGATTTATCTTCCTTGCAGCCTCAAGCGCCGCTTCAGCTGACTCCTCCACTACTACCTGTCCATCAGGAAGATAGTACGCAGGAATCCTCTGACCCCACCACAACTGTCTGGATATGCACCAGTCATGCGCGTTCTCCATCCAGTGCCTGTATGTGTTGCGGTATTTGTCCGGGATGAACTTGATTCTGCCGCTTTCGACGGCATCAAGAGCATCCTTTGCCAGGTCCTCCATCCTGAGGAACCACTGTGCGGACAGCTTCGGCTCTATTACGGCATCGGTACGCTCGCTGTAGCCTACCGGAGAGATGTATTCCTCTATCTTTTCAAGGCATCCGGCTTCGCGCAGCAGCGCGATGATGTTCTCCCTCGCCTCAAAGCGGTCCTGCCCCACAAGTATCTGCGCCTTCTCGTTCAGGCGGCCGTGGTCATCTATGATGTCCATGACGGGCAGATTGTGCCTCAGGCCTATCTCGTAGTCGTGCGCATCGTGCGCGGGGGTGACCTTGAGGCATCCGGTACCGAAGTCCATCTCCACGTAATCGTCCTCGATTACGGGTATCTCTCTGTTGATGAGGGGTATGAGCACCTTCTTGCCGCGAAGCCAATGATGGCGCTCATCCTTGGGGTTCACGCAGATAGCGGCATCCGCCATGATGGTCTCGGGCCTCGTTGTAGCTATCACGAGGTACTTGTCTGTCGGATTTCCGTTCCCGTCGGAGATATAATACCTGAGGTGATAGAAGTGGCTCTTCGTATCCTTGTGGTTCACCTCGTCATCAGAAACGGCGGTGAGCGCCACGGGATCCCAGTTGACCATACGCACTCCCCTGTATATCCATCCCTTCCTGTAGAAGTGGCAGAAAGTCGCTATGACGGCCTTTGTAAGCTCCGGTTCCATTGTGAACCTGGTTCTGTCCCAGTCGCAGGAGGCTCCGAGCTTGCGGAGCTGCTGGAGGATGATTCCACCGTGCTCTTCCTTCCATTCCCAGGCGTATTCAAGGAACTTCTCGCGGCCTATGTCCTCCTTGTTTATTCCCATGGCCTTGAGCTTAGCCACAACCTTGGACTCGGTTGCAATGCTGGCGTGGTCCGTTCCGGGAATCCAGCAGGCGTTCTTCCCGTCCATCCTCGCCTTGCGGACAAGAACATCGTTCAGGGTGTTGTTGAGAACGTGTCCCATGTGAAGGATTCCCGTCACATTCGGGGGCGGAATCACAACCGTATAAGGCTGCCTTGAGTCCGGTTCCGAATGAAAGCACTTATTTTCAAGCCAATAGGCGTACCATTTGTCCTCTACTTCCGAAGGATTGTATTTTGCATCTATACTCATAACTTGCAAAGATACATAAAACCAGCGTTTTTATTTATATCTTTGTCACACATCTAAGGAAAAGATTTTCACTCTCTTTATGGAAAACGACAAAAAACAGATCAATTTCGAGCTCCGTCCGGAGACAGCCAGAGGTTCTTACTCCAATCTGGCAATAATCAGCCACTCCCACAGCGAGTTTGTCATAGACTTCGCCTGCGTTCTCCCCGGCATGCCCAAGCCCGAGGTCGGAAGCAGGATCCTGATGACTCCCGAGCATGCAAAAAGACTGATGAACGCCCTTATAGACAATGTGAGCAAGTACGAGTCACAGTTCGGGACCATAGAAATGCCCGGGCAGCCTCAAGGACCCACCTTCAATCTCGCAGACCTCGCGCCCAATGGAGCCAAATCTTAAAAAGATCAAAGCCATTGCCCTCGACATAGATGGCGTCATGACCCGCGGGGAGCTTATTCCCCTCGCTGACGGCGACCTTCTGAGGATAATGGATGCAAAGGATTCCTTCGCCGTCAGGGTGGCGGCAAAGAAGGGATTCATCATTGCTTTCATCTCCGGAGGCAGCACTCCGGGGCTCGAGAAGAGGTGCCTGCATCTGGGGTGCAGGCCGGAGAACCTTTATCTGGGCACCCGCGGAAAGCTTGCGGCCTTCAACGATTTCTGCCTCAGGAACGGCCTGGAGGCCGATGAGGTGATGTATTTCGGGGACGACATTCCCGACACCCAGGTGCTTAGGGCCTGCGGAGTAGGCGTGGCCCCGGCGGATGCCGTCAGCGAGGCCAGGGAAGCCGCCGACATTGTCTCCGAGTACCCCGGCGGCCACTGGTGCGTCCGCCACGAAATAGAAGAACTTCTTAAATCACAGGGAAAGTGGGTCTTCGACCCCGACAGATTCGATGAAATATTCTGACAGGAAGATTATTCTGGGAAGCAATTCCCCCCGCCGGCAGGAACTGCTGCGCGGGCTTGACATAGATTTCAGCATAGATACCGGAAACACTTTCGAGGAGTCGATGGATCCGGATATCGACCCCCACCTCATACCGGAGGAGATGTCCGCCGGCAAGTCCCACGGGTTCCACCGGGTGCTGGAGGATGATGAAATCCTCATCACCGCCGACACCGTGGTCATTATTGGCGATGAGGTCCTGGGAAAGCCCCATTCCAGGGAGGAGGCTGTAAGGATGCTCCGGGCCCTGTCCGGAAGGACTCACGAGGTGGTGACGGCCGTTACCATCAGGGATTCCCGAAAGGAAGAGACTTTCTCAACTTCCACCCTGGTCACGTTTGATGTGCTGGAAGACTCCGAAATAGACTATTATATCAACAAATACAGGCCTTACGACAAGGCAGGGGCCTACGGTGTCCAGGAATGGATTGGCTACGTTGCCATTTCCCGCCTGGAGGGATCGTTCTACAATGTTATGGGCTTCCCGGTTCACAGGGTTTACAAGGAATTGCAGAAATTCCTCTGATGGAAGGTTTCGGAAAATTCACCTACCCGTTCTGCTATGTGCCGCACCCCAGGATAAGGGAGGCGGCTCGGGAACTGATTGCCAGGCTGGATGCCTCTGATGAACTGAGGCGGCATCTCTCTGATGGCAAGATGCTCGGCACCATGATATGCCGCGACGCCGACGGCAGGGAGACCACCCTGTATGCTTTTTCCGGGCTTGCCGGGGGGAAGGCGCTGATGGACGGCTTCGTCCCGCCCATTTTCAACACGGAGAATCTTACGCCCGCAATTTCATCCGATGATTCCCGGAGGATTCAGGAGGAGCTTTTCCGCAGCTACCGCGTCCACAATGCTCTTGGCGAGGAGCTGAGCGTGAGGGAGATTTTCGCCCTGCGCGGCCTTGTGCCTCCCGGCGGCACCGGCGACTGCGCCGCCCCCAAGCTTCTGGAGTTCGCTTACAGGAACAGGATGCATCCTCTTGCCATGGGTGAGTTCTGGTACGGGGCTTCGCCGGATTCGGAGGTGCGCGAACAAGGATGTTTCTATCCTTCCTGTACAGGCAAATGCGGGCCTCTTCTGACTTGGATGATGCAGGGCCTGGATGTTGATGAGAATCCGCTCGACAAGGGCTTCCAGGGCAGCGCGGAACCCCGTATTGTCTTCGAGGATGAGTCGGTTATCGTTGCCGACAAGCCTGCGGGGATGCTTTCCGTTCCCGGCAGGACTGAAGCTCCATCCCTTCTGGAGTGGCTGCAGGACAGATTCGGCGAAGTCCATTCCTGCCACAGGCTGGATATGGATACTTCCGGCCTTATGGTGTTTGCCCGCAATCTCAGCACGAAGGTGCAGCTTGAGCGGCAGTTCGCCAGCCGCGCGGTCATTAAGACTTACCGCGCGAGGCTTACGGCCGGCAGGGGCCAGGGACGGAGGGATCTCAGGAAGGGTGCAAGGGGCACGGTTGCCCTCCCTCTTGCTCTCGATTATTACGACAGGCCCAGGCAGATGGTTGATTTCGCAAATGGCAAGCGGGCTATTACGGAATATGAGGTTCTGGATGTTTTTCCCAACGGCGAGGTTGATGTGAGGTTTACCCCGAGGACGGGCAGGACTCACCAGCTGCGGGTGCATTCGGCGCACAGGGATGGTCTTGGAAGGCCCATCAAGGGTGACCGCCTGTACGGAGATGCCTCTGAAGGCCGTCTGTGGCTTTATGCGGAGTCGCTGGAGTTCATTAATTTCCCGGGGTACAAGTTCAGTATTCAGCTTCCAGACTCGCTGCCTTACTCTTCCCTGCCTTTATGCGGGCAAGATGCACGCTCTGATATTCCGCGCATGGAAGAACCGCATCACTTATGATCAAGTTCCAATAGACTGACAGGGGGCGATTCTTGTATAGATCGCTTGCTTTGACCGGAGCTGGGAGACGTATCTTCCAGGCCAGGCCCTCCCACTTCGCTTCGCTTGCGGGCCCCTCCCTCTTGAGCCGAGGGCGGCTAGCCTTCCAGATACGTCTCTCAGCTTCCGTGGCGAACCCGAATGTCATACTGGGTCGAAACGTCATGCCGAGCCCGATCCGGCATCTGGAAGGAACAGGCAATTTCACCCAGATTGAAAGTCTGAAGGAGAAAAATAGCGGTATTCCGTACAGAAATAAATGAAATTATTTGTTTACTGTACAAAATACCACTATTTTCGCACAGTGATTTAATTTTAAAAATATGTCACCTTTCATGAACACTGGCAACGTTCCGTTCGACCTCAATGTCCTGGCTTCGCTGTTTCCTGCAACCAAGTTTACAGGAGAGAAGGCGAGAAGACTTGAGGCTGCCGGCACCATTATCAGGCTGAAGCAGGGTTTATATGTTGCAAGTCCGGATGAGACGGGCAAGATTCTTAACACTAAGATTATTGCCAACCACCTTTACGGGCCCTCATACGTCAGCCTTCAGACTGCACTGCGCCATTACGGGCTGATTCCCGAGCATGTTTATATGACTCTGTCCATGACGACCAAGCATTCACGGAGCTTTGACACGCCTACCGGCATTTTCGATTTCAGGAACTGCAGCAAGGAGTACTTCCCTATCGGAGTCAGAATAGAAGCGGAAGACGGCGTCAATTATCTGATTGCAACGCCCGAAAAGGCTTTGTGCGATCTTATAAACTGCACCAAGGGTCTTGAACTGCGCTTTATGAAGGATGCCGCCCTGTATCTGGAAGAAGACATACGCTTTTATATGGAGGATTTGCCGTCATTCGACATCTCCATACTCGAGGCTTGTGCGACCTACAGCCGCAAGCCACAAAGTATCAATACACTTATCAAGTACATCAAGCATTCTTTATGAACGACATATTCAGCCAGATGCTCCAGGAGCACGATTTATCTACCGTTGACGGAAAGCGGAATGCCACCTATGAAGTGATGCAGCAGGTAGTCCTCAGCGGACTGTACCGCAGCGGATTTTTCAAGGAAGCAGCCTTCTACGGCGGCACCTGTCTCCGTATTTTCCACAATCTGGGGCGATACTCCGAGGATATGGATTTCTCTCTTCTGGAGAAGAATCCCAATTTCCATTTCGAGGACTATTTCCCCGCCATCATTGAGGAAGCGAAGCTGCTGGGGCGCGATGTTACTATTACCAAGAAGGACAAGCGCAGTTTCGGCAAGGAAGAATCGGCCTTTCTGAAGGATAACACCGATGTCTATAACTTGTCCTTCCAGACCGAGAAGACTCTGAAGATCAAGATTGAGGTTGACACTAATCCCCCACTCGGCGTCAGCACCGAGCAGAAGCTTCTGATGCTCCCCTTCTCCTTCCAGACTCGCTGCCTTACTCTTCCCTGCCTTTATGCGGGCAAGATGCACGCTCTGATATTCCGCGCATGGAAGAACCGCATCAAGGGACGCGACTGGTACGATTTTGAGTGGTATATCCGCCACAGTGTCCCGCTCGACTTCAGTCATCTGCAGCTTCGCACCAGCGAGT
>JAKSKH010000029.1 GCA_024401855.1 Bacteroidales bacterium | reverse complement strand
GTCATCAGGAAGTAGCACAAAAGCAGGAATGCGATATCCGCAGTCGAGCTTGTGTTCATTGCTGGTACTTTTTTCTTGCCCATAGCTGTTATTTCTTGTTTGAAATAGACATTTTGACCTCACCTACGATGATTGCGATGATAGCCGCCGCACCTGCAAAGTAGGTAAGATTAAGTATTGTGTCAGTTAATTTGAGCGTGCCTTTGGCAACAGCCTCTCCTGTGTAAGCCATGGGCTCTGCACCGGGAGCGAGGAGGTACGCAATTCCGCATACGACTACAAGTCCGACCAGAATAATGCCAATCTTGACAATACTCTTAGGGTCGTTCTTGATACTCGTGATAAGACCTATGATGATCCAGCTTGCAGCTGCGAGGCCTATCATGATGTATGCCCAGTAGAGAAGAACGTCAGTCATCTTGCCGTCGCCGGTTTCGAAGCCCTTTACGAAGCCTACAACCAGGAGGACGAAGCTGATGACGATCAGCGCTACCATACCCCACTTGAATATTTTGTTAAGTTTCATGATGGATTTTGCTTGTTATGCGTAATTATTTCTTCTCAGCGTATTTGGTGAGTGCATCGATGAGGCAGATTGAAGAATCCTCCATATCAATGGTGATGGAGTCAATCTTTGCAAGGATGTAGTTGTAGAAAATCTGAAGGATCATAGCGACGATCAAACCACCGACTGTGGTGATCAAAGCGACCTTCATACCTCCTGCGACAACGTTAGGAGAAATATCGCCGGCTGCCTGGATGGCGTCGAATGCCTGGATCATTCCGATAACGGTTCCGAGGAATCCGAGTGAAGGTGCAATGGCGATGAAGAGTGAAATCCATGAAAGTCCGTTCTCCATTTCGCTCATCTGTACTGAACCGTAGGAAACGACAGTCTTCTCAACGACGTCAACTCCCTGGTCATAGCGGAGGAGTCCCTGATAGAAGATGGAAGCTACAGGACCGCGGGTCTCACGGCAAACATCCTTTGCAGCCTCGATTCCACCGTGTGCAAGAGCGTCTTCAACCTTGGCGATGAGAGCCTTGGTGTTGATCTTGGAGAATGAGAGGTAGAGGATACGCTCGATAGCGAGTGCAAGACCGACGATCAAGCAGATGATGATGAGAGACATAAATCCGGCACCACCCTCGATGAACTTGGTCTTGAGAGCCTGGTGGAGGGGAATCTCCTCACCGGTACCCTTGAGAAGGTCTGCGGCTGTCATTTCAGTAGAAGCAGATTCAGCTACCTGCTCTTCCTGTGCAGATGCAATGTTTGCAGAGAGGATCATGATTCCTGCTGCTGCCAAAAACATGAGAAACTTTTTCATAATGTGATTAAATAAGTATTAATTAACGATAATTCAGTTTAAAAGCGGTGCAATTTAGCAAAATTATTTCATTTGTCAATAATTATTTTGATATTTCTCCTCTCATATTGTGGCTGAGAAGTGCCTTTACCTGGCTGTTCCCGCTGTGTTTCCCCATAAGGAAAAACAACTTCCCCAAAGCGCTTTCCGTAGTTATGTCATAGCCTGAAAGGACGCCTGTTTTCTTGAGGGACCGCCCGGTTTCGTATATGTCCATATTGACGTCTCCGCTCAGGCACTGCGTGACGTTCAGCAGTATCTTCCCCATAGCGTCAGCTTCCTTGATGATGTTGAGGAACCATTCTTTGGAGATGGCGTTCCCTGCACCGTAGGTTTCCAGAATCACGGCCCGCGTGCCGGATCCGAGAAGGATGTCACGGACAGCCTGCTCCGTTATTCCGGGGTGAATCTTAAGCACCGAAACGCGTGTGTCCAGTTTTGTGCTGACTGTGAGCTCTCCGTCATTCCATACGGGATAGCGGATGACCCCGGTATTGTACCTGATGTCTATTCCGGCCACCGCCAGGGACGGGAGGTTCGGAGAACAGAAAGCGTCGAATCCTGTCGCGTTGACCTTGGTGCTGCGGTTGCCGCGCAGAAGCTGCGAATTGAAGTAAATGCAGACTTCAGGCACTGTAGCGTGTCCGGAAGCGTCCTTTGCCGAAGCTATTTCGACTGAAGAGATGAGGTTTTCCTTGCCGTCCGTCCGTGGTCGTCCGATAGGAAGCTGGCTTCCCGTGAAGACCACCGGTTTCTGAAGATTGTCCAGCATGAAGCTCAGGGCCGATGCGCTGTATGCCATGGTGTCGGTACCGTGGAGAATCACGAAACCGTCATATTCTTCGTATCTGTTTTTTATAAGGACCGCCAGCTGTTTCCAGAGGTGGGGCTCCACGTCCGAAGAATCTATAAGGGGCTGGAATGTGAAGGAGTCGACCTTGAACGCAAACTTGCCGAGTTCCGGAACCTCATCCAGTATTCCCTTGAAATCAAAGGGCTTGAGAGCCCCTGTCTTCGGATCTTCCTTCATTCCTATCGTTCCTCCCGTGTAGATGAGGAGCACCGATGACTTCTTGCCTTTGTCAGGTATCATAATGAGAAAAGATATTTTGCGTTTGCAGTGGTTGTGCGTGCGACCTCCCCGATGCCGATCCCTTTCCTTCCGGCGAGGAATTCAGCGATGACGGGAATGTAGGAGCTCTCGTTGCGCTCTCCCCGGTGGGGGGTTGGGGTGAGGTAGGGGGAGTCCGTCTCCAGGACAATCCTTTCGAGCGGTATGTCCCTTACACTGTCTGCCAGCGATGCCTTCCTGAAGGTCAGCACGCCTCCAATCCCGACGTACCATTCGCCATATCGGCAAATCTGCCTGAACAATTCCGCGCTGCCGCTGAATGCGTGGATATTTCCCCTGAGGCCCAGATTCTTGCAGTCCTTTATGATTGCGAGGAAATCTTCCGTAGCCTCCCTGAGATGGATGTTGACCGGCAGATTCCATTCATGGGCAAGTTCGAGCTGGACCCTGAACGCTTCTTTCTGCTCTTCCTTGAATTCGGCTCCATAGTGATAGTCAAGCCCGATTTCACCTACCGCCACTATGCCTTCATCCTTGTACGCAAGCATTGCGTCAATCTCTTCTTTCCAGTTGCGGCTGACCGAACCCGGGTAGAGCCCGAGCATGGCGCGCAGGACTCCCGGGTGCTTCCGCACCAGGGTGAACATCCTTTCCCGCTCCGAAGAATCGACGTCCGCCTGAACAAGCGTGGAGACTCCGGCGGCGACGGCCCGGGATATCACCTCCTCCTCGGCTCCGGAGTAGGCTTCATCATAGTTGTGCGTATGCGTGTCTATGAATTCCATAAAACGCAAATTTAGCAATTTTTGACTTTAATGACGCATCTTTGCAGCAGATCGATGCTGATGAAACCGTCGTTCTCCAGCATTCCGGCATAACGCGACGCTTCCTGCCAGGACATCGCTCCGGCCTCGCATATACCGTCCAGTGAAATGCCCCGCGTCTTCCTTATCAGTTCCGCTATGCGCAGGAGAATCATCAGTTCGTCTTCCGGCAGTACGCCGGAATACTTCTCGCGCACTTCCTCTTTCAGCCCCGCGCATTTCCTCCTGTCGAAACTGCCGAGTCCCAGCAATTCCGGAAGCATTTCGAGTGAATCGACAGGCTCGGCGACCTTTTCGCGTATGAGCCGGTTGCATCCTGCCGAGCGCAGGTCGTCAATCCTTCCCGGAAGGGCGAATACGTTCCGCTGATATCCGTATGCGAGGCGGGCGGTCAGCATTCCTCCGCCCTTTTCCTTTGATTCCACGAGGATGGTGGACTGGCTCAGACCGGCGATTATCCTGTTCCTCCGCAGGAAACAATATGCTGTAGGAGCCGTTCCCGGGGGAAAATCGGTAATGAGGGCGCCGCCGGGGGAGGATGCGATTTTTTCGGCGGCCACGCGGTGCCGCGCGGGGTATACGGAGTCAATGCCTACCGGAAGCACCGCGATTGTGGGCAGACCGAAGGTCATCGCATCGAAATGAGCATTGATGTCCACTCCTATTGCAAGGCCGCTTACGATTGTGGGTTTTACCGGGGCGCGGGAAATGGCGTTGACAATCCTTGTCCCCCATTCCTTTCCGTACAGGCTCAGATCCCTTGTCCCGACGACGGAAACACTCTGCCCGCTTTTGAAGAGTTCCCCGGGAGGCGTGCTGCTTCTGACATATATGACGGCGGGGCAGTCTTCGCACTCCTTCAGCAGGGGAGGATATGAGCTGTCTGTAAGCCCGACAATGCTGACGCCTTCTGAAGCGAGTCTGCCGAATCTCTCCCAGGCCTTGTCTATGCTGGCTTCACCAAGTCTGGCGGCAACTTTGCTGTAGGGTCCGAATATTTCGGATTTCTCCTTGTCCGACAAAGAGAAGACGGCCTCGGGTGAACCGAGGGTCTGAATCAATTGGCGGGAAATTCTCGGCTCGGAGCCGAACACATCGCCCAGTGCCATGGCACAGAGCGTCCGATAGAGGTCTTTGTCCATTTTTCATAGTTTTTAGAGTTATGGACAAAGATACTGTTTTGTCAGATGATTAGCAATGCGTCACCGTAGGGACCGAACTGGTAGTCGTTGTCGAGGGCGGTCTGGTATGCGTTCATCACGTTCTTGTACCCTCCGAAGGCTGCAATGGACATCAGCATGGTGGATTCTGGGAGATGGAAGTTGGAAACCACTGCATCGGGGATGGAAAAATCGTAGGGAGGGAAGATGAACTTGTTGGTCCATACGTCGTTCGCTCTCACCTCGTTGTTTGTGGTGACGTATGTTTCGAGAGCCCTGATGACCGTGACACCGACACCGCATATCTTGTGCCCGGCCTTTTTTGATGAATTGATCTCGTTGGCAGCCTGCTCTGTGATTATCATTCTTTCTCCGTCCATCCTGTGCTTTGAAAGATCTTCCACGTCAACTTTGCGGAAGTGCCCTATGCCCATGTGGACAGTGATGAAAGTTTTCTCTATATCATTGAGAATCATTCTATTGAGTAGCTCTCTACTGAAGTGGAGGCCCGCTGCGGGCGCTGAAACGGCACCCTCGTTCCTTGCGAAAATGGTCTGGAATTCCTCTGTATCCCTTTCAGTTGGGGTTTCCTTGACCCATTCGGGAACGGGGGTCTGTCCGAGAGCAAAAAGCGCTTCCTTGAATTCTTCGTACGGACCATCGTACAGGAAACGCAGGGTGCGTCCCCTGGAGGTGGTGTTGTCTATCACTTCGGCCACCATATTCTGGTCCTCGCCGAAATAAAGCTTGTTGCCTATGCGGATTTTCCTCGCGGGTTCTACGATGACATCCCACAGTCTCTGCTCCTTGTTGAGCTCCCTGAGAAGGAATACGGTGATGTCCGCCTCCGTTTTCTCTTTCTTTCCGAAAAGCTTGGCGGGGAATACCTTGGTGTCATTGAAGACGAATCTGTCCCCTTTGTCAAAATAGTCCAGTATATCCTTGAACTTCCTGTGCTCGATTTCTCCCGTTTTCCTATTGAGAACCATGAGCTTGCATTCATCGCGCCACTGTATTCTGCCGTCGACTTCCGGCATCAGTTCAGTGGCTATCCTGTTCTTGGGAAGGTTGAAGTGAAATTGTGAGAGTTTCATACTTTTCCGTAATGCTATACTTTTCTTATACGGAACAAAGCATAAAAAAGTTTCACACTTTTGCCTCGCGGAAAACTTCCATGATGGAGGGATATGTATTCTTCAGGAACGGAGGCAGACTTGATTTTGCAACCCAGGCCGCTTTGGTTATGTCTTCCTCTTTCTGAGCGGTAAGGTCGACAGGGTTGGTGTAAATCATGTTGTACCAATACGTGTGTTTAAGATGCCAGACGTTGTCCCTGAAGTAACAATGGTCCGTGACACAGATCAGGCTCCCAAGTTCCAGTTCGTCCACACCGGTTTCCTCCTGCACCTCCCTCAGGGCTGTGACGCTGATTTCCTCACCTTCCTCCCTGTGCCCCTTGGGAAGGTCCCAGACGTCATTCCTGTTAATCATCAGGAAATCCCCGCGTTTGTTGCAGACAAGGCCTCCGGCCGCATCGACTTCCTTGAATTCCGCACAGAGCTTCCTGTACATCCATTCCGTATCTTCGGTGGGAATGAGAATCCTGCTCAGCGATTCCGATGCTTCGAACATTGCCACAAGTGTGTGGATGTCAACCCTGTCCCCCATATGGAATTCTATGGAGTTAGGGTCTGCCCGCAACTGCGCATCCGGCTCGCAGATAATAATGCAGCGTTTTTTGAAATAGATTCTGTGCATTAGTTGCTGTGTTAATTTTTGCTATATTTGCACGATTTGCAAATTTAATAAAAAATGGCGCATTACGAAAGCAAGCACGGTATCGTGTCCAAGGGACAGGCTGAACTGTACATGGGATTTGTGGATATGAGGAACCTGACCGGAATGTTGCCGGACAACTACAGGAATTCCGTCACGGCGGACTTCGACAGCCTTTCCGCCACGGTGCAGGGTTTCACTCTGGAAGTCCGCGTTGATGAGAGGCGTCCCTATGACAGAATCCGTATCGTCAGTTCGAGTTCTCCCGTTGAATTCTGCATATTGATACATTTTGACGATGCGGGAATGGGGAAAACCGATTTCCATCTGGAATTGGATGCGAATCTCAACCTGATGATGAAGACCATGCTCGGCGGCAAAATCAGACAGGGGCTTGACGGCATCGTGGATGCTCTTGTCGCCGTTTCGGAAGGACGCATGCCCGAGGGGATGCCCTCAGCATTCAAACCTGAAGATTTCAGATAATGTTCACGGAAGCATCTGTATCGGTCAGGCTCAACCCCTTCAAGAAGACAGATTGTCCCCTTTCCATCCTGGAAGGGGCCGAGGTTGTTCCGTGGTGCCGGTACGGATATGTTCTCAAGGAGCGTCCCGTGTTTACTCTCCAACCCCTTTTCCATGCCGGGTGCTATTATGTTCAGGATTCTTCGGCGATGTATGTGGGGCATGTCCTGCGCAAGTCGCTTGACAGGTTCGGCCCCGGATTGAAGGTTCTTGACCTCTGTGCCGCTCCCGGAGGAAAGACCACGGATATTTCGGCGTCCCTGCGCGAGCGTTTCGGCAACGGTTTCCTGCTTGTGAGCAACGAGGTGATGAAGCAGCGCGCTTCCGTTCTGTACGACAACATCAGGAGATGGGGGGATCCCAACGTTGTGGTGACCAGCGCCGATCCTGCCGCCTTCGGAAAGGCGGAGGGATACTTTGACATCATAGTGGCCGATGTCCCCTGCAGCGGGGAGGGCATGTTCCGCAAGGACGAGAGGGCTCGTGAGGAATGGAGCCCGGAGGTTGTGGAACTCTGCGCCTCAAGGCAGAAGCGCATAGTGGCGGACGCATGGCCTTCCCTGAAGGAAGGCGGACTGCTTGTCTATTCCACCTGCACATATGAGAAATGCGAGAATGATGACAATCTTGAGTGGATCTCCCGGGAACTCGGCGGCTCCGTCATCTCTCCTGAAAACGAATTCGCCTCTTGGGGCGTGGAGAAGACCGCGTACGGTAATCTGCTGAAGGCCGGGATAGTCCCCGGGGAAGGACAGTGGGTCGGGGCGCTCATAAAGACGTCTTCATCTAACGGACGCTGCGGTGCTCTTCCTGTAAAACCGTACCATGTCCGGGAGGATGGGTTCGACCCGGATGTTGCGCTGGGCATAGATTTTGACATTGACAGTTTTCCTCACGTTGATGTTGACAGGCAGACAGCCCTCAGATATTTCCACAGGGATGCGCTTGTCCTCAAAGGGGCTGAAAAAGGGTATAATGTGCTTGTATATGAAGGAGTCCCGTTGGGCTTTGTCAAGAATGTCGGATCCCGCTGCAACAACCTCCTTCCGAAATCAAGAAGAATATTAATGAATATATGAACAGAATAGTATCTCTGCTTATGCTTCTGGTCTGCGTACAGGGCTTTGCGCAGGCTTCACGGGAAGAATTCAAGGAAAAATATGACCGTCAGGTCCGCAATCTGGGATATGCCGGAGTGGGTGTGGAAACCATATTGGACAAATGGGAAGAGGCCTTCCCGGAAGATATGGAGGCAAAAATGGCCCGGTTTTATCTTTATCTCAACAGGAACAAGGTGGTTGAGATGGTTCGGAAGGACCAGGATAAGTTCCTCGGAGCCTCTCCTTCAGTAACCTTCAAGGACGAAAACGGTAATCCCGTGTACTATTATGAGGAGACTTTCTACGAAGACCACAGTTTTGAGGAGAGCCAGAAATATATCGATTCCCTGATAAAAAGTTATCCGGAAGTCCTGGATTTCAGAATCGCAAAGATCAATTCGCTTTTTGAACTTGAGAAAGAGTCCCCGGAGCTTGCCTTTGCCTCCCTGCTGCAGATGTCCGGACTTTACAAGTCATCCGGGTCCGGATTGACAGTCGGCGGAGAAAAGGTGGATGCTGACACGTTCATCGAAATCATTCAGGAATATTGTGTCATGCTGTACTCCATAAAAAATAATTACTGCTTTGAGTGTTTCTACAACCTCAGCGTGAAAATGGCAAAGGAGTTTCCCTCATACCCCGGGTTCCTCGACAACCAGGGTTCGTATTGGCTTGTTGTGAAGAACCAGCCTAAGAAGGCCATCCAGTTCTACGACAAGGCCCTCAAACTTGATCCGAAAGATGTCGTCGCCCTGAGGAACAAGCAGGTTGCCCAGCGTTATATTGCGAATTCAAAGAAGAAATAGTTTATTCCGATTTTACCGTCTGCGCAGGATCTACCTTTGCAATGAAAAGCGTGGGGATTGTCAGTAGCAGTATGATGGCTGCAAAGCTGATTATGTCTGCAGCCGCGATGAACGGGACGTTTATGTCTGCCGGAACGAATGAGACAAAGTAATTCTCCGGATTCAGTTTTATTATGTGAGTCTTCTGCTGAAGCACACAGAAAAGCAGGGCGGCGGCATTGCCCGCAAGCATTCCCGCCGCAACGGTGCGGGCGGCGACCCGTATGAAGACAGCTGCTATGGATCTGTCTGTCATCCCCAGTGATTTCAATATGCCGATTGTCGATACGTTTCTGAAAAGCATTATCAGAAGACCTGAAATCATGTTGAATCCTGCGACAAGGGTCATGAGCGCCAATATGGCCAGTACGTTGAAATCTATGAGGTCCAACCAGTCAAAAATCCTTGCATACCTCTCCATGGCGGAGACAGGGACAGTGCCTGTAAGACAAGCCGTTTCCTCGACTTTCCCCCTTATTCCCTCCCGGCTGCGGTACTTGTCCCGGACAATTATCTCCAGTGCGGATATCTCATTTCCGCTCCATCCGTTGAGCCTCCTTATGTCATCCAGGGGAGCGTACACAATCATATTGTCGTCTGTATCGACAAGATTTTCATAAATTCCGCATATCCTGAAATTGCGGACTTTAGTGCGTTCTCCGATGAAGTAAGTCTGCATGACGTCCCCTTCTTCCAGAGACAGGGTTCTTGCCAGAGACCGCGGTATCCTTACACACATAGATGAATCTGCAGTCTGTACACCCTTGACTGTTATTCCCTGAATGAGGTCACCCTTTTTTACCACGCCGGGGCGGTAGATTGCCGGACGGACATCTTCCACGCCGTCAATCATGCCTATGATTTGTGTCCAGCCCTCCCATCGGGACATGCTGTCCCCCTCCGAGATGATAATGTCTCCGGACATGGCCGCAATCCCTTTCCTGATTTCTTTCCTGAACCCGGAAGATATTGCCACAGCGGCAATCATCACCAGGAAGGAAACCGCTATCGCAATAACCGGCAGTCTGCCCTTGAATCCGAGCCTGCCCGCTATCAATGATTCCGAAGTCATTCTATTATTTCGCAGAAGGAGTTGTAAAGGTCAAAAATGGTGTCAACATACCTGATTGTTTCCGCACCTTTGAATAATCCGAAAGACGGAGCATTCTTTTCAAGAAACGAGCTGTCCCTCATTTCCGGAATTACCTCTGCGGTGATATTGTCCCAGAAATCCGTGTCGACGCCTTTATGTCTGGCAAGTTTCAGTACATCATCCATACGGCCTTCGCCGGCATTGTATGCCGCAAGGACATATTTGTACCTTTCTTCGGTGTTGAATCCGATATGTCTGAAGCGGTGGCTGAGATATCCCAGATATGCCGCCCCCGCCTTAATGTTGTCTTCCGGGTCAAGAGGGTGCGTGACTCCGAACTTTCTGGAAGTGCGCGGCATCATCTGCATCAGCCCCCTTGCTCCTCTTCTGGATTTCGCTTCGATGTGGAACCTCGATTCGTGATATATGACCGCCGCCATCATTCTCCAGTCCCATCCTATGGAATCGGCGTTTGCCTTGATTATGTCATCATAAGGACTCAGAAATGACCTCGTCTTTCTTGAGTGCGGGTTAAGGACATCGAAGAACCGTTCTCTGGTTTGAGGGTATTCCGGTGAATTATGCCATGAGTTTATCCATTCGTTCAGTTCCGCCATCCATGCCTTGTCTGTGTGGTTCGTTACCCAGATGCATACGCTGTCAAGCGGAATGGAAACCAGAAGACTGTCGGTTTCCCGTACGCCGCTGAATGGAATCACAGCAATATCAAGTTTTCCCTGTTTGAGAGAATCAGTATATGATTCGGTATAATCTTCAAGCAGTATCTCTATGGATTTGCCATTGTCTGACGCGTATTTCTGCAAAAGGAAGTAATTGTATCCTGCAATCAGAATTCTTGAGGAATCCGCCAGTCTTCCAAGGGATAGAGCGCATACCATATGAGGTCTGGTATCCTTTGTGACAGGACGGATGAAACGGCTTGCGACAAAGATTCCGGCCATCAGGAAAAAGATGACGACTGCCGGAACTATGGTTTCTTTGTTTCTCATCTTCCGAGGCCGAGATTCTGGTTAGCCGTCTTGCGTGACGATCCGCCGCCCCTTGCTCCACCTTCGTTGAAATTGTGGGTGTTTGCCCCCTGAGAGTGAGAGGATGAACTTGACGAACGGGCCTTGGGGTTGCCCGGCTGCAGATAGAACGGCCAGCATATTCCGATTTTCAGTCCGTCAAGACCGTCCTGTGACACTATGTAGTTATGTGTGCTGAAGTAGTCTTTCTTCTTCATGGGCCATCCTTTGCTGAAGTTCTGGTATTTCACGAATATGCATGCACGCTTCCACTGGATATTCATGAATATGTCGAAATAGGGACCGTTGTTGTAGGCTTCTGCAGTCTGGTTGTAGAATACTCCGATGTTCGGATTCCATCCCGGTGCATACCATTTCGTGTTGTAGAAGGCATTGACACCTATCTGCATCTCCATGATGTTCCTGGTTTTAGTCTCGTCTTTCTGCACTACGAACTGGAAGAAATATCTCATGTTCAGTGCCAGGGTCGGTACAGGAACCACATTCTGGTCGGAGGACAACTGGAAGAGCGCCCTGTTGTCCAGATGCAGGGGACCGAACACGAATTCCTTGCGCAGAGAAGCGGAGAGAACGCTCATAGGCTTGCTGTTCTGGCGTACGATACCCAGACTGTCATAATAGATGTTGTTTTTGAGCAGGGCGTATTCCACCTTGGCATTGAGCTTCCAATGCGGAATGTCAATTGTACCTCCTATTCTGGTCTCCGAGATTTTGGAGAAGTCGTTGTCCCAGCGGAAATGGTTGGTCCGCATGTAGTTCTGGTAGAAATCGGGTTCCTTGAGGGTTGTGCTGAAGTTGGCGTTGATGCTGAGAGGACTGCGCGGCGCCCTTCTGAAAGGATAGAAGTTGAATCCGGCGTTTGCCTGCACATCCAGATTTCCGATATCGTGACCCGCAAATACATAATCCGCCTTGGCGTTCCAGTTGAAGAGGTTCCTGACCTGCCCCTCCGCTCCGGCATAAAGATAAACCGAATTCCAGTTCACGTTTCTGCCGGCCTTTGATATGGAGTCCGCCTGTGCGTAATATGTCTTGAGGTAATCACCGAGGCCTACATTCAACTTGGATATGGGGCCGTTGCTCGACCAGGGCTGCAGCCGTATGTAAACCTTGTTGTCCAGCTTCATTGTCCGCAGTGAATCATTGCTGGCTCCCTGGTCATAGTAGCATATGTCCCTGTAGAAAGCTCGGGCCTCCGGACTGTTCATAAGGTCGATATACCTTCTGGTGTATGTGGAGAACTCGCTGCTGTGTCCGACGAAGGCTGTGGTGATGTCTTTGTCAAGACTGTCGGGGTCAAACTTGAAAGTGCTGTCTTTCCTGGCCTTTATTTCGTTTATGAAGTTGAATGGTATCCTGAACTGCTGATCCAGATACACGGTATGCTTCTTTATCTTGGATGAGGCGTCGGTAAGGTTCACAACTATTTCCCTGGCATCTATGCTTGTGTCCCTGACCCACATCCTGTCTGTGATTCCTCCGTTCTCTCCGCGGCTCACCATGTTGTAGATGTAGCCTGTGTGCAGCAGATATTTTTTCCCGAGATAATTGGACTGGACGGCGAAAGTCTTGTTGATGGTCGTTTCGTTCTCCAGCATTCCTCCTCCTCCGAATCTGTCGAAAAGAATGTTGAAATTGAGGGCCGGAGTGATGTTCTGGGTGGTGAAGATATGAAGATTGTCCGATTCCTTGGCCTCTTTTGCGAGAATTGTTCCGTAGTACGCCAGTTCCGTGTAAGGGGTCTTTGTGTTGAAATGTGTGATTGTCCTGTGAGACTGCGACCATGATTCCTGAGCCTTGTAGAACTCCACTTCCTCATCGCTCCGCCTGAGCGAAAAGTCATAATGCTGAAGGGGGGAACCGGCAACGCCAAGCCAGGCTGCGTTCACGTCTTTTCTCATGAACGGATAGTCATAGTAGTGGTAGTTGTAGGCTGTGTCATATTCGAAAGGCTTGACCTGCTGGAAATCGGGATCCATCTTCCAGGTCAGCAGCCTCTTGTACATCAGGCTGTCCGGGAATGCGTATGTTTCCAGGATTCTCGGGGTGTTCTCGATTATGCTGTCCTTGATTGCCTTTGCTTCTTCCTGCGCATTTTTCAGTGAATCCATTTCCGCTTTTTTCGAAATGGCTTTCTGCTCCAGAATATAGGCCCTCTGTTCCTTTTTTGAAAGGGAGTTGAACCAAGCATCAAATTCCGCTCTGGCTCTGGCAATCGAGTCGGCTACGAACAGGGAATCCTCCCTTGCCCATGCGATGGAATCAAGTTTGTAGCCGAGTGTGTCCCCGTCCTTGAGCTTGGCTTTCCAGGAGTTGTACAATGAATCCCGGAGACTCATCACCACAGCGGAATCGGCACCGGATTCCAGACTGTCTTCCATTGACTCCAACCCTGTTTCAAGGATTTCCTCCTGAAGGTCAAGGGTGCGTCTGAGCTTGTAACCGTCGTGCGGATAAACCACGGTGTCGTTGGCCCCGGTAAGGACGGGGACCCGCTTCGGTCTGGCCTGTCCCGGCCCCGGGTCCAGAATTCCCGTGGTGACGGCCGCCATAACCGTCACAGGAACCAATATGCGCGACAGTACTTTCATTTGTAACTTACAAAGTTAGTTACTTTTTGCCAATCCCCCAAAAACCGCCGCCGGGTCAAGGCAAGGTTTATCGAGGTCTTTCCTTCTCCGCAAATGCAGAAGATATCGCCTGATATTCTTCTTCGGTGACAGGGATTACGCAGCCGTGGCGTCCGTCTTCGGGCGGCGATATCCGCACCTGTGTCCAATTGCCGGATGCAAAGCTCCCCGCTTCCCGGCAGCAGTATCTGCAACTGCTTTCCATGTATCTCTCAGTAAACAGGAACCAGCCGCTGCCGTCATTTTTCCTGAGCGCGACGGGCGCTTCCTCCCATGCCGCTGTTATTGACGGCCCGGGGTTGCAGTACGGGCCCGTGAGAGATTCCGATGATGCCACTCTGATTGTCTTTCCGGTAGATGCGGTTTCCGGCCAGCGCTCATCCTTGACAAGGGCATAGTACAGTCCGTTCTCCTTGTTGAGGATAACGTCAATGGTGGCCATGGTCTCATCTTCTCCGTCAAATGCGAAAAGCCTCTGCGGTGAGCTGAAATGCTCCCAATCCGAGGTCAGTATATAAAAGGTCCGCATGGACTCCCACAGTGGATTCCCGCTCCCTGCGGAAGGATCATAAGCATGCCACGTCACTATATATCCGGCGTTGTCCGGGTCATAGAAGATTTTGGGAGCGCCGAGATACACGCTTTCGTTTTCATAACCGAAGGCGGATACATCGAACAGATTCCTGCTCAGGCATTTGCTCTCCCAGTTAATGAGGTCCTCACTGGACCATAGAACTGCATCGCGCAGTTCCCCGGACGTGGTTACGCCCATCATATAGAACTTGTCTGCTCCACGCGATATATTCGGATGCCCGAGGTATCCGTCAAGGATGATGTCACCATTGTTTACGGCCTCCCACTCCCTGCCGTCGCGGGACAGCGAGTAATACAGACGTCCGTAATGGCTGTTGGTCATATGGGCGAAGAGGTAGCCGGTGAATTCAGGCTCCGTGGATGCCTCCGTCCCGCAGGAAACGCAAACGGCGGTCAGGGCCAGACATAAAAGCAAAACATATTTTCTCATATTCACAAAGATATGAATTTTCAGCAACAGCGCCAATCCTGTTCAGTGACCGTTCTCAACGCATGTGGGAAATATAATTTAAAAATGTTGTAATTTTGTTGTAACAAAAGGAAACAGAACGATGGAACGTTTGAAAACACTCTACAGGGACTGGTGCGGTTCGGATGCGGACAATATGGAACTTCTGCCTCTTTCCGGAAGCGCCAGAAAATATTACAGGATAAACGGCCGCGGAGGTGTGGCCATAGGCTGCATAGGAACTAACCCCGCTGAAAACAGGGCCTTCCTGACGATAGACAGACAGTTCCGTGCCAAGGGCCTGCATGCCCCGGAAGTCTACGGTGTCTCCGCAGACGGGATGGCCTACATCCAGGAAGACCTGGGAGACGGACAGCTCTTCGAACTGCTCAAGCCTTCCATCGCTTCCGGACAGTACGGTGAGGCTGAAATGAATATGCTGCGCAGGACCATAGGACTTCTTCCTTCCGTCCAGTTCGGCGTCGGGGAAGGCCTTGACTGGAGCGTCTGCTTCCCCGACAAGGCTTTCAATGCCAGGATGGTGAATTTCGATCTGAATTACTTCAAATACGACTTCCTGAAGTTCACAGGTCTCGAATTTGACGAGATACGGCTTCAGGATGATTTCGACCGGCTTTGTGAAGATTCCCTGCAGGGTATAGGACAGACTTTCATGTACCGTGATTTCCAGGCCCGCAATGTGATGATTAAGGATGGAGAACCCTGTTTCATCGATTTCCAGGGAGGCCGGCGCGGTCCGGTTCAGTATGACCTCGCCTCCTTCCTCTGGAATGCCGGGACCCATTTCGATGCGGCTCTGAGACGGGAACTGGAAAAGACATATATCGATGCCCTGCGTGAATACGTCGAGGTGCCCTCCGAGGAAGAGTTCTACGAGCGCTACCGCCTCATCACCCTGGTACGCCTGCTTCAGGAGATGGGTGCATACGGTTTCCGGGGGATATTCGAGCGGAAGAGTATATTCCTGGACTGTCTGAAGCCGGCTCAGCGCTGCCTGCATGAATTGACTGAGAGTCCTTTTGAAAGATATCCTTACCTTGATTCTGTCCTGAAGCGTGTGGCGGATGAATGGACTCCCTCGATATGAAAGCGATGATTTTTGCAGCCGGTCTGGGGACAAGGCTCAAACCCATTACCGATACGATACCCAAGGCTCTCGTGCCTGTCGGCGGTGTGCCCATGCTTGAGAGAGTCATCAGAAAACTGAAGGGTGCGGGGATGGAGGAAATAGTTGTGAACGCTCACCATTTTGCGGAGCGGATAGTTGATTTCCTGAAGGAGCATCCGGAACTTTCCACGGGAGTTTCAGTGTCCTTGGAGAACGGCACTCCTCTTGAAACCGGGGGCGGCATCAAGCATGCGGCTCCTCTCCTTGGGAAAGGACGTTTCCTTGTGCATAATGTCGACATTTTGTCAGATGCCGATCTGCGGCAGTTCATAAGCGTGGATCGCCCCGATTCCCTGGCCACTCTGCTGCTTGCCGACACTCCGGCGGACAGATGCCTTCTTTTTGATGACGGAATGCGTCTTTCCGGCTGGATGAACATCAGGACCGGTGAAGTGAAATCTCCTCTCCCCAATTTTGATCCGTCTGCATACAGACGCTATTCCTTCTGCGGGATTCACATCATCTCCGACAGGGTTTTCGCCTTGATGGAGTCGTGGCCCGACAATTTCCCGATAATCGATTTCTATCTTGCCAACGCCGCTTCCGAAACCATTCGCGGAGTGGTGGCGGAAGATATTCACCTAATAGACATAGGTTCTCCGGAAAAGCTGGATGAGGCTAATCGCCTTGTCGGTCGATGACGGCTTTCACCTTTTTGAAGATCTCGTCCGGCGGCAGCATTCTTCCATATGTGTCGGAGCAGTCTATGACAATGAAAGAAGGGTCAAGCTCCGCCTGGCGTCTGTAGAGGTTGCGAACCCTCTTCTGGAATTCGATATCGGCTTCATGGATGTCCTGTTCTCCCCGGAGATATTCCCTGTCATCACCGTTCCGGTTTTTCCCCAGGCTCTTTTCCACAAAAGCTATGGGAACGTCGAGGAAAATGTTCAAGTCCGGGTGAGGAAGATTGAATTTGCCGTATTCGGTATCATGTATCCATTCCCGGAGTTCATCGGCTTCCGTATCTGAACTTATCTTTGCGCACTGGTACGCTATGTTGGAATAGACGTATCTGTCCAGAAGAACGGTGCCTCCCTGCTCCAGGACCTTCCTGATTCCGGGAGCGGCGGCGTGTCGGTCTTCCGCAAAAAGAAGGGCGACAAGCTGCGGGTGGACCGATTCTATGGACCCGAACCCGCCACGCAGGAACTTGCCTATCAGACCTCCGTAAACGGGGGAGTCATAGCGGGGGAAATGAATATATTCCAATCTGTCACAGGTGGTGTTCAGATAATCTTTAAGCATTTTGACCTGAGTGGATTTTCCGGCTCCGTCCAGGCCTTCCAGTACAACGAGCATATATTATAATTACAATAGCAGCATTACGGAAAATACATATAGAAGAAACCCTTCGAGTTTCAGGAACTGCGAGTTGTCCTGATCCTTGTATATGTCTTCATCGGATATGCCTGCGTTCACCGACCATTTTCTGATAATACAGCCATCCGAAATTGTAGTGAAACCGCCGTTTGATCTGTTAAGTGTCATCAGGGTCCGTCTGTCGGCGAAATAAGCATTGTCGAGCAATATGGGGTCGGGAATTCCGATTCCAACGTCGTCCGGGGTGGATGCAATAAGAAGAATGGGGCGGTAGCCCTCTTTCTCTGCCGTTCTGAAACTTTGCGCTATCCTGGCCCAATGTCTGGACGATGCGCCTGCCGGATTGTAAACGGACGAAACAAAAACCTTTCCTTCAACGGCAAGGGAGTCCGCATAGACACCGCACTTGTCGGAGAAGCTCAGGACAGGCGCATCTTCCTGGAATTCTTCGTCAAGCTGTGCCAGCTCCTCTCCCGGAGCAAAGGGTGTGAAGTCTATGAGGGGGATGTAATATATCGAATACAGCAGGAAAAGGATACATGAGATGCTTGCCAGTGAGAAACTGACATATTTGATTTTACGGTTTTCAACTTTTCTGATGGGGATGAAAGCCACGGCCCACAGAACGCATAGGATAATGTTCTTGATGAAGCTCTGTGAATGAGTAAGATGAATGGCCTCCCCGAAGCACCCGCATTCCATCTGAGGGTTGCAGACAAGGAGAACAAGAGTCAGCAGCGTGAAGAAACCGAGCATGATTCCGCTGACTATGGCCGTGAGCCTGCGCCATATCCCTGTGATGAGGGCGATGCCTGTAATTGTTTCCATAAGGGAAAAGGCCGCGGCGGTGAAGTAGGAACTGAACGAGAGGAATCCCAGATGGAGAAATTTGAAATATTCGGAAATAATGAGCCCGGCTCCTGTAGGATCCATCAGCTTGAGTATTCCGGCAATGAAAAAGACAAAGCCGATGAGCATTGAGCATATTCTCCTGACGCTGCGCATAGTTGCAAAGATATTCAAATTTTCGCTATTTTTGTTTTATGACCGTCATAATGGGCATCATAAACCTTACTCCGGATTCATTCTATGAACCCAGCAGGTACGACATGTCTGTCCTGGACAGCGATGCCGACATAGTTGATATAGGTGCGGTCTCCACCCGTCCCGGGCATTCGGAAGTCTCACTCGAAGAGGAATGGGCAAGGCTTGAGCCTTTCCTGCGCACGCTGAACACTGACAAGAGCATATCCATAGATACGACGAGGGCCGAAATCGTCCGCCGGGTATATGATATGACAGGACCGTTTATCGTCAATGATATCTCTGCCGGGGAGGATGATCCCGGAATGCTTCCTCTCGTCGGAGAACTGGGTTTGCGCTATATTGCCATGCATAGATATCCGCTTAATGTTGACGAACTTGAATATTTCCGCCATTTTGACAGAAAAGCGGAATTGTACGGCATAGATGACTGGATACTCGACCCCGGTTTCGGATTTAACAAGGATGTTGACGAGAATTTAAGGCTCCTTAATTCCCTTTCCTCTCTTAAGGTCTTCGGACGTCCTGTTCTGGTGGGCGTGGCCGACAAAAGATTCACCCGGGCGGGAACAGGCACTGAGGAGGCGCATCTGATTGCGTTGAGGCAGGGAGCCGGCATCCTTCGCGTCCATGACGTAAAAAAAGCCCGGCAGACTGCCAGGCTTTATGAAGAATCACTCGTCAAACAGACAGGGCGCCGAGTCGCAGTTCCCTGATGCGCATTCCTTTGGAATCCTTGAAAAATATCTGATTATCAGGATAAGCAGAAGAATGAATCCGGCGAACAGAATCCAATAGTCCGAACCGCGGAAAACATCTTTCCATGACTCCGCCTCTTCCAATCCCGGAATTCTGGACAGCAGCAGTGCAACAGTGTTGTTGGTGAAATGCATGAGCATTGTGAGCCGCAGGGATCCTGTCTTGTAGTAAACATATCCGAAAAGACAGCCCAGAAGGAAAGCCGGAATCGCCTGCCAGGGATTTGCGTGAATTGCGGCAAATATGAAGGAGGAAATCACAATGGCCCAAACAGGCTTGACATTGTTGCCAATCAGGCCCCTGAGAATCATTCCCCTGCACAGCCATTCCTCGAAAATCGGAGCGAAAATGCTCACCATCAGGAAGTTCAGCCAGATGTTGCCCGTCGTCATGCTCTTGAGAGCTTCTTCCAGCCATTGTGGCATCTGCGGCATCAGGGAGGTGAGGGCATCCGAGCAGAAAGCCATGCAGAAAGTGGCCGCTGCAGCCAGCAGCGCGCATACGAAACCATGTCCTCCGAAATGTGAACTGTCTACAAGCAGTCCGTTCTTCGTGAATGCCCCGGTGCGGCTCTTGTGGCTTGCGTACATCATGGCGGGGATGAACATCAGAGGGTAAGCCACTATCATTCCATAGTCAAGAGCTGCGGATTGTCCCAGAATTGCGGTGAATATGACTGTTGCCAAATTGCCCAGAAGGACACCGATGAGGAACCATACAAGAAGTATGAACATATCGGCCACTCCCGGCACATAATATGTGTAGTGGCTCAGATAATTGAAATTGTTCCTGACTTTTCTTTTCATATTCAATAAAGGGGTGAAGGATAGATTCCCTTTTCCACAAGTTCCGCAAATTTTGCCACCACGCCTGGACGGTCTTCCTTGTATGTCACCCCAAACCAGTGGGAAGGAGTGGCAAGAACGTCACATTTTGCGCTTCCGGTCTTGATCATGCAGTCGATTGCGAACGGAATATAGAACTCTTTCTTGAGTTCGTTTATGTTCTTCTCGAGGAATTCTTCGAAGATGGCTTCCGACAGCGCGAAATAATCGGGAGTGAAGCACCACATGTTCATTGAGCAGAGATCCTTGCCGTTGAGGGTGACGTGGGAGTTGTCCGCGGAGTTGTCTCCATAGATGAGACCGTCATTCTCCCTGATGATGTTGAGATGCTCCACCACACCGGTGAGATGCTTTTCCGCATCGTAAGAGCAGATTCCGCGCGATACGCTTCCGTTTTCTGAAAGCGTGTTCTCAAGGGCGAATCCGACGATGCCGAACACTCCTTTTCCGTTTTCGTGCTCGCGGCACCAGTCTCCGGCTGTCCTGAAAGATTCCTTGCCATAGAAATCATCACCGTTGATGACCACGAAAGGTTCTTTGATCACGTCCTTTGCCATAAGGACCGCATGAGCGGTGCCCCACGGTTTCTGGCGCTCGGGATTAAGGGTGAAACGTGAGGGGATCCTGTCAAGTTCCTGGGTTACGAAAACAAATTCCAGCGGATTCCCGTCAATGCATTTCACATTGCTGTATTTGCGCGCCACCGTTTCCTTGAACTGCTCGAGGAAATATTCGCGAACAATGTACACGACTTTTCCGAAACCTGCCTGTACGGCATCGTAGATGGAATAATCAATAATCGTTTCGTTGTTGGGACCAAGGCCGTCCATCTGTTTGAGGCCGCCGTATCTGCTGCCCATTCCGGCCGCGAGTACAAGAAGTGTAGGTTTCATAATATGTTATCGTTGTTTATTTTCTTTTACAAAAATAACTATTTTTGTGCAATTATGAGAAAGAAAAAAGATATAAGGGAATCATTCATAAGATACGCCATAGTGGCTACGGCGGTATTCGTGGCATTTCTGTTCCTGAAGTCGGACAACGTCATACAATGGGTCCGCTCGGGCTTCACCCTCCGCAGCCAGGAACGTCGGATAGAACTGCTCAAGCAGCAGAACGCCGCTCTTGACGGAAGGATAAACATGATGTCGACCAACCGTGATACGCTGGAACAGTTCGCCCGGGAGGAATTCTATTTCGCCGCGCCGGGTGATGATGTGTACATCGATGAATAGAGGTCAGCGGATCCAGTCGGCCATCCCCTTGATGTCATCTTTTGCAAAGGACTTCTGCTCTCCCGAACGGAGGTCTTTTATGTTTACGGAACCCTGCTCCATTTCGTTTTCTCCAGTTATAGAGAGGAACGGAATGGTTTTGCGGTCCGCAAAGTCGAATTGCTTCTTCAGCTTGGCCGCGTCCGGGTAAATCTCAACCGAAATGCCTTCTGCACGGAGGGCTGATGCAAGCGGAAGGATGTATCCCAGCTCTTTGGGCCCCATGTTCGCAAAGAGAATCCGGGTAGAGCTTCTCAGATCTCCGGGGAATTTGTCCAGCCCCTTCAGGACATCATAAATGCGGTCTGCACCGAAGCTCACTCCAACGCCGGACATGTCCGGAAGGCCGAAGATGCCTGTAAGGTTGTCGTATCGTCCGCCTCCGCATATGCTGCCTATCTGCCAGTCAAGCGCCTTGACCTCGAATATGGCTCCGGTATAGTAGTTGAGCCCGCGGGCAAGGGAGAGGTCGATTTCGGTTGCGGTTCCGATCCCTGCGGCGGAAATGTACCCGAAAAGTTCCTCTAGTTCTTCAAGTCCCTTCAGCCCTGTGGCGGAGCCGCCCATGATGGAGCGCATTACGGAGAGTTTCACTTCATTGCTCCCTTTCAGTGTAAGCACGGGTTCCAGAACGGCTATGGCTTCATCGCTCAGGCCTTTCTCCCGCATCTCTTCCTTGACGGCGTCCAGACCTATCTTGTCCAGTTTGTCAATGGCTACAGTGATATCCACAACCTTGTCCGGGAATCCGCAGATTTCTGCAAGACCTGTCAGGACCTTCCTGTTGTTGATCTTGATCAGGACATTGACTCCCAGCTTCTCGAAAACCTTGTCTATAATCTGGATGAGCTCCAGTTCGCATAACTGTGACCTGCTGCCGATAGCGTCGACGTCACATTGATAGAATTCGCGGTAGCGTCCCTTCTGCGGGCGGTCTGCACGCCATACGGGCTGAATCTGGAAGCGCTTGAACGGGAATGAAAGTTCGTTCTGGTGCTGAACGACGTAGCGGGCGAATGGTACGGTGAGGTCATAACGCAAACCTTTTTCGCATACCTGCGATGCGAGCGGCCTGCTTTCGTCGATGTTTGCGAACGCGTCTCCGGAGTTGAGTATGCGGTAGAGAAGCTTGTCTCCCTCGTCGCCGTATTTGCCGAGAAGGGTTGAAAGGTTCTCCATTGCCGGAGTCTCTATCTGCGCGTATCCGAAAGTACGGAAAACGCTCCTGATTGTGTCGAATATGTAATTCCTTTCGGCTGTCTCCTGCTGGCCGAAGTCTCTGGTCCCCTTTGGTATTGAAGGTTTCTGTGGCATATCTTTCTTTTATTTGTTTCTTTTTTCATTCCTGCGCCTGATGCGCTGTACTTCCCGTTCAAGAGCCGGCGTGATGTCCTGGCAGTGCTTGTGGCAGGCCATCTCGAGAGAGTACATCCTTCCGATGCAGAAGTTGGTGTGCTCGCATCCGGAGCAATGGTGCACGTCCGCATACATTTTGTTCACGAAATCCGTATCTTCCAGAAGCGCGCGGGCCATCTGAATCATCTGGAACCCGCTGTCAAGCACCTTCTCGCAGTCCTCTCCGGATGTCACGCCGCCCACATAGACGAGAGGCATGTCCGGAAGGGCCTTCCGGAACTTGAGCGCATCTTCAAGGAAGTAAAGTTTCCTGAACGGAACCGTCGGTGCGACTATCTTTCCTCCCAGCAGAACGCCGGCCTTGAGCCACCATTGCTTCCAGGGCATGTAGTGCACTATTGCGCGGACGGGGAATTCCCCTCTCATCACGTACTGCGGCGCGCGGCTGACGAATCCTCCGCTGAGAACCAAGGCATCAGCACCGAGGCGCTGTAGCTCCTTCGCCACTTCTATCAGTTCAGGCACTTCCTGACCTCCGCGGAATCCGTCGCGGGTGTTCATTTTCACGAAGATGGCCACCTTTCCCTTTCCGACGCGGACGACTTCACGCATCACCTTCTGCATGAACCGCATGCGGTTTTCAAGGCTGCCTCCGTATTCGTCATGCCTGTGATTGGTGTAGGGCGAGAGGAACTGGCTGATGAGATATCCGTGCCCCGCATGAATCTCCACGGCATCGAAGCCGGCGCTGATTGCGAGTTCCACGGCGTGACCGTAGGCCGATACCACCTCGTCTATTTCCTTGATGTCCATTCCGTGGACGAAGGTCGGAGAATAGAGGTTGAATCCGCTGCTTGCCCCCTTGGGAGTGCATCCGCAGATCTTGCGGTGAGACATGTTTCCGCAGTGGCCCAGCTGTATCGATGCCTTCGCCCCTTCGGCGTGGATTGCGTCCGTCAGCTTCTTCAGTTCGGGTACTATCTCCTCACGCATCCACAGCTGACGCTCGAAGGAGAGTCCGCTCCTGCAAACCGCGGCGTATGCAACGGTGGTCATTCCGACTCCTCCGCGTGCTACGGCTGTGTGGTAGTCAAACAGCGAAGGGGAAGGGGAGTTGTGTTCGCACATGCCTTCGAATGCGGCTGACCTTACGGTACGGTTGCGCACTTCGAGAGGACCCAACTTGAACGGGGTGAAAAGCTGGCTTGTCATTGCTGGTATCTTTTTGTCTTGTTTCTCAATAGTTTCGTGGCTCCCGGGCCGAGATGTTTCACAAACGGGATGAACATTACGTTGTACCACCCGGGGATGATGTATTTCCTTCCTTTGAAAAGAGCCCTCAAACTTCGTCCGGCGAGTGCGGCCGGACTCATCAGTATGCCGACCTTGCGTCCCAGACCTCGTATCCCGTCGGAAAGGCCCATAAGGTCCGTGTCTATCCATCCCGGAGCCACTGCACAGACGTGGACTCCGCTTTCGCGCAGTTCCTTTGCAAGGGAAATGCTGAAGTGTCTTATGTATGCCTTGGTGGCACCGTAGACGGTTATTCCAGGCCAGGGCATATAGAGGGAATATGACGACAGGTTGAGAATGTGACCGCATCCCCTGACCGCCATGTCCTTTCCGAACAGACGGCACATTACGGTAACAGTGCGCACGTGGAGCGTCAACATTGCGTCCAGATACTCGACCGGTGTGTTGCAGACATCCCTGAAAAGAAACATGCCGGCATCATTCACCAGAACATCTATGTCTTTGGGACCGGCCCATTCGTGAACTTCTTCCGCCGCTCCGGCAACACTCAGGTCAACAGCTTTGTACTCCACCTGTATCTCCGGGAATTCAAGGCTCAGTTGCCCGGCTGCGGATTCGAGTTTGGAGACTGTCCGGCTGACAAGAAGCAGATTGTAGGACCTTCCCGCCAGTTCTCTGGAAAGCGCCAGGCCGATTCCGGAGTCTCCTCCGGTGACTAATGCCCATTTTCCCTTATTCGAATCCATTGTCCTGCAAATTTAGTTAATTAAGCGGAAAAAGTTATATTTGTATAAATATTGTGAATTTTCTCCCATGAAAGATTTTGTTAAAATGATTCTGGCCGTGATATGCGGTTTCATTATCATCAGTGCCCTTTCAAGTGTTGTTTTCTTCGGCCTTGTAGGTGCCGCACTTCTCACCGGAAGCGGTTCTCCCGTTGTGCCGAAGAGCGCCATGCTGCAGATTGACATGTCAAAGGTCGTCATTGCCGAGCAGACGGTCGAGGACAATCCCTTTGCGTCGTTTTATTCTTCCGTTCCCGGAGTCTCTGTACCTGAGACGAGCACGGTAGGTATTTGGGATGCCGTACAGGCAATCAATGCCGCCGCCGAAGACCCTGCAATCAAATTCATTTACCTGCGTACGGACGGATCGACCACCGGCATGGCGACCATGCAGGAGTTCCGCAGGGCTCTCGCCAGTTTCCGTGTCAGCAGCGGCAAGCCCGTCATAGCCTATATCGAGGCTCCCGGAACCGGAAGTTACTATATGGCTTCCGTTGCGGACAAAATATATATGACCTCCCATCCCGGTGCAACTGTGACGTTCACGGGAGTCGGGACTCAGATGATGTTCTATGGAGATCTCCTCAAGAAGTTAGGAGTTAACGTGCAGCTGATCCGTCATGGAAAATACAAGTCCGCCGGTGAGATGTTCACCCGCGGGTCATCCAGCCCGGAGAACAGGGAACAGTACCAGCGTATGATTGACTCTATCTGGGAGACTCTGTCTGCGGAGATTGCATCAAGCAGGGGAATAAGCGCAGAGAGCCTCAACAGTGCCATTGACAAACTGGAACTATGCCTGCCTCAGGACTTTGTGGATGCTGGGCTTGTGGATGAACTTGTCACACGTCAGGGATTGGAGAATAAACTCTCAACCCTGTTCGGTGTTGAAGACATAAAGGATGTCAAATCAATAAGCCTCGTCGATTATGTGGCCGCCAGACCGGTTGCATCGAAGGCAAAACAGAACATCGCGGTCATATATGCTGACGGTGAGATTGTTGACGGATACGGAAAGGATGAGGTTGCAGGCAGCCGTTTTGCCGGAATAATCTCCAAGGTCCGTGCCGATTCCACGGTAAAGGCCGTTGTTCTCAGGGTCAATTCTCCGGGTGGCAGCGTCCTCGCTTCCGAAAAAATCAAGAATGAGCTGGACCTTCTCGGTCAGGAGAAGCCTCTCATAGCTTCCTACGGCGAGTATGCCGCATCAGGAGGATACTGGATATCCAATAACTGTGACAAGATATTCTCCGACGCCACTACTCTTACCGGTTCAATCGGTGTGTTCGGCCTTGTGCCTGATTTCTCCAAGACTCTCAGTGACGTGGCCCACGTGGGCGTGGAGAGTGTCACCTCCAACAAGCATGGCGACATGTTCAGCCTGACCAGACCTTTCGACCAGGATGAATACAATTATATGCTCCGCTCCATCGAGGATATTTATTCCCGTTTCACCGGTATCGTTTCCGCGGGTCGTGACATTCCTGTGATGCGCGTTGACGAGATCGGGCAGGGAAGGGTCTGGACTGGAGCCGATGCCCTGGAAATAAAGCTTGTGGACGAGATAGGGACATTGGAGGATGCCATCCACTATGCCGCCGTATCTGCCGGAGACGGTGATCTTAACAGCTGGAACGTTAAGGCTTACCCCAAGCCCGAGGACTCTATGTCACGCATAATGAGCATGTTCGGTGGAAGCAAGCCGGATGAGGAAGTACTTGCCGCAAGGTTTTCCGACTTGAAATCCGTCAAGATTATGGCGCGCATGCCTTACGACATGAAAGTAAAGTGATTTGTTTTTTTGAAAATTTTGCCCTACCTTTGCACTCAACATCGCGGGGTAGAGCAGTTGGTAGCTCGTCGGGCTCATAACCCGGAGGTCGTTGGTTCGAGTCCAGCCCCCGCTACTAGAAAAGGTCCTGAAGCATTGCTTCGGGACCTTTTCTAGTAGCTAATCTCTCAACTCAACCCTCTGTCGCTGCGCGACATCTCCCTGTTAGGGAGAATGCGGCTCCACTCTGTTCCGCCGGTGGCTGCACTGCTTCGGTTTTCTCCAAAAACCTCGCTGACGCTCCGCCACGGCGGCTGATGCCGCCTTCGGGCCTTCGGCCCTCTACCTGCTGCGCTCAACTTCTCAATTCGATAAATGTGAAATTAATCAATACATTCAAAGAATAATTGCATATTGTTAACTAATTAGTTAACTTTGTGCTATGAAAAAGGAATTCGTCAGGAGGGTTGTGGTATTTGAAGACCACTTTAGAGAGTTTAGGAAATCCTTGGACAGGGAGACATTGAAGAAACTTTATCAGGTGATTACACTAATCATGATGGTAGAGAAAGTTCCTGTCAGGTTTTTGAAGGCGATTGAGGGAAGAAAGGGTTTATACGAAATCCGGGTTGAGAACTGCAGCAACATATACCGTGTCTTCTGTTGCTTTGACGAAGGGAATCTCGTTATTCTTTTCAATGGATTCCAAAAGAAGACACAGAAAACTCCATCGAGCCAGTTGGATAAAGCCGAGGCTCTTATGAAAAAATATTTTGAACAAAAACAGCAAGCAAATGAATAATAAGGACATTTCCAAAAGCATGAGACTTACCCCCATTGAAGATCTCATTACCGAAGATTTCGGAGAAATCGGCACCCCGGCACGAGATCAGTTTGAAATGGATTGTGATGCATTCGTAATCGGCGAACAACTAAAAGAAGAGCGCATCAAGGCCGGACTTACTCAAGAGCAGTTGGCTGATAGAATCGGCACGAAGAAAAGTTTTATTTCACG
>JAKSKH010000028.1 GCA_024401855.1 Bacteroidales bacterium | reverse complement strand
GTGCTTAGGGCTTCCCGTCAGGTGTCTGCGCCACGAAGGAACCGTTCATCGGACATGAATGGTGGTGACAGTGACAAAAAAAGTTGCGGGAAAGTCAATAAAAGAAGAAACGCCGTGATGTTTTCATCATCGGCGTTTCTTTTGTGGGAGCTGAGGGAGTCGAACCCCCGACCCTCTGCTTGTAAGGCAGACGCTCTGAACCAACTGAGCTAAGCTCCCGAGCGATTATTTTTTGTTTCCCGTTGTTTGGGATTGCAAAGATAGCTCTATTTTTAGGAATAACAAATTTTTTTTCACTTTTTTGATTCTGAAAAGCGAAAAACGTATATTTGCATGTTCTTTTGAATAACAGAGCAACTTTCAATGGGGATGTTTTGGTTTTGACAGCATTGACTTTGGAAGGTAAGCACGCCGGGCGTTGGGGATTTGCCCGTTAATCTCAGTCCTCAAGCCATTAACTGGCAACTATAACTATTCATACGCTTGCTAATCTCCAAGAGATTGAGCATCAATCAGAGCCGCCAAGGCTGCGGCACTGACGTATATCCCTCCGGCTTTAAGCCGATTATGTCCGGGCCAAGGGGTATCATTCAAATCGGATGCGCGGGGCGGACGCCTCTATGTCCCGTCAAGTTTCAGAGGATAAGCGCAGGTTAGCCCGTCTTCCGGCAGGTCTGTGTCGAAAATCAAAGGAAGAATAAGCGTGTAGAAAGCCTTTTGGGGCGGTGTTTGGACGGCGGTTCGAGTCCGCCCATCTCCACAAAAAGAGTGCATCTATGAATACCATTTATGATCCGCTTCGCAGAAAAGAGGTTGCGGCTACTCCAGAGGAGCAGGTGCGCCAGTGGTTCATAGGGCAACTGCGCGATTTCTTCAAGGTGCCTCTCCATCTAATGATGAGCGAAGTGGGGATGAAGTTCGGCGGTAAGCAGTACAGGGCCGACATCCTCGTGTACGGACGCGACGGCCGGCCTTTTGCGGTGGTGGAGTGCAAGCGTCCCGAAGTGGAGTTGACATCCTCCGTCCTGGAGCAGGCGATGCGCTACAACGGCGTTCTCGGGGTGACCTTTTTGATTGTCACCAACGGTTCAAGGACTTATATATACAAAAGGACGGAAGATGATGTCTTCCGTCCCGTTGAGTCCGTTCCCGATCTGGGCCGGGCTATTTCAGACTCTCAATGACGCTTGTGTTGGCGGTGTTGAGGGTTTTCTCGTCGAACTTTATAACCTTGCGGTCGTAGGTCATGAGACCGTTGAGCTCGCCTTCGCAGTCCGTTGTCTGTGTGTATACCGCTGCGGAGCATCCTGTCTGCACGTAGGTCTTCAGAAGTTCCGTGAACCTGATGTAGGTGTTCTGGGCTGCCGCTCCGTCATTCTTGAGTCCGCCGTAGCCCCATCCTTCACCGTTGAACCAGGTGTGTCCGGGTACTGCGCGTCCGATTCCGCCGTATTCGCCGAGAACCATGCAGAACTTGGCCTCGAAGGCGTTCATTGCGGGCTGCGGATAGTGGTGTATGTCAATGATGTCACCGGCAAAGTAGTAGTTGCCTCCCGATGACTCGTTCACCAGACGTGTGGGGTCCTGGGCCCTGGTGAATTCCACCACCTTCTTTGTGTCGAACTGACCCCATGCCTCGTTGAAGGGAACCCATACCACGATGCTCTGGAATGATTTGAACTGGTTGATTATCTCGGCCCATTCGCGGTAGTAGTTCTGTTTCCAGGCTTCGGGGATGTCGGCTTCGGTGGGGTTGATGAAGCTGTCGCTGCTCCAATGGTGGGACTGATGGCGGACGACTTCGGATGTGCGTCCGGTTTCCTCCTCGTCCGCGCTGTCACCGATTGCGGGCATATCCTGCCATACCAGGATTCCAAGGACGTCGCACCACCAGTACCAGCGTGAGGGCTCCACCTTGGTGTGCTTGCGTATCATGTTGTAGCCGAATTCCTTGGTCTTGACTATGTCGAACTTGAGGGCTTCGTCGCAGGGGGCGGTGTAGAGTCCGTCGGGCCACCATCCCTGATCGAGGGGGCCGTATTGGAAAAGGGGAGTGTTGTTGAGTGCCAGGCGCTTGTAGGTTCCGTATTCGTTTTCCGCCTTGACTACGGATATCTTGCGGCAGGCCGTGTATCCCTTTATGCTGTCTATGGTTTTTCCGTTGCGTACAATCGAGACATTGACATCATAGAGGAAGGGGCTGTCCGGGCTCCAGAGCTTCATTTCCGGGATGGCAAGCTCCACATCGCAGCCTTCCGCGCTTGCTACAGCGGTGCCCTTGTCGGCTATCTGAACACTGACGACGTCGCCTTCGGCGAGATTTTCCGCGTCAACCTTAATGTTGATTTTTTGCGCATCTATGTCGGATACCGCGCAGTAGTTGCTGATGCGGGTCTTCCCGACGGGCTCCATCCACACCGTCTGCCAGATTCCTGATACGGGAGTGTACCAGATGCCACGGGGCCTGGTCCACTGTTTTCCACGGGGCTGATAGCTGTGGTCTGTGGCGTCGAGAACCTTTACTCGGAGTGTCTGCCTGCCTGATTTCTTGAGGAAGGGGGTGATGTCGAAGGTGAACCGGGTATATCCGCCCTGATGGCATCCGACCCTGTTTCCGTTAACCCAGACTTCCGCCTGCCAGTCAACGGCGTCGAAGTGCAGCAGCACGTTTCTGCCTTTCCATCCGGAAGGTACCGTGAAGGTCCTTTCGTACCAGAGGGCCTGGTTGTCTGCCAGACTGCGGCCTACTCCTGAAAGGGATGATTCCACGGCGAAGGGAACCAGGATCTGACCTTCGGCACTGAATGTCTCCGCTTCTGCGGGGGTGATGGCGTAATTCCACAATCCGTTGAGGTTGAGCCAGTTGTCTCTTACCATCTGCGGGCGTGGATATTCTGCCCAGACATTTGACGGATCTATCTTTTCCGCCCATTCCGTTTTGATTTTGTCGCCTGCCGGCGCCCAGTTTGCCTTTCCTGCCGCGAATGCGCAGAGGGAGAGGGTTGACAGTGCAATGACTGCAGTGATTTTTCTGATCATGTGGTTCCGTTTTTTGTTACTTCCAAATATAGTCACTTTTTGTGATATAATGGACAGTAGCCCGGTGGCTATTCAGGTGAATATTTTTTATATTTGTAAAATTTGAGAAACTACATGATTGATATGAAAGCTGCACGACTTATTCTGACGTCCCTGTTTGCCGTGACCATCTGCATTACGGCCGCGGCGCAACTGACCGGAACCGTCCATGTCCACGACAATTCCGCGGACGGCACCGTAATCCCCAAGGAAATTTACGGACAGTTCTCCGAGCATCTGGGGCGCTGCATCTATGACGGCATCTGGGTAGGGAAGGATTCGCCCATCCCAAATGTGGACGGCTATCGTCTTGACGTCCTGAATGCCTTGAAGGAGCTGAAGGTGCCGGTGCTGCGCTGGCCCGGCGGATGCTTTGCGGACGACTATCACTGGATGGACGGGATAGGTCCTCAGGAAAAGCGCACCAGCATTGCAAACAACACCTGGGGCGGCACGATGGAAGACAACAGCTTCGGAACCCACGAGTTCCTGAATCTTTGCGAGCTTCTCGGATGCGAGCCGTACATCAGCGGAAATGTCGGAAGCGGTTCCGTTGAGGAGCTTGCGAAATGGGTGGAATACATGAATTCCGACGCACCCAGCACGGTGGCCGACATGCGCAGGGCCAACGGTCGTGAGGAACCCTGGCACGTCAAGTACCTCGGGATAGGCAATGAGGCCTGGGGATGCGGCGGCGATATGACTCCGGAGTATTATTCCGACCTTTTCAAGCGTTACGCCACCTATCTGCGCAGTTACAAGGGTGAGCGTCTGCTCAAGGTCGCTTCCGGGGCAAGCGATTACGATTACAACTGGACCGAGGTGTGCATGAAGGCCATAGGGAGCAGGATGTCCGCAATAGCGGTCCATTATTATTCATCCCTTGACTGGAATCACAAGGGGCAGGCCGCAAAGTTCGACAACGAGGGCTATTACACCCTTCTTGCTAAGGCCGTGGACATCGAGAACTGCATAAGGAAGCACATTTCAATCATGGACAGGCTGGACCCGGACGGCAACGTGGACCTTTTCGTTGATGAATGGGGAACCTGGTGGGACGTGGAGCCCGGCACCAATCCCGGACACCTCTTCCAGCAGAACACCATGCGTGACGCGATGATGGCAGCCATGACATTGAACATCTTCCACAAATACACCAGGAGGATCAAGATGGCGAACATCGCGCAGGTTGTCAACGTGCTTCAGTCCATGGTGCTCACGAAGGGTGACAGGATGGTCCTTACTCCCACCTATCATGTCTTTAACATGTACAAGGTGCATCAGGATGCCGAATTCATCCCCGTTGAGACGGGTGACAATGTTCTCACGTACACATCCCGCGGCGCGGTGCCCGAACTCAGCGCTTCCGCCTCCCGCAAGGACGGCGTGCTCCACGTGTCCCTGGCCAATCCGTCATTGGACAAGACGCAGACTGTAAAGCTCGACTGGGATTCTTTCAGGAAGGATGCGAAAGTTTCAGCGACGGTTCTCTGCTCGAAGGATATTCATGATTTCAATGATTTCGGCAAGGAGCCCAGGGTGGCCGTAAAGCCGTTCACGGCCGTCAGGAAAGTTGCCGGCGGTGTTGAGATCGAGATGCCTGCCGCATCTGTAGTTGTGTTGGAAATCAAATAAAAGAGATATGAAAAAGGTTTTTGTTATCGTTGCATCCGCACTTATGCTTGCGGCTTGCGCAGAAAAGGCTCCGGAACTTACAAAATCCGGTCTTGACCCCAGAAATTTCGATGCGGAGTATGAAGGACAGTCCACCTGTCTGGTCACTCTTACGAACGGCAGCGGTATGGAGGTATGTGTCACCAACTTCGGCGGACGCATAGTCTCCATCATGGTTCCGGACCGCAACGGTGAATACAGGGACGTGGTTCTCGGATTCGACAGGGTAAGCGATTATTTCCCCGAGAACAACAAGACCGATTTCGGCGCTTCCATCGGACGTTACGCCAACCGTATAGGCGACGGTAAATTCTCAATAGATGGAAAGGAGTATCAGCTCCCTCTGAACGACAACGGGGTCTGCTGCCTTCACGGAGGATTCAGCGGATGGCAGTACAAGGTTTTCAGCGTTGCAGAGGCAGATGACAGCCATGTGAAGCTCACTGTCGTTTCTCCTGACGGAGACAACAACTTCCCCGGTACCGTTACAGCATCCGTGACGTTCACCCTTACCGAGGACAACAGGATAGACATCAGCTACGAGGCGGAGACAGATGCTCCCACAGTAATAAACATGACCAACCACTCATACTTCAACCTGTCCGGAGATCCCGCCTGCCATACTGTATGCGATGACTTCATGACAATCAACGCGGACAGCTTCACTCCTACGGACGAGCATCTCATTCCTACCGGAGAGTTCGCATCAGTGGAGGGCACTCCGCTCGATTTCAGGGGAGAGGCACGCAGAATAGGCGACAGAATAGAGACTGTGGATTTCCAGCCTATAGCATTCGGCCACGGGTATGACCACAACTGGGTTCTCAATCACAACTGCCCGGACGTTCCCGACGCATCCGTTATCTGCCCTGCTACGGGAATCGTGCTTGATGTCTATACTGACGAGCCCGGCATCCAGGTTTATACCGGCAACTTCCTGGATGGAAGCGTCACCGGAAAGAAGGGTGTCGTATATAACAGGAGAACAGCAATCTGTCTGGAGTCTCAGCATTATCCCGACAGCCCCAACAAGGCTGAATGGCCTACGACTGTACTCCGCCCCGGCGAGAAGTATTCAAGCCATTGTGTGTTCGCTTTTGGTGTAACGGAATAATTTAAGGATATGTGCGGACATTTGCTTCAGGTTGCAACGGATTTGAACAGGATATCCCTTGCCGGCTGGGACTGGCTTGTGATTGGGATTTTCTTCGTTGCAATGATATGGATCTGCTGGGATGTGGCGAAAAAGAAGAAGGAGACATCCGGAGATTATTTTCTCAACGGACGCTCGGCCACCTGGATTGCCATAGGCGCATCAATATTCGCATCTAACATAGGTTCTGAGCATCTCATCGGTCTGGCCGGTGCCGGTGCGACTTCCGGCATGGCCCAGGCTCACTGGGAGATACAGGGCTGGATGATTCTTGTTCTGGGATGGGTTTTCGTTCCGTTCTATGAGCGCAGCATGGTTTATACCATGCCCGAGTTCCTGGAGAAACGCTACAACAGGCAGAGCCGGGGCATCCTCACCTACCTGTCGCTCGCCAGCTATGTGCTTACGAAGGTTTCAGTTACTGTCATGGCCGGAGGCCTTGCCCTCCAGACTCTCCTCGGAATCAATTTCTGGGTTGCAGCCATAGCCCTTGTGGTGATTACCGCAGTCTATACGGTGATTGGCGGCATGGAATCCGTGCTCAAGACATCGGTGCTGCAGACTCCGATACTCCTTGTGGGCTCTCTGGTCATACTCTGGATAGGTCTGAAGGAACTCGGAGGCTGGGACGTGATGATGCAGACCTGCGCCGCACAGCCTGTGAACGATATGGGGGACAATATGACAACGCTAATGAGAAGCGGACAGGACAAGGCGTTCCCGTGGTACGGAGCCCTGTTCGGATCTGCAATCATAGGTTTCTGGTACTGGTGTACCGACCAGTTCATAGTGCAGCGTGTACTTTCCGGAAAGGACCAGAAGGAATCGCGCAGGGGAACGATATTCGGAGCATATCTGAAACTTCTCCCCGTCTTCCTCTTCCTTATTCCCGGAATGATAGCGTTCGCGCTCACAAAGCAGCCGGATTCCGCCATAGGCCGTCAGCTTTCCGCAGCTCTTCTGCCGGATGCCGCGACCGGAGCCCTGCAGAATCCGGATCTGGCCTTCCCCATGCTGGTGAACACCCTGCTGCCTGTAGGACTCAAGGGAGTTGTGATCTGCGGTATCCTTGCCGCGCTCATGTCTTCCCTTGCATCGCTCTACAATTCCTCCGCGATGCTTTACACTATAGATATATACAAGCGCCGCAACCCTGATGTGGAGGAGAGCAGGCTTGTAAGGATAGGACGTATTGCCACAGTCGTGGTGGTTGTCCTGGGTGTGCTTTGGATATTTGTGATCCAGGCCATAGGAAAGAGCCTTTACGATTACATACAGAGCATACAGAGTCTTCTTGCTCCTGCGATTGCTGCAGTCTTCCTGCTTGGAATATGCTGGAAGAAGACTTCTCCCAAGGCCGGAATGTGGACCCTCATAGTCGGTCTGGTTCTGGGTTTCACCCGCCTTGTGATGATGATAGTCCATCCTGAGGGGCACAATGTCTTCACCTTCATTTTCAGCGAACTCAACGTTTATGCATTCTGTGTATGGATGTTCCTGTTCTGCATGGTGTTCGCCGTCGTGGTGAGCCTTCTTACAAGTAAACCCGGGGAGGAGCAGATTGCAGGTCTGGTATTCGGTACGGCCACGGAAGAGCAGAAGGCCGTTACCAGGGCTTCCTGGAACAAGTGGGACATCGTCCATTCCGTCATTATCCTGGGTGTGACTGTAGCTTTCTACATTTATTTCTGGTAACATGCTGGAGGAACTGAAACAGAGAGTATGGCAGGCCAATCTTGACCTTGTGAAGCACGGTCTGGTAATCTTTACCTGGGGCAACGCCTCGGGTATTGACAGGGAAAAGGGCCTTGTGGTCATCAAGCCTTCAGGCGTCAGCTATGACGATATGAAGCCGGAGGACATGGTTGTCGTGGACCTTGACGGAAATGTGGTTGAAGGAAATCTGAATCCGTCTTCCGACACGCCGACGCACCTTGTCCTCTATCGTGCATTCCCTGAAATAGGGGGAGTGGTGCACACGCATTCCACCTATGCCACAGCTTGGGCCCAGGCGGGGCTTGACATCCCGAACATCGGCACTACGCACGCGGACTATTTCCACGATGCCGTTCCCTGCACGCGGCAGATGGACAGGGAGGAGGTTTTCGGGGAATACGAGAAAGAGACGGGCAACGTCATCGTCGAGCGTTTCAAGGGCATGAGCCCCATGGATACTCCTGCCGTCCTTGTGAGGAACCACGGGCCTTTCGCGTGGGGAACCGATGCCTCAAATGCCGTCCACAATGCCGTGGTGCTGGAGGAGGTCGCAAGAATGGGATTCATCTCAATGACCCTGAACCCGAAGCTTGGAATGAATCCCCTTCTTATAGAGAAGCATTACAGCCGCAAGCACGGCCCGAATGCTTATTACGGACAGAAAAAGAAACAATAAACATAAAGAATCATGATTAAAGCATTTGAAAATATTGAACTGTGGTGGGTGACAGGCGCTCAGCTGCTTTACGGCGGCGATGCTGTTGTCCGGGTTGACGGTCATTCAAAGGAGATGGTGGAGGGGCTCAACGCTTCCGGAAACATTCCTGTAAAGATAGTTTACAAGGGCACTGCCAACAGCTCCGCAGAAGTGGAGGCCGTGATGAAGGCGGCGAACAATGACGAAAAGTGCGTGGGCGTCATTACATGGATGCACACGTTCTCGCCGGCCAAGATGTGGATAAAGGGCCTTCAGGCTCTCAAAAAGCCTCTTTTGCATTTTCACACCCAGTTCAATGCCGAGATTCCATGGGATACCATGGATATGGATTTCATGAACCTCAATCAGAGTGCTCACGGTGACATAGAGTTCGGCCATATCTGCACCCGCATGCGCGTGCCCAGAAAGGTTGTGGTAGGTTACTGGAAGAGTGAGGACGCTCAGAAGAAGATTGCCGTATGGGCGCGTGTGGCCGCCGCTGTCGCGGATGCGGGCAGGGTACGCTGCCTGATGTTCGGCATGAATATGAACAACGTGGCCGTCACTGATGGAGACCGCGTGGAGTTCGAGCAGCGCCTGGGCTACCACGTGGACTATTATCCCGTGTCATCCCTTATGGACTATTACAGGAAGGTCGGTGATGCGGAGACCGATGCTCTTGTGGAGGAATACAAGAAACTTTACACTATAAAGATTGATGAATCGGGCGAGGAAGTTTACTGGGAGAAGGTGAGGAATTCGGCTAAGGCCGAGATAGCGCTCCGCCGCGTCCTGAAGGACGAGGGCGCCACCGCTTTCACCACCAACTTCGATGACCTCGGCGATGCCGACATCAGCGCTCCGGATTTCTGCGGATTCGACCAGATTCCCGGACTTGCCTCGCAGCGCCTGATGGAGGAAGGAATCGGTTTCGGTGCGGAGGGGGACTGGAAGACAGCCTGCCTGTACCGTTCGCTTTGGGTTATGTCCCAGGGGCTCCCGACAGGATGCTCCTTCCTGGAGGACTATACCCTCAATTTCGCGGGTGACCGCAGTTCCTGCCTTCAGAGCCACATGCTTGAGATCTGCCCGCTCATCGCTGGCGACAAACCGAAGCTTGAAGTTCATTTCCTCGGTATCGGTATACGCAAGCAGCAGACCGCACGCCTCGTGTTCACCTCCAAGACAGGTCCCGGAATCAAGGCCACCGTAGTTGACCTCGGCAACCGTTTCCGTCTGATTGCCCAGGATGTTGAGTGCATAGAGCCGAAGCCCATGCCCAACCTTCCCGTCGCATCCGCCCTGTGGGTTCCGCAGCCGAGCTTCGAGACAGGGGCAGGTGCATGGATTCTGGCCGGTGGCACCCATCATTCTGCATTCAGCTATGACATCGATGCCGAGTACTGGGATGACTTTGCGGAGATGACGGGTATAGAGTTCATTCATATAAACAGGAACACGACCATTCCGGATTTCAAGAAGGAACTCCGTACCAATGAAGTATACTATATGTTGAACAAAGCTCTGAGGTAAGTTATGGATGCACGCTCAACCATCAGTGCCGGAAAGGCCGTTCTCGGAATAGAACTAGGCTCGACCAGAATAAAGGCCGTGCTGATAGATGCGGAGAACAAACCTATAGCCCAGGGCAGCCACACCTGGGAGAACCAGCTTGTGGACGGACTGTGGACATACAGTCTGGATGCTGTCCACGAGGGTCTGTGTGACTGTTATTCGGACCTTAGACGCAATGTCCTGGAACAGTATGGGGTGGAAATGGAAAGCTTTGCGGCCATAGGCATCAGTGCCATGATGCACGGCTACATGGCTTTTGACAAAGACGGGAATCTTCTGGCCCCTTTCCGCACGTGGAGAAATACCAATACCGGGAAAGCGGCCGCACGTCTGTCTGAACTTTTCTTTTTCAACATCCCCCTCAGATGGAGCATCTCGCATCTTTACCAGTGCATTCTTGACGGGGAGCCCCATGTGAAGGACATCCGCTTCCAGACAACGCTTGCAGGTTATATCCATTTGATGCTGACCGGCCGCAAGGTGCTTGGAACAGGTGATGCTTCCGGAATGATGCCGGTGGATTCCGCAACAGGTACATACAATGCCGCAATGGTGAAGAAATTCGATGAACTCGTGGCTCCGTACGGTTTCCCCTGGAAACTCACCGATATATTCCCCGAGGTGCTTGCCGCCGGGGAGAACGCCGGTTTCCTGACGGAGGAGGGCGCCCGCCGGCTGGATGTGTCCGGCCATCTTAAGGCAGGTGTTCCTTTCTGCCCTCCCGAGGGTGATGCCGGTACCGGAATGGTTGCCACCAATGCCGTGCGCCAGCGTACGGGCAATGTTTCCGCAGGCACATCTTCCTTCTCGATGATTGTCCTCGAGAAGGAACTGACAAAGCCTTATGAGGCAATAGATATGGTCACTACTCCTGATGGCAGCCCCGTAGCCATGGTGCACTGCAATAACTGCACTTCCGAAATCAATGCCTGGGTGGAGATTTTCAGGCAATATGACAGGCTTATGGGCCGCACGACTGATACGGGTGAACTTTATGCCGGACTTTTCGGCATTGCGGGGGAAGGGGATCCGGACTGCGGTGGACTTGTTCTCTACAATTATGTTTCCGGAGAGCCTGTTGCCGGCCTTATGGACGGACGTCCACTGTTTGTACGTTCTGCGGAAGACAGGTTCAGCCTGGCCAACTTCATGCGCGCAAATCTCTATGCGTCCGTTGCCGTGCTTAAGTTGGGCAACGATATTCTTTTCCGTGAGGAGAACGTGAAGGTGGACCGTATTACCGGGCACGGAGGCCTGTTCAAATCAACTGATGTGGGGCAGAAGGTTCTGGCGGCGGCGCTGGATTCTCCGATTTCCGTAATGGAGACCGCCGGTGAGGGCGGCGCATGGGGAATAGCTCTTCTGGCCTCCTATCTGGAGTACGCCGGCAAGGGGATGACTCTCCCTGAATTCCTCGATACAAATGTGTTTGCAGGTGACAAGGGTGTGGAAGTGGTTCCGGACCCGAAGGACGTGGCCGGCTTCAACGCCTATATGGAAAACTACATGAAGGGCCTCGCCATAGAGAGGGAGGCGGTTTCTTCAAAGAAATGACAGCGGCTCCACAATACCTTGACAGAGAGATTTTCCGCATAGTAAGCGATGTGGCGGCGGAAAGCGGAGTGCGTGCGTTCGTCATAGGCGGATACGTGCGTGACTGCTTCCTTGGCCGCAAGTGCAACGACATAGACATCGTGGTTGAGGGAAGCGGGATAGATTTTGCCCACGCGGTGGGGCGGAGGACGGGGAAATACGTCTCTTATTTCAAGAACTTCGGCACTGCGATGCTGCATTTTGAAGGGGATGAGGTTGAGTTCGTCGGAGCCAGACGCGAGTCTTACAGACGTGAGTCACGCAAGCCCGTGGTGGAGAACGGTACGCTCGAGGATGACCAGAGGCGCAGGGATTTCACCATCAATGCTATGGCTTTCTCGCTGCAGAAGGAGGACTTCGGGGCCCTTGTGGACCCTTTCGGGGGCATCAGGGATCTTGCCCGGGGCATCGTGCGCACGCCTCTCGAGCCCGACACCACTTATTCCGATGATCCTCTCAGGATGCTGCGAGCCGTGCGTTTCGCCACCAAGCTGTCCACTCCGGAACTGACGTTCAGGATAGTGCCTGAGTCTATGGAGTCTATGCGGAGGATGGCGGAAAGGCTCAATATCCTTTCGAGGGAGCGCGTGGCGGACGAACTCAACAAGATGATGGCGACCCGCTGCCCCTCGATGGCTTTCCGGCTTATGGACGAGGCAGGACTCCTTCCGTACATCCTGCCGTGCATTTCCGCACTGAAGGGAGTGGAGACGGTGGACGGCCGCGGGCACAAGGACAATTTCGAGCATACGCTTGCGGTGCTGGACAACGTGGCTTCAGTATCCGACAAACTCTGGCTCAGGTGGGCCGCGCTGCTTCACGACATAGGCAAGCCGTCCACAAAGAAATATGACGGAAAGGCCGGATGGAGCTTTCACGGGCATGAGCTCGTCGGAAGCAGAATGGTGCCGAAGATATTCGAAAGTCTGAAGCTCCCTCTGGATGCGATGAAATACGTGAAGAAACTCGTCTGGCTGCATCTGCGTCCCATTTCCCTTGCGGATGAAGGGGTTACGGACAGCGCCGTGCGGAGGCTCCTCTTCGATGCCGGAGACGATGTCGAAGACCTTATGGTGCTTTGCAACGCTGATGTCACGTCAAAGAATCCGGCCAAGGTGGCCAGGATAAGGGCGAACTTTGGAGTTGTGAGCGGAAAACTGGTGGAGGTGGAGGCGAAGGATGCCATACGCAATTTCAAGAACCCCATTTCCGGAGAATACGTGATGGAAGTTTACGGTATTCCTCCGTGCAGTACCATAGGTGTCATCAAGGAAGCTGTGAAAGAGGCGATTCTTGATGGTGTGATAGGCAACAATTTTGAGGAGGCGGACCGTTTCATGAGGGAAAAGGCCGCCGGAATGGGGTTGAATGCTCAGCGATGAATTCATATCATACATATCTTCCGTAAGAAGGTATTCTCCGCGGACGGTGGCCGTCTACAGGGATGTCCTGGACAGATATCAGGCATTCGCCCTGAACGGTGACCTTACGGTGACCATGCTGCGCAATTACGAGGTCTACCTGATGGAAGAACTCAAGCTGGATTCACGTACGGTTAACCTGCACTTGAGCGTGATGAGCAGTTATTGCCGCTTCCTCATGCGCAAGGGGGTGCTGGAGACGAACCCCGTCAGGTCCGTCAGGCGCCCGAAGATTCCAAGACGCCTTCCCGTCTTCTATTCCGGAGAGGCTATGGAGTCATATTTCTCCTCCACTTGCGGAGATGTTGAATTCGGGAACTATTCCCAGAAGCTTAACAAACTCATAATCAGTATGTTGGCGAATACGGGCATGAGACGTGCAGAACTTGTCGGCCTTAACCGTTCCTCTTTTGACGAGTCCAGGCGTGTCATGCATATACTGGGAAAGGGAAATAAAATGAGAGAAATACCCCTCCCTTCGTCTCTTTGTGAAGAAATTTCATTATATTTACAATCGGCTGATTTGATGTTTGACACTGCGTCGCCTGAAACGCCCCTTCTGCTGACGCCCCGCGGTGACCGTCTTTATCCTGTCTTTGTGGACAGGGTGGTGAAGAAGGAACTCGGGAAGGTTGAAGGGATTACAGGCAGGAAGTCCCCCCACGTGCTAAGGCATACGCTCGCCACAGAGCTGCTATCGGATGGTGCGGATCTGAATTCCATCAAGGAACTTCTGGGACATTCCTCCCTTGCGGCCACTCAGGTATATACGCACAATTCAATCGAAAGGCTGAAGAAAGTTTATTCAAACGCCCATCCAAGGGCTAAAAATGGAGGTAAAAATGGAGATCAAGATTAAATCCTTGAAGTTCGATGCCGATAAGAAGCTTATCGAATTCGTAGAGAAGAAAGTTTCCCGTCTTGAGAAATTCCTCGCAGGAGCGGAAGCTGACGCCGAAGTGGTTCTCACCCTCGAGAAGGATGGAAAAGGAGCCAAGATCAAGATTCCTGTACCGGGCAGTGAGATGGTTATCGAGCGCATTGCCGACACCTTTGAGAATGCCATCACTGAATGTGTTGACGCCATGAAGGAGAAACTTACACGCGCCAAGGAAAAGAAATACGAGATGTAAACCCTTAAGAATTGAGAATTTTGGCCGTCATTTCCACCATAAGCTGGTCGGGAGTGGCGGCTTCTCCGTTTCCGCCCTTTCCCAGGTAGTCGTATTCGCACAGCAGTGATATGACGTTCATTGCGCTCTTGAGCGGGTAGTTCCTTGCCGCGGCTTCATATTCCTTGTAGAAGAACGGGTGGACTCCGGCCAGAACGCGGGCCTTGTCAGCCTCCTGGATGTATCCCCCTTTCGCAAGGAGGGCGTCGTATCTGAGAATCCTGTTGAAGTGTGTGAACAGGGCGCTTACGGCCATGGGCATTGCGAACTTGGCCGACGTTCCGATGTGCGCCGCTATCTTGAGGGCCCTGGCCGCATTCTTGTATGACAGTTCCTTTGTAAGTTCGAATATGCTGTACTGCCTGGAGATGCCGACGTTCTTTTCTATGTCTTCGGGGAGAATGTCCGTCGCTCCTTCCGGCAGGTTTTTCAGGAGCTTGTCTGTCTCTACCGCTATAGTTGAGAGCTCGGTCCCCGCCGATTCTGCAAGCAGCTGCGCCGCCTGCGGGTCTATGCGGAGTCCGCGCGAAGAGTAGTAGGATTCTATCCATCCCGGCACCTCATAGTCCCTGAGGGTGGGGGAGTCGAGGATGACTCCTTTTTTCTGCACCGCCTTGTAAAGGGCCTTGCGCTTGTCGGCTGACGCCTTGTGCATGAGTATGACGAGGACTGTTGAGTCGAGCGGCTCTTCGCAGTATATGGCAAGATTGTCCAGGTCCTTGAGCAGTTGAGCTTCCTTTAAGGCCACAAGCTGGCGTTCCGCCATCATGGGGAATCTCCTGGCCGCCGTGATCACTTGCTCCGCCGTGACGTCCGAACCGTAGCATACCGTCTCGTTGAAGTCCTTTTCTTCCTCGGGGATGCAGTTTTCCAGAATGGCCTGGCAGACCATTTCAGGATAATAAGGTTCGTCCCCCATCAGAAGGTAGACAGGTGCGAATTTGCCTGACCTGATGTCTTCCAGTATCTGTCTGTACAGTGTGTCCGTGCCGGTTCCTTTCTTTGCCATAACCTTACAAAAATAGTAAAAACAGATTATATATCGACAATGAAAAACAGGAACGTGCTTTCCTGTGGTAAATTGCCCGTATTTCATAATTAGCGGATTTCTTTTATTTTTGTAGAATTGTTCAATAATTCACATATGTCAGTCATAGAATGCAAGGATGTCTGCAAGAACTTCGGTGAGAAAGTGGCTCTCGACAAAGTGAGCATAAACGTTCCTGAAGGCAGCATTTTCGGTCTTCTGGGTCCCAACGGGGCCGGAAAGACCACTCTGATCAGAATAATAAACCGTATAACGATTCCCAATTCGGGGGAGGTCATCTTCAAAGGGGCTCCCATAACGCAGAGGGATGTTGAAAAGATTGGATATATGCCCGAGGAACGCGGACTTTATCGGAAGATGAAGGTCGGTGAGCAGGCCATGTATCTTGCACAGCTCAAGGGAATGAGTGCGTATGATGCGCGCAAGGCGTTGAAAGAGTGGTTTGTACGTTTTGAGATCCAGAGCTGGTGGGACAAGAAGGTGGAGGAACTTTCCAAGGGTATGGCGCAGAAGCTGCAGTTCATCACCACCGTGGTGCACAGACCCTCGCTTCTCATCCTGGACGAGCCTTTCTCCGGATTCGATCCGGTGAACGCTGAAGTCATACGCAAGGAAATCCTGCGTCTGAAGGATGAGGGGGCCACGATTATCCTTTCCACCCACAACATGGAGTCCGTGGAGGAACTGTGTGACGGAATAGCCCTGATAAACAGGAGCCGGCTGGTTATCACAGGAAATGTTGAAGACATCAGGCGTCAGTACGGAAACAACAACGTGGAACTCATCTATACAGATGACGGGGTGCGTCACACTGAAATACTTCCCAAGGAGACCGACGGCGCATCTACACTCAGGACCTTCATCGACAGGGGAGTGACCATCAATTCCTACAAGGAGCTGATGCCCAGAATGAATGATATTTTCATCAAACTTGTAAAAGGGGAGGAATAGCTTATGAATCTGAGGATTATAGGAATCATCATACGCCGGGAATATCTCAACAAGGTAAAGAAGAAGAGTTTTCTTGTGACCACTTTCATTGTTCCTGTTCTCGTTGCAGGCGGTATGATTGCATTGATGGCAGTCATGATGACCACCAAGGAGAAGATGAAGAAAATTGCGGTGGCTGACCGTTCGGGAATTGTGATGCCCGTTCTGGAGGATACCGAAACCATTGATTTCGTGGATGTTGGAAGCTCATCCCTTGACTCCGTGAAATCCAATATGGCATCTCTTGGATATGACGCTGTTCTCGGCATTTCCGAAATCAACCAAGCGGAGAAGACAGTTTCGGCCGACATCACTTCCGTCAAGCCTCTGGGCATAGAAATGGTAGAGGTGGTGAACAACAGGATAAATACTGCCGTGGAGAACTACAGGATTGACTCTTACGGAATCGAAGGCCTCGGCCAGATAATGAAGGATGTGAAGGCTGACGTGAAACTTAATGCCTACACTATGGATGAGGAGGGGAAGGAAACCATTTCCGAAACCGGTGTGTATGCCGTTGTCTCCATGGTCCTCGGCATCATTATCTTCATGTTCGTAACCCTGTACGGCGGAATGGTGATGTCTGCGGTTATAGAGGAGAAATCCAGCAGGGTTGTCGAAGTTCTCGTCAGTTCGGTGAAGGCTACTGAGCTCATGTTCGGAAAGATAATTGGAATCGCCCTCGTTGCGGTGACCCAGTTCCTTCTCTGGATTGTGCTTTCCGGTGCTCTGATAGGTGTCATAGGGTCGATTGCCGGTCCGGACGTATTGCCCGGAACCGATGCCGGAACCATGGAAATGGTTCAAGGAATGGGAGTTGACTCCGCCCAGCTTGCGGCAACCGCTCCAAGCGAGCTTTCGGCTGTGATGACTACTGTCAGGAATATGCCCCTGGGTCTTATCGCTTGCACCTTCCTCGTTTTCTTCGTATTCGGATATATGCTGTATGCGTCAATGTTCGCTGCAATAGGTTCCGCCGTTGAGAATGAGGGTGACACCCAGCAGCTTCAGCTCCCTGTCACAATACCGCTCCTGGTTGCATATATGATTGCCATTTATGCGTTCAAGGCTCCCGACAGCGCCATTGCCTTCTGGGGGTCGATTATTCCATTCACTTCACCCATCGTCATGCTTGCAAGGATTCCCTTCGGCGTTCCGACCTGGGAGCTGGTTCTGTCAGTTGCCCTTCTCATAGGCACTTTCGTGTTGTTCGCATGGGCATCCGCAAAGATATACAAGGTGGGAATCCTCATGTTCGGAAAAAAATCAACCTGGAAGGATTTATGGAAATGGTTCAATCAAAAGTAAGAATTTTCGCGGGCGTGCCGGCTCTTGTCATAGCCGCCGTGCTGTCTGCATCCTGCACCCGTTGTTTCACTTGGGAAAAGCATGTGGTTGACGGTCACCGTACGGGTGTGACCGCTCCCAATGCCATCAATGTTCCGGAAGCTCTGGGTACCGTCGACGGCGATGTGTACCTGTCTCCTTCGGGCAACGTCTTCGAAGGAGGGGCCACTGTCGCCGTGGCGAGGGATATGATTGACGTGCAGGATGTCATGGCCGATCTCAAGATGCCTGTAGCTGTAGCATCACGTGATATGATAAAGCACAGGCCGGAAAGTGAACTGTCCAACTACATTGTGGATGAACTCGCCGCCGCCGCTGAAGAGCTTACCGGGAAAAAGATAGACCTCGCTATTACCAATTTCGGGGGAATAAGGGTTGACATCCCCAAGGGAGAAGTTCTGAGAGACGACATAGTTTCCATGCTGCCTTTCCGGAATTATATCTGCTATGTGCTTCTGAAAGGTGAGGATCTGCAGGCTGTCTTCGATTTTCTTGCGGAAAATGGCGTTCAGGCCTTGAGCAGGGCCAGGCTGGTGGTAAAGAACCACAAAGTGGATGAACTGCTCATAGGAGGCGAGCCTCTGGACCCGCAGAAGCTCTACGGAGTGGCCACAGTGGATTTCCTTCTTGACGGAGGTGACGGGCTTAAAATTGCGAAGAATGCCAGGGACCTTATAATCACAGACAAACTTATAGGCGAAGCCGTTCTTGAATCGGTAAGAAAACTTACGGCGGAGGGCAAACCCTTTGAATATCATACAGACGGTCGCGTGACGGTTATAAACGAGGAGGAACAATAATGAGTATCAGGAAAATTTTCCCGGCGATAATTGCCTGCTGCATGCTTTGCGCCTGCCAGCCGAAACTTGTCATCATTCACACCAACGATACGCACAGCCATTTCGAGCCTCTTCGTGGAGGAGATGTGGCCGGACACGGTGGCGTCATCGAGCGTGCCGCCTTCATCGATTCCGTACGCAATGCGGTGGGGGAGGACAAGGTGCTCCTTCTCCATGCCGGAGATTTCAGCCAGGGCTCGTCCTATTTCACTGTTCTTGGCGGTTCTCTCGAGATGAGAGTCATCAATGACCTCCGTTATGATGTGATGGCCTTGGGCAACCATGAGTTCGACAACGGCATAGAGGCCATTACGGAACGTGCCCGAATGCTCGAAGGAACACAGCTGGCCTGTGCCAATCTGGATTTGAGCAGCTTCCCGCTCGGGGAATACGTCAAACCCTATGCGATTGTGCATCGTGGAGGAATGAAGATAGGGGTGATAGGCATGGAAGCCGATATCAGCACCTGCGTGGCAAAGACCGTTTCATCACGAATTCCCCAGCTGGACAACGTGGAGGTTCTGAACAAGTGGGCCGACTATCTGCACGATACGGAGAAATGTGATATGATAATCCTGCTGTCCCATATGGGATATGAAGAGGATCAGGCGATAATTCCGCAATCAAGATGGATTGACCTGGTTGTCGGAGGTCACACCCACACTTTTGTCGATGACATCATTTATGTCAGGGACTCCCGTCACCGCAAGGTTGGTGTAGTCACTGACGGCTGCTGGGGTCTGGAACTCGGGGAAATCAAGGTATATTGACACTTTCCTTCCTGATTCCGAAGATCTTGTTCCCGGTAACATAGTATTTTATGTCAAAGCAGGAATGTTCCCAGTGATGGTGAACCTTCCTGCATCCCGTCATATATCCATCCCTGAAACCCAGGCGGTTCAGGTCGCTTATCAGATATGAGTTCACCTTGTATCTGATAAGGTTGTTCAATATCTCATAGTTTGTAGCCAGGATTGATAATACCGCAGTTTTCCGGGACTGTGACTCCCTGGCCATTCTGTTGTGGTAGTGGTTCTTGCAATCCTCGCTGCAGAATTTCTTGTCGCTCCTGCCATAAATGGAGGTACCGCATTCCAGGCAGCTCCCGCTTCCTTCCTCTCTCTTCTTGTAATCCATGGTATAGAATGTTTTCCGCTTGTATGCTTCCAAAGTTGCAAAGCGTATTCATTAAAAGCAAGACATTTTTGGAAATGCAATCAGAAATATACGTTTCCGAATTTTTATGTGGAATATGAAAAAAAATCAAACGGATAAGAAACATATATATCTGCATCCGGCATCATGGCAATCCGTTGGAATTACAAAAATCTGTTGTTCCTTTGCAATGGGGCGGGAGCCGCGCGGTCCTGATCCCGATAGACAAAAACTTAAAATTATGGAACAACTCAATCGAATCGAACTCAGGGGAATTGTGGGAAGTGTGAAAGTTCAGAATTTCAATTCCACCCCGGTTGCCCATTTCACTCTGGCAACCAACATTGCTTACAAGGATAAGGACGGAAGTCCTGTGATAGAGACGGCGTGGCACAGTGTTACGGCCTGGGAGGGGCGTGAGATCCAGTGTCTGGAATCTATTGTGAAGGGAACAAAACTGTATGTCTGCGGCCGGTTGAGGTACCAGAGGGTTACCGGCAATGACGGGGTGGACAGGACGTTCACTGATGTTCTTGCCAAGAAGATAGCTGTCATCAATGACGACGAGCAGTTGCAGTATGAAATGAATTGATGTGCGTTGGATTTGTGCTGGAGAGGGAGAACGGGCGGGGATGCCGTTTTTCTGTCCCTGCCCGGGAACTCCCGTAATGCATTTTAACTCTGCATAGATGTCTATGAATCATTTATATTGTCATATCATAGCCTGTGTTTTTCTATTCCAGGCTTTGAGTTCCATTGCGCAGGACATGGCGCCGGGAGAGTCCGCATCACGCCTTGCCGTTTCCACCAATGTCACCGATTATGTAAACCTGCTTACTCCAAACGTGGACATCCAGTATGCCGTCGGCCGATGTGTCACTGCGCAGGCAGGAATAAAGTACAATAACTGGTCTTTCAACGGCGGCTCGGACAGGGAAGTCAAGAACAGGCAGCAGACATATTATGTTGGTGCAAGATGGTGGCCATGGTATTCATATTCCGGATGGTGGCTTGGATCTGCGCTTCAATATCAGGAATATGACCGTGGCGGAGTGTTTTCAAAAGGCTCCGAATCAGGAAATGCATACGGACTTTCCCTGTCCGGGGGTTATTCGGTGCAGCTTGCGCGCAGGATTAACCTTGATGTGGGAATAGGCGTATGGGGAGGACGGACGAGCTATGTATCGTATTCCTGTCCATATTGCGGAAGGAAAGAAGGGGAGGGAGACAGATTCTTTGTACTCCCGAATGAGGCCAGAATGGCCGTTCAGTTCATTTTCTAACAGTTCAGTCATGAAAATATTTCCGTTGATTATTGGAACGGTATCTGTTATGGGCCTGGTTGCATGTTCATCATACCAGAAGTTGAACAACGTCCGGAAAGGAGTGTCCCAGGCTGAGATACGGCTTCCGGAAGGGAAAACATATGTTCCCGAGGTCGCTGATATTCCTATTGTGCATAAAGACACATTGACGGTCGTGGATCCGGATGGCCGGGAAGTAATGCTGATGCGGGCCGTCAGGGATGAGGCTACGGGAGAGATGGTCGCCACAGAAGAAATCGAGGCGGCTGTGATAATGGCCCGTTTCAGGAATGTCGCCGAACGGCACGGTAAGATTGACCTTGAATTCCAGCTGGTCATTCCTGAGGCAATGCAGGATGGAAAATGGCAGTTGCGCCTGCATCCGGATATGTTTATTATGGAAGATTCCGTCAGGCTTGAAGATGTGGTCATTACCGGTAGAGAGTACAGGAAAGCTCAGTTGAAAGGTTATCAGCAATACGAAAAATTCATTTCCAGGATAATCACAGACAGCTCCCGTTTTATAGACAAGAGGAATCTCGAGATTTTCCTGAAAAGAAATATACCTGCCATATATGCGTTCAGGAATGATTCCACAGATGTGTCTGATGAAACCTTCAATTCTTTCTTCGGGGTGTCCGGGCGTGAGGCCGTAGACCATTATACCAACAGGTTCCTGATTCACAGGAACGACAGGCTCAACGGTAACAGGGACAAAATGTGGAGGAAGTATGTAAAAGTGCCCATCGTAACTGACGGAATAAGGCTGGATACGGTCCTGAGAAATGATAAAGGAGATTTCCTGTACAATTATGTCCAGACTGTCAGGACCGGAAAGAATATGAAGAAGGCTGATATCGTTCTGTCAGGTGAGATATTCGAACAGGACAGGCGTATTTACAGTATTCCTGAATCGGAACCGTTGACTTTTTACATAAGTTCGGTATCATCATTTGTCGACAATACGGAAAGATATATGACAAAGGTCATCTCCAGGAGAGTGTCGGCCAATATGAGCGCCTATATAGGCTTCAGGTCCGGACGATGGGAGATTGACGAGACATTTTCAGGCAACAGCTTTGAGATATCCCGCATAAAGGATAATCTTCGACGCCTTGCCTGTGATGGGGAATTCGAGCTTGATTCCATAACGATAGCTTCCTTCGCCTCACCGGAAGGACTGGAAGCGGCGAATGTGGCTCTATGCCGCCAAAGAGCCGCGAGCGCGGCGGATTACTTCAGCAGATATGTCCGTACCGTACGAGATTCGCTGCGGAAAGAAGAAGGAATGTTCATAAGCGTAGGCGACGACCTTTCTGAAAGTGGCATGACCTTCCGCAGGAACAGGGGGGAGGATATCCGTTTCCTGTCCCGTTCAGGAGGAGAGAACTGGGAAACGCTTGACAGACTCGTGGAAAAGGACAGTCTTATGACAGAATTTGAAAAAATGGATTATTCTGTCCTTCGTGGCAGTGAAGGGAATCCGGATGTTCTTGAAAGAATGTTGTCAGCAAAACCATATTATGCGCATATCAGAAATGATATGTATCCTGAACTGCGTACCGTCCGTTTTGATTTTGCCCTTCACAGACGCGGAATGGTTAAGGATACAGTCCATACTACGGAGCTTGATACCGTGTATGCAAAGGGGGTTCAATGCATAAGGGACCGGGATTATGAATCGGCAATCCGTATTCTGGGGCAGTATAAGGATTACAATACTGCGGTAGCTTATGTCGCGATGGACTACAACCATTCTGCCATGTCCATTTTGAAGGATTGTCCCAGGACGGCCCGGGTTGATTATATGATGGCCCTGTTATACTCGAGGTTCGGGGATGACCAGAAAGCCGTGCAGTATTTCCTCGATTCCGTCAGGAAGGACCAGGCCTTCATTTACCGGGGAAACCTGGATCCTGAGATATCCGCACTTATCAAAAACTATAACTTATCTGATATTTACTATGAAAACTGAAAGAACTGCAGGATTTGCGGCATTGTTTCTTATGTCCGCCCTGTTTCCGGTGTGTATGTCATGCCGGAAGGAACAAACCGTTGAAAGAGAGAAAGTATATCTGAATCTGTCCGTAACAGATGTTTTCGTTTCCACATTTCCCGGCACTAAGACGTCCGGTTCCGTGGAGAGGATGCAGGCCGAAAAAAAGATCAGGAACATCCAGGTATTCGTATTCAACAAGGACGGTGAGATAGACAATTGCCGCAGATATGTCACAGGCGGAAACGATTCCGGGACCTGGACAATGCCTGAACCGCTGGAATGCACAACGGGAACAAAAGATATCTGGGTAGTGGCAAATGCCAGGACCGACTATACCAACAATGCCTCAATAGTCAACATTGCCAAACTGAAGGAACAGACCGTCCGCCTTGAGGAAATTGACACAGATGGGACCGTTTCCGATCTGGTGATGGTGGGACATGCCGACGACGTGGCGTTTTCTGCATCAAACGGTGCGTCGTTTTCCACGGAGGTGGTGGTATCAAGACTGACATGCGCCGTTGTTCTTGAAAAAGTTCAGAATCTTTTCCAGAACGCCAACTACAGGGACAAGGTCAGCCTGACGGGGGTATTCCTTATGCAGGTCCCGGGAATTCAGCGTATTGACGGGAGCATTCTGGCTTCTGATACGGGATATGACTATTCATTCTGGTATGCAAGGCATTCAAATGCGATCGGTACGGGATGGCTCTCGGACTCATTTGCGGAAGTCTCCGTTCCATATGGGGAGAGCAAGGCGTACAATACTCCTCACACCTTCTATTCCTTTGCGAATGACTATGGCTTTGAAATAGACGGAGACCCTTCGGGGGCGGTGCTCAATGACGGAACAGACAGCAAGTCGTCTTCTTATCTGGTCGTGGAGGCAAAGGTGAACGGAAAGAAATATTATTATCCCGTTGTTCTTCCGAAACTGTATGCGAACAAGAAGTACAACGTAAGCCTTACAGTTGCCCATCTCGGATCATCAAACCCCTGGGAGAAGGTTTCATTCACGGATTTCTGTCCTTCAATATCGGTAGTGGACTGGGATAACAAATATTATTCGGAAGAGATATGATCGGATCCAGAATGCGCGTAGGAATGCGTGTCCTTCCCGTCCTTGTTCTGATTCTGGCAGTTTCCTGCAGCATCAAGGAGGACCGCAGCCCGTGCCCGTGCTACGCAAAGATTGACATAGATGATTTCTGTGAACTCGGAAATGATACAAACGCGCTTGTATCCTATAATTCAAATTCGGGGATGAAATCGGAGAGAGTCAGCCTTCCCGAGACCTATGGAAACGTATACGAAGTTGAGGTCGGGAGAAAAAGCAACTGGTTCAGCTGCATAAGCGGCGCTTCCGGAATGTCGGTGGGCGAGGACTGCATAGTATGCCCTCCGGGCTGTGAATGGAACGGAGTTTATGCGGGGGCCAGATCGCTGGCATGTGATTCTGACGATGTTTTCGTTGAAATCATGCCCCACAAGGAATTCTGCAGGATTACGTTTGTGATAGTCGGATTGTCTTCGGCCCGGACCTATCCTTATGACATACGTGTCCGGGCGAACTCCAATGGAATAAGAATACATGACTGCAGACCTGTGGAGGGAGAATACTGCACGTATTCCTCATTCAACCAGTCAGGAACGATGACAAGCGTTTCCGTCCCCAGACAGACCGATGATGAAATGGTTATGGAACTGCTGGTTCACAAGGACGGACATCTGTATTCCGATGAAGATCTGGTCGGGACTTTCCCTCTCGGGAAGATGATCCGTGAACAGGGATACAGTTGGGAGAAGGAAGATCTGGAGGATATCTATATTACGCTGGACTATACACGTGTGTCGGTAAGTGTCAGCCTGAATGACTGGGCTGAAGAACATTATGATGAAGGAATATAACTGAACTGGCTATGAAAAGAATAATCGCATTTGTTTTTGCTGTTCTGACGTTGTTGTCTTCCTGTGACAAGAATGAAATGAATACAACTTTCCCGGTTTCATCCGACAGCGGGAAAACAATCTTCAAACCCGTCATCTGCGAGGAGAAGACAGAAGGGACAAAATCCATACTTGGCGATGACGTGGAAGTTGTGAACAGCGGCTGTCAGGTAATAGTGCTCAACAGGGATACCGGTACTTTGGAAGGTGTGTTCCCCCTGAATTCCGGGAGCGGGGCTCCTGATTTCATTGAACTTTCGTCCGGAAATTCATATGACTTCTATGTCATAGGCAATCTATGGTTTCTCGATGGTGACGGTAATAAAAGAACATGGCAGGATTTGTTTGACCGGAGAGGGGTGTCCCCTTCATTGTCATCGGACATGACTGATGCCTCAAAGATGCCGTATTACCGCATGGATGGAAAGACTGTTCCGGGCACCGGCTTGAGAACGGAGAAATTCAGTGAATGCGCGGAATTCGGCATACCTTTCTCCGGGATGGCTCTGAATGTGACGGAACTTGACCTGGATTCCGAGGGCAGGTTTAATGTAAATGTGAACAGAATGTTCGCAAAGGAAGTTGTTACCATAGACCATTCCGGGCTGGACGGGAATCTGGATGTTTCATTCTTTAAGAATACGAGCCTGTATCTGCGTCAGGTGAATTGCAAGCTTCACCCTTTCATAAGCAATGTATGCGCTTCAGGTCCGGAAGATATTATGGATGGAGGAGACTGCGTTGCCGCAATGGAGAACGGCTCCAAGGCCTCCTTTGTGCTTTACCTTCCGGAGAATGCCCAGGGCAGGACATCAGGCGCATCATCGGGGAAGACTGTTGAGGATGCTCCCCCCGGAAAGTCATCTCTTGTCACCTATGTTGAATTTACAGGTGCCGTTGACAGAAATGCCGGAGGCTATGGCGGGAATATAAGGTATCAGTTCTGTCTTGGTGCCGACAGCTTTTCCGATTTCAATGTGGTCAGGAACACGGAATATCATGTTGGCCTGGGTTTCAATGCGGGATCGCTGTTCTCTCCCTGTTGGAAGGTTGCCTGCATTGATGACGGCGGACTTGATGACCGTAGAATAATTGGAATCTGTGCTGACAGGGAAGGGAAAAGGATGCTTGCAAGGGCTGATCAGATGATTGCATTGAGGAAATCCGATACGGAAGGAAGGGACTGCTATGTGTATTTCAACAAGGATAATGTTGAGGGCTGCAATCAGTATGGAAATCATATAGACCCATATGCGTATGATTATTCTCCGGCAAATGTCACCAGGTCTGCCGTCAAGGTTGAAACGCCCGATCTGTCTTCAATTGGCGCGAGATGTGATTTCGATCCTGTTTCCGGAAAGATATCACTTGTAGTCACTCAACCTTCGAAGTTTGTGACAGGGAAGGAATTTACAATCAAGATATTCCTGTATTCCACAGGAAACAGGAAAGAAGCTGAATATACGGCGGTGATAAGGACCTGTGACGATATGCGCGTGGGTGCGGATTTCTCCGATTTTTATGTGGGTATGAAAAGAAAGATTGTGGCGGAAGGATTCTGTGGTGAAAACCTGAGCCTGAAGCTCCTTTCCGGTGATGCCGGAATATTGCGGACTACAAATGAAGGTGAAACGGGAGGATATCTGTCTGCAACGGCATTGAAGCTGGAGGGAACGTCACGGACTGTCTATGCCTACAGGAACGGGAATGTCCGGCTTTCCATTTCTTCCGATGATGAATTCAATGATGGAGAACATATAATGGATATCAGGGTCCGGAAACCCATTCCGTCATATGACAGGATACCTTTCTGCAAAATAATACTGCAGGACGGGAGCATTTTAGAGAATTATGCATGCGAACTTCCCATAGACGGTACGCCGGTCGGTGTCCTTGCCTGTTATGTGGATGAGGATGGAAATGAAATCAAGGTGGGGACAACGGATAAGGATTTTGACGCCAAGGTATATGACAGAGTGCTTGCGTTTGTGTATTCCTCGGAATCTCAGGAAAAATGGTTCCGGTACGATGAAACCGATGGCGTTTATTACATAAACCGGCTTTATGACAAGGAGGGAGCCGGAAGGAAACTGTTCGGATACCTGTCCGATTCGGAGCTTGAAGCAGAAAAAATGTACCGGGTTTCCTTGAGCGATTTCCTGTATATACATCCGCGGGATGTGGAAGTGTTCTGCGAAAAGTCTGACAAAAGGAGGGTTGATATGGTCTGCACTTTACCTTATCTGGAGAAATCCTTCGATGATGTAAGGTGTAATGTCATGAACAGGGCGGAGTGGCCGTCGATAACCACGGATGCTGTAATTTGTCCGTCCGGATGTTCATCCTTGCCTTACGATGAGGGAAATATCGGGAAAAATTACCGTATTGTTACAGGTAAGGAAACCTGCGGGAAAGTCTCTCTTTCCTGCAGCGGGAACAGGATAACGTACAGATGGACGCTGTCCGGGGCTGACGTTTCCGGAGGTATGACATATCTGACGCCTCCTTATGGTGAGAGGGAGATAAGTCTGGCTTACAGGAACAGATGGAGCGGTGAGTACTTCAGTATCCCGGAATCGGGATTCCGCATTTCTCATGAGACAGTGGAGATGTGTATTTTCCCGGTATATCTGAAGAACAGCGAACTTGCAAGATTATTCCTGTGTTCAGCCCTGTCCTCGTTTCTGTTCATTGATTCCCATGCTGGAGAGACTACGTTCAAGGACAAGCCTCTGTGTCCCTTCGGTATATACAGCGCGGAAATGGAGTGTTTCCGTAAGGAATATGATTCTCCATCAACACCTTCTGGAGAGGAGATGAACATCAATGGTTACCTTGAACTTACCGCCGCATATGCCTCATATGTAAAAAACGGCAATTCCGGGAATCCTTCTTCTTATGAGGGTGCCGTTTTCGACGACAGCCTGATTTCTTTCAGTTCGGAACAACATCCGGGTTATCCGGACAGAATGAAATTCATCTACAGGGGAACAGGGTATTCCGATCTGCCGAATGAAGCATATCCGGGTAGCGGGAAGGAAAGGGATGAGCTGTACAAATATGTCAAGCTTCATATCAATGAGAGTCCGAAGATACTTGACAAGTTTGTTTCTGCCGGTTCATGGTGATCTCTTGTTCCTGTTGTAATCTTGTATAACTTTGCAGCAGGAACAATAACATCATGACATACGATAAGGATACCATACGGCAGATTGCAGACAGGCAGAGGACTTTTTTCCGGACAGGCGTGACCCTCGACGTGAAATGGAGGAAATCCAGGCTCAGGGAGATGCGTGATGCGGT
>JAKSKH010000027.1 GCA_024401855.1 Bacteroidales bacterium | reverse complement strand
TCCTGCAACAAGCAAAAAAAATATTATTATTTTTGTGTACTAACCTTATCGATAATGACCAGATTGCATTTCTTTGCAGCAGTCGCTTACGTGGCGATTCTGTCCTTTGCGGCCTGTACCCCCGAGCATCAGGCCAGTCAGGTGCGGGCATCCGCTTATCCCCTGATTACCATTGACCCTTACACCAGCGCATGGTCTGCGTCCGACAACCTGTACGATACCAACGTACAGCACTGGACAGGCAGGGAATTTCCTTTTGTGGGAATCCTCACCGTCGATGGCCAGCCCTACCGCTTCATGGGAGACCGCATAGTATCCCTGAAAACGCTTGTTCCCACAGGTGTACAGGAAGCATGGCCGTGCAGATATACGGAGATCCGCCCGATAGGCGACTGGACCTCGCCCGACTACAAGGCGGCGTTTCTGTGGAGAGACGGCATAGGCTCCTTCGGTTGCATGGAACCCGACGTTGACTTCCGCACAGAATGGACCAGCCCCCGCATCTGGGTCCGCAGGGAATTCGACCTTCAGGAACCGCTCGAGGGGTGCGACGTTTATCTGGAATACAGCCACGATGACGACGCCACAATATACATCAACGGAATCAAGGTAGCCGAATGGGAAGACTCCTATGAGTGCGACGCCCGCCTCAAGCTTCCCGAAGAGGTTGCAGCCACGCTCAAGCCCGGCAGAAACGTGATAGCCGCCACCTGCTGGAACCGTTCCAATGACGGGGTGATAGATTTCGGCCTCTCCTGCGGGAGCCGTGGAGAACAACCCAGACCCGTCACCGCCGTGCAGCGGTCAGTTGACGTGCAGGCCACCCAGACACATTATCAGTTCACCTGCGGCCCTGTAGATCTGACCCTCTCTTTCACGGCGCCTCTCCTGATGGACAATCTTGACCTCATAAGCCGTCCGGTCAACTATGTTACATACTCGGTCCAGTCTAACGACGGGGCCGCGCATGAGGTCTCAGTAAGCTTTGACGCCACTTCCGCATGGGCCGTGAACAAGAGTTTACAGCTTGCCGACTGTGTTTCCACCGTAGAGACAGACGGAGATCTCGTATACCTGAAGACGGGCACATCCAAACAGAACATCCTCGGAACAAAAGGCGATGACGTGCGCATAGACTGGGGATATTTCTACCTGGCTGCGGAAAAGGAAGGAACGGATGCCTCTGTGGACGGGAATGTCCTCCACCTGAACCGCAATTTGGGTAAAGTCTCCCGCGGTGCAAAGGGAAAGATAATGGTCGGATATGACGATATTTACAGCATCCAGTATTTCGGAGAGAACCTCCGCCCCTATTGGAACCGCAGCGGCGGCAGGACCGTCAAGGATGAATTCAATCTTGCAAACATAGAATACGAAAAACTCATGAAGGCCTGCGAAAAGTTCGACTGCAAGCTGATGTCCGATGCCCGGAAGGCCGGCGGACGCAAATACGCCGAACTCTGCGCCCTTGCATACAGACAGGCTATAGCCGCCCATAAACTTGTGGAGGCTCCCAACGGAGACCTGCTCTGGCTGTCAAAGGAGAACAACAGCAACGGCAGCATAGGAACCGTTGACGTCACCTATCCTTCCGCGCCCCTGTTCCTTCTGTATAACCCTGAACTCGCAAAGGGCCTGCTGAACCACATCTACTATTTCTCCGAGTCCGGCAAATGGACAAAACCCTTCCCCGCACATGATGTGGGAACGTATCCTCTTGCAAACGGACAGACCTACACCGGCGACATGCCCGTTGAGGAAGCCGGGAATGCAATCACCCTCACCGCCGCCATCTGCTACTTCCAGAATGATTACGAATATGCCAGGAAGCATTGGGAAACCCTCACCGTATGGACGGAATATCTCGCCCGCTTCGGCCTTGACCCCGAGGACCAGCTCTGCACCGATGACTTCGCCGGCCGTTCCGCCCACAACACCAACCTTTCAATCAAGGCCATCGTTGCCCTTGCAAGTTACGGTATGATGGCGGAGAAGCTCGGCTATTCCGACGTTGCGGCCAAGTATGACGCCATGTCACGCGAAATGGCATCGCAGTGGGTTGCGATGGCGGACGACGGAGACCACTACCGCCGTACTTTCGACCGTCCGGGAACCTGGAGCCAGAAATATAACCTTGTGTGGGACAAGCTTCTGGGTCTCAACATCTTCCCTGCGGAAGTGGCCAGGAAGGAAATAGCCTTCTATCCTTCAGTCGAGAACGAGTACGGACTCCCTCTCGACGAGCGCAAGTCCTACACCAAGACCGACTGGATTGTCTGGACGGCTACCCTCGCCGAGGACAAGGCCGACTTCGAACATTTCATAGACTACATATACAAGTTCGAGTGCGAGACCACGACACGTGTTGCAATGTCTGACTGGATATGGACGGACAGTACGGAGCACGTCGGTTTCAAGGCGCGTTCAGTCGTAGGAGCTTACTTTATAAAGATGCTTGAAAAATGAGACGTACGGTAATTGCAGTTGTTGCGATTCTCGCCGTTGCGGGTTTCACCTGCGGCGCCCGGAATCTTTCGGAAGAGAAATTCGCCCGCCCGGACAAGGACAACTATCCCCAGACCTGGTTCCACTTCATAGACGGAAACGTGGATAAGGAGGGAATTACAAAGGACCTTGAGGCAATCGCCGGGGCCGGCATTTCTGGAATACACTTCTTCCACGGTGGACAGTTCGGCGGGGACTGGCCGGGAGTACGGCAGCATATCTCCTGCCTGAGCCCCCTCTGGAACGATGCTTTGGAGCATACCGCTTCCGAGGCAAAACGGCTCGGCCTGCGCTTCACAATGCAGAACTGCCCCGGATGGTCGCTTGCCGGAGGTCCGTGGATCAAACCGGAAGACTCCATGCGTAACCTCGTTTATTCCGAGACCCACCTTTCTGGGTACGCCCAGATAGAGGCGGCTCTTCCTGCGGCATTCAAGCAGGAGGAGGCTGACTGGCGCGACTACAGGGACATAGCCGTTCTGGCATTCCCGACCCCAGAGGGAAAGTGGGACGTACCCGAACAGGTCCGTGCCGACGAGAATGCGGAAAAGCTTCTGGGTATAATGAACGGGGAAGGGGATGATTACAGATTCCCCGGACAGACAGGCAACCCCCACTGGATAGAGGTGACTTATGCGAAGCCCATTTCCGCAAGAAGCCTTGTGCTCATTCCCGACGGGCAGTTCAATCACGGTTACAGCTATGAGATCGCAGCCGGAGTGAAAGTGGTTGCTATTGCACCTGACGGAAGCGAAACTACGGTTCTGGACAGCCCGTTGCCTATGTTCAACTGGCAGGACGACCGGGAACTCACCTTCGCCCTCGATGAGGTGACCGCAAGCAGGTACCGCATCATCATAGACAACAGGCACGACTTAAGCGTGGACGGCATCAGGCTGGTTTCGGCGGCGCGCAAGAACAACTGGGAGGCCGAGGCCGCAACGACGCTCCGAAGCAATCTCTACGGGAGCGAGTATCCGTGCCAGTCTTCCACCGCATACATCAATCCGGAATCGGTAATGGACATCAGCGCATTCATGGATGCGGACGGACTCCTCCGCTGGAGCGTTCCCGCCGGAGACTGGACCATCCTGCGCATAGGCCACGTGAATTCGGGGCACAAGAACGGACCTGCTCCTCTGGAAGCCACCGGTTTCGAGTGCAACAAGCTCTCCTTCACCGGAGCCGACAAGCATTTTGCGGGATACATACAGAAAGCTGTGGAAGGACCTGCAAAGGGGAAGCTTGATGCCATGCTGCTGGACAGCTGGGAGTGCAAGTCGCAGACCTGGACGGCTGAGATGGAAGACGAATTCGCGGATTTCAACGGCTATCAGCTTCGCGGATGGATGCCGGCCCTGTTCGGGTACGTGATGGGCAGCCAGCAAACCACCGCCGACTTCCTGCACGACTGGCGCGCCTGCATCAACTATCTGTTCGTCAACAAGTTCTGGGGTAGGATGGCCGAGCATGCAAAAGATGCAGGCCTTCAGATTACCTACGAGACCGCGGCGGGGGACGTATTCCCGGCAGACGTTCTCGAATTCTTCAAATATGCCGACATCCCTATGTGCGAGTTCTGGCAGGACCCGCAGTCGGACGGATATGTGGGCTCTCTCAACTTCAAGCCCATACGTCCTACTTCATCGGCCGCCCGCCTGTACGGAAAGGGCCGTACGGCAGCTGAGTCGCTCACTTCCTTCGCGCTCACCTGGGATGAGCATTTCAGCAGGCTCAAGGATGTCTGCAACCAGAATTACGCCCAGGGCGTGACCTATTCGGTCTTCCACACCTATACGCATAATCCCTGCGCGGACACCATGGTGCCCGGCACTTCTTTCGGGTCCGGCATAGGTACTCCGTTCCTTCGCGGACAGACTTGGTGGAAGCATATGCCCGAGTTTACCGGATATCTCGCCCGTCTGTCCTACATGCTGGAAAGCGGACATCCCGTGTCCGACGTGCTCTGGTATCTGGGCGATGCCAGCATGCACAGGCCCGACCAGCATTTCGACTTTGCAACCGGGTTCAACTACGACTACTGCAATCAGGATGTGCTCCTGAACCGCCTTTCCGTGCGCAATGGGCGCCTTGTGACTCCGGAGGGGATAGAATATTCCGTTCTGTGGATGCCCGACAACCATGCGATGCTGCCCGCAACGGCAGCGAAGGTGCGCGAACTCGTGGAGGCGGGCGCTACCGTTATAGGTGATGCTCCGCTCGGTATCGGCACGCTCGTGACTTCCGCAGACGTCAAGGCGGCATGCGGCGCTTCCGTATCGTCATACAATGATAACGTGAAAGCTCTTTGGGGAGACGGCTCCGGGATCCGCAGGCTGGGCAATGGCCGTGTCATCAGCGGAATGAGCCTTGAGGCCGCCCTCGCCGAGGCCGGACTTGCTCCGGATGTACTTGAGAACGGAGGGAAGACAGGCGCGAACTGGCTGCACCGCCGCGATGCGGAATCCGACTGGTATTTCATCACTGCTCCTCTTGACGGGAGCTTCCGTGGAACGCTGGACTTCGGATGCGAGGGTTCCGTAAGCATTTGGGACCCCGTAAGCGGTGAGTCCGGCAAGGCTGTATCCTACAGAAAGGACGGAGACAGGACCCTTGTGGACCTCGACCTTCCCTATGCAGGCTCCTGCTTTGTTGTGTTCAATCATTCAAAGGCACCCGCAGCTTCCGCTCCCGCTTCTGTCTGTGTGGAGGAAATTCCGTTCGGCAAGGACTGGACGCTTTCCTTCCCTGAAGGATGGGGGGCTCCCGCAAAGCTTTCCCTTGAGAGCCTTGCCGCATGGAAGGACCTTCCCATCTCTGATGAGGGAAAGGCTTTCTCCGGCACTGCCACTTATGAGAATACGCTGAATATCAAGAAAATGGATGCCGGGGCATCTTATGTTCTCAATCTCGGTTCGGTTGAGGAGGTTGCAAAAGTATATGTAAATGGCACGGAGGTGCGTACGTTGTGGTGCGAGCCTTTCCGGGCCGACATTACTTCATATCTTCACAAGGGGCGCAACCGCATTGTGGTGGAAGTGACCAGCACCTGGTACAACAGGCTGGCTTATGATGCGGGCCGGAAGGAGGATGCCCGAAAGACCTGGGTGATCTCCGGACCCGATGCGGGTTCCGACCTGCGTCCTTCAGGCCTGATAGGCCCTGTAACCGTTTCAATACTCAAATAGCATTATATGAAGCGTATCGCGATATTTCTTTTCTGGCTTTTCCTGGCGCTTTGTCCTATGGCCGGGCAGAACAGCGTGACTGTTGCCCCGGGGGCCGTTCCGCAGAAATACAACCCTATGATTTTCGGCCATTTCATTGAGCATTTCCATACTCAGGTGTACGGCGGAATCTTCGATCCCGGCAACCCTCTTTCAGATGAGGACGGCTTCCGTACCGATGTGATGGATGCCCTGCGGGAGATTAAGGCTCCTATCGTGCGCTGGCCCGGCGGATGCTTCGTGTCCACCTATCACTGGATGGGAGGTGTAGGCCGGGAACGTGTTCCCGTTTTCGACAAGTCCTGGGGTGTGGAGGACCCGAACACTTTCGGTACCGACGAATATGTCAAGTGGTGCCGCAAGATAGGCGCGGAGCCTTATATCTGTACCAATGCCGGTACCGGAACCTCGGAGGAGATGAGCGACTGGGTGGAATACTGCAACCTTACCGTGGGCAAGTTTGCCCGTATGCGTGCGGCCAACGGCCATCCGGAGCCCTACGGGGTTAAGTTCTGGAGTGTCGGGAACGAGAATTACGGGGGATGGGAACTTGGTGCCAGGACCGTCGGCGAGTGGGGACCCCTCGTGCAGGAGTCGTCCAAGCTTATGCGTGCCGTCAACAGGGACCTTGTCCTTACCGCCGCCGCTTTGTCCGACAGGAACTGGACCCTGCCCCTTCTGGAGAAGGCCGGGAGGAATCTGGATATGGTTTCAATCCACAGTTACTGGGACTTCCTGACTCACGAAGACAATCCCGCTTCCTATATGCAGTGTATGATGTACACCGACGATCCGGACCGGACCATCGAGAATACCATTGATATCATCAAGTCGGCCGGCTACGGCGACCGTATCAGGATTGCCTATGACGAGTGGAATCTCCGCAGCTGGCATCATCCCGGGCACGGACGCCTTCGTGACGGCTTTGACATTGATGCCCGCAGGAACAACGACAGGAATTCCACCTACACTATGGCCGACGCCGTGTTCAGCGCCTGTTTCTTCAATGCCTGCATGCGTCATTCCGACTATGTGCAGATGGCGTGCATTTCTCCCTGCGTGAATACCCGCGGGCCCATCTTTGCGTATAAGGACGGCATTCTCAAGAGGTCAACCTACTACACTATGTGGATGTATGTGAATCTGCTGGAGGCCAATGTGCTTCCTGTTGACATCTGTTCTGAGAGGCTGGTTTTCGAAGATGATTCCGTCGACGTCATCGATGCTGTCCTGACTGTTGATGATTCCGGCTCCCGCTATGCTCTTGCTGTGGTGAACAAGGATCCTTCCAAGGCTGTCAGCCTTACCCTTGACCCGTCTCTGTTCGGGAAGAAGATTCCTTCCGAAATTTCCGCACAGGTGCTTTCCGGCAACGGTCCGGACGATTTCAACGAAGTCGGCGCCGAGGACCATATCGTTCCCCGCAGCGCCCGTCTCTCCGTTTCAAAGTCCGGATGCGTCACCCTTCAGCCCCATTCCCTCACGGTTATCCGTTTCTGAACATTGCCCGCTGAAGCGGAGGACTCTCGTCATCCCGGTGCCCATCTCGTCATCCCGGGCGCGATCCGGGATCTCTCTCCCTGCATCTTGGTGATGTAAAGGAAGGACGTATCTTCCAGGCCAGGCCCTCCCGCTGCGCTTTGCTTGCGGGTCCCTCCCTCTAGAGCCGAGGGCGGCTAGCCTTCCAGATACGTCTTTCCTTTTCCTGACCAGTTTCCTTTTTCCTGACCACTTCCTGCAATTCACCTTCCACGCAGGAATAGCCCAGAAGGCCCTCAGTGGCATTCATGCGTGCCAGGTGTCGTCTTGAAGGTTACACCTTCCACACGATTCTTGAACAGGTTGCACAGGAAGCACATTGCCGTGGAAGGTGTTTTGCAGGAAGTTACGGGAGGGGGGAATCTTAATTTTTTGAATGAAAAGATTTATCTTTGCGGGGACTTGTGCTATATGATTGAGAAATCGAAGATTTTACCCTGGCTTGCGGCGGTGGCGACTGTTGCGATATGGGCGGAGACTTTCATTTCATCCAAGGTGGTAATAGGCAGAGGTGTCCATCCGGCGGATCTGTTCTTTTACCGTTTTGTCATCGCATACATTTTTATCTGGATAATATCTCCAAAGAAGCTGTTGTCCGAAAACTGGAAGGACGAACTTCTTTTCGTGGCTTTGGGAGTGACGGGAGGCTCCTTGTATTTCCTTGCCGAAAATACGGCTCTGGAGTATTCCACCGCCTCCAATGTTGCCATTCTGGTGAGCAGCGCTCCGCTTATGACGGCCCTTGTAGTGGGGGCGTTTCATAAGGAGGAACGCCTCTCGCCCGGGCAGCTTGCAGGCTCTCTGATTGCTTTTGTAGGAATGGCTCTGGTTGTCCTGAACGGTTCTCTTGTGCTGCATATCAGCCCGGTGGGGGATTCGATGGCAATCGGAGCCGCCCTGATGTGGGCGTTTTACTCCCTTATTCTCAGAAAGGTCTCGGGCAGGTACGACACCGTGTTCATCACCCGCAAGGTGTTTGCATACGGTCTTGTGACTATGTTGTTTTACTTCCTCATTGTAAGACCTTTGAACTTTGACAGGACGGTGTTGGCCGAACCTGCGGTATGGGGCAACATAGTGTATCTTGGCACCGTGGCCTCACTCCTTTGTTTCCTGATGTGGAACTGGGCAATCGGGAAAATAGGTACCGTCAAGACTACCAACCTCATCTACGGACAGAGTTTCTTCACAATGTTCATAGCCTCTGTTGTCCTCGGAGAGAAAATCACTCCCATGGCAATTCTCGGTGCGATGATTCTCGTCATCGGAATGATGCTGGCCTTCAAACGCAGAGCGTAGCCAATCCATTTAAGATTCAATATGATTCTGCAAAGAATAATTAAAAATATAAGTACATTTACGATATCATTTGAAAATGTCCGATGACAACAGCGTCTGTTTGCATTACCCCATTCTCCGGAGAGAAGCCTTCACAATATGCCGAGAGGGTCGGTAAAGTGTATGCGGATGCATCGGGACATAAAGATAAAAAGCACAAGGGACAATTCTTTACTCCGCTTGTAATTTCCCGTTTTATGGGAAATCTGGCTACTCCTTCAGGTAAGAAAAATGTACGTGTCCTGGACCCTGGCTGTGGTCTGGCCGTCCTTTCCTGCGCTTTGATTGAGCACCTTGTTGAGGCTTCCGAATATGAACAGATTTCACTTTCGTTGTATGAGACAGACAATAATGTGGTCTCTTTGACGGAGTCTGTGCTTTCATACCTTCAAGAGTGGTGTGCGGTCAAAGGTGTAAAACTTACTTATAAGTTGCACAGGTCTGATTTTGTTTTGGAAAAATGCGGGTACTTATGTGATGATATCTTTCTTTCCCGGGAAATATCCGTTGCTGGAAAATTCGATTATATCATTTCCAATCCTCCATATTTCAAACTTGCCAAGGATGATGTGCATTCTCGGTCATGCGCAAGTATAATTGATGGTCAGACCAATATCTATGCACTTTTTATGGCCATTTGTTCCAGATTGCTGGAGGAAAACGGACAGATGATTTTCATCACTCCCAGGAGTTTCGCATCGGGTCGTTATTTCCGCTCATTCCGAGACTACCTGTTCCGTTATGTTCACTTCGATTTTATACATCTGTTCCATACGAGGAAAGATACTTTCTCCAAGGATGAAGTCCTTCAAGAACTTGTGATTATGCGCTTGCATCCTGCACGGAAACTCTCTGATGTTACAATTTCTTCCAGCTATGGTGTCCGTGATTTGGAAGATGCCCGTCATAAGCAATACAAGGCCTCGGATATTGTAGATTTGGCAAGTGTGGAAAAAGTTGTTTACCTGCCTGTTGGAGAAAGGGATGAGGCAGTTTTAAATCTTTTTCGCTCCTGGAACGGCAATATGGAGAAGTATGGTATCAGGATTTCCACCGGACCTGTGGTTGCATTCCGGTCATACGATTTTATTGTCAGCGATGAGGCTGATGGTGCCGTACCTCTTTATTGGCTGCATAATGTTGTGAAGATGTTGTGCGACCATCCGGTGAATAAAGCGGACAAGGGACAGTTTATCAGGGTAGCCCCCGAAACGAAAGCCGCATTGCTTCCCAATAAGAATTATGTGCTGTTACGACGGTTCAGCTCGAAGGATGACAACAGCCGCCTTGTTGCGGCTCCCTATTTTGGCAATATGTCCCGTCATGAGTTTGTTGGGATTGAGAACAAATTGAACTATATTTACAGACCTGAAGGTCGCCTTCGCAGAGATGAAGTCATGGGACTTACAGCTCTTCTTGACAGTGAGATGTTCGATACTTATTTCCGGACATTTAATGGAAATATCAATGTAAGTGCGACGGAATTGCGGATAATGCCTCTTCCTCCATTGGAGACTATAAGGGAGATAGGCCGGAAGATTATATTGAAGAACAATTATTCCATCGATTATATCAATGATTTGATTATGGAATACTTTAAAATTTGTGGCAATGAGTAAAATTACTGAGGCGCAAGAGATTTTGAGAGCTCTGGGATTGCCCGTAGCACAACAGAATGAAATGTCTGCATTGACGTTGCTGGCTCTTTGTGGCATTAAAGAAAATACTCCCTGGGCAAATGCCTCACGTTCCAGCCAGAGGATAACAAAGGGGATTATGGCTTTTGTGAATGAGAATTATAAGGGTGATTCGCCATATGCTCCCAATACCCGCGAAATTTTTCGCCGACAAGTTTTGCACCAGTTCATCCAAGCAGGTGTTGTGAACTACAATCCGGACGCTCCCTGTCTTCCTGTTAACAGCCCAAGGGCTCATTATGCCATTACAGAGGAGGCTCTGGAAGTCGTTAAGTCATACGGTGCGCGAAATTGGGACAACGAAATCCTCCATTTTTCTGCCCAGTATGAGATTTTGCGTGAAAAGTATGCCGCAGAGCGAAATATGAACCGCATACCTTTGATTGTCGAGGGGCGTGAGTATTATCTGTCTCCCGGTGTTCATAATGAGGTGCAGGCCTCTGTTGTAACGGAATTCGCCTCCAGATTTGCACCCGGTGGAAAATTATTGTACATCGGCGATACCGAGGACAAGGATCTTTACATTAATTCTCAAGGTTTGGAGACTCTTCACTTACCCGTAACGGAGCATTCGAAGCTTCCGGATATTATTATCAGTGATGATAAACGGGAATGGCTGTTTCTGATAGAAGTCGTTACTTCGCACGGGCCTGTCTCTGCCAAACGCCTGATTGAGTTGGAAGATTTCACGAAGGATTGCCCCTATGGCATTGTATACGTTACTGCCTTTCCGAATGCGAAAGAGTTTAAAAAACATGTGGCTGATATTGCTTGGGAGACGGAAGTATGGTTATCCGATACTCCTGACCACATGATTCACTTTAACGGAGACCGTTTCATAGGCCCGAGAAGAAAATAGCTGCATCTTCATATCCCGAAATGGTTCACAGGGCCGTGGCCACTGCCTATGACATAATCGGCACCCAGGGTAATAGCGCGTGAGATATACTGCTTGGCCATTCGGGCGGCCTCATCCAGACCGAATCCCTGGGCCAGATAGGAAGCGAAGGCGGAAGAAAGGGTGCATCCCGTACCATGGGTGTTCCTGGACTCCACCCTTGGCGCGCGCAGTTCAATCAGACGGTCATCCTCCGCATTGTAGAAATAATCCACGGTCTCACTGTCTTCGAGGTGGCCGGACTTCATGAGCACAGAAACTTTGCGGACAGAAGACAGGCTCACCGAAAGGGCTCTGGCAGCTTCCGGCAGGTCATTGGTGCATCGGATGCGGAGCCCGGACAGAACCTCCGCCTCCGGAATGTTTGGCGTTATGACCCTTGCGTGCGGAGCAAGTTCCCCGGCAAGCACCTGAACTGCATCCTCATCTATCAGACGGTCCCCGGAGGTTGCAATCATCACAGGGTCCAGCACTATATTCCCAATGCCGAAGCGCAGCAGCGTTTCTCCCACCGCCCTTACCAGTTCCGCGGAACTCAGCATGCCTATCTTTACGGCATCCGCGCCGATATCCTCCAGAACCGCCGAAATCTGTCCTTTGACAATGTCCACAGGCACATTGTGAACGGCCTGGACTCCGAGAGTGTTCTGTACGGTGACAGCGGTTATTGCGCTCGCCGCATATCCGCCGGTGGCGCTGATGGCCTTTATGTCGGCCTGAATGCCTGCACCTCCTCCCGAATCACTGCCCGCTATAGTCAAAACTCTGGCGTATGTCTTCATAAGTCAAAAATGTCTGAAACCGTTAAAATCCCTATCGGAACCCTTCCACACAAGCCCTCGGTTTTCTGTAATTTGCCCTATAACCGTATGCGGAACGTCAATGGATGCCTGTGGGCCGGCGGTGAACAGCAGTTCGTAGTCTTCCCCTCCGTTCAGCGCGAAATCCAGGGGGTCCGCTCCGAAGCGCCTGCAGTAGGCCCTCAGTTCATCCGAAAGAGGCAGCCTGTCAACGTCAATCTCCGCTCCCACTCCGGATTCCTCCATAATATGTCTGATATCCGAACCTATTCCATCTGAGATGTCCATCATCGCGTGAACACCGTCTGTTCTTGCAAGGCTCATCCCCTCGGCAATCCGTGGATGCGGGAGGTAATGCCTGTCAATGAGATACGGCACTTCTCCCTCGCGGGGACGTCCCTTCAGAACGGCATCCAGTCCTGCGGCGGAGTCGCCTGTGAAGCCTGTCACGCAGATGAGGTCGCCCGGTCTTGCGGAAGAGCGCTTCAGGCTCGTCCCGGCGGGGGCCTTTCCCAGCACAGTCACGCAGATGCTCACCCTGTCGGGAGATGAACTTGTGTCTCCGCCGAGCAGGGGGAAGCCGTATTTCCCGGAGATGTCCCTGTATCCGTGGAGAAACTCTTCAAGCCAGCCAGCACCTGTCGTGCGCGGCACCGCGATAGCCAGAAAACTGCCGGACGGAGTCCCTCCCATGGCCGCTATGTCGCTGAAATTAACCGCCGCGGACTTCCATCCGAGCTGGTAGGGGCTGATGTCCTCCAGGAGGAAATGGACGCCCTCCACCAACATGTCGGTGCTCACGAGAGTCTCCCATCCGTCCGTCTGCGGGATGACGGCGCAGTCGTCGCCTATGCCCGTGATGCCGTCAGGGACGGGGAAAGTCCTGCGTATGCCGTCTATGAATTCAAACTCTCCTTTCATCGTCAATTATTTTCAAAAGCCTCGAGGCGGCTTCGCGCGGGGATGCCACTGTCACGATTGCACTTACCACGGCTATTCCGTCGGTCCCCCGGGCTATGGTTTCCGCTGCCGTTCCTTCGTTCATTCCGCCTATCGCCACCGTCGGGTGCACGGACATGCGGACGGCTCTGGCGAGCCCGTCAAGTCCGAAAGGCATGGCCGTGTCTGTCTTGGTGGGGGTGGCAAAGACGGGTGATATCCCTATGTAATCCACGTCCAGACGGTTTGCCTCCTCTATCTGTTCGAAGTTCTCCACAGAAAGGCCTATTATCCTGTCCGGGCCGAGCAGCCTGCGCGCCGTTGTGCAGGGCATGTCGGACTGGCCGAGGTGAACGCCGTCGGCATCGGAAGCCAGGGCCACGTCAACCCTGTCATTTATTATCAGAGGCACTCCGCTGCGTTTCAGCGTGGACTTGAGGCGGACGGCCAGTTCTATGAACTCCCGTGTGCCGAGATTCTTTTCCCTCAGCTGCACCATCGTCACTCCGCCGGCAACGGCCTCCGTGACTATGTCTTCAAGGGAACGTCCTCCGGCAAGTCCGCTGTCGGTTACAAGGTACAACTTGAGAACATCCTTATTCATATCGGATAAGTTCTGCCGCCTCTTCCGGCTCCAGGCCGTATAGGGCGTCTGTGAAATTCATTGCGAGCGAACCGGGACCCGGGCTTATTGCAGCGGCCTTTTCCCCGGCAACCCCCATAAGGGCCATCGCAAAAGCCGCCGCACGGAGAAAGTTCCCGTCAACTGAAGCGAAGGCCGCAGTGATTGCGGATGCCGTACAACCCATTGCCGTTACCACCGGCATCATTGCATTGCCGTTGCATATACCTATAAGTTTCTGTCCGTCAGTTATATAATCTGTTTCTCCGCTGACGCTCACCACGGTTCTGAATTCGCGGGCCACGTGGGTCGCGGCTTCCAGGGCGGCCTTGCTGCCGTGTGCCGAATCAACTCCCCGGCTTGCAACGTCAAGCCCGTCCAGAGCCATGATTTCGGATGCGTTTCCGCGGATGACGGAGGGTCCGTACATCTCTGCCAGTTCGCGTGCCGTGTCTGTCCTGAAGCGGCTCGCTCCCGCTCCTGCGGGATCCAGAACCCAGGGCTTCCCCGAGATGGAGGCTACGCGGGCGGCAATCTTCATCGCCTCCTTCTGCCTTTCCTCAAGGCAGCCGATATTTATGACAAGCGCGGATGAGATGCGGGAGATATCTTCAATCTCCGAGGACTCGGAAGACATCAGGGGCGATGCTCCTATGGCAAGCAGGGCATTGGCCGACATGCTCATTGCCACGTAGTTGGTGATATTGTGTATGACGGGGGCCGTCCGTCTTATGAGACGGCAGTCTTCGACAAATCCTGCAAGGTCCGGCATATCAGTCATTCTCCCGTATTCCTGCGATTTGGGTTATCTCCCTGAAATCGTCAACCAGATAGTCCGGGCGGACGGTCAGGAGCGTGGCGCGGTCGTGGTTGCCGTAAGTGACTCCGCAGGTGAGGCAGCCGGCGTTCCTTCCCATCTCCAGATCGAAGACAGTGTCCCCTACGACCAGAGTCTCGGAGGCTTTAGCATTCATCCTGTCCAGCAGGTACAGGCACATGTCGGGTGCCGGTTTGGGCTTGTAGTTCCCGTTCACCGTTCCGAGTTCAAGAAATCGGTCCCGTATTCCTTCCGCCGCCAGTATGGCTTCCAGAGAGCGTGAACTTCTGGATGTTGCAATCGCAAGGCTGATGCCTTTGCCGCGAAGAATGTCCAGAGTCTCCCGCACGCCGTTGAAAAGGTGGATGTTCGGAAGTGCGATTATGTCGAACTGCTCGCGGTAGATGCGCGTTCCTTCGTCTATCCTGTCGTCGGGAACCCCGATAAGACTGACCGATCTGACGAGCGGAAGCCCTATGGTGTGCCGTATGGAAGCTTCATCTTTCATTGGGAGCCCCATCAGTTCAAGGGTGCGCTGCATGGTCCGTATGATCCCGCCTGCGGTGTCGGCAATAGTGCCGTCAAAGTCAAAAATTACTGTCCTGATCATAAGTATGGCAAAATTAGTTAAATTTTATGTAACTTAGATGGATTCAATTTTAAGACAATGGTAAGCGCAATTCTTCAGCTGTCTATAGTCCTGGCCGCCCTGTACGTGGGGTCCAGATACGGAAGCCTTGCGCTGGGTGCCATATCCGGCATAGGTCTTGTCATTCTGGTGCTGTGCTTCGGGATGAAGCCCGGCACCCCTCCGACAGATGTGATATACATTATCATAGCCGCCGTTACCTGCGCCGGCGTTATGCAGGCTTCCGGCGGTCTTCACTGGCTCATACAGATTGCGGAGCGGATACTGCGCCGGCATCCGGAACACGTCACGTTCCTGGCGCCCCTGGCCACCTTCTTCCTCACCGTGCTCGTCGGGACAGGACATGTCGTGTACACTCTGATGCCGATCATATGCGATATCTCCCTCAAGAAGGGAATAAGGCCGGAAAGACCGTGTGCGGTGGCCAGTGTGGCGTCGCAGCTTGGCATAACCTGCTCCCCCATAGCGGCGGCGGTCACTTCATTTGTAATAATCTCCAACGCCAACGGCTTTGACATCAATAATATACAGGTCGTCCTGATCACCCTTCCCGCATCTCTTGTGGGATTGTTGGCCGCATCCCTGCTGAGCACAAGACGGGGAAAGGACCTCGACAAGGATCCCGTCTTTCAGGCCAGACTTGCCGACCCCGCGACGAAGGAGTACATGTACGGCAACATATCCTCTTTGCTGGGTCTCAAGATAGGGAGGAGGGCGAAGGCCTCGGTCTACATCTTTCTGGGGTCGCTGCTGGTGATAGTATTCTTCTCGCTGATGCAGATATGCGGGCATGACGTACGTCCCCTCTATCCGGATGCGAACGGTGAACTCAAGCCGTTGGGAATGAATGTGATAATTCAGATTATACTGCTGTGCGCGGCGGCCCTGATGATTATTTTCTGCAAGGCCTCTCCCAAGAAAGCCGTTGCCGGAAGTGTCTGGCAGAGCGGTATGGTGGCGGTGGTTGCGATTTACGGAATCGCCTGGCTGGCAGATACGTATTTCGCCAATTACATTCCTCAGATGCAGAGCGCCCTTGGTGGAATCGTGAAGCAATATCCGTGGTGCATCGCCTTTGTGTTCTTCGCGGTGAGCGTTCTCATCAACTCACAGGGGGCCGTGGTCGTTTCCATGCTGCCCCTGGCCTACGCCCTGGGCATTCCCGGGGCCGTGCTTCTCGGAGTCCTGCCAAGCGTGTACGGCTACTTCTTCATCCCCAACTACCCGTCAGATATAGCGACGGTGAATTTCGACAGGTCGGGTACCACCGTCATAGGAAAATATCTTCTGAACCATTCATTCATGATGCCCGGTCTGGTCAGCGTTTCGGTATCGACGCTTGTCGGCCTGCTTCTGGCACAAATCTTCTATTAGAAACAATGATTAAAAAGATCTTTCTTGCGTTTGCATTGCTTGCAATGACGGCATCCGGCGCGGATGCCGCAGTCCGGAAAGCCGTATATATCATCATAGATGGAGTTCCTGCAGACATGGTGGAACGCCTGGACCTTCCGGCGATACAGGAAATTTCGTCCCGGGGAGCTTACGGGCGCAGTTACGTCGGTGGAACTGTGGGACGTTACGACGAGACTCCCACCATCTCCGCAGTGGGATATACGGACCTTCTCACCGCAACCTGGCTCAACAAGCATAATGTCCCCGGCAACGACAACCTCGACCCCAACTATAACTACTGGACCCTTTTCAGGATAGCAAAGGAACAGGGCAGGGAAGTTACGACAGGTCTGTTCTCAAGCTGGACCGACAACCGGACAGTCCTGATAGGCGAGGGCAGACCCGAGACAGGAAATCTCAAGATAGATTACGTGTATGACGGGTTCGAGAAAGACAGGGAGACCTTTCCCGACAAGGAAAAGGAGCTCCGCATCTTTGACATAGACGAACATGTCTCTGAATGCGCGGCCAGATGTATCAGGGAGGAGGCCCCGGATCTCAGCTGGGTGTATCTCTGGTATACCGACGACGCCGGCCATATCTTCGGGAACGGGGAGTTCTTCGATGAGTCCGTGCGCATGGCGGACAGGCAGGTACGCCGTGTATGGGAGGCTGTGAAATACCGTGAAAAGAACTTCGACGAAGAATGGATGGTTATTGTAACCACAGACCACGGACGCACTTATGACGGTTACGGCCACGGCGGCCAGTCCGAGAGGGAAAGGGTTACCTGGGTTTCGACCAACAGGAAAGTGAATGAGAGGATGACCTCAGGAAAGAGCGCCATAACCGACATCGCTCCCTCGATATGCAGGTTCATGGGTTTTGAAATACCACTTGATCTCCGCCGTGAGCAGGATGGAACGTCATTTTACGGTATAGTTGACATAATGGATATGGACCTCATGCCTTATGACAATTCAGTCGTTCTCAACTGGACCTGCCTTGACAGGAAGGCGGAGGTTACGGTATATGCCGCAACCTCCAATAACTTCAGGACGGGAGGCCGTGACGAGTGGATTAAAATAGGGACGGTCCCGGCAAAGTCCGAAAGCTTTACCGTGAATCTTGAAAACCTTCCGTCATCCCAATTCTACAAGTTCGTTCTGGAGACTCCCAACGGTTCGCTCAACCGTTGGTATTCCGCCGAACACGAAAAATATGTCAATTTCAAATTTCCAAAATCCTATGCGTCTGAATAATAAATTAATACCGGTTTTGTTCGCTATGGTCATATGCCCAATGTTCCTTGCCGGATGTGACGAAACTCTTACTCCGGAACAGGAAACCGTGGTCAGTTACATTTCCGGGACTTCAGGTAAAGTCGCCCGAATCTCATTCTCCACTTTCGAGCTTGCAGATTCCACTACGGTTGCTGAAGAACTGGACAGGCGGAAGGCTCTTTTCTCCACCAAGGTAAAAGTGGAATCCGGTTACAAGTCGGAAAGACACCGGCAGTCTGCAGCCCAGGCCGAGGCGATACTCGCCGGAATAGAGACTTTGCGTCAGGATATTTCTTCAAGTCTCGACGATGTGCTGTACAGGACATGGAAGTTCTCATGCAAGGGGAAGTTTGAGGATGGGGGAGAGTTTGAATGCAGAGATATGTACATCAACATCACACGGGATGGGGTTGCCTGCAATCTGAAAAATGACGGCAGGTATCATAACGGCATGGGGCGTTTTATTCCCGGTTACAGCGAACTCCTGGAGAAGAACCGCATCACGGAAGATGAATAATCGATTCCTCGGATAAAACAGGCTCTGATTCTTCTTATCTGCATAAGGTCCAGGTCGTTTCCGGAGTGCCGGGCATTCCTTCAACGCACCTGTAACCGTTCAGCTTTCCGGTCTGCGCCGAATAGAAGTAGTCTGCATGGAATAGTTTTGCCGCAAAACCGTCGGGATATACCCTGACGCAGGTTCTGTTGCCGTAGCTTTCCTTTTTCTCCACCCTGGCGCACATCCTGTGGAGCGTGAACGTCCCGGGTCTGAAGCATTCGTATTTCATTTCTCCCTCTGCGGGTACCAGAATCCCACAGAAGTATGCCATGTTCTGGACCCAGGGCAGGCCGTTGCTTTTCACGTACTTGTCCAGACGGTTCCCGTTGCTTGTCCCTACGATGTGGTATGTGCCGTCCTTCAGGCTTACGAAGACATCTGTGGCGCTTCCCGGATCGCAGAACCTCCAGGATGTATTCCGGTGTTCCGCATCATAACGATGAAAGCTTTTCTGTCTGCCTATAAGGATTTCCAGACTGTCCCTGCCTATTGCCTTATATACCACGTCGGATGTCCTGCCTCCGCATTTTTTGACAAAACGGATTTCCTGCCCGAAAAAAGTGGTGGAACAGATGATGGCCAGTGCAAGAAGTAAGATTTTTTTCATAATGCCCTGATTGCTCCTGTGCATCACAAAGATATACAAATTTAGTATATTTGTAAGAACTGTCATAATACGATTGCCATGATTCATCTGATTGCAAACTCCCTGCTTTTCCTTACGTTGTCCAATGCCGCGCCGCAGGCCGTATCCATAGTGAAGGTGGAACCGGTCTCTCCGCTCACATATGAGCAGCGGGACGGGTATCTCAAGGTCCTTTCCGGCATAGTCCTTTCTTCCGGAGGCGATTTCTCCATGACTGTCGATGGGGAGGAACTTCCCTTCCGCAGGACTTCAAGGGCGGACAGCGTGACGGCGTGGCTTCCTCTGGTCGGAGGAAGGAGCGTAATCGAGTGCAGGGTTAACGGCAGGGTCTCCTGCTCGCGCAGCGTTGCCGCTCCCATAGACAGCGACTGGGGGTATTTCCAGGCCGGGGAGATTCATCTTCTCCAGGCGTCCCATCAGGACATAGCGTGGATGGACACTCCGGATTACTGCAGGACGGACCGCATAGAAAATATCGTGATTCCGGTGCTGGATATGATGAAGGACGACCCCGATTTTACCTTTGAGATGGAGCAGACCCTCAATTTGATGGAGTTCCTGGATGCATATCCGGAGCGCAGGGACGAAGTCATTCAGAGATATAAGGAAGGACGCTTCCTCTGGGGCGCCACCTACAATCAGCCGTATGAAGGTCTGTCATCTGGTGAACAGCTTGTCCGGCAGGCTTATTTCGGACGCAAATGGATACGTGAGAATCTTCCCGGATGCGACGATTTCACCGCATCCAACATGGATGTTCCAGGAAGGGCTCTGCAGATGCCGCAGATACTTTCCAAAAGCGGCATACGCAACCTTTTCATATCCCGCCAGGCGGAAGGCCTCTACGATTGGACCAGCCCGGACGGCACATCTGTGCTCACCTATTCCCTGGGGCATTACGGATGGGAGAAATTCGTGTGGCACTTTTTCGACAGAGGCGTTCTGAACGCTTTCCAGAAGGTCCATGCGAGGCTGGGTCTCTGGAACGATTACTATTCTTCCCGCCATCTGGCTCCCTGCTACGCCGTTCTTATGAGCAACGATGCCGCAAAACCGGACTCCTATACGGAGCTTATGGATGCGTGGAACGACATTGCCTCAAAATCGGAGATTCCTCTTCCCCGAATGAGGTATTCCACCACCGATGCCTATCTCGACAAGGTAGTCACACCCGATTCGGACATTCCTGACATTTATGGAGAGCGTCCGAACCTGTGGCTTTACATACATGGCCCGGCACACTACGAGCAGACGCTTGACAAGCGCAGGGCAGGGGTGCTGCTCCCGGCTGCGGAGTTCTATTCCACAGTCAATTTCCTCGGAGGAAAGGTGTATCCCAAGGCTGAGCTCGACAGAGGATGGATGGCATCCATTTATCCTGACCACGGTCTTGGAGGCAAAAACGGAGAAATAACCGACGCCATATTCGCCGATTCGCTCGCCGTTGGGAAAAACATGGGACAGGCCATCCTCCGGAAGCAGCTGGAGACCATAGCGGCGGGGATTGCAGGCAACAAGGGTGATGTCATAGTCTATAACGACCTTTCCTGGGACAGAAGGTCTTTCGTGGAGGTGCAGGTGGACGGCGGTGCTTCCCACATTGTACGTGACTGCAACAATGCGGAGGTTCCTTCGGAGACATTTACAAGGGATGGGGCCACCTTTGTGCGTTTTCCTGCCGATGTGCCGGCCTTCGGATACTCGCGTTTCAGAATCCTCAAAGGAAAGGCGCGTGGCGCAGCTTCCGGAACTGATGTCCGGCTTGGCGACAACTGGTGCTCCAACGCTTACTATGACATGGCGCTCGGAGACGGCGGAATAGTCCGCCTGTACGACAAGCAACTTGGCAGGGATGTTATGGAGAATGAGAAATATGCCCTTGGAGACATACTGGATGCGGAATATGATGGAAACGGAGCCGGTGAGTTCCTGCGAATTACGGATATCCGGATGCCTTATGATAGCCCTCTGACATCCAGCCGGCACAAGTCCGACTGGAAAGTGGTGGACAGCGGAAAGTTCTCGGTAACTTATGAGAACGTGTATCCGACAGAATCCGTCAGGATAGTCCAGCGCATAACCGTATATCATACTGTCAAGAAGATAGACTTCGACGTACGTCTGGAGAACTTCAACGGAGAACACAACAAACAGTACAGGATAATGTTCCCTCTGGACATGAAGACAGATGCAAGCGATATATGCTATGAAGTGCCGATGGCTGTATCGCACGTGGGAAAGGACGAACTGGCAATGCGTCCGGGGGGATACACCGGGCAGGGAAGCTATCGTTTCCATCCGTCCGACTCTCATCCCAGGGAAGTCCTGAACTTCGTGTCCGCCAACGGAAACGGTTTCGGGTTCACAATGTCTTCGTGCGTAGCAGTGTGTGACTGGGAGGATCCTTCACACGAGGTTTCCGACTATCCGGTGCTTCAGGCCGTGCTTCTGTCTTCGCACAAGAGCTGCCACTCGGAGGGAAACTGGTATCATCAGACCGGCACTCATGATTTCCATTTCTCCATCACGACTCACCCTGAGGGATGGAAGAACGGCTGTGCAATGGCGGTTGAGGAAAATCATCCGCTTCTCTTCGCAGTAAAGAATGCGGACGGCGGGAAGTCCCCGGCCGTCGGATCTTTCCTTGAAGTGTCTGACCCGCTTGTATGGGTGACGGCAATGAAGAAAGCGGACAATGATGATGCCGTAATTCTCAGGCTGGTGGAAATGGAAGGGAAGGACAAGGACGTCACCGTACGGCTTCCGTTCAAGGCGGACAGCGTTTTCAGATGCAATCTCATAGAAGATGTTCAGGAACAGATGCCCGGCTCCGGTTCAACGGTCAGACTCCACATCGGACATCACGCCATAGAGACGTTCAAGCTTATTCCGGAAAGGTGACATTATTCGTCAAATTGAATTTAAATCATTAAAAAATAAAGCATTTCATGAAGAACACCATCACCAGGGCCATCGCCGTTTGCATGGCCGCGTCCATTCTTGCAATCGTGTCCGCCGTGCCGTCCTTTGCGGCATCAGGGGCCAGAACCATCAGTGTCAAGTCGCCTGACGGGCAGACCGAAGTTGTCGTCACCGTGGCGGGGGATATCAGGTATGATGTCATCAGCAGGGGAGAGACCCTGATGGCCGGCAACAGGGTGGCGCTGTGCCTCGACGGACGGACACTCGGCGAATCCTCCTCTATAAAAAGCAGCAGAATCACGGCAGTCAGAGAGACCGTACGTCCGGACTTCAGGCTCAAGTTCTCTGAAGTGGAGAACAACTACAATCTTCTGACTCTTGCCATGAAGGACGGATACAGGATACTCTGGAGAGTGTACGATGACGGCGTCGCATACCGCTTCGAAACAAGCCTTCCCGGAGAGATCGAGGTCCTGAACGAAGTTGCGGAGTTCAACATGGCAGGTTCTGAAACCATCACAGGGCAGATAGCAGATGAAATCGAGACCGCATGCGAGGAGCTTTACACTGTAAGCAATACCTCCGACCTCGATTCGGACAGGATATGGGAAATACCGTTCGTCGCCACCTATCCTCACCATAAGGTGCTTGTCAGCGAGTTTGACCTTGAGGATTATCCCGCTCTCTTCGTGAAGCCCTGCGGTGAGAAATCTGTCGCTGCCTTCCATCCCCTGAACCCCGTCGGATTCGCTCCGGATGACGACCGCACCCTTACCATCGTCAAGTACGACAAGGGGATAGCGCGTACATCCGGCACCAGATCGTTCCCGTGGAGATATATGCTTATCACGCAGGACGACCGCAAGCTGGCCGAGAACCGCATGCCGATGAGGCTGGCTCCCAAGTCAAGGATCGACGGCTCCTGGATCAAACGCGGACAGACCACCTGGGACTGGCTCAACGGAACGCCGTTCGGCCCGGGAATCGATTTTGTCAGCGGAATCAATCTCGTAACCTACAAGTACTACACAGACTTCGCCGCAAAGAACGGAGTCAGCTATATCCTTCTCGATGAAGGCTGGGCCCTCGACACCGAGAATCCATACGTTACCAATCCCGAGCTGCAGCTCCCGGAACTTATCTCATACGCAGGCTCAAAGGGAATCGGAGTCATTCTCTGGCTGCCCTGGCTCACCGTCGAGAAGAATATGGACAAGATGTTCGAGACTTTCGAGAACTGGGGAATCAAGGGCGTGAAGATAGACTTCATGAACCGTCTTGACCAGTGGATGGTGAACTATTATGAAAGAGTGGCAAGGTCGGCCGCAGAACATCATATCTTCGTTCTTTTTCACGGAGCCTTCCACCCGGCGGGCCTGGAATACCGCTATCCGAACGTCCTTTCCTTTGAAGGTGTGAGAGGTCTGGAAGCCTGCAGGGGCTGCATCCGGACAATACTCTCTTCCAGCCGTTCATACGCAATGCGGTCGGACCCATGGATTTCACTCCAGGCATGATGGAATGCCGCCAGCCCGAGCATTACGGGGGAGGCCGTCCCGAAACACCGGCCGTAGGCACCAAGGCTTCACAGCTTGCTCAGATCGTAGCCTTCGAGTCCGGTATCCAGATGCTTGCAGACAATCCCTGCCGCTATGACATGTATCCCGACTGCCGCGACTTCATGTGCGGGGTTCCGGTCGACTGGGACGACACCAAAGTCCTCGCGGCTGAGATGGGAGAGTACTACGTCGTGGCCAAGAGAAGCGGCGGCACCTGGTACATAGCCGGCCTGAACAACTCAACTCCCCGCGATGTCACCCTGGATATGAGTTTCCTCGGCGGTGGCAGGACCTGGAATATGTCTTCATTCATAGACGGGCCGGTCGCCGAAGATATCGCAATGGATTACCGTCATGTTGAATCAAAGACAAGCGCTTCTGAAACACTGACCATCCATATGGCAAGGAACGGAGGTTATGCCGCGGAAATAAGATAGGAAGCGGATGCCGGATGCTGAATCGCGTTCGGCATGACGTCTGTTGGCGGAGCGGCAGATGAGATTTTTGAGGAAAAATAGTATCTTTATGAGTATGTTTAAGAAGCTGTCCATAGCATTTGCTCTCCTGACCCTGATATCCTCCCGGATTGAAATGCCGGAGGGCATGAGCCACGGCACCGCCATTCGGGTTGACCGGAAGGTTGTGGAAAGACTTATCGAGGTATATCAATAAACTCTCTAACTGATGAAAAGCAGAATTACATTAATCATCATGCTCTGTGTGTCAAGCGTATCGCTATATGCACAGCAGCGTCAGCAGTCGAGGCAGAATCCCTCGATGCTCACTTACCCCGTCATCTCAACCAGAACCGAAGTTGTCCTTCCGGAAGTGAACGGTTACAAGGTCATCAAGGCCGACCTTCACACTCACACCATATATTCCGACGGCCAGCTTACTTCGTCGGCGCGTGTGGCCGAGGCCTGGCGTGACGGCCTTGACGCCATAGCAATCACCGACCATATCGAGGTGCGCCACAACATCGACGCATTCGTGGAGTATCTTGGCGACAATATCAGGAAGATGGACAAGGACGTTTCTTATGATAAGACGGATATGAACTATTCCGTGGAAGGCGGCCAGGGAGCGGCAGAAAGCCGCGGCATCACCCTCATCCCGGGAATAGAGATTACCCGCAGCCCTATGGAGACCGGTCACTTCAACGCTCTGTTCACCACCGACAACAACCTCATCCACGATGAAGATCCTCTCCAGTCTGTCCGTAATGCGAAGGCGCAGAACGCCATTGTCCAGATCAACCATCCCGGCTGGGCAAGACCCGACAACGAGTTCACTTCTGTTGCTGAAGCCGCAATGAAGGAAGGCCTCATCAGCGGTGTGGAGGTGTTCAACTCATATGAGTTCTATCCGGAGATTATAGAGAAGGCTGTAAACATGGGCTTGTACGTATGCTGCGGCAGCGATCTCCATATCACCAGCCATGAGAGGTACGGCACTTACGGCATGTTCCGTGACATGACGCTCATCCTTGCAAAGGACTCGTCCCTTGAGTCTATCCGCGAGGCGCTTGAGCATCAGAGAACCCTTGCATACGCCTACGGAGACATCGCAGGCAGCGAGCAGCTGCTCAAGGACTTCTTCAAGGCCGCGGTAAGCTGTAAGATCGTGAAGACCGGCTCGGACGGCAGAAAGAGCGTGCAGATTACCAACAACTCGTCTTTCCCCTATGTGATAACATTCCCGGGTTTCGCAGTTGACGTGACACTCAAGGGCTTCACTTCAATCATTTATTCAGTCAAGGGCGGAGAGATTCCCGTCACCGTAACCAACATGTGGTACGGCGACGGAAAGCATCCCTCGCTTTCCTTAGTGCTGTAACGTGTACAGGACACATCCCGGCCGGCTTTTCCGTTTCTGCCGGGCGAAGTTTTTCCGAACAGGCGGAAATAGGGTATTTTTGCAGTGATATGAACAAAAATTTGCTTTTATATGTGTCTGTGTCTCTTGGGTTGATGATGGGTTCCGTACTCTCTTCTCAAGCTCAGACTGCGGATGCGTTGCTCAGCGGTATCAGAAAAGAGCATCCAAGGATGTTCTTCAACAGCGACACATGGCCGAAGGTGAAAAGAAACGCCCTGGGGCCGATGAGGAATGAGTTGAAGCATCTGCTGGACTCGGTGGACAGGATTACGGACAACCCGCACTGCACGGGCATCGGACCTGAATGCATCAATTGGGGGCCGCAGCCTGACGGGACCTTCATTCCGAAAGATGACGCCGTGGTGACCTTTCCGGAAGAGTTCGGCACGGAATCGGCCCTGGCGGCTCTGGCGTGGCGTTTCACCGGTGAGGAGAGATATCTCGTCAAGGCAAAAAAACTCCTGGAGGAGTCGGTACGGGGATATACCGAGGCTACAGACATGCGTCTGCCGGTAAGTTGGTTCGCCATGTCGAGAATCAACGCTCTGTGCGCATATGACTGGATATACGAAGCATTGACGGACGAGGAACGCCGGGGGATCATAGTGCCTCTTGTGCACCACTGTACTCTCGTGCAACCCGAGGCGGGCCTTGACATTCCACGCCAGCCGTCGAGTGATGTGTACGACGGTTTCTATAACATGACGCCTCTGCTCTGGTACTCGGGACTGGCTGCCTATGGCGATGGTTTCTGCGACGATGAAGCCCGTCAGCAACTGCTCGAGGGCTACAAAAGACATAAGGAGGTAATGGATTATCGTGAGGCATCTGCAGGTGACGACGGGGGCCTTAACTCCTGCGCGGTCAACTATACCTTCGGCCGTTATCCGTGGGCTCACTTCAATTTCATGTACACCTGCCTTTCTGCCTACGGGGAGAACATCGCGTCCCGTTACCCTAACATAGGCTTGATGCCCAACTTCCTCTGGTGGAACTGGGTGCGTGACGATTCCGACCGCCATCATATGCGTTATCTGGGTGTGGGAGACAACTTCCACGGGCAGAACTCCCTCGACGTGCATCTTTTCTATGCGCACCTGCGCAACTATATCCATTTCTATAAAGAGATTCAGCCCGAGGCCTGCGCTCTTGCCGAGACTCTGTGCGGGATGCTTCCCGAGAAGGTGTTCGACTTTGAATTTCCTGTCTACCCATACATCGTGGGTGCGGATGACAAGGTCGGGCCAATACCGCTTGAAACGTTGGAGAACAGCAGGATACATGCTCGTTATTTTGAGGAGCTCGGCCTGGTGTCCATGCGTTCGGGTTGGACTGATGATGCAACTAACTGTATCTTCCTCGGCGGAGGCAGAGCGATGCACCGTCACTACGATGCCAACAGCTTCACCATCTACAAGCACGACCATCTCGCCCTTGATGCAGGATGCCGTGCCGACGGCACTGATATGAATGTCACCTATTATTACTGTCAGACGGTGGCTCACAATGCCGTGCTCATACATAAGCCGGGTGAGAAACGCCCGGGACATTTCGGCCCTGCATATGCTGACGACCCGGCGGCGGAGGAGAACTATGGCGGTCAGACAGAGGAAGCCGCGGCCACCATGCTCGCCTTCGAGACCAACGATGACTATTCTTATGTGGCATGCGATGCTGCAGACAGCTATGGTGACAAATGCAGGGAAAGCATCCGTCAGTTCGTATATCTCACCCCCGACTGCTTTGTCATCTACGACCGGGTCACATCTTCCGATCCGTCGTACCGCAAGCAGTGGTTGCTTCATACTGAGAACGAACCGCTGTACCGGGGCAATACGATGATGGCCGACTGTGGGAAGGGGCGGATTTTCTGCGAGACTCTCCTGCCTGTGAAACCGGTGGCTGAGAAGATTGGCGGCGAGGGCAGGGAATACTGGGTGAGAGACCGCAACTATCCGTTCGATGCCGATTTTCTCGCAGCCGAGCAAAGAGTGGCGGATGCGAGCGGCCGAGGTACGTATTTCGGTAAATGGAGGGTGGAGATATCACAAGCTCATGAGGCTTCGGACGTCCGTTTTCTGAATGTCATCAGTGTTGGCGATACCTCAATGTCAAAGCCGTTCAAGGCAAAGCGTATTAAAGACAAAAACCGCGACGGTGTGCAACTGACAGTCAACGGTGGGAAGATAACTGTACTGTTCAACCGGTACGGCAGTGTGGGTGGCGAAATCACTGTCAATGGAATCACACGCCCTCTGGCAGAGAATATACAATCGCAGAAGGGTGTGCTTTATTAAGAATCAAGATTTATGAAAAAGATATTTTATCCCCTGATGACAGCGCTGGTGCTGCTTACATCTTGCGTTACAGACAAGGCTGACGGACCCCGAAAGGTATTTGAGCCTTTTACAGTGGAGAATCTTGAACCGAGGCCTGACTTCTGGAAGGTCCGTCCGCAGGAGATAACAGACCTGTGTGAGAAAGTCAAGGTGGGACGCTCGGAAATAATAGCGGAGACTCCGCTCGGATTCCCCGTATATGCTGTGTTTTACGGCGATTTCTCAGAGCCCGCACCTCAGACGAATTTCTCAGCCGGCAACTCGTCCGCCACTGTCATTTCGTACCTCGGCGACAGATACAGGGACCCCGATGTAAAGCAGACGGTCCTGTATCTCACAGGTGTCCACGGTTCGGAGCCGGAGGGTGTGGCGGCGGCCGCAAATATGATACAGATGTTCGAAACGGGCAAGGACTTTCGCGGGCAGACCGATCCTGAACTGCTCGAACTCGCTTCAAAATACCGAATCATCATAATTCCCTGCCTCAATATGGACGGGCGGTCTATATGCCCAGACCATCTGCGCGGACAGCCTTATGAAGTGTTCCGCAAGGCGTGTCAGGGTACCTGGAGTGACGGAAGCCTCATAGGCTGGCTCGGCAGCAAGGAGTATTTCCCGCTGCCGCTTGACAGGGTCAGCTTTCCCGGCGGGTACACTAACGGCAACGGGTACAACATCCAACACGACTGCACCCCCGGCGACATGAAGACGGAAGAGGCAAAAGCTGTCTGCCGTCTTATGGCACGCTGGAGGGTGGACCTGCTGCTTAACGTGCATTCCTGCGAGATTTCTTCCACTATGTTCGAACCGGGACTCGTGGACACTCCGGAGCACATAAAGCGCGGAAACACTCTCTACACCAAGGTGCTCGGCGCCTTCAAGGAAGCCGGGTTGCGTGAGGATGTACCGGAAATGGAGGGCGGTGACGAGGCTGTGGATCTGACCCAGCTGGCGAACTATTGTTCCGGAGCTCTCGGACTGACCGTTGAATGTTCATCGTCATATGATGATATCCATAATCCGAAAGTCTGCTACACATTCGACCAATTGATGGAATCTGCCATCCTCGCCTTCAAGACCGTCATGGATGATGGTCTTCGCGAGCCGTTCAACAGGAGAAACCTCCCTTGATGCGGGAATGTGGTATACGGAGATATTCTTCACCGCCAGCTCCTCGGCTTTTTCGGAGGGAAGAACCACAGGGCGCGTAACATTGTGATTATGGATCCTTTGGAGACAGGACTCCGAGCCACCTGCGATTTCCCGGGAGTACCATTCTCTTCCGAAGGCGAGATTCTCATCGAGAACATCTCCATCTATCGCGGTGGATGCACTTCCGATCCCCTCGGAAAAGGAGTGATGGTGAATCACGCTGAATAAGGCGTTTATTATGCTTGCATTTTGTAAAATAAGGCATTGGAGATATAGAAACTTTGTAAAATAAGGCGTTTTGTCGGAAAAATTCAGTATATTTGTACCTCAAAATCAATTGATTGATATGCAAAAGAAACAGATTGTCATAGATAAGAGAACTCTTGAGGTGATACTGAATGACCAGAAGTCTGAAATGGAGGGGTGGACAGACGAGTTTCTCTGCTCCCGCAACGAGGAAAGCCTGGTTGATCTCGGCAGCCCGCAGGCTCAGGTTGTAATAGGAGTCCGTCGATGCGGAAAGTCAACGCTGTGTATGCAGACCTTGGCTGGAGCTGGCGTCAAGTTCGCTTATGCGGATTTTGACGATGAGCGTCTTGACGGTCTTGATACTGCGCAGTTGAATGATGTGCTGGAGGTCCTGTATAAGATATATGGCTCTTTTCAGTACATTTTTCTTGATGAGATTCAGAATATCGAAGGCTGGCCTCTGTTTGTTAACAGGCTTCTCAGAAACAAGATGCATGTTGTCCTGACTGGTAGCAATGCTAAGTTGCTCAGCAGTGATCTTGCAACACACCTCACCGGCAGAAGCAGCGAGATTGAGTTGTATCCTTTCTCTTTCGTGGAATATTGCAAGATGAAGGGCGTGAACACTTCCTCGCGTACGACCAAGGCTATTGCGGAACTTCGCAACTGCTTTGATGAATACATGAAGAAGGGAGGTTTTCCTGAACTCATGACTGTGAAGAATGACAGAATGTATATTGCCAACCTCGTGAATAATATTCTGAAGAGGGATATCGAGCAGAGGAATAAGATTACGTTCCCGGCTCAGTTTGAGAATATGGCCAATCATCTGCTCAATATTTCTCCTACAGTGGTATCTGCACCGGATATTGCCGAGCAGTTCAGCTTCAAGTCGGCTCATACTGCCCGCAACTATGTGTCATATCTGAAACAGGCATATCTTCTTACGGGCGTGAAGAAATACTCTCCAAAGAGCAAGCTTCGTGTGACTCAGGAAAAGGTATATGCCGTTGATGTGGCTCTGATGAACAAGAGGGAGAATGCATTTGCCGGAGACAATCTCGGCTGGAGGCTTGAGACTATAGTACTCAGCCATTTGTTGCGTAAATGCAAGCTTGAAGGCTGGGATGTGTATTACCTTAAGGACCGCAGCGGAGAGTGTGATTTTGTGGTGTGTGACGGCAATAGGGTTTTGCAGTGCATCCAGGTTTCATACGACATCTCAAGTGAAAAGACTCGCAAGAG
>JAKSKH010000026.1 GCA_024401855.1 Bacteroidales bacterium | reverse complement strand
ACATACTGCTGCCGCTATGAGATAGGTAGTTGACGTCATCGTCCTGTCCCATTGTACTCTTTTCCACGGTGTGAGCATCCTGCGAAGTTTTCATTCCGTAGTAATCCGCATTGAAATCAATGCCCAGTTTACCCACCTGCCCGTTATAGTAGGCATTGGCCGATACTCCGTAAGGCATATTGTCATTGTGGTGATTGCCTTCAGCAATAAGATGGTCTATTAAGCTGCCGTCCTCGAAGATATCCTCGTCAATCAATTGGTGTACATCCACCTTGGGATTCATTTCTGCCTCTATCCTGAAGCCAAGGGAATGATTTTCAGATATCTGCCAGTTCAATCCGCCGTTAGCTCCGGCATTCGTCATCTTCTGCACGAAATCCAACGTTCCCTCTTGCTTGAACTCCGGATTACCGAAGGTCTGCTGCATCATATCACTCTCCTGACGGGAGGTGTATTTCAGAGCATTCACACCGGCAAAGATATCAAGCCCGTTATGCCGATAGTTTGCATTCAAGTAGCCAGACGGATCATTGTAGCCACTGCGAAGAGACTGGGCATCAGTCAGGCCGGCATTGAATCCGAATCCGTCGCCCTGATGCTTTATGGTTCGTATGCGAACGACGCTGCGCACGCTTGCACTGTATTGCGCTCCGGGGTTCGTGATTACCTCGACGCTCTGAATCTCGTTGCTCTGCAGTCGGTCGAGTTCGGTTTTGTCGGTCACTTTTCTTCCGTTGATATACACAAGTGGTGAACCCTTGCCTACGACCTGCAGGCCATCCTGGCTCTTTATCATTCCGGGAGTACGGGCGAGAACATCATTAGCAGTGCCGACCGTCTCCAGGACAGTGCCGCGGACCGAGGTCTGCAAACCATCGCCGGTAAGTGTGGTCTTCGGAATGACGGCGGATACTACCGCCCCTTCAAGGTACTGCGTATCATCAGAGAGCATAATTGTGATGTTGTCGGCGGGTGTCACATAACTGGTCTTGTACCCTATCATCGAAACCATCAGCAGTTGATTCTTCCCGTCAGTTACTATATTGAATGAGCCATCCTCGGCCGATGTCGCTCCGGACACCACTGTAGAATCCGTCTTTGAAATCGCTACCACGTTCGCAAACGGGACCGGCGCGCCTTTTTCATCCACCACTCTTCCTTTCCAGTCACCGGCTGCAAACGCGACCATTGGCAGTAGGGCAGCCATAAAAGTCATTGAAATTTTTCTTTTCATAAGCGAACATTAAAAACGGCTGTAAATATACAAAAATTTCCATAATCTAACACTTGTTATCTTACATTTGTTATTTTATTTTCCAAGATTATGTCGTATCTTTGCGCTCCGTTACATAACAATTGTTTGATTTATGCCAAGACAACCGCGATTCTCCAAAGATGATATTGTTGCCGCCGGGCTCAAGATAGTGAGGTCCAGCGGATTCGAAGCCATAAGCGCCAGGGCTCTGGGCAAGGAGCTCGGCACCTCGTCCAGCCCTATGTTCACGATGTTCAAGGATATGAACGAGGTAATGGATGCCATACGCACGGCAGCGGAGAAAACCTTCACCGTCAGGATGAAGGGCGTTACCGATTATTTCCCGGCATTCAAGGAGTTCGGGCTACGCCTCGTCGCCTTTGCAAAAGAGGACCCGAATATCTTTCAGATGCTGTTTCTCGGAAAGGATGCACGCCCGGAGATTGCGGAAAGCATTGCGCGGGAGTGCCTTAGTGCAGTCGAGCAGGGTTACGGCCTGAGCCCGGATCAAGCCGAAATGCTCTTCCGGCAGATGTGGCCTGTTGCCTGCGGCATAGCCGCACTCTGTGTCAGGCATCCTGAAGATTTTCCGGAAGAGGAGGTGAGCAAAACGCTCAGCTACCACTTCTCCGGTATAATATCAATAATCAAATCGGGTAAAGAGGTGGAGGATGTCAAACCTCAACTTAAAAAAATATGAAAGACAGTAGCAGGAACAAAAAGGATTGGTTTGGTTACCTTATGAATTTCGTGGCCGTATGCCTTGGTATTGTCATCACTTTTGCCGGACAGGGGCTTATCAACAGGCACGCTGAAAGAAACGAAGTGAAGAGCAGTCTGATGCTTGTGAAAAATGAGTTACAGGACAATATCTCATATATCGAACTTGCCGATTCCATGCTCGCGAGATACTCCGCTGCAGCCGAGTTCCTTATCAGATACGAGGGACATTATTCAGATGCTCCTCAGGATTCAATGGCAGTATATTGCAATGTTCCGCTGACAGTCTTCGAGATAACCCACTCCGAGGAGGCCCTTGAACTGCTGAAGAATTCCAACCTCTTCACTAAAATCAAAGACCTTGACCTGTCCTTGGAAATCATCCATACTTACGGAGCAATCGCCGATGAAATGACGCTTGTAAAGTTCTACAATGAACACAAGAATGACTATTTGGAAGAAGCTATGACCGAAGATGTGAAAGAGGTTCTTTCGCGGGACAATATTACCGCAGAGCAATTGTGGAGTGCCATCACAGCTTCCCGTGAAGGGAAACAGTTCCTCCGCGAACTTGGCCGCCTGCAGATGTTGCACAATTCTTCCGGCGTTAAAGCCACCATCGCGGGCACAATTTCTTCTATAGACAAATACATTCAGTGAGTTGTAAATCATTCTTGTGAAATCGAACGTGTATTTTCAAGCCGGCGGAGCTGCATTGTTTTTCTTTGGACTTTGTCTCCCAGGCCTTAGCTTTTGCCTTTCTTTTTTCCCTTCCTTCGTCATGCCGGACCGGATCCGGCATCTAATCTGCACTCCGAAAGAACCCGTTTGAATCAGACTGGTCAGTTCTTCTCTTCAGGATACTCTGTAACGTCAATGTGGTTCTTATATACCCGTATGATGCCGTAATGGTTTCCGGTGTCTTCAATCATGCCCTTGAAGGTGTGGTGCATGATGTGCCCGGACTGGCAATGCGCTCCTGAATGATGGTGCCCGGAGAATACGGCCCTTACATTCCTGTATCCTTGAAGCAGGGAATCAACCTTTTCGCCATCCCATTGTGCCGCATCGATTCCCAGGGGAAGCAGAGGCATATGGCCGAAGATGATCACCTCCTCTCCGGCATCGGCGGCGTCTTCGATTTCGGCTTTCAACCATTCCGTCTGCTTGTATGAGAGCATGCCGTTATAGTTGCGTGCCATAGGCGCACCCTCCTCAACGAGCTGCCGGAGCTTTTCCTCCGCCATTTCCCTTTCAGGGGTTCCGGGGGCTGTGGACTGGATGGAAATGTCGTTGCCGTCAATGAAGACATATCTGAATCCTTTGCCTCCACGAATGGAATAATACGGGTTGTCGATGCCCATTGCCTCAAGAACCTCATTCTGTTTGTCCGAACCGTAGGGGGCAATGCAGTCATGGTTGCCCAGAACCTTGTAAACAGGATTGTCCAGTCTTGAGAACTGGTCTGAGAGGTCCTGATATGTGGCAATGTCCGGGTCAAATGTATCGCCGAGTGATACCGTGAAATCAACGTCCTGCTCATTGAAGAAATCCACCGCCTCACCGAGCTTGTCAGCCGAAAGGGCATAATGGCGTGTTCCGGCCGTCTCCCTGTCACGGTAGTAATGGATGTCGGTGACAACACCTATAGTTACAATGGGCCTTTCCGGTTTTGGTGAGCAGGCGGCCAGCAGCAGGGCGGCCAGCAGGGTGAATCTGCGTAGTGTCATGATTTATTTTGTTTTCTCTACCATTCGTAGTAATAGCAGACTGCCCCCATGGTGCAGTTCCCCCGCTCAAGATATATTTCGTCGGTCACGTCGCTGCTGGAATCAATTCCGTTCTGCTCCCCGTTGCGCACTGTGATTCTGACGGGATGGTTGAAGCACAGGGGGTTGTCGGGGAACTGCCTGTACGCGCTCAGCTTTACAGCCCCGTCTTTTCTTTCAAGGTATGTCTGCCCGCATTTATATCCCATGAACTGTCCCGAATCGAAATAATAGGTGCCGAGAAAAAAGTCCTCAAGCCCGCTGGAAAGATATTCGAAATTGCCGCTGCGGGTGTCGAAGGCCCTGAGGCATGCTTCCATGGAGCACTCTGTTTCAGAATTCAGGAACAGGTTGACACCTGTCACTATTGAATTCCTTCCGCTTTCCATTATAGTGAACTGATCTCCGGACTTGATGGAGCGGTTCTCCATCCTGATCCCCTTGAAATAGACCCCGTGGGGCAGTTTTCTGCCTCCCCACGAAATATCGACTTTTGTATTTGCGCGTACGGTGGTCCAGATCTGGTCTTTGGTGCCTGGTTCCGCCTGCACAAGTTCCACCTCGCACGACTTGTAATAGGGGATCTTGAAATCCAGGCTTATGCTGTTTCCGGCACCGAACTTTGAAAAGAGGGGGGTCTCCAGAAATACTTTCCTGTATTCCTCGTCATCCACATAGTCCATGTTGAGGCATGCAAGTTCGTAAAGTTTCCCGCTTACGCAGAGAGTACCGTCGCAATACACATTCAGAACGGTATTTCCGGGGTGATGCCAGTTGCTGTAGTCGCCGCAGAAATACATGTTCTCAATCTGTCCTTCTCCTTCCGCCGAGAATATGACGGCCTTTCCGTCCGGGCCGAAAGGAGACATCATCTTATTGACGTGGGTGAACGAGCGCCCGCAGTCGGAGTTCGCCGCACAGGACGAAAGGATTAATACAAATAAAGCAAAGAGGGAAATTTTACGCATATTTTTATTTTTTCAGTTGACTTGTGTTCTGCATTTTCCATTCTGACGGGGTCATTCCGGTGTACTTCTTGAAGTTTCTGTAGAAACTCTGCTCATTTACAAACAGGTAGTTATCTGCCTGTTTCTTTCAGCAGTTCGGTCACGGCCGCCTTCAGCTGGGTGTCTTCTCCCTTGACAACCGTTTCCGGAGAGTTCAGTATGAAGATGTCCGGTTCGAGCTGGGCCCCCTCAAGATAAGTGCCCTCCGCGGTTCTGTACCCTATGACAGGAATACCGAAAACAAGAGAGGGATCCTGCAGTGTAACCCAGTTCACGCTTGACATGGTTCCGGGAACGGGAGCTCCCACCAGTTTGCCTATGTGCTGATGGCTGTAAACCCACGGAGTTCCGTGAGCGTTGCTGTAGTTGGCTTCGCACTGGAGCATTATGCTGGGCTTGTTCCACCGGCGGCTTGGCATGTCACAGGTCTCGCGGCCTCTGATTACCTGGGTGAGGTACTTCTCTCCGCTGAAGAAAATCTCAATGTCTTCGTGCATTCTGCCTCCTCCGTTGAAACGTGTGTCTATGACAATGCCGTCGCACTTGTTGTATTTGCCCAGGACATCGGAATACATGGGTCGGAAACTTCCGTCGTTCATCTGTTTGATGTGTACGTAGCCGAGGCGTCCGCCTGACCATTTCTCCACGTCCTCCGCACGTTTTCTTGTCCAGCGTTTGTACAGGAGGTCGTTCATTGCGGATGCCGTGACAGGGAGTACGACGATATCTTCTCCTCCTTTGATGCTCACGAGAGTTTTCTTGCCGGCTTTGCCTGCAAGGAGAATACCGGCATCCTGTTCGGGTGTAATCTCGATGCCGTTTATGTGTGTGATGATGTCTCCGGCCTTAATCCTGATACCTGAATGGTCGCAGGGGCCGTCTTTCACCACTTCGGTCACTTTGAGGCCTTTGCCGGCATAAGTCATGTCGAACAGAAGTCCGAGTGATGCCGTGGCTTCCTTGGAACCGTCGGGATAGTACCGGCCTCCGGTGTGTGAGACATTGAGCTCTCCAAGCCACTCGCTGAGAAGCTCGGCGAAGTCCCAGTTGTTGGAAATGTGGGGGAGGAACTTGCGGTAGGCGGCCGACATGGCATCCCAGTCCACTCCGTTCATCGTCTCCGTAAAGAAGCGCTTCTGCTCCTCGCGGTAAACATAGTTGAACATGTATTCCCTTTCCGCTGCATGGTCCAGTTTCTTTTCCGCACTGTAGCTGATGCCCTTGAATTTGTCTCCGTCAAGCTTCTTCATGCTGCTGCCGAGGAGGAATATAGTCTTTCCCTCTCCGTCGGTACGGAAACGTCCGGACCCGGCTCCCTTGTCTACCAGCTTGGTTTCGTGCTTGCGTATATCCATCTTCCACAAATCCCTGGAACCTTCATAGGAGGCAAGATAATAGAGACTCTCCCCGTCCTTGGAGATGATGGCATCGTCATAGGCCCCGCTTCTCGGGGTAAGTCTTACAACCCTGTCCATCAGTCCTTCAAGTTCCACGTTGACGGGCTTGACTTCCTTATCCTTATCCTTATCCTTGTCTTTTCCGTCATTCTTCTTTTCCGTGTCTTTCTTGTCTTTTTCCGCTTTCTTTTCTATCTCTTTCCTGAGCTCGTAGTCTTCCTTTGAAAGACGGAACTTGTCATATGCGTCCTGATTCATGAAGCAAAGGAAGAAGTCATCCTGCGAGCCCCAGGAAGCCTGTGCTCTCATTCCGAATATCTCACTCTTGAAGAGAACGGCGTTTCCGTCCATAACCCAGCGTGGCGACTCGGAGATATATCCGCTTGCCGTTACGGCATTGATTTCTCCGCCGTTTGCACTTACGATTCCTATGTCGTTGTACGGCTCATGGCCGCGCGCTGTATATTCAAGGGTGAACCATTTCCCGTCCGGGCTCCATTCATAGGAGAATCCGCCGGAAAGGCTGTACCAGGTGCTTCCATCGGTAATCTGCCTTACAGCTTTGGTCTCAAGATTCACCACCATGAGACGGATTCTGTCTTCAATGAACGCCACCTCTTTGCCGTCCGGCGAGAATTTCGGATAGCCTCTTTCCATGTTGCAGTCGGGAAGAAGCGCTTCTTCCTCTACAAGCGTTGCGTTTGGGAATTCCGGATCCTCCTTGCGTGAAATCCTGGCTATGTACAGTTGTGAAAGACCGTCACGTTCGCTTGCATAGACAAGACTGCGGTTGTCCTTGCCGAAATCTACGGCGGACTCGGCGGCTGCCGTGCAAGTAATCTGCTTAGTAGTCGGATATTCAACCGATGTAACAAAAACGTCACCTCTGGCAATGAATGCAACCTGCTTGCCGTCGGGACTTACTGACGCTGAGGACGCCCCTGAAGACATCTTCAGGAATTCGGGCTTGTTCTCTTCGTCGAGCATCAGGTCTATAGCCACTTTCTGCGGTTCCGTTCCCGGTTTCATGGTATATATCTCTCCGTCCCAGGCGAAACAAAGGATTCCTCCTCCCATAGAGAGGAAACGTACGGGATGGGTTCCGAAGCGTGTGATCTGCTTCCATCCGCCCGGAACAGCATCGGCGGGAACTGCGGAAGCTCCCTTTGACTCAAGAGGCATTGACCATACGTTCATGGTACCGCCCGCGACTTCGCTGAGAAGGTATACAGTTTTGCGGTCCGGACTCAAGACAGGGTTGCGGTCTTCTCCGGCCCTGTTTGTCAGATTCACGTGCTTTCCGGAGCTGATGTCATATTTCCATATGTCTCTGGTTATGGATGAAACGTGATGCTTGCGCCATTCATCCTCACCTCCCTTGCGGTCCTGATAAATGAAGAAGTCTCCCTTGGGACTGAAACTGATCATTTCCGCAGGGGTTGCCAGAATCTGTACGGCCTTGCCCCCGTTTACCGGCACTTCATATACTTCCGAAAGCGCGGCATAAGGGAAAAGAGCGCTTTCAGCCGGATCCTGGATTGTTGCGCTGAACAGCACTTTCTTCCCGTCTGGCGTGAATGCCGATGGGATCTCCGATGCGGAATTGAATGTCAGTCTCGTAGGGGTGCCTCCGCAGGAAGGCATGACGTAAACGTCAAGCCCACCATTCCTGTCGCTTGAAAAGGCGATGAGGGATCCGTCGGGACTCCATACAGGATTTGCCTCGTAACTGTCCCGGGAGGTCAGCCGGCAGGCGTTTCCTCCGCCTGTAGGGACAGACCAGATGTCTCCTTTGTAACAGAATGCTATTTTCTGCCCGTCGGGCGATATTTGAACGTCGCGCAGCCAAAGAGGTGTTATGGCATGTGCGGAAACTGCGCACAGCAGCAGTGAGCAAGCGATTGCCAGATGTTTAGTCTTCATTTTACAGGTATTCTGAGTACGGTGTATGAACAAGGTGCGAAATCATAAGTGAAATTTTTGCCGAAGCCGTTGATTTTCTTTTCTTCGGGATAGATTTTCATCGGGTCGTCGAACGAGTTCTCATCCTGAAGGGAGTCTGACTTGAGCTCTATCACCTTTCCCGAACGGGAAACACCGGTCACTCCTTCAAGAGTGATTCCGAGGTGGAGGCTTTCCGTATTTGCATTCACCACCTTGATGACCACTTCGGAGTTTTCTTTGTCAATTCCTGAGGAGAAATATGTGTAAGCCGGGGTTTCAGGATGACATTCCAGAATCTTCTCACCGTCTATGTACAGGGTGCTGCTCCCGGGACCGACCTCAATTCTTGCTTCCTGCCATATTCCGTCCTTGACAACGCTGCGTTCCGCTTTGGCTACGCCGTCCGATTCTGACAGATTGCTGCCGACAGGCTCAACTCCGGTGATGGTATCGTCCCATCCCCCGACAGACCACAGCCATCCGCTGCCGCCTTCTTCATCGAGGCCGAAATACAGGTAGAATCCTTCCGGACCTGCAGTGCGGCGGAACTTAAGGCATATGGAATATTCATCGGCGCTGAAATCCTCCAGCACTGCGAGAGTCTTGTCCTTCAAGCAGCTCTGTGACAGGATGCCGTCCTCACATTTCCATGTTCCCTTCCTTGCCTTAAAGGATTCAGGATTTACAATGCGCCGGTTACCGTCTTTCCCGCAGATGGTTATGTCTTTGAATTCGACTGCCGTCTCACAGGAGCCGAGTCCTATTCTTCCTGTCCCGAAACTTATGGCTCTGTTGTCTCCCTTGTATTTGCTGCAGGCCACATTGAAGTCCGGACGGTTTTCCGCAGCCATCTTCTGAACATAATATGAACTTCTTCCCACAACCTGTGATGAATTGATCCATATAAGGTTGACCGGCCATACACGGTCATTGGAATTCTCGAACAGAGGGGCATAGGAGCACATGCGCACGAAGTCTGAATTCCTCTCCATGCCGCTTATCCATGCCGCCTCGGAAAGGGCCGCTTTCATGTTTCCGGCTCCGACGCCGGAGTTGGCCGCATATTCGCCTACGTATGCCGTGTATTTCCCTCTCTCCACCTTGTCGAACATTTCCGTGTTGTTGAAGAAGAAATCGGGCTTGACATACCAGTGGGGGTCAATCATATCGGTTTCATCGATGCTGCCCGTGCCGCTGAGGCCGCAGTTGCATATAAGGGTGAGCTGGGGGTATCTTTCCTTGATGGCCTTATGGAAGATGTTGTAGTGGCGCTCGTAGTCCGGGCCCCAGTTTTCGTTTCCTATCTCCACATATTCCAGTGGGAAAGCTTCGGGATGTCCTGCAGCCGCCCTCTTTGCACCCCATTCGGAATCTACGGGGCCGAGGGCGTACTCTATAGCATCAAGACAGTCGTCAAGATAATACTGGATATCTTTTTCCGCACAGAGGTCGCCCTGTCTGTACTGGCATCCTATTCCCACGTTGCACACGAACATGGAGGCGGCTCCTATGGATTCGCAGAAAGAAAGCATCTCGTGGAAGCCCAGCTTGTAGGAGCAGCGGTATCCCCAGGTGCTGTATTCTCCGGGCCTTGCCGCGGGATCACCCAGGGTCTTCTTCCATTCGAAGCGGTTTGCGAGGGAAATACCTTCCACGACGCATCCTCCCGGCCAGCGGATGAAAGCGGGCCTGAGGTCTGCAAGCATCTGCGCCACGTCCTTGCGGAACGGGAGTTTCCCTCCTTCGCATTCATAGCGGTCTTCGGGCAGAAGTGAAACATAGTCGAAGGATACGCAGCCGGCTCCGTCTATTTCAAAGCGGATGCTTGCGGAATCGCATGATGCGGATGCGGTGAGAACGATACTGCCGTCAACCCATTCCCCGTTCCCGGAGAAGTCCACGGGGGATTCCGCCAGAATCTCTCCTGCGCCGGATACGATTTTTGCGCTGATGCTCCCCTTGAATGAAGGATGCCCCTTTATTATTGTGCGAAGGTCGTACTTCTTTCCCTCTTCGATGTTCATTCCCCAGTATCCGTCGTTTTCAAGCACGGCGCTGCCGCTCCCGACCGTGACCTTCAGGTTTGTGGGGGCTGTTTTGAACATTGGTGATTCCTTTGTCAGGACCATCTGTGCGTCTCCGGAAAGAGTCCATCCCGGAACAGGTTCGTCCGTCCATCTGTAGCTGCCCTGAACATTTTCCTTTTTTGAATGATGGAAATCCACGGAAGTTATGAGTCTGTCTCCTTCCGCATGGTAGCCTGCAGGCATTTCAAGCTCCTCGAAAGTTCCGTTTTCAACCAGTTCCGCAATGAGACCTCCGTCTCCTGCGTGGTTGATTTCTTCAAAGAAGATTCCGTACATCGATGCGGGGACGTCTGCTCCCTCTTGTGATACATTGATGACGATGCTGTCATCTGCGGGCCTGCCGGTACATGACAAAAGCGCCATGGCGGCCGTGAAAAGAATGATCTGTTTGGTTTTCATATTATAACAATCCTTAGTCCCAGTTCCTCTGCAATCTTTGCGAGGTACCTAGGGTTGCATGCCTTTTCATCTTTTATTTCTTCAGCGGGAACTTGAATGCGAGCCAGCCCATAATAAGGGCGATGACCGCAGGTATGACGGAGAACAGAGCCCAGACCATGGTCTTCACGGATTCCGTGACGGATGCGGGGTCAATCATGGTATTACCGAAATCATCGGTAATCATTCTGGCTCCCGCCAGTCCGAGTATCATTGCAATCAGGGAACCGGAAACGGCGCTTCCGAGTTTCTGGGCCATGGTTCCGGAAGAGAATATAAGTCCCGTCGATGAAGTTCCGAATCTATCTGTCGCATAGTCCGCGACGTCTGCATACATGGACCAGATGAGTGGTGAGTAGATTCCTATTCCGACAGAAGTGAGTATGACCATGGTCACCATGAGCCAGATGAATCCGGGATTCATCGGAATGAAGAAGAATGCCACGGAAGTCACGCAGCATATGGCCGAGGCCAGTATGAAGGCCTTCCGTTTCGAACCGGCCCATTGCGCCACTTTGGGCGCAAAGCCTCCGACCACCATGCAGGTGACTTCGCCGAATGCCATAAGAACGGTATAGTTGATTATCAGCTTACCTATGGTGACATCCCCTCCGAGGCAGTAGGAAATCATATAACCAGCCACCGCGTAGCGGAATCCGCCGAAGAAGTTGGTGGCGATTCCTATCGTGGTGAGATAAACCCAGGGCTTGTTGCGGAACAGGTCAGCAAACTGCCGGAAGGAGTATTTCTCCGCACGGACAGGCTTGAGACGTTCCTTCGTGCATAGTCCGCATATCAGGGTGAGAACGGCTGCAAGAATGCCGAATACGGTTCCCAGAACGGCGTACTGGTGAGCTTCCGTTCCTCCCACCATCTTCTGCAGGTAGGGGAAGGATATCAGCGTTATGAATCCCATGGCGTAGGCTCCGACCATCCTGTAGGACGAGAACTTGTTCTTCTCGTTGTCATCGTCCGTCATCACTCCAAGGAGGGAGCCGTACGGAACGTTGACAGCGGTGTACACCGCCATCATGAGCAGGTATAGCGCATACGCATAGATGCGCTTCCCTGTGGGGCCGAAGTCAGGCGTATGGAGGAGAAGGGCGAAGACAAGGCCCAGCGGAACGGCTCCGAAAATAAGCCAGGGCCGGTATGTGCCCCACCGCGACCTGGTCCTGTCCGCGATGCTTCCCATTATCGGGTCTGTCACTACGTCGAAGAGTCTCGCTATGAGCATCAGTGCCGCCGCATCTCCGAAAGTAAGTCCGAAAACGTTGGTGAAGAACAGCGGAAAGGCGATTGACATTATCTTCCAGGTAATGCCTCCTGCCGCTGCGTCTCCGAGAGCATATGCGATTTTCTCCCGGATTGTGGGTTTAGATGATTCCATTGGCTGTGTTGAATATTATAATAAGGTATGTAAAGATACGTTTTTTTTTAATTCGGAAATTATCAGTAAATTTGAAATATGAAAACATTCGCGGAATTGCTCTCTGTTGTGCTTCTTTTGAGTGCCTGCTCCGGCGGCGGGTATGTGATAAAAGGCAATGTGAAGCATCTTGATGAGGGAAATATAAACCTTCTTGACCAATATGGACATACTGTTTGCAATGCGGAAGTTAAGGACGGCAGATTCGAGTTCCGTGGCAGGACCGAGGTCCCCATCCTCGCTTATGTGAACAATGCGCTTGGGGTCTCTTATCCGATAGACGTGCCCGTGATGCTTGAAAACCGGAGAATCAGGATAATCGGGGATGCGTCCCTCTCCATGATAAAGGTGACGGGAACCGGGCCCAACGATGACATGATGGAATACAAGGCCAGGCGTGATGCCCTTGCTCCCGATGACAGCGAGGGATATCTGGCCCTGGTGCGCGAAATGTCCGACCGCAATGCGGACAACATTCTCGGAGCCATGCTGATATCCAATTTGTACGGACTTGTTGACAGCGAAGAACTTCTCGAGCGCTGCAACAGGCTTCCGGCCGAACTCCGGGAAGACAAAAGCGTCTCGTTCTACATGGATATTTCCAGGGGACGTGTGGAGACGCGGGAAGGCCAGCCTTTCAAGGATCTGCAAATGCGTGATTCTGACGGTACGTTGAGGAAACTGTCGGACAGCGTGAACTCCGGCAAGGCTACAATTCTCCTTTTCTGGGTGAGCTGGAACCGTAACAACGGCGAGCTTGTTCCTGGGGTTGGTGAACTCAGCAGGCTTTATTCCGGCAGGGGACTGAACCTGTTCAGCATATCCACGGACCACAATCCCGATGTCTGGAGAAAGTCGGTTGAAAAGTACGGGCTTGAAGGAATCAATCTTCAGGGAAACCCGGCCGAGGCAGACAGTCTTGCCAAATTGTATGGTGTTGACGGGATGCCGCGTGCAATTCTGATAGGTTCTGACGGAAAAATAATGAAAAGATGCTCAAAAATTGAAGAATTATCTTCCTTTATCGATGTTTTTTCGAAATGATTTACTAAATTTACTGCCGTGTTTTGCGGAGATATTTATTAAGACCATATTTATTTTTAAATATTTTTCACAATTATTAACTAAAGCTAACTAACATGAAGTTAAAAACTTTTTCAGTAAAAGCTGTTTTGTTCACAGTTGCCGCTTTGATGCTCGGCATCGCTGCAAACGCACAGAACAAAGTCAGCGGAACCGTGAAAGGAGTTGACGGCGAGGGTCTTCCCGGCGTTACTGTCATGGTCAAAGGCACTACAACAGGTGCTTCAACGGATCTTGACGGACGTTACTCCTTCTCTTATTCACAGAAAAACCCGACTCTCATCGTTTCCTGCATCGGTTATGAAACCAAGGAAATCGCAGTCGAGGGCAAGTCAGTCATCGATGTTGTTCTTGCAGAAGAAACAACGACTCTTGATGAAACGGTTGTCGTAGGTTATGCCGTAGGTAACAAGCGCACCATCACCGGTGCCGTTGAGCGCGTTACCGCAGACAACATGAACACAGGTTATGTATCCAATGCAGTTGATGCCATCAGCGGAAAGGTTCCCGGTCTCGTTATTTCACAGGACGGTGGAAACGTTACCGATACTCCTACTCTCCGTATCCGTGGTACCTCATCACTCTCCGGCGGTAGCGAGCCTCTCGTAATCGTCGACGGTGTTTTCGGAAGCATCGGAATGCTCTATTCCCTCGCTCCTGAGGATATCAAGGAGATTTCAGTTCTTAAGGACGCATCCGAAACCGCACAGTACGGTTCCCGCGGATCTGCAGGTGTCATCGTTGTAACCACAACCCGTGGTAAGGACGGACACGGTGAGGTCAGTTATCGCGGCCAGTTCGGTGTATCGACCGCTTACAAGAACCTCGACGTTCTCTCTGCAGATGAGTGGAGAAACACCAACAAGAACATGTTCGGCGGTGTAGGTACCGACAAGGGTTGCAATACGAACTGGATTGACTGGATTCAGAACAAGGTGGCTCTCCAGAACAACCATCACATTTCATTCTCCAACGGAAACAAGAACTCAACCATGCTTGCTTCCATCGGTGTAAACGACCGCAAGGGTATCGTAAGGAACACAGGACGTACGAACTACGTTGCAAGACTTGCCGCTTCCCACAAGGCATTTGACGGCAGGCTCGTTCTCGAACTCAACACCGTTGCTTCCCTCACCAAGGCTGATCTGGTTTCTCCAAGCATCTTTGCAGGTGCCGCCACATACAATCCCACGTTCCCTACCGAGCGTGATGCGGAAGGCGAGAGAGTCTATGACCCCAATGCGGAGACTGTAACCCATCCTGCCGATTTCCTCGATTATACCCGTAAGTCCGAGACCGGCCGCGTAGTTTTAGGCGGACGTGCAACCTATGAGATTCTCAAGGGATTCAAGGCCAGCATATTCGGTTCATTCAACTACGACAACACCCTTCTCCGTGAGTACTATCCTTACAACGTTAAGGACTACAGGGTAAAACGCGGACAGGCCGATGCTTCCACTTCAAGGAACACCAACGGAATGGCAAGCGCGCAGTTGAGCTTCGACAGGACTTTCGGCAAGCACGCAATCAATGCCCTCGCACTCGCCGAGGCACAGAGGTACAACACCTGGTATGATTATGCAGCCGTATCCGGATTCGAGAGCAACTACTTCCTCTACAACGAATTCAAGGCAGGTTCAACCGTGAAGTACGGTGACGTTGATTCAGACGCTACATCTTATACTCTCATGTCTTACCTTGTACGTCTCAACTATATGTTCGACAACCGTTTCGTCGTTACGTTGAACGCACGTGCCGACGGTTCTTCAAAACTCGGTGCCAACCATAAGTGGGGCTTCTTCCCTTCAGCATCCGCAGCGTGGATCATCTCCAACGAGAACTTCATGAAGGGCCAGAGCGTTGTCAACAACTTGAAACTCCGTGCAGGTTATGGTGTTACCGGTAACCAGGACGCCATCACTCCTTACAGGTCACTCAAGCTGATGTCTCCTAACGGAACAACCACCTATAACGGGCAGGCCGTTACTACATACGCGCTTGACTCCAACCCTAACCCCGACCTCAAGTGGGAGACCAAGTACACATTCGATGCAGGTGTTGACTTTGCAATGTGGAAAGACCGTTTCAGCGGTACTTTGGATGTTTACTTCTCTACAACCAAGGACCTTCTTTACACATACACAGTGCCTGTCCCTCCGTTCGTTTACACAACTCTGCTTGCAAACATGGGAACAATGACCAACAACGGTGTCGAGCTCGCTCTCCGCGGAGCCATCGTCGAGACCAAGGATTGGGGCTTCACTCTCAGCGCAAATGCAGCATACAACCAGAACAAGCTCGTCAGCCTTTCAGGTACCTACAACGGACAGGAGCTTACAACTCCCAAGTACATCGCTCTCTCAAGTGCATCCTGCAACGGTTTGACCTCCAACACCAACGTTGTCTATATGACAGAGGGCCAGCCTCTCAACATCTTCCGTCTTCCCGTTCATGACGGTTTCAACGTTGATGAGCAGGGTCACAAGACCTACAAGTTCAAGGATGTGAACGAGGACGGCAGCATCACTCTTGATGATGAGGGTGACCGTGAACAGCTGGGTCAGGCAACTCCTAAGGTTACCGCCAACCTCACCGCACAGCTCCGTTTCAAGAGCTTCGATCTTTCCACACAGCTCACCGGCGCGTTCGGACACATGATCTACAACTTCCAGGGCAACCGTCTTTCAAACCTCGGAGCATTCCCTACATATAACGTGCTCAGAACCGCACCCGAGCTTGGAGTTTACAATGCCCAGCATACATCTTACTGGCTCGAGAAAGGTGACTACGTGAACATCCAGTACATCACTCTCGGATACAACCTTCCTTGCAACAACCTCAACCTGAAGTACCTCAAGTCTTTCAGAGTAGCCCTTGCATGCAACAACGTCGCCACTATCACAGGATATAAGGGAATGACTCCTATACTCAACAACCAGTCTCTCGGCGGTGGTATCGATCAGAACATCTTCCCTATCATGCGTACTTACACACTGCAGCTTTCTGTAAGATTCTAGCTTAACAAATAAACAAAGAAACAAATATGAAAAAGATATTATATTGTGTAGCCATTGCAGCGGCGGCTTTGCTTACGTCACAGTGCTCACTCGAGGAGAATCCTGAAAGCAAGTTCGACGAAAGCGAAGCGTACAAGAGCTCAACTCTTGTATACGTGAATACCGTTGCCAGCCTTTATAACAAATTGTACGATCGTTTCAGAGGCGGTGACGACAACTTCAACTATATGTCTGAGTTCACTTCCAACGTACTCTTCCTTCCCGGACGCCAGGGCGACTGGGTTGACGGTGGAAAACATCAGAACGCATTCCTCCACAGATGGGATCCCTCTACGGACTATATCAAGAACCTGTGGAACGACTCATATTCAGACATCGCTCTCTGTAATTCTTCTTTGGAGAAACTTGAGGAAATCAAGGCCCTCAAGACCCTTGATGATGAAGTAATCATTTCCTATGAGGCAGAGGTCCGCGGAATCCGTGCATTCTACTATATGTGGCTTGTTGACTTCTTCGGAAGGGTTCCCGTCGTTACATCGTCTCAGCTCGGTATAGGTGATGTTCAGCAGTCAGAGAGAAGCGCTGCTTACAAGTTCGTGAAGGACGAAGTCTGCGCAATCATCCCTAATCTTGCTGCTGCGAATTCCCAGAAGCTTAACGATGAGTATTACGGACGTTTCACAAAGGCTGCCGGTTATGCAATGCTTGCAAGGCTTGCAATCAACGGTGCCGTATTTTCTCAGGATACCTGGAACGACGGTAAGTTTGTTTCCGGCGGAGACGTCGACAAGGTTGCCGCGAACGTTAACAAGTGGGGTGAGGAAGATAAATTCACTGTTGATGGAAAGACAATGAATGCTTGGGAGACAGTTGTTTACTGCCAGGAGCAGATTGCCGCCCTCGGATATAAGCTCGAGGCCAACTACGCCGCCAACTTCACCAACAGCGGAAATGAGAACTCCGAGGAGAACATTTTTGTCCGTCCTATGGATGACGGTGTTAACCGCAGGAGCGATACACAGGTTACACGTTCTCTCCACTACAACCACGCTTCTACAATCGGTTTCTCTTCTTGGAACGGTACTGCCGCAACAAAGCATGTTCTCGACGCATTCGGATATGATGAGGAAATCAATCAGTCTGACCTTTCAAAGAGTACTTTCGAGTGCGATGATCCCCGTTTCGCCCTCTCATTCTTCTATGGTTCCTGCTCCGTTAACGGTGTAAAGGTTGGAGCCGGCGTTTCTGAGGACAAGTGGCCCGACGGATACTACATCGGATATGCCGCACAGAACGATTACTCAACTGAGGACTTCAGCGATCCTTGGGGACTCTACATCGTTAAGTGGAGTGGCGCACGTATCAGGAAGTATGAATATGATCCTACTACATCAGGCCAGAACATATTCAATGCTGACCGTGTAATCTTCCGTTATGCAGATATGCTTCTCCTTGCCGCCGAGGCTCAGTACAGACTTGGCCATGCTGCAGAGGCTGCCGCTCTTATCAACCAGGTTCGTGGCCGTATCGGTGTTGAATCTGTTGAACCCGAGGACGTTGACCTTGAATACATCCTCGATGAGAAGATCCGCGAGGAAGTATGGGAGACCTACGGTTCACGCAGTGACCTCGTACGTTGCGGTCTTTACACAGAACCCGATTCAGATAAGTTCTTAGGTGTAAAGCACGCTACTTCCGCATCTGACTGGCTGTATGACAATACCGGATATTCATGCGTATTCCCTATTCCTGTTGATGTCATCAACCTCAACAAGAATCTCAAGCAGAACGCAGGATATTAATATCCGTACATGATAATTTCAGGGCCGGCATTTTTGCCGGCCCTGTTTTTTTGTCCCCGCTCCTGGGTGTTATCTCATAAATAATGGCTATCTTGCAATAAGATTAAGTGTGTATGTCCATGGACTCTTCCGTGCGTTCTCATATTTTGAGTGCCGTCCCTGCGGCTTTGATTTTTGCGGTCTCTGCCGTTGTCCTTTTCCTGAAACGTTCTGTTCTTGCCAAGGCCGCCGCCATTTCCATCTGGTCTCCTGACGCCTGTTTTGCGCATGATTTCCTGAACCGTCCCGGAGGCATACTGGAATACTGCGGGGAATATCTGACTCAGTTCGGGCATGTTCCTTTCGTTGGTATTTCTCTGATGCTTGCCCTGATGGCTGCCTGCGTATTATTATGCGGGAAAGCTTTCGGGAAGAGTGTACTCGCATTCCTTCCTGCCGTCTGCATGCTGCTGTTCTGGACAGGCATGGACTACAATCTGTTTGTAATGCGGGCTCAGGGCTACGTCTATTCGCAGATGCTCGGAATCCTTGCCGCATCGGCGGTTGCGGCGCTTTATGCTTCCCACTCCGGTAAGCCCCTTGTCTTTGCTTTGCTGACTCTGGTTGCAGGTTTCCCTCTGATTGGAGCCTACGCACTTGTTGCGGCATTGTGCATAGCTGTCATTCAGTCTGTAGCCGGGTCTGACGGCAGGCGTTTCATTGTCCTTGCTTCAATAGTATTGGCAGCTGCCCTTGTTCCTCAAATCTATACCAGATTTGTGTTCTCTCACATAGATGTGTCGTTTACATATCTGGCCGGTACACCTCTCTTTGATTTTAACGGGAATGAGGTCAGATGGCTTCCCATTGCCGCTTCCGGACTTTTCCTGATTCTGCTGCCGCTTGTGTCAAAGGCTTCCGCGTGGTTGTCCTCACATTGGGCTTTCAATCTGATCGTTTCTGTTCTGATATGTCTTGGGGTTGTCTTTTTCTCCTATTGGGACAAGAATTTCCATTCTGAGATAAAGATGGAACAGGCTTTGGAAGCGAATGATTGGGACAGGGTTCTTGAAATAGCGTCTGGACTTGATTCCCCTACCAGGATTTCCGTCATGTACCGCAATATTGCCCTGCTTTACAAAGGGCAGCTTCTGGACAAGATGTATGACTTCCCGGACGAGTGCAATCCCATAAATACAAAAGCTCCGGTTTCAATGACCATGGTATGTGCGCCGGTATCCTTCTTCTATTATGGTATGCTCCAGTACAGTACAAGGTGGGCGATGGAGTGCACTATGCTTTACCAGCCCGGAGTGCAGAGATACAAGTATATGGTCAAGAATGCCATCTTTTCAGGGATAGAGAAGCCTGCCCTGGTTGAGAAGTATCTCCGTATCATAGATGCCAATATGTTTCAGCACGGCTGGGTTGAGAAATACCGGGCCATGCTTTATGACCGCACTCTGCTGGAAAACGATCCGGAATACAGGATGTCTGTGGAACTTAACCGGTACGAGGAACCGAAGTTTATGAGCAGCGCTGTCGTTGAGAATACGATTCTACGGCTTTTTGCAAATCTTGAACGGCCTCAGGGCAGGCTTCTGGACCTCTCTCTGGCTTCTGTTCTGGAAGTGAAGAAACCGGAACTGTTCTGGGACAAGTATGACCAGTGGAACGAAGAGGGGCGTCCGATGACAAAGACACTTGCGGAAGCCGCGCTTCTTTTTGCATATATGAATCATGATGAGACAAGGCTCGCGGACATCCTTGACAGGATAGGCGGAGCCGACAGCCGCATTCTCAAACGTTTCAATTCGTTCAGCGCCGCGGCAAACAGGGGTTCCGATGAATCCTTCTTCAAGAAGAATTACGGAGACACTTACTGGTATCATTGTTTCTTCATGAAAGAACTGCTTACCGATTAGCTCTTTAATTTCCCTGCCTTTGAAATGAGAAAAATAGTCTTTTACACGCTGTCATTGTTCATGGTGCTTTCCTGCAATGTGCCATTGCCGGGAGACTGTGCGAGAAATGGGGAGAAGCCAGTGATTTATCCTGATTACACGGATGTTGCCGTTCCATGTAACATCGCCCCCTTGAATTATGTCATACGCAATGGAGCCGACAGGTATATAACCTGCATAAGTTCCCCATCCGGAGAGGAAGTTGTATGCAGGGGAGCGGAGGTGCTTGTAAATGTTGACAGGTGGCACAGCCTGCTTGCATCGGCTTCGGGAAAGGAACTCGAATACAGGACTTTCGTCGAGAGGGACGGTGTCTGGTCCGAGCTGGACACCTTCAAAGTCAGGGTGGCGGAGGAAACAGTAGACGATTATGTCACCTACAGGTTCCTGGCTCCGTCTTATGAGTTTCATTCATATCTCTCAATTGACCAGAGAAATGTGACGAATTTCAAATCCAGAGAGCTGTACCACAACCGTTTCGAGTATACAAGGACCAAACAGCAGTGTATCAACTGCCACAGTTTTCAGAACTACCATACAGACAAATGGCAGCTGCACATAAGGCTTGTAGAACCCGGGACAATAATTGTAAATGAAGGGGAGGGGAGAAAATTCAATCTTAAAACGGAAAAGACCATATCCGGTGGATTCTATCCTGCATGGCATCCTACCGAGAACCTTATCGTATATTCGAACAATCTTGTCAGACAGTTTTTCTTTGCGCGGAACAGCAACAGGATAGAGCAGCAGGACAGTGATTCGGATCTCATAATGTATGATGTGGACAGGAATGTAATCACGTCCGTATCTCAGGACACAGCCCAGTTCGAGACCTATCCGGCCTGGTCTCCGGACGGAATGATGCTCTACTATTCCACTGCAGTCCAGCCGGAATTGAAGGAGTTGGGAAGCGAGGAGCTTGGAGCTGAGTACGATGCCTTCAGATATGACATTTACCGCAAGCCTTTCGACCCTTCCACCAGAACCTTCGGCGGGGCGGAGATGGTGATGGATGCGAAAAGTCTGGATAAAAGCGCGCTTTTCCCCCGGATCTCCCCGGATGGAAGATATATGCTCATTGCGGTGGCCCGTTTCGGTTCCTGCCACAATTATCACAGGGACTCGGACCTTTGGCTCATGGATCTGGAGACCGGAGCCACGGGTCCGCTGGACGTTGTGAACAGCGACGAATCGGACAGCTATCACAATTGGTCATCCAACGGCAGATGGATTATCTTCACCTCACGCAGGATGGATGGAGTCCATACAAGAATCTTCATGAGCTATTTCGATGAAAACGGAGTTGCTCACAAGCCCTTCGTCCTACCCCAGAAGGACCCTGAATATTATCTGAAGGTATTCAAGTCCTTCAGCGTTCCTGAGCCCACGGTAGAACCCCTGCATGAGAGCCTCCGTCAGGTGAGGAGAATCATCGCGCAGGATTCTGAAGACGCCGTGTTCAAGGAGTAATCAGACCTTGAGGAATATTTTCTTCTTATAGCAAAGGAACAGTATTGCCCAGCAGGTAAGCAGGAAGGCGAAATTGGAGATGACGGGAACCCACTGTTCCGGAACAAGCGACATTATCCCACCGAAGAAGAATTTGACGCTTGAATTTATGTTCAATATTGACGGCAGGAAATAGCAGAGCAGGGAGTTCATTCCCACAACCTTCAGCGGCAAAGCCCAGCCTTTGTGTCCTTTAACGTCAATAATCCAGAAGAAGAGTGCAAGCATGGCAATTGAATAGGCCCCGACAACAAGGGTGAAAGTGCTTGTCCAGAGTTTCTTGTTGATGGGGAACCAGTTTGCCCAGACAAGTCCTGTTACAAGGAGTACCGCGGCGGCACCAAGCATATACAGGGTTTTTCTGTTGTCGCCCAGTCCGTCCTTCCTGATGAAATCTCCGGTGAACATTCCAAGCATGGCCGTCACTGTTGCGGGCAGGGTTGAAAGCAGTCCCTCCGGGTCGAAGTTTCCGTAGCACAGATGCCCGGGGAAGAGCATCCTGTCCACCCACCCTGCCAGGCACCCGTCCTTGGAGAGTGAGTCAACCGTACCTGCAACATCCGGGGCGGGAATCATGCAAAGCAGCCAGTAGCCGATGAGGATGATTCCGGCAATGATTGCGCGGGGCTTTGTCTTCAGGTTTATCTGGAGGATGGCTGCAATCATCCAAGCCAGACCGATATGGCCCAGTACGCTATAGAACCGCAGATGCTCGAAGTCGAATTGCAGCAGACCGTTGTAAACCATACCGAGCAGTATAAGGGCGGCAGCCCTTTTAACTATCTTCCAGTATATTTTCTTTGAAGATATCCCTTTCTCCCGGCTTTTGGCAAGAGAGAAGGGAAAACTCACTCCTGTGAGAAACAGGAAAAGCGGGAAAATGGTGTCGTGGTGTGCGAGTCCGTTCCACGCAACGTGATGCATCTGCATTTCAAGGAAACAGCCGTCTCCGTTCGGGAAAAGTTTGCATATTGATGCAATGAGACCTCCAAGCCCGGTTATGAACAGCATGTTGAATCCTCTCAGGGCGTCGAGTGATTCCAGTCTTTTGTATTCGTTCAGCATGGTATTATGTTATAGAATTTTCTAATGTTCCAGGGCGACGGCTACGGCATCGTCTATTTCCAGATAAAGATGGTAGAAGGCCTTGTCTCCGAGTTTTGAATAACGGCCTACAAGAGCCCTGACCTGTGTCATCATATACTGCTTCTCAGTTTTCCACTCAATGGCTGTGGGGACGAGTTTGTCTTTTGTTTCTGCAAAGGACAGGAACTTCTGTTCCAATCCGGCGCTGTCCAGATATTTTAGAAGCTTGTCGTAGTCTTCGATGCCGGAAAGCTCCTGCTTGTGCTTGTCGAAGTATGCCGACGCGAACCGCATTGTAGTTGCCTTCTTGTTGCAGTTTATGTAGAACTGCCCGACTTTGGTAGTGTCTATGGGAATGAATACGTCGGGGATTATGCCTCCGCTCTCGACTTTCATGCTGTCGGCTTCCACAAGCTCGCTCGTGTTGTACCGCAGGAGTGTCTCATATTTGTAGTCCTCGCTGTAAGGTTTCTGTATGCATCTTCCGGAAGGCGTGTAGAATCTTGCTACGGTAAGTCTGATTCCCGACCCGTCCGTGAAGTTGAGGGGCTCCTGGACGAGACCTTTTCCGAAAGATCTCCTGCCTATGATGCAGCCCCTGCCGTTGTCCTGGATGGCACCGGCCAGAATTTCGCTGGAAGACGCGGAACCGTCATTTATCAGAACGGAAAGCTTGACATCCTTGAGTATTCCCTTTCCGTTCGCGTTGTAATCTTCGCGCTTTCTCTTTCTGCCTTCTATATAGACTATCGGTGCATCCTTCGGCAGGAAAAGATTGGCAAGGTTAAGCGCCTGGTCAAAGAATCCTCCGGTATTGTCGCGCAGATCCAGAATCATATAATTCATTCCTTTGGAAAGCAGGTCCGCGCTGGCAAGAATGAAATCCTGCGCAGTTGTCCTTGAAAATTTGGAAAGCCTCAGATAGCCTGTGGTGTCATTCACCATGAACGCCGCATCCACTGAATGTGTGGCGATTTTCCCGCGTGTGATTTCGAACGGTATGTCTTCACCGTCCCTTTTTATCGTGATGAGAACTTTTGTTCCTGCGGGTCCCTTCATCCTCCTTACCATGGAGTCCTGCGGGAACTTGACTCCGGCTATCACCGTGGAATCGACCTTGAGGATACGGTCTCCCGGCTGAAGCCCGATTTTCTCGGACGGCCCGCCGGGAATCACTTCGATGACCGTGGCCGTGTCGTTTGGAACGTTGAACTGTATACCTATGCCTTCGAACTGTCCGGCGAGCTCGGTCTCTGTCTCTTCAAGGTCTGCAGGGGGCATGTAGATGGAATGCGGATCCAGTGTGGCAAGCGCGGCGGCTGCCGCGGCATCTGTGACCTTGTTGAAGTCTATGCTGTCCACATAATTCTCTTCAATATGCCGCAGAATGACGTTCAGCTTGCCCCAGTCCTCGTATTCGGCTTTCAGATTCTTTGTGCGTTCCGTTATTTTCTGACAGGTCAATACGGAACATGCGCCTATGATGATGCCGAGTATGGCAATTATTATCGGTTCTTTTTTCATCAGTCAATCTTTTCTACTTCAATTCCGGCCTTGCGGAGAAGGTCGACTCCGTCGGTCAGTCTGTACTCGTCTTTGTAAACAACCCTTTTGATTCCTGCCTGGATAATCAGTTTCGCACATTCGATGCACGGAGATGCGGTAACATAAAGTGTGGCGCCTTCTGAACTGTTGCCGGACTGTGCGACTTTTGTTATTGCATTCGCTTCCGCATGAAGAACGTAAGCCTTTGTGACTCCGTTCTCGTCTTCGCATACGTTTTCGAATCCCGACGGGGTTCCGTTGTATCCGTCAGAAATAATCATTCTGTCCTTGACGATGAGAGCCCCGACCTGACGGCGTCTGCAGTATGAGTTTGTGGCCCATATCTCCGCCATCCGTATGTATTTGTCGTCAAATTTGTTCATATTTCAGTTTCTTTGATAAAGGTACCTTTTGATACTGCGTTTCGGCGTCCGTTCGAAATCTTCCGGCATGAATTCGATTCTCCTTATCTGGGCATAGTTGGGAAGAAGCTTGTTGATTTCCGGAAGCCCTCCCGCTATCCTTTCCTCAAGCTGTTCCCTGTTCATGCCGTCAAGTTCTCCCTGATGATGGTCGGGGTAGACAAGTGCCGTGAGCCCCCCCTTGTCCTCGATGACCAGAGAGGATACGACGTATGTCACGTTGTTGATTATCGCCTCCAGTTCCTCGGGATAGATGTTCTGTCCTGAAGGACCCAGAATCATGCATTTCAGCCTGCCGCGCAGGAAAAGGAAACCGTCTTCGTCAATTATCCCCATGTCTCCGGTCCTGAACCATCCGTCTTCGGTAAAGGCTTTCCTGGTGGCGTCCGGATTCTTGTAGTAGCCTGTGAAAACATTGTCTCCCTTTATCTGTATCTCTCCGGGAATCTTGTGGGGATTTGAGGAGTCTATGCGCAATTCGCAGCCGTCGATGGGGGTTCCGCATGCTCCTTTCCTGGCCTTCCACCATTTGCAATAAGTTACAAGCGGTCCGCATTCTGTCATTCCGTAACCTGCAGTGTACGGGAAATGAATCTTGTGAAGGAATTCCTCCACTTCCGGATTGAAGGGGGCTCCTCCAAGAATCACTTCCTCGAATCTTCCTCCGAAAGCCTCTATCATTCCGTTCCGTATTTTCTTGCCTACATACTGGTCAAGGATGGGTATGCGCATGAACATCTTGTTCCTGTCTATTATCGGCTTGATCTGCAGTTTGTAAACTTTCTCGATTATGAGGGGCACGGCTATTATGATGTCGGGATGTATTTCGGAGAATGCCTTCAAAATAAGTTTCGGGCTTGGGATTCTGGTAAGAAAATGCACGTGAGCTCCTATGATCATGCTGTGCAGGAATTCGAACATCATGCCGTACATGTGTGCGCAGGGGAGCATCGCAACGATTTCCGATTCGCAGTTCATCTGAGGTTCCGCCTGGGTTCGGGCGCTGTGCAGATTGGCCCACAGGGACCTGTACGGCAACATTACACCTTTGGAGAATCCGGAGGTTCCTGAAGTGTAGTTTATCAATGCCAGTTCCTCCGCCTTGTCTTCATGATATGAAATGTCATCCGGTCCGAATCCTTCAGGATACATCTGTTCGAATATTTCCCCAAGGCTGTCCTTGATTTTTTTCAGTTCCAGGTTCCTGGTATATATGAAGCTGAAAGTATTTATCTGGACTATTATTTCCAGCCCCGGCATCTCAGTTTCTGAAAGATTTTCCCAAATGTTTTCATCCACGAAAAGAATCCTGGCTTCAGAATGGTTCACAAGGTAGTGGATGTTGTCGGGCTTGAATTCGTGCAGAATCGGAACAGGAACCGCGCCATAAGTGAGTGTGGCAAGGAAGCATACTCCCCAGTTGGCCTGATTGCGTGAGCACAACGCCACCTTGTCCCCCCGCTTCACCCCGGATTTCTCAAAACTGATGTGAAGCATTCTGATTCTTTTGGCTATGTCTTTATAGCACAGTGTCGCTCCCTGGTAATTGGAAAGGGCTTCCCGTTCCCAATTCTCCCTGAAGCTGCGTTCAATAAGCTTGTTTACCGATTGAAACTCCATATCTCTCACCTTTTTTGTCCGAGTAAATCAGTTTCCCCGGCTCGTAAATCATAAAACTGTAGATTTTTGACGGAAGTATCCCTTCTTCCATCCTCCTTGTCTCTATCGATACGAAGGCGCTCACGTCTTCCGCAGAGCCGAAGATCATCCACTCTCCGAACCTTGCCTGGACAGAGTCCGAGGGGGCGGAGAATGCAGATCCGTAAAGTGCCTTGATGTATCCTCTGTACAGGTTTTCCGATGTTCCGTTGAGAACGTCTTTTCTTCCGCTGCGTGCGGCCAGTACCTCACGTCCTTCCCAATGAACCCGCGCTATTTCATCAATCATATTCTCTTCCTCCCAGCTGACGGGGGCTTTCCTGCATGCCTTCGAGAGTCTTGACAGCTCTTTTCTATAGGACTCTATTCCTGTATTGGCATCCAGATAATTCTCATATGCCTCCCTGAATGCTCCGTGCGGGGTTGCAAGACTGATAACCATGTCGGTGCTTCTGGGAAGCACCCCGCATATCCTGCACTCCTCGGATGGAATCTTATCGAGCAGGTTCGCGAAGTATTTGTCGGAATTCTGGCCGTATGTGGTTATGATGCATGCTTTTGCCGTGAATTCAAGAATGGTCCAGTCCGCTACCGTGCCGATGAAGGATGCAACCTGTCTTCTTGGCAGGAAGTCCCCGAAAAACGGACGGGGAAGCATAAGAGCGGCTTTCGTGTTGCGGAGGAATACGGTTTGTGACATGTCTCCGGCCTTGTTGAGCGCAGCCTCGAAGAAGGGGGCGTCCATTATTGAGGTGCCGGAATTTATATGCCTGCGGACGGCTTCCAGGAGTGTATGTGACGGGCTGATGCACAACGCGCTTTTTGTTCCGTTTCCCCAGCATCCGTGGAATACGCTGCCCTGAAGCCCGTATTCGCTGCACTGGGTCAGGATATGTGTGCATCCGGGAGTTTCGGTATCGGCATTGCCTGCATCAATTGTCAGGATGGGGGAGAGAGAACCGGTATTGCAGTATGAAAGGATGCACCTGGCATTTCCAAGAGCGGAAAGGTCCAGTTTTTTAAGAATATCCGTGGAATCAGGCAGGAAATCAATCGCATCGGAGCATTTGTCAAAACTGGCTATGGCAACGGCGTCCGACGGCACTGTAACAAGCATGCCGGGGTCAGGAGCGTCCTGACCTGACGAATTTCCTCCGCCTGTGCAGGCAAAAAGGAACGGAAGACAGAAAAATATCGATATTGCGCGGAATATCCTCATAAGATGCAAATATAGTAATAATCCGGGATTATGATTTTTCTAATAAATCACTAAATTTGCAAGATTTTAAATGAGTATGCAGGAAATAAGAAATATTGCAATTATCGCTCACGTTGACCACGGCAAGACAACCCTGGTCGACAGGATGATCTATCAGGCGAATCTGGTTCGTCAGCCTGAGAATCTGGGCCAGTTGATCCTTGATAACAATGACCTTGAGCGTGAACGCGGAATCACCATTCTGGCCAAGAATGTATCCGTTATTTACAAGGGGGTAAAGATAAATATCATCGATACCCCGGGCCACAGCGACTTCGGAGGTGAGGTGGAAAGGGTGCTCAACATGGCGGATGGTGTCCTTCTGCTCGTAGACGCTTTTGAGGGCTGCATGCCCCAGACCCGTTTCGTGCTTCAGAAAGCCATTCAGATGGGAAAGAAGCCTATCGTTGTCATAAACAAGGTCGACAAGCCCAACTGCCGCCCGGACGAGGTGCAGGAGGAGGTTTTCGATCTTATGTTCAACCTGAATGCGACTGAGGAACAGCTTGACTTCAAGACAGTGTTCGGCTCTGCGAAGCAGGGATGGATGTCTCTTGATTGGAAACAGCCCACGGACAACATCACGCCTCTGCTGGACACCATTCTGGAAGAGATTCCGGCCCCGAAGATTGCGAAGGGCTCTCCCCAGATGCTGATATCCTCGCTCGAATATTCCCCTTATGTCGGGCGTATCGCAGTGGGACGCATAACCCGTGGCGAACTCAAGTCCGGAGAGCAGATCAGCCTCTGCAAGCGTTATGATGTTATTCAGAAACAGAAGATAAAGCAGCTTATGGTCTTCGAGGGCCTTGGCAAGACGAATGTCGAGAACGTCCAGTGCGGAGATATCTGCGCCGTAGTGGGAATAGACGGATTCGAGATTGGCGATACGATTGCGGACCTCGAGAATCCGGAGGCTCTCCCTCCCATTGCCATCGACGAGCCTACCATGAGCATGCTGTTCACCATCAACAACTCTCCCTTCTTCGGAAAGGACGGCAAGTTCGTTACATCCCGCCATCTCAAGGAGCGTCTGGAGAAGGAGCTTGAGAAGAATCTCGCGCTTCGCGTAAAGCCCGGCCTTACGGCCGATTCCTTTGTGGTGTACGGGCGTGGTGTGCTCCACCTCTCTGTCCTCATCGAGACGATGCGCCGCGAGGGCTTCGAACTTCAGGTCGGACAGCCCAAGGTGCTGGACAAGACTATAGGAGGGCAGAGGTGCGAACCTATTGAGGAGCTTTCGATAGAGACTCCGGAGGAGTTCGTCGGCGCGGCAATAGAGATTGCAACAAGGAGAAAAGGCGCGCTTATTCACATGGAACCGCGTGGAGACCGCACTCTTCTTGAGTTCGAAATTCCTACCAGAGGCCTCATGGGACTGAGGTCCAATCTTCTTACCGCGTCCCAGGGCGAGGCTATCGTTGCACACAGGTTCAAGGAGTATCAGCCTTTCAAGGGTGAAATCGAACGCAGGAGCAACGGCTCTCTTGTATCAATAGAAACGGGCGACGCCATTGCTTACTCGATGAACAAGCTTCTTGACCGCGGCCGTTTCTTCGTGGATCCGGGAGAACCCATCTACGGCGGGCAGGTTGTAGGTGAGCATACCCGTGAAAGGGACCTTAATATCAATATCTGCAAGACCAAGAAATTGACGAATGTCCGTGCGGCCGGTTCCGACGAGAAAATCGTTCTTCCTCCGGCAATCAAGTTCTCTTTGGAAGAAGCTCTCGAGTATATTCAGGAAGATGAACTGGTTGAAGTTACTCCTCACGCCATGCGAATCCGCAAAATTTTGCTTGATCCGCTTGCAAGAAAAAGAAATAGCGACAACGAAGATTGACATTAGTCAAAATTTTTACTAACTTTGCAACCCTTTATAGTAAAACTTGATGCTTTGGCATCTGGAACGAGCCGGTACGACTGGCATGCAGATGCGGAGTTCTTTGCAATATTCGGTAATTCGGAGATTCTGGACGCTGACCTTGACATCAGCCTCGTTCTCAGGAACCACGGCGTCACCGTTGACGCCTCCTGCGAGGTGGAAGGCCATGTGACAGTAGCCTGTGACAGGTGTCTGGAGGATCTTGAGTTGCCCGTTGAAACTTCCTTCGAGGAAAGTTACGTGCTGGATGACGATCTGGATTTCAGTCAGGACATATATGATTATGTATGTACCTCGCTACCGCTTCAGCGCGTGCATTCGGAAGGGGAGTGCAATCAGGAAACTGTAAAGTATTTGAGCAAATAATATTTAAAAGATAAAAAAATGGCACATCCGAAACACAAACTTTCAAAGCAGCGTAGAGACAAACGTCGTACTCACGATTTTGCACCTGTCCCCACCCTTGCAACCTGCCCCAACTGCGGAGCAACTGTGATGTATCACTGTGTATGCCCTGAGTGTGGTTACTACAGAGGACGTCAGATCATTGTCAAAGACGCTGAGTAAGTCTTTTAGGAATGCCGCGTAGAGCGCGGCCCTTATGGTCTCTTAGTTCAACGGATAGAATGGAGGTTTCCTAAACCTTAGATACAGGTTCGATTCCTGTAGAGACTACCAGAACGCCACCCTTGCGGGGTGGCGTTCTGGCATCTATGACTTTGTCTGATTGAAGGGCTCCGCCTTTGCCGTTCGATTGGGCTCTGTCGTACGCTTAGGGCCCTTTTTGTACGAAGGAGCCCTTTGAAATACGCTCCGTCGTACGCTGAGGGCCCTTTTTGTACGAAGGCCCCTTGAAAGGTGTCAACCTTTTTCCGGGAACAAGGCGCGAACAACAGGAAGTTCCAGTTTGAGTAGGCGGCATATCTGCTTGTTGCCGGCATTGTAAGAAAAATGGAGCTCTTTTGCCAATTCTATCTTCGCCTCCTTCGGGAGCACGGCAATCGCTCGACAATTATATTTCTTTGAGCATTTTGCCGAGACTAAGGCGGACAGGTCATCGTCCGAGTAGAAGATGCTTTCCCCAATCATTTTTGCAATTTCCATCGATGCTTCGATATTGCGCGAGGCACCGAAAAAATAGTGCCGGTTATGGCGGAAAAACATTTGTGCCTCTGTTATCCGACAGTAACATAGGGGAGAAACATAGCCGTCAAGCACAATGATATTCTCCTCGTTGGTAAATCCGTCGCTACGGAACAACTTTCGCCTTCCCCGGAACGTAGTCCTTTTTCCACAGGATTCAAACCTTAACAGAGCCTCCCTGTTGAAGAAATATCTGTTTGCACCCCATTCATATGTGAAGACACTTTCATTAGGATTGACGACAGGGCCGTTTCTATTGATATATGCAATGACATTCCTCAGATTGTCGAGGCCGTTAATGGGATGAATAGCGAAAGACATGTTCCGTAAATCACGTGAAGAACCAGTCAGGGCCGGATGTGACGCCAGTTTCGAAACGAATACCTTCAAGAACCGGTCAATCATCGACTTCTCTCCCGACATTGCAAAATGAAAATGGTTTGCCATTATCTCAAAGGTGAAGATTCTGACATCGGGGAACAGGAAAGCGGCAAAGGCCACGATATTCATTGCTGCTTTGAATTCCTCCTCATTGTGAAATAAGACAGGATAATTCTCCTGTGAACAGACGTGGAAGCAACTCCCTGCTTCTCTAAACCGGGACTGGCACAGATTCTCCAGTCGAGCAAATTCTTTGGATTCCATAAAAGTTTTTCATTATCAGGTCATATCAACAAAAACAGAGCGCCGCATCCGTAAAGGAATAAGGTACTCTGTTTAGGGTTTCTCAACGTGTGTGAGGCGCTTATCTCTCACTGTTGCATTTCATTCGTGCCACAAAGATAATGAAAATTCGGTAATAGCAAGAGTGCCCTAAGAAATTTTAGTATATTTGCTTCTGCTGTTGCAAGATAGCACAGCAAATTAAAGCACTGTTCCTATGAAGAAACACATCCTGTTTTCGCTGGTGGCAATCATTTTGTCGTTTACAAGTTGCTCCAAGCCGGATAATGGCGGTAAGGATAATCCTCAGCCGCCCGCACCTCCTCAAGAACAGATAACCATTCCCTCGACCGTGGATGTAACCCCTATTGTTCCGTCGGAAGGTGGAGATGCAAAGATTACGTTTACGGCAACGGCCGCCTGGACGGCATCAGTCATCAGCACCAGGGCTGATTCCTGGGTTGACGTCAATCCCAAGAGCGGCAATCCAGGTCCTGCGGAGATCAAGATTACGACAACGCCCAACGACACCTACGTTGAGCGCAATGCTACAATCCAGATAAAATGTGGCGGCCAGACCAAGGATGTTGTTCTGACTCAGAAGCAGGTGGACAATATAACCGTTACCACCGACAAGGTCGAACTCGGTGCAGAAGGCGGCACATTCACAATTGAACTCAAGTCCAACATCGACCTCAGCTATGAGATAAAAGGGGATTGGATAAAATATGTATCCACCAAGGCATATGCCGACAAGACTCTGACATTTACTGCCGAACCGAATGATGGTGTGCAGAAGCGTGAGGGCAGCGTTACTGTAAAGGGAGGCGAATTCT
>JAKSKH010000025.1 GCA_024401855.1 Bacteroidales bacterium | reverse complement strand
CGGTGGCTCCGGCCTCCTGGATGTGATATCCGGAGATGGAGATGCTGTTGAACTTAGGCATATTCTTGGATGTGAACTCGAAGATGTCGGCGATGATTCTCATTGAGAACTCAGGTGGGTAGATGTATGTGTTACGCACCATGAACTCCTTGAGGATATCATTCTGGATGGTTCCTGCCATTTCCTCGAGTTTCGCGCCCTGCTCAAGACCGGTCACGATGTAGAATGCAAGGATAGGAAGCACTGCACCGTTCATGGTCATTGATACAGACATCTTGTTGAGAGGAATTCCCTCGAAGAGTCTCTTCATGTTCTCAACAGAGCAGATGCTCACGCCGGCCTTTCCTACGTCACCGATGACTCTCATGTTGTCGGGGTCATAACCGCGATGGGTGGGAAGGTCAAAAGCAACGGACAGTCCTTTCTGGCCGGATGCAAGGTTGCGTCTGTAGAACGCGTTGGATTCCTCAGCTGTGGAGAATCCGGCATACTGACGGATGGTCCACGGCTTGAAGGGATACATCATTGAATAAGGTCCACGCAGGAAAGGAGGGAGGCCGGCTACGAAGTCGAGATGCTCCATCCCCTCAAGATCTTCCTTATCATAAACCGCCTTTACACCGATTTGCTCAGGGGTTTTCCATACAATATCATTCTTTGCCATAATTAGATACCGAGTTTTTGATTAAACAATTTCAAGGTCTCGAGCTGGTTAACCTTAACGTGTATGAAGTTCTCGATGCCGGCGGCCTTGAGTTCTTCTGCACATGCGGGGTTGCCCGCTACCACGAACAATGCCTTTCCTGCAAGACAGTTGTAAGCAGGGATGGCATACTGAGCATATTCATCGTCTGAAGAGCAGATTACCACAACGTCGGCGCCTGCCTTCATTGCAGCATCAACTCCTTCCTCGACGGTTGCGAAACCAAGATTGTCTATAACTTTATATCCGGCAGACGCAAGGAAGTTGCATGAGAACTGTGCGCGTGCCTGACGCCATACAAGGTTACCGATAGTGAGCATGAATGCAACCGGCTGCTTGGCGGCTTTCTCAGTTGTAAGACGAAGAGCCTCGAATTCTGAAGAAAGTCTTGAAGTGCTTATGCCCTTGTAAGGACCTTCCTCTTTTGCGCATTTGCAGCAGCAGCTTACAGGAGTCTTGCCGTCGGAATTCTCCGTGAAGTTAGGGAACTGGTTGGTACCGAGGATGAACTCGCGTGACTGGGCGGCAAGCGTGTGACGCTTTGTGTCTGAAGCAACGATATCATCCTGTACAAGGCCTTTCTTTGCATACTCAACGATACCGCCACCATCCTGAACCTTGAGGAAAATCTTCCAGGCTTCAGCTGCCAGTGAATCGGTGAGAACCTCTATGTAGTATGAACCGCCTGCAGGGTCAACGACCTTGTCGAAGTGGGACTCCTCCTTGAGAAGGAGCTGCTGGTTGCGGGCGATGCGCTCAGAGAACTCATCAGGCTTTTCGTATGCCGCGTCAAAAGGAGTAACTGTAATTGAGTTGACGCCTGCGATTGCCGCGGACATGGTCTCGGTCTGTGAACGGAGAAGATTTACATATGAATCGAACAGAGTCATATTGTAGTAGGATGTCTTTGCATGGATGCATGCTTTGCAGGCTTCCTTGTCATTTCCTGCAAATTCCCCGGCAATCTTTGACCAGAGCATGCGCGCAGCACGGAATTTTGCTATTTCCATGAAATAGTTGGTGCTGATGCCCATGTTGAACTTGATTCTGCGTGCTATTTCGTTTCCGGCAACACCTTCATCTGAAAGCCGCTTCATATATTCGGCTCCCCATGCAAGTGAATAACCGAGCTCCTGTACGATGTAGGCACCGCTGTCGCTGAGAGCGGAACCGTTGACAGATATGACCTTGAAACCGGGATAATCCTTGACGGTCTCGATAAGCGCCTTGCCCGTAGAGATGAGGCTTTCTGTATCCATGCCCTTCATTATCATACCCTTGATGGGGTCGAAATCGATGGATGCATTGATGCGTGCGGGATCATAGCCTTTGCTTGCAAAGTAAGAAACAAGAATCTGTGCGAGTTCCAATGCATGCTTGGGGCATACTTTGAAGTTGAGCTCTACGCAGTCGCAGTAGATACCGTCGAGCAAAGTCTGAACGTATTCAGCGTTGAGCTGCTCTCCCGGAACCTTGAAACCAAGCGAATCAACGCCTTTTCCAAGGACATTGAGCGCTTTCTTGTTAGCCTCTGCAGCAGATTCGCTGCAAATCTCCTGACGGACAAACCAGTTGTTGTCACCCGCCTTGTTACCCCTTACATAAGGGAATTCGCCCGGCTCTGAGCCGATGGTGCTAAGGTTCTCCAAATCTTCCTTCATGTAGAAAGGCTGTACTGAGAATCCCTCATCAGTCTTCCAAACAAGCTTTTTTTGGAAATCGGCGCCTTTGAGATCGACTTGGATCTTGTCAAGCCAATCCTGGCGGGTTGGAGAAGTGAATTCAGAAAATAGTTTTTTGTCTGACATTTTGTATGTGATTATTAAAATTCAGAATATTCTATTTGATTAATTTGTAGTATTCGTCAAGCAGGGAATGTGCTGCGGTGAAAGGGGTCATCTGTCCGTTCCAGACCGATTCTTCCGCCTGGTTGAGGCGTATCTCCATTCTGTGATAGAAATCGCCGAGAATAGCCGAATCGATGGTCTCTTTCATCCAGTAGTTGTTCTGCCGGCGGCGGCGTATGTCGAAGTACCCGTTGGCCTTGACAAAATCCATATAGGAGAAAATCATCTCGAAGATCTCCTTTATCCCGGTACCGTTCAGTCCCGAATAGGTCAGGACCTGGCGTGTCCAACCGCTTTCGGGCGCGGGGAAGAAATGAAACGCGTTGCGCAGCTGGATTGCAGAAAGCTTGCAGGCATCTACGTTGTCCCCGTCACATTTGTTGATGACAATTCCGTCCGCCATTTCCATGATGCCGCGTTTGATGCCCTGCAGTTCGTCTCCGGCTCCGGAGAGTTGGATTACAAGGAAGAAATCCACCATGGACTGGCAGGCGGTTTCGCTCTGTCCAACACCCACCGTTTCGATGAAGATCTTGTCAAAACCTGCGGCTTCGCACAGAAGCACGGTTTCCCTTGTCTTGCGGGCTACTCCACCCAGACTGCCGGCTGAAGGACTTGGACGGATGAAAGCGTCCCTGCGCTGTACAAGAGTTTCCATGCGCGTCTTGTCTCCAAGTATGCTGCCTTTGCCGAACTCCGAGGAGGGGTCAATGGCTAGTACGGCCAGTTTGCCTCCGTAATTGTCAAGGAGATGGACGCCGAACTTGTCTATGGATGTACTCTTGCCTGCTCCGGGCACACCGCTGATTCCTATTCGTACTGACTTTCCGCTGAGTGGAAGGCATTTCTCGATAACCTCCTGCGCTTTGGCATAATGGTCCGGATTGGTGCTTTCCACTAGCGTTACTGCCTGGGAAAGGATGGTTATGTCTCCCTTTGCTATACCTTCAACCATTTCCGCCACAGACAGACTGTTGTGACGGAAGCTGTTTCTGTTAAGGTACGGATTGACTGCAGGGGGTTGTGCGACTCCTTCATTTACAACCAGTCCCTTGTAGGATTTATCGTTTTCCGGGTGTTCCATATTGCCTGGCTTTAAAGTATTGTGTCAGTTATGCCTCCATCGGCGTTTATCCTGCGTGAAAGCGCAAACAGCAGATCTGAAAGACGGTTGAGATACTTGAGAACTCCGTTGTCTTCAGGATCAATCTGATTTTCGCGGAGGAATGTCACCACACGGCGTTCCACTCTCCTGCACACTGTCCTGCATACCTGACACTGGCAGGCTGCCGGGCTTCCTGCAGGAAGAATGAAGCACTTGAGCGGCGTCAGACTTTGATCTATGGAGTCTGTTTCCGCCTCAAGAGCTTTGATTTCTTCGGAAAACTTTTTATCAGCTCCGGGGTATGCAATTGCGCCCCCGACTGCGAAGAGTTCCCGGATAATCCTTTCAAACAGTGGCTTGTAATAAGAAACTCTGCGGCTGGCAGGGATACTGCCTTCCGCAGAGCATATTGCATTCAGAAAAGAGATTTGGGCGGTCAGTTCATCCACTTCGCCGTAAGCTTCCACTCGGGCGTCATCTTTTGACACTCGTCTTCCGTCCGGCAGGGATGTTTTCCCGCTATCTCCTTTCCGGGTATAAAGCGACATTATTTCTTCTTTTCACAAAGTTCCGTGAGAATGCTTTGGGTTGCCTTGGGATGAAGGAATGCTATGTTCATTCCATCAGCTCCCGCCCTTGGAGCCGCATCGATGGTACGGATTGATTTCTCACCGCATTCTGCAAGTGCATTTGCGACACCATCCTCTACGGCGTAAGCCATGTGGTGGAAGCCGGGGCCTCTTGTCTCAAGGAATTTTGCTACTGTGCTGTCAGGACTTGTGGGCTCGAGAAGTTCGAGCTTTGTGTCTCCGACCTTGAGGAAGGCAGTCTTTACTTTCTGGTCTGCAACTTCTTCTGTCTTGTAGCACTCGAAACCAAGAACGTTCTCATAGAAGGGAAGTGCCTCCTCTATGCTGTTGACGGCTATGCCGATGTGTTCGATGTGTGAAATTTTCATGATAATGATGTATTAATTGTATTTACTGTTATCCAAGGAATCCGAGCAGGATACCTGCCGCTACAGCTGAACCGATGACGCCCGCAACATTGGGTGCCATTGCGTGCATGAGCAGATGGTTGCCGGGATCGGTTTCGAGGCCTACAACCTCAGATACACGTGCGCTGTCAGGAACGGCGGATACTCCGGCGTTACCGATGAGCGGGTTGATCTTGTGTCCTTCCTTGCAGAAAAGATTCATGAACTTGACGAACAGGACACCGCAGGTGGTCGCAATGACGAATGAAAGGAGTCCGAGTCCGAAAATCTTTACTGAATTTCCTGTGAGGAATACGTCAGCCTGGGTGGATGCACCAACGGTAAGACCGATAAGGGTGGTGACAACGTCGATGAGCGGTCCGCGTGCGGTCTCGGCAAGACGGCGGGTTACGCCGGACTCCTTGAGGAGGTTGCCGAAGAACAGCATTCCAAGCAGCGGAAGACCTGAAGGAACGATGAAGGCTGTGCAGATGAAACCGATGATAGGGAAGATGATCTTCTCTTTCTGGCTCACGGTGCGGGGCCTTTCCATCCTGATCATCCTTTCCTTCTTTGTGGTGAGAAGGAGCATGATAGGCTTCTGGATCACAGGCACGAGGGCCATATAGGAGTATGCCGAAACGGCGATGGCTCCCATCAGATCCGGAGCGAGACGTCCGCTGAGGAAGATGGCGGTAGGACCGTCGGCTCCACCGATGATTCCGATGGCACCGGCCTCACTGGGTGTGAATCCGAACGCAAGCGCGAGCAGATACGCACCGAAGATACCGCACTGTGCGGCGGCTCCGATAAGAATGAGCCGTGGCTGTGATATCAGCGCGGAGAAGTCAGTCATGGCACCGATACCGAGGAATATCAGCGGCGGATACCATCCCTGTCTTACGCCCTGGTACAATATGTTAAGTACGGAGTTCTGCTCGTAGATGCTGACCTGGAGGCCCGGGAAGAGGGGGATGTTACCCACGATCATACCGAAGCCGATAGGTACCAGCAGGAGCGGCTCCCAATGTTTGACAATACCCAGAGTGATGAAGACAAGTCCTATGCCTATCATCGCCAGGTGCTGCCATGTACAGTTTGCAAATCCGGTGAACTGCCAGAATTGCTGGAGGCTTTCGATTATATTTTCCATTAAGCGATAGTTACTACATTAGCACCTTCGAGTACTGATTCACCCTTGCTGACATGGATGGCGGATACGGTTCCCTCAAACTCTGAAAGAATTTCGTTCTCCATCTTCATGGCCTCGAGGACTGCGAGCTTCTGTCCTCTCTTGACAGCCTGTCCTTCCTTTACGTCAACGCTGATGATGACTCCGGGAAGAGGGCTCTTCACGGTTTTGCCGCCTGCGGGAGCTGCTGCCTTGGGTGCTGCAGGAGCTGCTGCGGGAGCCGCTGCCGCTACGGGAGCCGCTGCCGCTACGGGTGCGGGAGCTGCTGCGGGAGCAGGTGCATTTTCGAGCTCTACGTTGTATGAAACACCGTTTACTGTGACATCAGCATTCTTTCCTTCGATGCCGTTGATGGCTACGTTATATTCGTTGCCGTTGATCTTGAATTTATATTCTTTCATGATTACTTCTGTTTTCTGAGGTTCAACATTTTGTTTCCCCATGCGCTCTGGCATGGCTTTATGGTAAGTATGAACGGACCGCCGTCGTGGGCGCTGCAGCTGAGGTGCAGGTGAAGCGCGGTGGCGATGGCTGCATAGACCTCGTCGCCTCCATTCATCTGAAGAGCCATGGCTATTGCTGTAGCCACCTCTCCGTCAACCTTTCCGCTAGCCTTCTTCACGGCTTTCACCTTCTTCTCCTTGGGAGCTTTCTTGTATTTTCCTGAGAAGATGTTTCCTGAAAAGTTGTAGATGAAGAAAAGGATTATGAGGCCGAGGAACACGGTACTTACGGCAATAAGCGTAAGAGTCCATCCGTGCGGGTCGGTCTGCCACAGACTTTCGGCTTTGGCTGTTATGGTGTGACCGTCTATGTACGGTCTGGCTTCAAGCAAGTTTATCATAATGGCAGATTATCGTGTTTCTTGGCAGGAACGTTCTGCTGCTTGCCGCGAAGTGCTTCGAGAGCGCGGATCACGCGGAAACGTGTGGTTGCAGGCTCGATAACATCCTCGATGTAGCCCTTCTGTGCTGCCTGATAAGGATTTGCGAAGAGGTCATTGTACTCGGCTGTGCGTGCGGCCTTGATCTGAGCCCTCTTTTCAGGGTCGGTCTCTTCCTTCAGTTCCTTTCCGTAAAGAACTCCTACGGCACCGTCGGCACCCATTACTGCTATGTTGGCGGAAGGCCATGCGTAGTTGATGTCGCCGCGCAGCTGCTTGCAGCTCATGACGATGTGGGCTCCGCCGTAGCTCTTGCGCAGGGTTACCGTAACCTTGGGAACGGTGGCCTCGCCGTATGCATAGAGAAGTTTTGCTCCATGGGTGATGATTCCGCCGTATTCCTGCTGTGTGCCGCAGAGGAATCCCGGAACGTCAACGAGTGTCACGAGAGGGATGTTGAATGCGTCACAGAAGCGGACGAACCTGGCAGCCTTGCGGCTTGCGTTGATGTCGAGCACACCGGCCATAGCCTTGGGCTGGTTTGCAACGATACCCACGCTCTGTCCGTTCATGTGGGCGAAACCTACGATTATGTTCTTTGCGAATGAGGCGTGTACTTCGAAGAAATCGCCATCATCAACTATGCTGTTGATAACGGTGTACATGTCATAAGCCTGGTTGAGGTTCTCGGGAATGAATGTGTTGAGTGAGTCCTCGAGCCTGCCGACAGGGTCGTTGGTGGGTTTGAGAGGAGCTTCCTCCAGATTGTTCTGAGGGAGGAATGAGAGAAGCTTCTTGAGAGATGCGATGGCCTCTGTCTCATTCTCGGCCGCGAAGTGCGCAACGCCGCTCTTGGAAGTGTGAACCCATGATCCGCCCAGATCCTCCTGGCTTACTACTTCTCCGGTTACGCTCTTCACTACGGACGGTCCGGTGAGGAACATATAGGAGGTGTCCTTGACCATGAGGGTGAAGTCGGTCAGGGCGGGAGAATAGACGGCTCCACCGGCACAAGGACCGAAGATACCGCTTATCTGAGGGATGACTCCTGAACAGAGGATGTTCCTTTCGAAGATATCGGCATATCCTGCAAGAGCGTCGATTCCTTCCTGGATACGGGCTCCGCCGGAGTCATTGATACCGATGAACGGTGCTCCGCACTGCATTGCCATATCCATGACCTTGCAGATCTTCTCGGACATTGTCTTGCTCAAAGAACCTCCGCTGACGGTGAAATCCTGAGCAAATACATAAACGATACGACCGTCGATCGTACCTCTACCCGTTACGACACCATCTCCGTCGGTGTGGGATTTTTCCATACCGAAGTTGGTGCAACGGTGCTGTACGAAGGCGTCGAATTCTTCGAAACTGCCTTCATCAAGCAGCATCGCCAGACGCTCACGTGCAGTCATTTTTCCTTTCTCGTGCTGTGCATCGATTCTTTTCTGACCGCCGCCAAGCTCGGCTTTGGCCCTGCGGGCCTTGAGAGAACTGAGTTTGTCTTCCATATCTTATTATAAAACGTTGTAATTGTTGTCCTGCCGGATATATTTATTCAATCATGCAAATATACTTGACTTTGTCCGTCTTTAAGTGGTATTTGCTATTGTATTTTTCGATAGCGGTAATCGGTTGCTATCGAAATGGCATTTAGCGTTCGAGCCGGACCACGACCTTTTCGAACTCTTTCATGAGTTCGGCCGCACCTTCAGGAGCGGAGGCGCGGGCGCTGCGCTGAGCGATGGCTTCCGACAGCAGCCGCAATTCCTGGTGGGTGTCATATTCCTGCCCGGTCAAATCCTTGAGACTCACCGGATTGGGTAATTCGGAAGGCCAGTCTGTCTGATTGAGGTCGAGCCCTACTCCGACTATGGAGAATTCAATCATTCCTGCGTTGATGGTGTTCTCCACAAGTATCCCGCAGATTTTCCTGTCCCCGACCCATATGTCATTCGGCCACTTTATCCACGGCTCGATGCCTTTCGTCTGCAGATAATCACGTATGCCAAGCGCCATGATGGACGTTACGGCGAGAGCGTCCGCCGCTTTCAGGCAGCGATGCCGCAGCAGGATGGAGAAAGTAAGGTTCCTCCCGGGTTCGGAATGCCAGGTATGTTCGCCCTGGCCGCGTCCCGCCGACTGCATCTCGGCCGCGACAATCGAAAGGTTATCCGACCTGTCCAGGCGTCTTCTGAGTTCATTGTTCGTAGAGTCGGTGCTTTTCAACCAGATTATGCCGCTTTCCATTGTTTCCATTTTGAAATAAGTACTGCAAATGTACAACTTTGTAACTCTTAAAAAAATATTACCTTTGTGAATGTATGGCCACAAAGGTATGTGCGCCCCGTTTTCATTATGGAACTCCGGCAGTTGAAATATTTTGTCAGAACGGCGCAGACTCTGAATTTCTCTGAGGCTGCCCGCAGTCTGTATGTCAGCCAGAGCACTCTTTCGCAGCAGATAAAGTCTCTGGAGAATGAACTCGGGACAATCCTGTTCCAGCGTGACTCCCATTCGGCTTCCCTGACTCAGAGCGGGGCTCTCCTGCTGCCGCTTGCAATCCAGACCATTCAGGACGCCGAAGCCTGCAAGGCGCAGGTGAATGACTTGAAGGAGATGCTTACGGGAGAACTCAACATAGGCATCACGTACTCTTTCAACCATATCCTGACGGAGACGGTGAAGAATTTCGTCAAGGAACACCCTGGCGTGAAGCTCAACATCATATACAGGAATATGGAGGAGCTGATGGAGGCTCTCCGCCACCGGGAGGTGGACCTGGTGCTTGCGTTCAAGCCGGGACAGCCTTACAATGAAATAGAGTCAAGCAACCTTTTCAGTGACCAGATTTCCGTAATAATGCGCAAGGATCACGCTCTTGCGGGCAGGAAATCCATAAGTATGGAAGAGCTCGGCCGTTACCGTCTCGCCATCCCGGCCAAAGGCCTGCAGGCGCGGAATGCCATTGAGGAGTATATCTGCATCGAGCGTTCCAACCTGAATGTCTGTCTGGAAATCAACGAGGCCAATGTCCTGCTCGACATAGTTCAGGACAACAACCTTCTGACCATGCTGTCCAAAACGTCCATCCGCGGACGGGAGCTTCTGAAAGCGGTGCCGCTTGACCTTCCGGACAATCAGATGCAGGGGTGCGTCCATACTCTCAAACGTGTATTGCACAAGCGGAGCGCAGAGGCTTTTGTGGAGATGCTCCGCGATACGAATATCATTCAGGAACTGAACGGAAAATGGCTATAATCAAAGAACTGAACGGCAAGACCCCCATAGTGGGGCGGAGGTGTTTCCTTGCGGAGAACGCCGCGTTGATAGGTGATGTCACCATCGGTGACGACTGCAGCATATGGTACGGCAGCGTATTGCGCGGGGACGTGAATCCCATCGTCATGGGCGACAGGGTGAATATCCAGGACGGCGCCGTGCTCCACACGCTCTACAAGCGTTCTGTAGTGGAAATAGGCAATGACGTTTCCGTTGGACACAATGCCGTGATACATGGCGCCAGAATCGGCAATAATGTGCTTGTCGGGATGGGCGCCGTACTGATGGACAACGCCGTCATTCCGGACAATACCATTATCGGTGCGGGCTCGGTCGTGCTCAGTAACCAGGTTCTTGAGCCGGGAGTCTATGCCGGCATTCCTGCAAAGAAAGTCAAGGACGCATCCGAAGCCGTGGCCGCCGCAGCCCATAAGAACGCCCAAGGGTATCTTCTCTATAAAGACTGGTATAAGGATTAACCTTTGCATATTGCAATATTGTTGAATTGTTGTACCTTTGTCCGGGCTATGGTGAGCCACGCGGTGTGGCTTGAAAAGGGAATCGGGTGAAAGACCCGGACTGTGCCCGCAGCTGTAAGTTCCATCAATGTGTCACTTTCTTTGCCATTGTCCATTCGGATGAGAAGGCGTGACTCCGGAACAAGTCAGAAGACCTGCCATAGTTAAGTCAAACAGGTGAAACCCGGGGGCAGGTTTCCGTTGAGACAATACAACAATGTTTCTCTCTTCTTTTTTAGTTGTGGCGGGTATGCTTTCAGCAGATGTGCCGGACACCCTCAGGACCGCGGTCGTAGTTGCGGACAGGGGTGTGATTGTATCCGAATCGGATACCGTTCTTATTTCAAACCAGACCAGCGTCACAGAAGCATTAAGCGGTATTCCTGCCCTTAATGTCAATGACATGGGCGGTGCTGCAGGGTTGAAATCGGTAAACCTCAGGGGTTTGGGTTCCGCCTCTACGACGGTTTATGTCGACGGGGTCCGCGTGAGCAATGGTCAGAGCGGTCAGACAGATCTTGGAATGCTGGATCTTGGCAGTTGCTCCAACATCGTATTGGATTATGCGCAGAACAGCCTTTCATTCAACACCTCGAAACCGGAATTCGGCACGGGGAAATTCGCCGGAAACGTAAAGTTCCGCGGAGGTTCGTTCGGTACGTATGAGCCTTCGGCAAGATTTGATTTCAAGTTGTCGGACAGGGTATCCCTGTCTTCGATATCTTCGGGAACTGTCAGCAAGGGCGATTTCCGCTATGGCGACAATCTCCGCAGGGAGAACAACGATATCAGCCAGATCCGTACAGGCATAGATGTGTGGGGTTTGATGGACAGGGGCTCCTGGCACACAAAAGCATATTTCAACGGGTCCGGCAGGGGAACGCCGGGTTCGAGCGACTGGCCTTCCACAGACAGGCAGAAAGACAGGAACTTCTTCGTACAGGGTGTGGTGAAAAACGCTTTCTCGCCGCGATATACCCTGAATGCCAGCGCAAAGTTCGCATACGATGACCTCTCATACTCAAGTGAATGGGGTGACAGCCGGTACAAAGCGACCGAATTCCAGTTGAACACCTCCCATATCTTCCGTATAGCGTCCTGGTTGGAAATATCCCTGGCGGCCGATATCAGGCACGACAATCTTAATGCGACCGATTATGATGCCGCCAGAACGAACTTCGTGTCTGCGGCAACGTCGGTGTTCCGCCTGCCCAAATTCAAGGCCGATGTCTCAATCGAGTATTCCGGCAATTTCGACAAAGGTTCAAAAGCAATCAATGCTGTGTCTCCCTCAGTCGATTTCCGCTACGCCGTGACCGACGGGCTGGACCTGGTTGCGTTCGGCAGGCGGGCTTACAGGGTTCCCGTATTCAATGAACTGTATTACCCCGGGTTCGGTAATCCTGACCTCAAGTGCGAGGATTCGTGGCTCTCATCGGTTGGGCCGCAATGGAGAAAGCAAATCTCCGAGTGGAGTGTGAACGCAGAAGCGGACTTTTTCTTCAACTCCATCAAGGACAAGATCGTCTCGGCTCCATCGGCTGAGGATCCTGGCAGCTGGTTTCCGTATAATATCGGAAAGGCCGTCATGTGCGGTACGGACCTCAAAACGGGCGCCTCTTTCAAGAAAGGAGATTGGACCGGGTCCCTTTCGGCCGCATATACCTGGCAGAATGCGAAGGACAGAACTCCAGACAGCTCATCTTTCAACGAACAGCTCCCGTTTATATCCAAACATTCCCTGACAGTCGCGCTAAACGGTTCTTTCAAGGGTTTCAGTCTTGATTTCCTGTGGAATCTCCGATGTGGAAGGCGGGACAGCTATAGCGGAATACCTGACTACAACACTCTCGACATCTCTGCAGGGAAGAACTTCCGGTTTGGGAAAGGTCATTCCCTCGGGTTGAAATTCCTTGCCCGCAACATTGCAGACACCCGGTATGAACTGTCTTCCGGATATCCTATGCCCGGACGTTCCTTCTACGGAAGCATCGAATATTATTTCTGATTATGCTCAGTTTTCTTTATGTAATCCTTTGTGGCATCGCACTCCCTGTCGGGGGAGTGCAGATGCAGTATCTGTGGAGAAACCAGCTTGGGGACATATACTCCCTCGGACTGGGCAGCGCAGCCTGTCTCGGGGCCGCGGCGGCAACAATGACAGGGTGGTGCTCACTCACTGTCGGGGCATTCATATGTCAGGCAGTATGCGCGCTGACAGTTTCTCTGGTTGCCATCAGACTGAATACATCCCGTCTGATAACTTTCGGTATCCTGTTCGGGACTTTCGTCGGCTCCATAGGCACCATAGTGGTCACCAACGCGCCCACGGGCGATCTGTTGAAGCAGTACTACCTCTGGGGCGCAGCCAACTTCAAATTGCAGGGGGTTACCTCCCTCGATATTGCAATCAGCCTGATTCTCTTTGTTTCAGGCCTTGCCACCGCTATGCTCTGCTCCAAAAAGCTCACCGCACATTTCAAGGGAGAGACGGAACTGTCCAATGTGGCAAAGGCGGGAATATTGTTCATGATAAGCGTCCTGGTTACCAGCGTGGTCAGCATTTGCGGAACCATCGGCTTCGTGAGTCTGGGAGTTCCTAACCTCGTGCGTGCTATAGTGAAGCCAGGGGACATCCGCAGGCAATACGCCTGGTCCGCGCTGCTCGGAACAGCGCTGCTGTCCATTACTTACATAATCGTTGAATATTGCAACTTCGGCATATACCTCCCTGTGAGCGCCACAATGGCACTTATAGCTTTGCCGTTGACTGTAGTCCTGTTCTCAAAGGAAAAGGTAAACGGCAATCCCCCCTGCTGACAATGACGGACTGCACCGACTGATGCCGGAAATAGTCCAGATAAATGCCTGCAAAAAGATATTATTCGCTATATTTGCAGCGGAGGTTGAGGCGTTGTAACACGTTAATAACGATAATATCCGGGAAAATGTCACATATTAGAAATGTCAAGTTCTGTATCCTGCTGCCAATAGTGCTGGCAGTGACGGTTTTTCTGTGGACCGTTCCTTCCGGTTTCTTCGGGATTGCAGGGCTTACCGTTGTCCAGCAGCGTACAATTGCGATTTTCGCATTCGCCGCTCTTATGTGGATATTTGAAATAGTGCCCAACTGGGTGACTTCCCTGATGGTCATCGTCATTTCATTGCTCACTGTTTCCGACAAGAGCGTCTCGTTCCTTATGAATACCGGTGACGCCAGCCGTTTCGTTCCGATGAAGGAACTCATGCGCTCATTTGCGGATCCGGTTGTAATGCTCTTCCTGGGCGGTTTCGTCCTTGCGATAGTGGCATCAAAGTACGGAATGGACGTTACAATGGCGCGCATTCTTCTCAAGCCTTTCGGGAAGAAACCGAGGACGGTTCTTCTCGGCGTGCTTGTGGTGATTTCGTCATTCTCCATGTTCATGAGCAATACGGCTACCGCAGCCATGTTCCTTGCATTCCTTGCACCTGTGTTCGCTTCACTTCCCGACACTGACAGGAAAGGCAAGGTGGGACTTGCTCTGGCAATTCCCATAGCTGCCAACATAGGTGGAATCGGAACCCCCATCGGCACACCTCCGAATGCAACTGCGGTCGGCAACCTTGACTCTCTTGCAGGCATTACAATCGGATTCGGCGGCTGGGCCGCAAGAATGATTCCCTTTGTGATTGTGATGATTTTTTTCGCATGGGCGCTGCTTTGTTTCTTCTATCCGTTCAAATCCAAGGAAATCGTTCTTGAGATAGGGAAAGACAGGCACGGGAAGACATATAAGGATTACGTTGCCTGGATAACTTTCGGCGCAACAATACTTCTCTGGATGACGGAAGAGCTCCACGGAATCAGTTCCAACATCGTCGCCCTTATCCCTCTGTGCGTTTATACCGCAACCGGAGTCTTCGGCAAAGAGGATATCAAGGAAATCAACTGGGAAGTTCTATGGCTGGTAGCCGGCGGTTTCGCCCTCGGATATGCCCTTTCAGGAACAGGCCTTGCAAAAGCAATGGTTGAGTCCATTGACTTCAGCTCAATGAGCATCATTGTGGTGTTTGCTGTTGCCGGTCTTATCTGCTACGTTCTCAGTAATTTCATAAGCAATTCCGCAACGGCGGCTTTGCTTATTCCTATTATGATTGCAATGGGCAGCGGTCTTCTCCAGAGCGGCAATGCCGATGTTTTCAACGCATTCGGAGGCCAGACGGGACTTTCCGTATTCATTGCTGTGTGCGCATCTGTTGCGATGTGCCTCCCGATATCCACGCCGCCCAATGCGATTGCCGCATCCACGGGGCTGGTAGAGACAAAGGACATGATAAGGACCGGACTTATTGTCGGCGTGGTCGGACTCGTCCTCGGCTTTTTCTGGGTTACCAAGTTCTTCCCTTTTGCATAGATCATCGATGAAAAATATGAAAAATATCAAGTCTTTAATGTTTCTTTTTGCAGCATTGTCCTGCTGCCCGAACGTTTCTGCTCAGGACACCAGGCAGTCTTTGCAGAAGTTCAATTTCTACGGATTCATCAGCAATTATTTCGTTTACGACACTCACAAGAGTTCTGCCGGACTGGAAGACCTGTTTTACTACATGCCTTCCGATACTCCCGAGAATGAGAGCACCTTCAATTTCGTAAGCCTTACGTCCAGGGTTGGAGTTGATGTTTCAGGTTATCAGATCAAGGGGCGTAAGATAGGTGCAAAGGTTGAGGCCGATTTCTATCTGAAGAGCGGCACCACCGCCGCCCTCCGGCTTCGTCAGGCTTATCTGACCATCGCCAGGCGCAAGCACAGCTGGAAAATCGGTCAGGCATGGCATCCCATGGCAATAGACCTTCCCGACATTTTCAGTTTCGAGTGCGGTGTACCGTTCGGTCCTTACAGCCATACGCCTCAGGTCCTTTTTGAATTTGAAATGTTCGACAATAATTATCTCGACATCGCTGCCCTCTGGCAGATGCAGTATACTTCAACCGGCCCCAACGGCGCTTCGGCGGAATATATCAGAAAGGCCAAGACTCCGGAAGCTTATCTGGGTTATAACTACAGGAAAGGTGACACCAGCTTCAAGTTGGGGGCCGATATGCTCAGCATCATGCCCGAAACTGCGGGAAGACTCACCAATTTCAATTTCTTCGAGTATTTCCAGAAGACGTTCGGTGTGTTCACCTTGAAGGAGAAAGTTACCTATGCAATGGACGGTTCCCATATGAACATGGTTGGCGGATACGGCAAGACCCCGGAAACCGAGACCTACGTCTATTCCGCCACACGCAGTGTGTCGGGATGGATGACTTTTGCATTCTGCAAGGACAAGCCCTGGTCGCCTTCATTGTTTGTCGGCTACATCAGGAACCTTGGAACAAAATCTCCCGTAAACTCCGACTGCTGCTGGTTCATGAACAATGCAAGCAATCTCAATCAGATGTATCGTGTCCAGCCCGAACTCGTATATAACCTCGGGAAGGTCCAGATTGGTCTGGAGTATATGTTCACATCCGTCCAGTATGGTAAGAGCAGGGGATATATGGTTGCAGTTGATGACCTGCACTGGGTCAGCAACCACCGTGCGCAGGCAATAGTAAAGTACACTTTCTAACAGGATTCCCCTGATATCGGAAAAAGAAGATGGCTCAGTTTTGAACCATCTTCTTTTTGGTTGCGTCGAGAAGACGTGACTCGAACACGCGACCCCTACGTCCCGAACGTAGTGCGCTACCAACTGCGCTACTTCTCGAATGATGAAAAAAAAACTTGCGGTTAAGCAAGTTTATTTATATACACCTGAATACCGCTCTTGAGGTTGGATGCCTTGTTCTTGTGGATGAGACCGATCTTTGCGAGCTTGTCAATCATAGCAAAAACCTTGGGTGCATCTTTCTCTGCGGTAGCCTTGTCTGTGGTGTTGCGTATGTCGCGGATGGCGTTACGCGTTGTCTTTGCATAATACCTGTTATGCAGTCTATGCCTCTCGTTCTGACGATCGGCCTTCTTAGCTGAAGCTGTGTTTGCCATTATTTTTTATTTTTAATATTTTGTAGTGGGTAGGAGAATCGAACTCCTATTGCAAGAATGAAAATCTTGAGTACTAGCCGTTATACGAACCCACCAAACTGATTCCAATGCGCACTACGCGAAATTGGGAGTGCAAAGATATGCAAAAATTTTTATATCGCAAACTATTTTGACTCCTTATTTAAGGAATCTTTCCATTCCCACGAATATATTATCGCTTCGGTCTGTCTGAGGTATTGACGTTTGTCGTATTTGGGGGCATATACCCAGGCATCAAGTACAATGATGTCCTTCCCGTCCTGTGAATAGAAGGAATGGGAAACGAAGGGCCCGCCCATAAAGTCGTTCTCCACTTCCCAGTATCCTCTTGTCTGGGCTATGGATCTCCCCTTGTATTTGATGTATTCGAGCTGGGGCTCGAAATAGTCGCTCGTGGTCATCCAGCTGTTGTCCAGCATTCCGGGGACATTCTCTTTCAGGATATCGTTCATATGGGCGACGATATTCTCTTTTGAGAAAGGATCTTCCTCATCTGCCGGGTACCTGTATATGAATATCCCCTGGTTGGAGTACTGCTTGTCATCCGATATCCATGCAAAATCGTCGCTTATTTTCCTGAGCTTGTATCCTACGGGAATTCTGGGCGAGCCTCCGAACACTTCCTTCACCTGATTCGTCACCTCCCTTTCCTCGTATTTGATGGAATTCCTTATCACCCTGTCTCTTTCAGCCTGTTCGAAGGAATTTGTGATGTTCCTGCCGCTTTTTGCAAGAAGCCCGGATGCTTCCTCCTCATTCCTGGCGCTGAGCTGTATCACGCATTGAGGTGCGGCCCATGCGTCGTGCTTGTAGAAAACACCTGCGGAGTCCACCTGCGGGTCAATCATTACCATGAAAATATTCCTGTGAACCTTGAAAAGGTCGGCAAATGCGGATGGCGTTACGTTTACCAGAGAATACAGGGGTTCCTGCTGGATGAAGAACGGACAGTCGCATGCGAGCAGGTCCCTCACTTCTCCTCCGAGAGGACCTTCCCATACGGGTTTGTCTATCACAACAATTATTTCGCCCGCTTTACCGCTTACGCTGGGAAGCAGCGCTTTTGTGCTTTTGCACCCGCAAAATGAGGCTAATGCAGCCAGGATCAATAAAAATCTTTTCATATTACTATTGTATCAGTCGTCCTATGTCGTTTCCGAAGGCAAGCAGCATCAGGAGTATCAGCAGCACCAATCCTGCCATCTGGGCCGCAGCCAGGAACTTGTCGCCGGGCTTGCGTCCGGTTACAATTTCGTACAGAGTGAACAGAATGTGGCCTCCGTCCAGACCCGGAATCGGAATCAGGTTCATCACGCCCAGCATTATGGAAAGAAGGGCGAGGATGTCAAGAAACTGATACCAGTTCCAGCTTGAAGGGAAGACCTGCCCTATGGCAATGAAACTGCCGACGGATTTGTATGCGCCGGTCTGCGGACTTGCGATGAGTTTCAGATCCTGCAGATATCCGCGTATGGTGTTCCAGGTAAGCTTCAATCCCTCCGGTATGGCTGAGACCATATTGTAGTGCCTGTATTCGATGTTGGGCATCTCCATGTACACACCAATCAGACCCGCGGTGTCCACGCATACGTTTACGGCTATTGTATCGCCGCCCCTGACAACAGAGGCGGTGGTCTCCATGCCTTTCTTCCGGAGAAGCACTTCACGCGCGTCCTGCACGAATTCTATCTTCTCACCGTCAAATGCAATTACCTTGTCCTGCCTTTCAAGTCCGGATGCGGCATTCGGACCACCCGCCGCTACGGAGTCGATGACGAACGGCACGGCCAGGTCGAACATCATTGGGGAGTTGAGCATCTGCCCTGTCATGGAGTGGTCTATGTACAGTTGCAGTGTGTCCGTGCCGCGCAGGACGGTTGCGGTCTGCGCTCCCTTGCGGACCATATCAGCCTGCAGATATGCGAAATCTTCAGGCACGTAGTCATCCAGTTTCAGAATTTCGTCTCCGTTCCTGAACCCCATTTCGAATGCCAGGTCGTTAACGTATATCTTGCTTCCCTTGTTGCTTATGAAGGATTGTCCCCAGATTGCCATTATGCAGGCATAGACCAGTATGGCGAAAATGAAATTGTTAAGAACACCTCCCGCCATTACCATGAGCCTCTGCCCGGCCGGATGGGTTCTGAATTCCCAAGGTTCCGGCTCCTGCTTCAGCTGCTCGAGATCCATGGACTCATCCACCATGCCTGAAATTTTGCAGTATCCGCCGAGCGGCAGCCACCCTATTCCGAATTCCGTCTCTCCCTTTCTGAATCTGAACAGGGCTTTTCCTCCCACGTCGAAGAAAAGGAAAAACTTGTCGACCCGGATCCCGAAGATTCTCGCCCACATGAAATGCCCCAGTTCATGAATGAATATGAGCAGGGACAGGGCCAGAACAACCTGCAGTATTTTCATCAGGACGTCCATTGTCTATAATTTGGATATGATGGAGCTTGCTTTCCGGGCAACGGCGACGTTGGTTTCGAATATGTCTTCCATGGTCGGTTCCTCTACAAAATCCAGGCCATCCAGACACATCTCGTTGATTTTCGGGATGTCATAGAATGAAATTGCGTCTTTGAGGAATGCCGCCACGGCGACTTCGTTCGCGGCGTTGAGCGCGCACGGGGCATTCCCTCCTTTTTCAATGGCCTCATAAGCAAGTCTGAGGCAGGGGAATTTTCTTTGGTCGGGTTCCTGGAAGGTGATTTTTCCGAGTTGGGCGAAATCCAGTTTCCTGTTGCCTACGGAGACTCTCTGCGGGAAGGTGAGCGCAAAGCCTATCGGCTCCCTCATGTCCGGATGGCCAAGCTGGGCAATCACCGCTCCGTCAACGAACTCCACCATCGAGTGTATTATGGACTCCGGTTGAACCACCACGTTTATCCTTGATGGAGCGATGTCGAAAAGCCATCTGGCTTCAATCACTTCAAAACCCTTGTTCATCATCGTTGCGGAATCTATGGTAACCTTGGCTCCCATGCTCCAGTTCGGGTGCTTGAGCGCGTCCGCCGCTTTGGCCCCGGCTATTCTGGAACGTTCCCATTCGCGGAACGGACCTCCCGATGCTGTAAGATGGATTTTCTCCACCTCGTTTCCCTGGGCGGCCAGCAGGCATTGGAATATTGCGGAATGTTCCGAATCGACAGGAAGGATTACCGTCTTATGCTCGCGCATCGTACGGGTCACTATGCTTCCTGCCGCCACAAGAGTCTCCTTGTTGGCCAGTGCAACGATTTTTCCGGCCTCCAGGGCGGCGAGAGTCGGCCGCAGGCCGCTGAAGCCTACCATCGCTCCCACAACCATATCCACTTCCGCGGAGCGTACGAGGTCGCACAGGCTGTCAATTCCGGCCCAGACCTTGGTATCGCTGTCGGCCAGCGCCTCCTTGACAGCGGGATATTTCCTTTCGTCGCAGATGACGACGTTGGCCGCGTCGAATTCGAGCGCCTGGGCAATCAGAAGGTCGGCGCTGCTCCGTGCGGAAATGAGTTCCACTTCGAACATGTCCCGATGACGGCGTATCACGTCAAGAGTCTGTGTGCCGATGGATCCTGTAGAACCTAAAATGGCTATTCTTCTCTTTTTCATTTACTGCCTTTTCCGTTGCTGGTGTAAGTTGAGTCCGCCGCCATCCTCCGGAGTATGGCTTCCTGCTCGCTGAGCTCCTCCATGGTTTTGTCTGAAAGGTATTTCAATCCGCTGCTCCTTATGATGCTGTCGAGGCTCACCGTGGATTCGCCGGCGAGTATCTTGCTGAGGTTCTCCGCATAAAGCTCCCATCTTGTTATACAGCTTTCCAGTGAATCAATCTTTATCGCGTTTGCCACGGCGACTTTCTTGGAATGCGCGTCAGGATATCCCGGAATGGTCGTGCGCAGCGGAGTCAATGCAATCAGGGCATAGAGAATTCCCGTCAGAGTCACCACTGTGGTGAGCGCTGCCAGCACGAGTCCCAGTTTGCTTACGCGGAAACTGAACAGGAACCGGTGCGTGTCATCTTCAACAATGGAAAACCTGTAAACTTTGCCTTTGCTTTCGCGATTTTGTCTTCCCATACCTTTTGCTTATTTTTGCAGTTATGAACAGAATCGTCGGGATTGACTACGGCCGGGCCAGAGTCGGGGTTGCGGTAAGTGACCCTCTGGGAATTTTCGCATCTCCGGTCGATACTGTTGTTTCTGCAAATATAATAGATTATCTGCAAAAATACTCCCGCACCGAGACGGTGGAGAAGTTTGTTGTAGGGTATCCGCTTAATCTCGACGGGAGTCATGCGGAAGCCGCCGCTGATGTGGATGTTTTCCTGAAGAGGCTGCAGAAGGCCTTCCCCGGAATTCCTGTAGCTCTTGAGGATGAACGTTTCACTTCGGTACTTGCCCACCGGGCGATGATAGAGGGCGGCATGAAGAAAAGCGACAGGAAAAACAAAAAATCCGTGGACAAGATAAGCGCGGCAATTATTCTACAGGGATATCTTGATAAGAAAAAATGATACAGCCAATATTTTTATTCGGTTCGGAAGTGCTCAGGAGGGTCGCCGAGCCTGTTGACATTACATCTAAAGAAGAAATAGCCAAGTTGGTCGCCGACCTCAAGGAGACTCTTGCCAGATCCGAAGGGTGCGGGCTTGCCGCTCCTCAGATTGGTGTGAGCCGCAGGGTCTTCATTGTCGACGGAGACGTGATGGCGGACGTGTATCCCTACCTCAAGGGGTTCAGGCGCACTTTCATCAATCCGGTGGTAATGTGGGAAAGTCCGGAACAATGCGAATTCAACGAGGGATGCCTGAGCGTTCCCGGAATTTATGCCGACGTCCGCAGACCGTCCTCGGTTACAATCGAGTACTACGACGAGGACTTTAACAGGAAGACCGAGACTTTCGACAAATTCGCATGCCGTATGATTCAGCACGAATTCTCCCATCTCGACGGCATCCTCTTCACAGATCTTGTCGCGCCTATCCGCAGGAAGATGATTGCAAAGAAACTGGTGAACATTTCAAAGGGCAAGGTGGGAACAGCCTATAAATCAAAAATCAAATAGTCAATGGGAGCATTTCACGCATACGACATCAGGGGGGTCTACGGAGTGGACTTCGACAGCACGACGGCATACAAGGTCGGGTACTTCATACCGAGACTGCTCGATACCGACAAGGTTCTGGTAGGCAGGGACTGCCGGGTTTCATCCCTGGAAATACGTGACGCCCTTGTAAACGGTCTTACGGATGCGGGCGCAGATGTCTGGGACCTGGGCCTGTGCTCCACTCCAATGGTGTACTTCGGCACCGCGAATTATGGATTCAAGGCTTCCGTGCAGATAACGGCTTCGCACAATCCGGCGGAATACAACGGAATGAAGGTGAGCCGTGAGAATGCGCTTCCCGTGGGGCTTGATTCAGGCCTGGGGCAGATTCGGGAATGGATAGAGGGCGGAATACCGACGCCTCCCGCAGAGGTTCGGGGGAAAGTTCATCAGATGGACGTGATTCCCGATTATCTTGAATTCCTGTCCGCTTTCAAGCAGGACCTTTCCGGTCTCAACATTGCTTTCGACCTTTCCAACGGAATGTCGTGCCTTCTTGCCAAAAAGGTGTTCGGAGACTCACCGGAATATATAAATGACACATTGGACGGATCTTTCCCCAACCATGACCCCAATCCTCTCATCCCGAGGAATGTGGCGGCCCTAAAATCGCTCGTCAGAAGTACAAAGGCCGATATAGGGGTCATTTACGACGGTGATGCGGACCGCGTCATGTTCGTTGACAACGAGGCGGAGTTCATAGCTCCCGACCTGGTCATAGCGCTGATGGCTGAATACTACGTAAAGGTCAGAGGGGAGAAGAATCCACGGGTGCTTCAGGAGATAAGAAGTTCCAAATCTGTTGCCGAGTCCCTGCAGACTTATGGTGCGGAACTTTACACTTGGAAGGTGGGCAGGGCCAATGCTGCGCCAAAACTTCGTGAGATTGACGGAATATGGGGCGGCGAACTTGCCGGACATTATTATTTCAAGGATTTCTTTTATTCAGACAGCGGCATTCTGGCATCCATGATAGTTCTCGGTATCGTGGCTTCCCTGAAAAAGGAGGGAAAGACCATAGCCGGGTTCATGAAGGGTATAAGCCGGTACAGGAATTCCGGAGAAATCAACTTCAAGCTTGAAGACAAGCCCGGAGCTATGGATGCCGTAAAGGCCCATTTCACCCGAAACGAAGACCCTCAGGCCGTCATGGACTTTGACGGATACCGCGTCGAATTCAAGGACTGGTGGTTCAACATCCGTCCTTCCAATACGGAACCTTACCTCCGTTTCATATGTGAAGCGGTGACTGACGATCTCCTGAAGAAGAAAATAGCTGAGACCAGGGAACTTCTGGAATCCCGTTTCGGCGCTGTACTGTCCTGAAATGATGAAGAAACTTTTTTTACCGGCATTATTCGCCCCGGCACTGCTCGTGGCCCAGGAAACCCCTTACCTTTTCCCCGGAACATCAGCCTCGGAAAGCGCTGCGTGCCGTGACACGGTCGGAATTTCGCAACCGGGTTCCGGAATGTCCGTCGTTCCTATGGTTAAAGGCATGGGAACGCCTGTCGATACCCTGGACATAGGGGACACAAGCATACAGGTTGTCCTGAAGGATGACAATACCTGGTATTACATCAAGAACATGGACAAAGTCAGCCGGAATGAGGTGTTCAGTGAGTACTGGGATACAGAAGAAATAAATTCATACAGGAAATTCCCCTTGGATTCCCTTCCCTACAGGACTGTGATATGCCTGGTGGATTCGGTGAGCGGGTGGACCTGCCCCAACCAGGCCAAGGTTTACTCCAAGTTCGGCTACCGCAGGGGAAGGAACCACAGCGGTGTTGACCTTCCTTATCCCAAGGGAACTCCCGCTAAAGCCGCATTCGACGGCAAGGTCCGCTTCGCCGCATATACGAGGGGATACGGCAATCTTGTCGTAATCCGTCACGAAAACGGTCTTGAGACATATTACGGTCATCTGTCACGCCTTGATGTCAAGACCGGTGACTGGGTCCGTTCCGGTGACGTTGTAGGACTTGGCGGGTCCACCGGACGTTCCACCGGGTCGCATCTCCACTTTGAGACCAGATACAAGGGCTTTGCATTCGATCCCCAGTGGATAGCGGATTTCGAGAGCGGGAAGCTCAGGAAGACGGTATTCGTGCTCAGGCGCAGTTATCTCAGTTCGTCTTCCCACTACGTGCCGGAATCCATAGAGGAAGAAGTTGAAATAAATGCAACAGACGAGGCCATAAGGGCCGAAGAGGAAAGGATTGCGGCCGAAGAAAAGAGAATAGCTGAAGAAAGGGCCGCGATGCGCTGGCATACGGTGAAGAACGGAGAAACGGTTTCGGCCATCGCCGCAAAGGAAAAAACATCTCTCGCCCGGATCAAGGAGCTCAATCCCGGAATGAACATCAACAAAATACGTATAGGTCAGAAAATCAGAATCAACTAAATATGGCAAAGTACATTCTTGCCTTGGATCAGGGCACAAGCAGTTCCAGGGCCATCACATTCGACCACGACGGGCAGATATGCGCCGTCCGGCAGAAAGAGTTCACCCAGTACTTCCCGAGCAACGGACTTGTGGAGCATGACGCTGCAGAAATATGGTCCAGCGAAAGGGAGGTGATGATGGACGTTGTCTCCGCCATGGGACCGGACGCCGAAATAGCCGGAATAGGCATCACGAACCAGAGAGAAACCACTGTAGTCTGGGATGCCGTGACAGGCGAGCCCATATGTCACGCCATAGTCTGGCAGGACCGTCGTACGGCTGAATATTGCGACAAACTGAAGTCCGATGGACTCACGGACCTTATAAGAAGCAAGACCGGGCTTATAATTGACGCCTACTTCAGCGCAACCAAACTGCGCTGGATACTGGAGAATGTCCCGGGTGCCAGGGAAAAGGCCGAAAGGGGAATGCTCCGTTTCGGAACGGTCGATTCCTGGCTTGTCTGGAATCTCACAGGCGGGAACGTCCACGTCACAGATGTCACCAACGCTTCCAGGACAATGCTCTTCAACATCCACACCCTTTCCTGGGACCGGGAGCTCCTGACGCTCTTCGGGATACCCGAATCCATGATGCCGCGCGTGTGCTCATGCAGCGAGATTTACGGTTATACTACAATAAACGGGAAGAATGTGCCCGTTGCCGGAATCGCCGGTGACCAGCAGGCGGCCCTGTTCGGCCAGATGTGCACCGAGCCGGGTTCCGTGAAGAACACATACGGAACAGGCTGCTTCCTACTGATGAACAGCGGGACAAAGCCCATACTTTCAAAAAACAGACTTCTTACCACCATTGCATGGAAGATAGGAAACGAGGTTAATTATGCACTGGAGGGCAGTGTGTTCGTGGCCGGTTCCGTAGTCCAGTGGCTCAGGGACGGACTCGGAATCATCAAGTCCTCCTCTGAAATAGAAGCTCTGGCTTCCACCGTTCCCGACAACGGGGGAGTATATTTCGTTCCGGCCCTGACAGGCCTCGGCGCTCCTTACTGGGATTCCTATGCGAGGGGATGCATCTGCGGACTCACACGCGGAACCACCTCCGCCCATATCGCCCGTGCCGCTCTGGAGGGAATCGCTTTCCAGACTATGGACATAGTGGAGGCCATGCACAAGGATGCCGCAATGGACATTTGCGAACTCAAGGTTGACGGCGGGGCATCCAGAAACAACCTTATGATGCAGTTCCAGTCAGATGTTCTGGGAATCAAGGTTATACGTCCTCAGGTGACGGAGACCACGGCTCTTGGCGCGGCTTATCTTGCCGGGCTTGCCACCGGTTTCTGGTCCGGAATCGATGAGTTGAAGAACCAGTGGAAGGCGGAACGCGTCTTCTCTCCCACCGATGCCGCAAACAATGCCAAGGAAGGCTGGAAACAGGCAGTACGCCGCACCCTCCTATAACATAAAACATTGAATCATGAACAGACGAACATCCCTTTGGGTCATCACGGCAGTGTGTCTGCTGTTTAACGGAATGACATCTCAATTTGCCGCCTTCGGACGGGGAGGCAATCAAAAATCCTACATTCTTGTTTCCCCAAACGGTTATGCCTTGTATAATCCGATGCAGGGGGAGATGTGCCCTCACCGTCTCGCCGTCCTTGACAAGACCGACAGTTACCAGAAATACTGTTTTGATCCTGATGGAGATGCTTTCAATATCTGGTGTCCGGCCAGCAACCTGTCTTTCGACTCGGACGGTACCGAGGAGGGAGGCATTCCTCTCGGCAGCTGGGGTTACGAAATAGGCAATCCCAACCAGCAGTTCATTATAACACCTGCGGGCAAGGGAAAGGTGACCATCAGCCACAAGGGGACCGGATGCAAAGTCCTCATAGAAGGGGACGACGTTGAGGGTGCGGTGGTGCGTCTTGGCGGAAAGGATGACCGGCCCACGGAGTGGAGGCTCATCCCTGCAAAATGCGAGTTCCTTGAATCAAGAGGAAAGGAGGACTGGGAGAACGAGACGATATTTGCAATAAACAAGCTCCCCGGACATGTCACGATGGTGTCCTATCCGTCTTCCGCGGCACTCAAGGCCGACAGGGAACACATGGAGAAACCGTGGACCGATCCTGTATCGGACTATTGGATGAGCCTGGACGGAACCTGGAAGTTCAACTGGGTCAAACAGCCCTCCGAACGTCCTGCAGATTTCTACAAACCCAAATTTGACGTGAGCGGATGGGACGACATCGAGGTACCTTCAAACTGGGAGATGAAAGGATATGGCACGCCGATATATACCAACGTCATATATCCGTTCATGAGCAGGCCCTGCGTAATCCTGCCACTTCCCGGATACACCTGCAACGATGAACCGAATCCCGTAGGATCCTACAGGAGGGACTTTACAATCCCTTCAAGCTGGAACGGGAAATCCGTATTCCTGCATTTTGACGGCGTTTACAGCGCCTTCCACGTTTGGGTCAACGGAAAGCCGGTCGGTTACAGCCAGGGAGCCAACAACGATTCTGAGTTCGATGTCACGCAATATGTGAAGCCCGGGGAGAATACCGTTGCCGTTGAGGTCATAAGGTGGAGTGACGGAAGCTTCCTTGAAGATCAGGACATGTTCCGTCTTTCCGGCATTCATAAGGATGTGTATCTGTATGCCGCGCCGCAAAGCGGGATAGCGGACTTCAATCTCTCCTCCGAGTTCGAAGGGGATGACTTCGGAAGCGCCGTCTTCAAGGCAAAGACTGTATTGAAGAACTCCGGAAACAGGAATTCCTCCGTAACGGTTCACGTAGAGCTGCTCGACCCGGACGGAAATACCGTGTTCAGCAAGGATGCCCGCAAGGTGAGTCTGGTCAAGGGTGCGGCTGTAGACGTGGATTTCAAGGAAAGCGTAGGGTCTCCCAGACTGTGGTCTGCAGAAAAACCTGAACTTTACACCGCGATAATAAGCCTTCTGGACAACGGCGGCAATGAGATTCAGGCCGTGTCCAACAGGTTCGGTTTCAGAAAAGTTGAGATAAGGGACAAGCGTGTCTATATCAACGGACAGCAGATATGGTTCAAGGGAGTCAACCGACACGAAACACACCCCACCTGCGGAAAGGCAGTTCCTGTTGAGACAAGCATCAGGGACATAGTCCTGATGAAACAGAACAACGTCAACACTGTCAGGACTTCCCATTATCCGGAGAGCCCGAAGGTTTATGCGCTCTTCGACTATTACGGAATATATGTCATGGACGAGGCCGATGTGGAGTGCCACGGAAACCATAAGATAAGCCGCACCGAGTCGTGGAATGCCGCTTATGCCGACAGGGGGGAGAGAATGGTCCGCCGCGACCGCAACCATCCTTGCGTGATTTTCTGGTCTCTCGGAAACGAGAGCGGAAAGGGATGCGCCCTTGTGGCGGAAAGGGATGCAATCCGCGCCCTCGACCCTTCAAGGCCCATTCATTATGAAGGAGACTGCAGCATAGCCGACATCGATTCGCAGATGTACCCGGACATGGCCCGTATGGAGAAGACAGACAGGGAAGACAGCGACAAGCCGTATTTCCTTTGCGAATATGCGCATTCAATGGGGAATTCTCCCGGAAACCTCGGAGAATACTGGGACTACATGGAGAAGTCTGAAAGAATGATAGGCGGATGCATATGGGACTGGGTTGACCAGGGCCTCGTGCGATTCGGCGACAACGGATCCCGCTTCCTTTTCGGAGGGGATTTCGGAGACAATCCCAACGACAAGGACTTCTGCTGCAACGGAATCATAACCTCCGACCGGCGCGAGACTTCCAAGCTGAGGGAGGTGAAGCGCGTCTATCAGTATATCAAGACGGAGGCGGGAGATGACGCTCACAGCATCCGTGTCCGCAACGCATACGCTTTCACCGACCTGAACAGCTTCAACCTTGCATGGTCGCTTCTCAAAGACGGAAAGGAAGTTGAGAAAGGCGGCTTTGCCTGCCCGTCCGCGGCTCCCGGAGAGACTCTCTCGCTCGAAATACCTTTCGAAACTCAAATAGGGAACGATGCGGAGTATATGCTCAATGTCTCATATTCCCTGAAGGAGTCCGCATCATGGGCGGAACGTGGCCACCTGATTGCCCGGAGCCAGCTCGTCCTGCATGCCGTCGAGCCTTCTCTCGGAGAATACACACCGTCCGGAGAGAGCGTGCCGGTCCCGGAAATAGACAGGAAAACCGGACTTCTTGATGGCATGCACCTTTCATGGTTCCGCGCCGTAGGCAATGACTGCTTCACAGATACGGAGCTTTATGAATCCCGTACGCTTGCCGATTCGCTGTCCGTACATTCGGAAGAGCAGGTCACTGTCGCGGATGTTTCCGGGCGTATTGTCATCGATGCGCCGGAAACCGTTGAGGTACCGTATTCCATCCACTATGTATTCTATGCAGACGGAACCATGGATATAGAGGCATCTTTCCTGAAGACCTCACCCATTGTCCGCAGGCTGGGCATCAGGTTCGACCTTCCGGAAGAATTTGAAAATGTAAGCTGGTACGGACGCGGTCCCCACGAGAACTACATAGACAGAAAGCGCAGCGCCGATTTCGGAATATGGAACACCACCGTTACGGCGATGGGGGAGGAACATTATGTCCGTGCCCAGAGCATGGGCAACCGCGAGGACGTACGTTGGCTAAGCGTAACGGCGCCCGACGGACGCGGCATGCGCGTGCAGGCAGAGGGGCATCTGTCCTTCTCCGCCCTTCATTATACGGACGAGGCGATTCGCGGCGTGTTGCACGGCTTCGAGCTTCCCGCTGTAAGGGAACATGCCACGATGCTCTATCTGGACGCAATCCAGCAGGGTCTGGGAAACAGGACCTGCGGGCCTGTGCCCCTGCAAAAGTACATGATACCGGAAGATGCGCCCGTAAGCCTCAAGGTCAGAATTTCAAAATAAAAGCTACATTTGCAGGTATGGACAAGATTCCCAGTTTCACTATCAACCACCTGACGCTTCTCAGGGGCATATACGTTTCCAGAAAGGACAGAGTGGGCGGTGAGGTTGTCACCACCTTCGACATCAGGATGGTTGAACCTAACAGGCAGGAAGGTCTGTCCCAGGCATCAATACATACCATCGAGCATCTGGCGGCCACGTATCTCCGCAACAATCCGGAATGGAAGGACAGGATTGTATACTGGGGACCTATGGGGTGCCTTACCGGAAACTATCTCCTTCTCAAGGGTGATCTGGAAGCGGAGGATATAGTCGGGCTGATGAGGGACACATTCTCATTCATAGCCGGATATGAGGGGGAGATTCCTGGAGCCGCTCCGGCAGACTGCGGCAATTGGAAACTGCACAGCCTGGAACAGGCCCGCCGTGATGCCGGCAAGTTCCTCAAAGAAGTCCTTATGGATATAAAACCGCAAAACCTCCATTATCCTGCAATATGAAGACAATAGACATAAACCAGTGGGAGAATACCGGACAGGGAATGTTCGGGATGTCTTATTTCAAGCGTGGAGACAATTCCATGATGCTGAAGATTCTTTCAGGCGACGATGCCGTGAAGCGTGCGGAGACCGAGCTGAAAGTGGCGAGGGAGGCATACCTTCTCGGAATCCCGACTCCCGAACCCGGTGAGCTCGTGACCGACGGCACCAGGACGGGAATCATGTTCAGGCGTATTGTAGGCAAGCGCTCTTTCGGCAGGATAATGGGCGAACAGCCGGAAAGAATACCGGAACTCGCCGCCAAGTACGCGGATATGGTGAAGAAACTGCATTCCACACCCTGCGACGTAAACGTCTTCCCCGATGTGAGGGATATGTACGGAAATATGATTCTGGCCAATCCCGTCCGCGATGAGGATACGAAGAGGCGCGCATACGATATGGTTCAGAGCCTTCCGGGGGCCGGCACCTGCCTGCACGGAGACCTGCATGTCGGAAACGTGATTACGGACGAGAAAAACTTCTATTTCATAGATATGGCCGGTTTCTGCCACGGCAACCCCATGTTCGACTTCGCGATGAGCTATCTTGTGCTGGTTGCGGTACCGGAAGATGAAATGGAGCGGAGTTACCATTATCGTCCTGAGCAGGGCAGGCTTTTCTGGCAGGAATTCCTGAACGCATATTTCGGAACCCGGGTTGACACCGGAGAATTCGAGCGCGGCATTGCCCCGTACATCGTTGCCCGGGCCCTCACCTTCGAGACGGAACTGGCCTCGGTCATGCCTCCCGAGCTCACTCCCCACGTAGACTATCTCATGCGTACCTTCCTTCCTCATGTAAGTAACTTTTAGACAACATTGATATGACACTTTTCAACGAATGCGTTTTTGAGTTCCTGGGAACTTTCGTACTCATTCTCCTCGGAGACGGAGTTGTAGCCTGCACATCCCTTGCAAAGTCAAAGGGAAAGGGTGGCGGATGGATTGTCGTAACCATGGCCTGGGGCTTTGCCGTAATGTGCGGTGTGTTCCTTGCCGGGCCCTATACCGGCGCTCACCTGAACCCTGCCGTCAGCCTCGGACTTGCGGCGGCCGGTCAGTTCGCCTGGAGCAAGGTGGCCGCCTATTGTGTGGCTCAGGTTCTTGGCGGCATACTCGGAGCCGTGTGCGTATATCTTTTCTATAAGGATCATTTCGACTGCACCGAAGATGCGGACGCCAAGCTGGGCTGTTTCTGCACCATACCCGCCATCAGGAACAAGTGGCGCAATTTCTTCTGCGAGGCTGTGGCAACCTGGCTCCTCGTTTTCGTGATTCTTGCCTTGTCAACGAAGCCCGAGACCCCGGCCATAGGAATGGGAAGTCTTGGGGCATTCCCTGTAACAATGCTCATCATGGCAATAGGCATGTCGCTTGGAGGCGCCACGGGATATGCAATCAACCCCGCCCGTGATCTCGGTCCCCGTATCGCACACGCCATACTTCCAATAAAGGACAAGCGCGACAGCGATTGGAATTACAGCTGGGTGCCTGTCCTTGGACCTGTTGTCGGCGGTCTTGTTGCCGCGCTGACTTTCATTATCCTTTTCTGATAGCTTCAGACTTTATTTCAGGTAGTAGAATTCAGGGCGGATTTCGTGGAAACGGTCTTCGCCCCAGATTCTGGGGTAGGCCGTGGTGTCCGTACCCGCTTTGACGGCCTTCTGTTCCGTGCAGGAAGGGGAGAGTAAGAGCGCGGCCAGAAGCGCTGTGGCAATATGCAAATTCTTCATGATCTGTGATTTTTCATTGTTTACATATCGAACTCAAGGCAGAAGAATTCATACAGCCGCTCGACGAAGTGTTTGTCCTCATCGTACATCGCATGACCCTTGCCCGGATATAAGAGGGCTTCACACCCCAGTCTTGAGGCAATGTAAGGAACACCCTCGCTGCCGATAACAGTATCGTCGGCGACGCCGGCTATGAATACAGGACACCGTATGAGCCCCAGCTCGTCCGCGATGTCGAAGTTCCTGCATGCCCGGGCGGAGATTGCGAAGTTCCGCATTTCCTCCGGGGTTCCCTGTTTCTCCATTACGGCGAAAGCCTTCCTGTGCCTTTCGTAGAAGGAGGGTGAATACACTTTGCTGTAAACTTCGCGGTTCAAGGCAACGGGGTCGCCGGCCAGGGCCAGTTTCTCCCACTTTATCATGTTATTGGTGCAGGTGTCGTTCTGGCGCGCAAGCGTGGAGGCCAGAGCCAGCTTGCTGACCAGTTCCGGATGCCTGGCGGCTATGCACATGGCCATCATGCCTCCCTGGGAGGTTCCATAAACGAACGCGTCCCTTATGCCGAGCAATCTCATCGCCTCTACGGTATCTTCCGCCATATCCATTACCGAGAAGCCCTCCTCCAGGTGCTTGCGTTTGTCGAAAAGATATATCCTGCACTGCCCGCAGAAGGCGGAGAACTCATGCTCCACCATCCCCGCGCCCGGTGTTACGGGATGGAGGCTCATTCCCGGAATTATCACCATGGGCGTATTCCCCGAGCCGAAAACGGCATAGTCGATTTTCATATTGCTTTCAAAAGACTTCGTAGCTTGTTCTCCTCGTCATGCTGGAACCGCCTGACGTCATGCTGAACTTGATTCAGCATCTGAGATGCCACGTCGAGCGCGTGATGATGGGTGAGCGGCATCCGGCATCTGCGTCAGTTGTCGAGAGACAGCACCTGATCCAATGACAGTCCGGTGATTTCGGAAATCAATGTCGGGGCCATTCCCTTTGAGAGCATGGCCTTTGCAACTTCAAGCTGAGTTTCAACCTTTCCTCTCTCAAGGCCTTCTTCCAAGCCTTTTTTCAGTCCCTCTTTCATACCTTCGTTGCGAGCAAAGGCCTTCTGATTGCGTATGTCTCTTTCCG
>JAKSKH010000024.1 GCA_024401855.1 Bacteroidales bacterium | reverse complement strand
ACGTCGCGACCCTGTCCTGCGGAGGCACATACCCCTTGCAGTTCGGATCGGTGACCGTGGCAACAAATGCCTTCAACTCCTTCAGCGCGGGGGAATCCTGATTCCAATATTGGAAATGTCCATCCTTCCCGACACGAATCCGAGAGAGGAATTCACGGGTAACCTCACCCTGCGGGACTATCGGCTCAACAGGTTTGATATTGTCTTTCTGGCAGGAAACGCTGCCAAAGAGTATGGCTGTAATGGCCAGGATGATGAGGGTGATTCGCTTCATAATTGTGCTTCAATGACTCGCAAAGTTACACATTTTTATTCAATCATAGATTTAAAATTTACATCCACAACAGGCCTTGCGTGTCTCCGTAAACACCTATACCTTAGCGCATTAAGTTTATGGGCACGTTAGTTACAGTTGTATGGACGGATGAATTGAAACAACTGCTGGGCATCAGCCGAAAATCTTAAGGCTGTCGCTGCTCCGATGTCCAAGAATCAGTACGGCCAACACCTGATGGGGCTTGCGAAATAAATGCGGGAGCCTTTGATACATCATCAAGCACTTCGGCCATTTTAGAAAGAATGCGGTCGTTATAATCCCTGAAGGCAGCATCTCCATACAAGATTAAGGCGTCATTTGCGGAGGCAAGCGAATCAATCGAATGATAAACAGGTTCCCCCTGTCCAAGTATTCGGCTCACAGAGGGGCGGGCCGGAATATAAAACAGGCATTTGCTCTCATTCGAAATATACCGTTCAAGAAATTCTCTGCTGCAGAGGATATTCGCCAGAAGGATTGCCGCCTTCCTTTTTTCTTTGTTTGTAACCGACTTGTTGATGCATATTTTGTCGGCATAATAATAGTTTGAGCGTCTGTTTCCAAAGATGGAGAAATTGATTATTGAAAGAGGCTCGGGGTATTCCTGCAGTAACGAAAGAACCTCGGGAAAACCGACATACGCTCTTCCATTCCCGGCTATGAATGCCCGAGCCGTCTCTTCGCTATGGGCAACGAGTGCTTTTTTACCACCCAACACCAGATATGGTTTGAGATTCTCCAGTACGCTCTGATTGATGTCTGTTGTATGAAAGCTACCTTCGTAGCCATAGATTTCCGCCCAGGCGCGAAGATAGATCCCATTTGGATTTCCGGCAGTAAGTGTCCAGATATTCCCGGGTTCGGCACAGTCCAGAAGTTTCCTTGCATTGTAAGCATCGGCTATCTGTTTGTCCCTGCTAGGGTATATAAGGAAATCCTGACAAAGAAGAAAAGGTATTCCGATACATTCGTCTGACAGGTTGAAACAGTCATAGAAATCATCCCGCTCCATTATTTCAGTATTGGAAATAGTGGATATCATACCCTCATTCATATAGTATTGCTCGAACAGACAGTCAATACAAAACACGTCAATATCTGTCCGGGGATCATCCATGTAGCAATCCCAATCCTTGAATTCCAGCATCCAGCCGGAATTATGCCTATCCCATATTTCACCGATTATCCTTTTGGCATCATCCATTTGTTGCAGATAGGGATACAGAGCTACGGACAAAGTTGGGCCGGCCGGTTTATCCTCGTGTCTTTGACAGGATACGCAGAGAAACGCCAGGATACAGTATAAAAATCCTCTCATTATGATGAAATGTAGGCAAATATATGCAAAATTCCACTGCCTATCTGAATTATTCCGCAGGAATCCAACTTGATTATAGGGGTAGCACGCACAATTTGACATTTTTGCACAATAAGACTTGAAAAAGACCTTTACCCTCTGATTTTTGTCCCACAAGAGAAAAGAATTTTCAACTTAAACCTCATTGTGCGATGAACTTGTCCGTCTTCGTATAGAGTTACACGCGTAAACAAATTCTGTTTGCGGCCCACCCACCACCCTATTGGGGGTTGGTTGTAGTTGACGAGACTGTTGGAGTGGAAATTAAAAAAGCACCCGCTGGATGCAAGTGCTTTCTGTTAGTCTTTATTATAGTCTTGGCCTAACTGGAATTGTCTTGAAACTCTCTCTATTGCATTCCATCACTCCTTTACAGTCTTGGACTTGACAGTTGAATTTTATTTTTTCCTCAGTCCAATATTCCATAAAAGTGACATTATTACCAGCTTCATTCTTTACTTCCCAATGGGTGGTGGGGGTAGAATGGGAAGTCCAATCTATTCCAGGAAAACCTAATTGTTTCCACCTTCCATCTGGGCTCTTGCAAGTAACAGAATACACTGCTCCACATTCTGGACAAGGGACTTCTTTTGTGACATCTCCATCTGTCACTGGCTCTGTGTCTTCCTTCTGGCAGGCAAATAATACCAAGGATGTGAGTATAAGTAATAATATCTTCTTCATTGTCTGTTGATTTATCTCTGCAAAGATAGTCATTCCTTGAATGATGGCAAGACTAACATGGATATTGGAATGTTTTGAACTAAGTCTTCAATCGATTAGAACGCGGATTTTCCACCCGGGGTCGATGAGAATATCATCAAAGCGTTTCTGCCTCGTATTCCTTAATCCAGGACTTGAGTTTCGCTTGAAGTTCATTTTTGTCCGGAAGATAGAGCTCGTACTGTGCAGCGTAGATGTTGGAATCTTTCGGAAGAGTCAGTTCGACAAGAGCGTCCTTCTTTTCTTTGCACAGGAGTATGCCTACTGTCGGTTTCTCGAAATCCTGCTTGACGTTGCGGTCGTAGTAGTTCACATACATCATCATCTGGCCGAGGTCCTGATGGGTTAATTTGTCCACCTTGAGGTCAATGAGGACATAGCACTGGAGCAGCAAAGTGAATTCCAATATCCTGGAACGACCCGGGAGCGCCCTGGGGGTGCTGAAAGTATTACCAAATTGTTCATTATTTCCGTGTCTTGCGCATTTCTTCAAGCTGCTTGCGCCGCTGGATTTGTTCCTTCGTTTCGAATCCGTCGCAGTTTTCGGCAAGTGGCCGGGTCAATGCTTTGGCATTTCAAGTCTTTTGCCCTTATACCACATTAAAAGCCCGCTACGCACTCCGAAAAAGACGGCATCCTTTCAAGTTCCTGCAAATCACCTTCCACGGTATCCCCTTCCCCAGCGGCCTGTATGCTGCCATGCCGTGCCAGGTGTCGGTATAATGGTTACACCTGGCACGCTTGAATGCCTCTGAGTGCCTTCAGAGCCATTACTGTGTGGAAGGCGTTTTGCAGGAAGCTGACGTTCCGTTGCACCACTTTGGTTCCGCCCGGAAACGGTTCCCATACATAGAATATCTCTCCAAGGTGGCCCCAAGGATGATGTTTGTCATGGCCGCGTTTTTAGTCGTAACCTTCTTTGAAAGCCTACTCCATGGGTTCTAAATAATTCACTGTCTTTCCATTGGCAATGGCATACCCAATCTCGCTTCTGGTACTGCTGCCGATATAGCCTCCAACGTTGATGACGAATATCTCATCTGCCATATCAATCTTGCGCTTGTGCATATCGTCAAGCATTTCTTTGGTGCCTTCCGTCCAGACTTCGTCGTCCCCGGAATGTCCGAAGAGACCGACACTGATGACGATGTTGCCTTCAAGTGTAAGGCGCTTCTGCGCTTCGAAGAACTGCTCCTTGAAGCGGGTGCTGCCGCACAGGGTTATTACTTTGTATTTTCCGACCATATTAATTCACAATACATTCTTGGATCAAACTATGTCAGCGCCTGCTGCCTTAAGCAAAAGCATGGTGCAGAGAAAAGATTGGAAGAAGCTGTAACATAATCCGCTGCAATTTTAACTTCATCCGTTGCAGTTCCCATCGCTATTCCACAACCGGCGAACTTCAGCATTGCCATTAGGCACCAGAAATGATGCGACGGAAACTCCTTTTTCGTTGATGCCATCAAAAGTCAGTTGGGGCAGGATATAATAATTCCCGTCCTTTATCTGCTTGTCCAGAATGGCCCGAAGAATGGGGATGGCATAATCTGTCGTAATGCCTAAGGATGAATAACGGGCGCATTTGTTACTGACCCGCATTATGAGTACGGTGTCAAAATCAGCATACGCGTCAATGTCAATAATTCATTCAGAACGAATATGACTCCCCTGCCTTGAGGCTCAGTTTTTTCTTGAAACGCTTTGTCTCTCCGGAGGAGAAGCTCTTCAATTCCAGATTCCCTTCGATGACTTCAAGCGTCGTACGGCCGTCCCTGTTGGTCACGGTCCCCCACGCGCTTCCATTGCTCCAGAACCATTTGCCTTCCGCATCTGTAATGGACATGGTCTTGTCCACTCCGGAATAATGGAAACCGCTGTACGCAAGGACGGTAGACCAGCTTGCCATTGAGCGGGCATAATGATGTCCGCATTCGGGTTCGCTGAAAGGATTGCGCTTGGCTCCGTCAAAACGGGCTCGTACGGATGATATGCATTTAAGCCCTTCATCAACCATTCCTTCGTAAATCATTCCGGTTGCGGCCGTGTATTCGAATCCAGTCATCGATTCGTTGAAGTAAGGGAACGGAACCTCAAGACGTCCGTGAGGCCATGAGGCCATCAGCATGCCTGCCTCATCCTCAAACAGGTAGGTCCTCATATTGTTGAAATGACCGTAAAGGTTTTCGTGGTAGTTGTACTTCATCACGCTTTCGAGGGCCTTGTGGATTCTGTTTTTGTCTGCAAGGTATCCCAGGCCGCATATATGTGCCATATACTGACCAACAAGCTGGTCAACAAGGCAGGCCTTCCCCAATTGGAATGCCGGAATCCTGTCGGAGTCCTCGGGAAGGAATTCGAAAGTGTTGGGGTCGGTGATTTTCTGCTCGTAATATTCTCCGTTGAAAAGCACGTTGTCCGCATATGCCGAAGCCTTTTCAAAGATGCCGCGGCATTTTCCGGCGAATTCCCTGTCCTTCATGGCAATCGCCATTTCTTCGGCAGCACGGAGGGCTCCCATATACCAGAAAGTCATCTGCCCGTTAGGTCCGAAGTAGTTCACATCCATTGTATTATGTTGCGAACCCTCCATAATGCCGTCCTGATTGGCGTCCCATCCGCCTTTAACCCATGCATAAGACAAGGCGCGTTTGCACTGCTCCCAGTATGAGGCGAGGAAACCGTTGTCTCCGCAGAGCTGCCACTCACGGTAAAGTTTCATTATGCATCCCAGCTGTCCGTCCGCGGCCGTGTCCCTGTTCTGGCCTGTGTCGAAAGGAAGTTCCGTACGGAATGCCATAGCCCCGTCTTCGTGAAGCGCCAGGTTGAATTCAACGTCACGCATGGTTCTGGCAAGCTCAGGGAACAGGAACGCCGTGGCGGTTTCGTAGTTCCACACGTGGGTGCAGGATCCGATGCAGGCGCCGTACCTGTCCATGACTCCTTCCCATCCCATCATGTGCCCGTCTGAGATACGGAATACAGTCTGGGAACGCAGTACGTTCAGATTATATAAGGCGGCCTCCTTGATTGCCTCCGGGTAGGAAGAATCGAGCAGGGCGTTGACGAATGCCAGTGTGCGGGATTCGTATTCAGGAAGTGCGGGAATGATTGTCCCGGCGCTTTTCCAGGAATCGGGGAATTTCCCGCTGTAATAGTTGCCGGCTATATAATTATCCCAGGCCCAGGCGATTCTGTTGGGGAAGTTCCATGTGATATAGAAGTTGAAGGTTCTGGTTTCGCCCGGGGCCAGCGTTGATTTTACGGCCAGGGATCCCATGGGGTCCTGGTCACCGCCAACGGAATGCCGCACGTTGGCTGATGGATTGGAAATCCGCCCGTCGTCGCTGAAGTCGTCCCAGAAATTAAGGATGGCGTTGGACCATGCGTTGTCTACAGAGAAAGTCCTGTAGCTGACTTCCTGGTCGGAATCGGTGACAAGGGAAAAGTTCCCCCACGCCGGATGCCTTGTATCTACCCCTTCCGAATAGAAGTAAAGCCCCTTCAGGCCGGTGGCGGAATCCTCCCTGTATTCATTGCGGTTGTCCTTGGCTCCTACCGGAATAGAGTATCCATAACCGTTTATGTAATTCTCTCTGCCGTCTTTCCCGATGAAATTGCGTATTGAACCGCAGACGGACACGTCAACCTTCTCGCCGGAGGTGTTTGTGACCTCATAACTGAGTACCGCCAGAGGAAGGCTGCTCGCATCGGTGTCTCCGGGGATAAGAGGATTGAAACCTTTGATTCTGACTTTTACGGGCATCGCCGCGTCGGAGAGACTGACCTGTCCGAAAGGATATGCAGCATCGAACGATGCGTTGCGGAAGCGGGGCAGCCCGTGGTGATTCACGGGTGCTCCCTCGCAATTGAGGTATTCCTGCGGATAAAGGGGGCCTGCCAGGATCCTTGTCTTCCCTCCTTCTGATGCCGTGCGCGTATAGATTGCGAAGAAAGGCGCGTCATTTCCGTCCTTGACCGTACTGAACCCCTTTCCCGGGACGTTCATGATTTCCCAGTCTCTCAATTCTCCGCGTCCGCCCAGGGAAACGGTCCCTGTCCCTATCCCTCCGAGGGGAAGCGCCACTCTCTGGAGGTGGGAGCCGTCATAACGGGTGAGTACAGGCCATTCTTCCGGCTGCCATGGATGTGCCGAAATGTTCGAAGAAATGACGAAGGCCAGAGCCGTCATTGCAAATATTTTCATATTATTCATAGTTAGTGTGTGTTTGTGTGGTTTCCGATGAACACAAAAATAACTTATATTTGCTTGAAAAAGAAATCTCATATGGAAGTCCGTCAGCAATCGCGTGAAGTCTGGATAGACTGGATGCGGGTCACAGCCTGTTTTCTTGTCATGATGGTTCACAGTTCAGAGCCTTTCTACCTAGGTGCAGGCAATTTGGTGCTGACCCGCCCGGATATTTTCTGGGTATCGTTCTTCGATTCCCTTGCCCGTTCCTGCGTGCCTCTATTTGTCGTGGCATCAAGCTATCTGCAGTTCCCGTTGCATTATTCCACAGGTGAATTCTTCCGTCGCAGGGTTGTCCGTATCCTTCCACCCTTCTTTTTCTGGACCGTTTTCTATGCTCTTGTCTGGGGTGAACCGCTGCAGAATTTCAAGGATCTTCTTCTGAATTTCAACTATGCCGCAGGCCATCTCTGGTTTGTGTATATGCTCCTCGGCATTTACATGCTCATGCCTTTGCTGTCCCCCTGGGCGGAGAAGGCCGGTCGCCGCGAGGTCGGTTTCTTCCTGTTCGTTTCCGTTCTTACAACCTGTCTGCCATATGTACGTGAACTGGCCGCGGGAGACAATGTTGCATTCATAATCGGTCCGGGAGGCATTCCTATGCCGGCCCTGTACCCTTTGTGGGGAGAGGCCAGCTGGAATTATTTCGGTATTTTTTATTATCTGAGCGGATTTGTCATGTATGTTCTGCTGGGTCTTTACCTGCGTAAGTTCATGAGTGATATTCCGTCCGGCAAGGCTTTCCGCATTGCCGTTCCCTGCTGGCTCGCAGGCTTTGCAATCTGCTTCTCCGGCTTCATCGCCAGGGTGACGGCAACTGCCGGAGGAGTATACCCCATTCCCGGAGACTGCCCTCTTGCGGCCACTTGGGAAACTCCCTGGTCTTATGTGTCCCCAGGTGTGTTCCTTATGACTCTGGGGGTTGTGCTTGCTTTCAGAAACATCAGATCGGATGGACGTTTTTACAGGAAAGTCATTCTACCCCTTTCCGGTGCCGGTTATGGAATGTACCTCTGCCATATGTTCTTTCTCAGCAGATTCTCATCCGTGTTCCGCACCGCGCTGGGAACCGGAACCGAGGGGTGTATCGGAATATGGACTACTCCTGCCGAGATTCTGCTTACGTTATTGTGCACCTTTACCTGTACGGCTGTGGTTTCCGTTCTCATCCGCAGGATTCCCCGTGTCGGAAACTTCATAATGGGCTGAAGCGCTTTTCCTGCTTGTGTTGCGGCCACTTCCGCTTTTGCAGGACTGGTCATTTTTGAGTAATTTTAAAGCCTGAAATTGAAATACATGAAATGTCATGAACAAGTTAAGCGGATTTTCCATTGCTGCATGTTTGATTTTTCTCTGCTCTTGTACGGGTGAGAACAAAGTGTCCGTTTCTCATCTGCAACATTCAGACTGGGCTCCTGATGTCATTGAGGGTCTTAATGCCTTCATCGATGACTGTGCGGGCATGAAAAACGCCTATGCAGTCTTTGATTTTGACAATACCAGCTCCATTTTCGATGTTGAAGAACAGATGGCCATATATCAGTTGGAAACAATGAGCTTTGCCCTCGATCCCGCTCAGCTTGCTGATGTTCTTGCGACCGGACTTGATGCCGCTCCCCCGGAGTACCTCGATTTTATTGCGGACATTACCGGGGCATATTCCGCGCTTTATTCAAAATACGGCCCCTTCACTCCCGATGGCCTTGACGTGGCAATCGCGGAAACCGTCCGCTCAGATTCGCAATGGCTCGAATTCGCTACAAAGATGAGACTCATGTATGACAAGGTGGGAGACTGGGTCGGTACAGATGAATCTTATTGCTGGGTGCTTTATTGGTCTGCCGGTATGAGTGAAAAACAAGTTTATGACATGGCTTTCGCATCGCACAGGAAATACGCTGCAGTGAACACTTCAGTCGAGACCTGGACCAGCCCTGCGGACATTCAGTCAAGAATCGGCCAGGTGAGCGTGTCGTGGACCAGAGGCATTCAGGTGAGCGAAAATATCCGTGAACTGTGGAAGTGTCTGGATGAGAACGGGATAGATGTATGGGTATGCTCTGCATCCGGAAACGCGCAGATACAGGCAGCCGTGGATGCTTTCGGATTGAGGGATTACTGTACCGGAGTGCTTGCCATGACTGTTTCCCGTAACGGAGAAGGACTATACACTAATTCGTACGATTATTCTTCCGGTTATGCGGCTATTCCTGCTTCCGATGGATGGACTTACGGAAATCTCGCCACCGCCGCACAGACGGCCGGGCCGGGCAAGGTGACTGCTATTCTGAACTCAATCGCCCCTTTGTACGGCGGCGCCACACCGCTGGCCGGTTTCATGGATTCTACCGGAGATTTCAATTTCTGCACGGAATTCGCATCGCTGCGCACTGTGGTGTGCTTCAACCGTGCAAACAGGAAGATTACCGACGGCGGCGGCCTGATAGCGGAAGTCGCAATTTATGAAAAAGAAAACCTCGGCTACGATTACGCTTCTGCACGGAAGGCAGGCGATACGTTTTATCTCCTTCAGGGAAGGGATGAGAACGGATTGCGCAGTTTCCGCAGTTCCAATAAGACACTCCGTTTCGGAGCCACCGAAGAAAGGCTGTTTGCCAATGATGACAATGAGAAACAGCTCTCAGAAATGATTGACGCCGGACTTACGGTTGGAGAGACCCTTAACCTGTATTCCGGTAATTTCCTGGAGAATTATAACGGATATCACAGCAGATAATCCTTACTCACGGGCGGAATTTATTTTCTCGATTTTTAATCTCATTTTTCCCGCCGGTGCCTGAACCTCCACGGTCTCCCCTTCTCTTTTTCCCATAAGCGCCTGTCCTATTGGAGATTTGAGGGAAATCTTGCCCTCCTGCAGGTTCATCTCGTGCGGGCTTACAATGGTGAACGTCATTCTGGTATCTGTGTCCAGATTCGTGAACTCCACTTTGCTCAGAAGCGCAACCCTGTCCTTGGGCAAGGTGCTTGTGTCTATTATCCTTGAGTTTTCGAGGACTCTCTGCAGGAAGCGTATCCTGCCTATTGTCTTTGCCTGCGCCCTTCTTGCAGCCCTGTACTCGAAATTCTCGCTCAGGTCTCCCTGGGCGCGTGCTTCCGACAGCGCATCCTTTATCTTCGGGTATTCCACTGAGATCAGATTTTCAAGTTCCGCCGCAATCCTGTCGTGACATTCTTTTGACAGATATTCCATATTTTATCTACTCCATGTTTTACAAATTTAATAAATAATACTATTTTTGAACTATGTCTGCATCAAAAGTATTCTTCACCGATTTCCATACCGAGGCGTATGGCGACGGTACACCCACCAAGCTCCGCAAACTTCTTGCGGCTTCCGGTTTCAATGACATAGACTTCGAGGGCAAGTTCGTTGCCATCAAGATTCATTTCGGAGAGAAAGGGAACTTGAGTTTCCTGCGTCCCAACTATGCCCGCGTTGTGGTGGATATGGTGAAGGAACGTGGCGGAAAACCTTTCCTCACCGACTGTAACACAATGTATCCCGGCTTCCGGAAGAATGCCTTGGAACATCTGTATTGCGCGTGGGAGAACGGCTTTACTCCCCTGACTGTCGGATGCCCCATCATTATCGGTGACGGCCTTAAGGGAACGGATGACATTGCAGTTCCGGTTGAAGGAGGCGAATACGTAAAGGAGGCGTACATAGGACGCGCCGTGATGGATGCTGACATTATCATAAGTCTCACCCATTTCAAGGGGCATGAGGAAACCGGATTCGGGGGTGCTCTTAAAAATATCGGCATGGGCTGCGGTTCGCGCGCCGGCAAGAAAGACCAGCACAGCAGCGGCAAGGCCCTCATCAATGCCGAACTTTGCCGTGCCTGCCGCAAATGCCGGAAGGAATGTGCAAACGGAGGACTTGTCTTCGATGATGAGGCGAAAAAGATGACGGTGGATCACAACAACTGCGTGGGCTGCGGCAGATGCCTTGGCGCCTGCAATTTCGACGCAATCTATTTTCAGGATTTCAATGCAAACACTCTGCTCTGCCGCAAGATTGCCGAGTATTCCAAGGCCGTCCTGAACGGAAGGCCTTCCTTCCATATTTCACTTGTGATAGATGTCTCTCCCAACTGTGATTGTCATGCTGAGAACGATGTTCCCATACTTCCCGATCTTGGAATGTTCGTCTCTTCCGACCCTGTTGCACTTGACCAGGCCTGCGCCGATGCCTGTCTGGCCGCAGAGCCTCTGCCCGGTGGTCAGCTCTACAGGAATATCCATTCTGAAGGTTTTGTTGACCATCACGACCATTTCAAGAATTCCAATCCCAACATCGAATGGAAGGCATGCCTCGAGCATGCCGAGAAGATAGGTCTCGGGTCACGGAACTATGAACTTGTCAAGTTCGGACGTTTTACGGATTAAGACATATATCTGCACTGAATTAAATTTTACTGTATATGAAAAGATTTTTCCTTCCCATTTTGGCCCTGGGCCTTCTGATTTCTTGTGAAAATACCAATAACAAAAAAGTTGTATTGTCTGACAATCAGTGTGATATAACTATAGGTACCATTGTATATAATCTGGATGACATTGATGCCCGTTTCCGTGAGTTGCGCGATGCCGGTTTTTCTTCATGCGAAATCAATTATCAATCTTCCGAATGCACCCCTGAACTTGCCGCTCAAATCAGGAAAGCATCTTCAGATTACGGCATCAAAGTCACAACGGTAGTAGCTGTCCCCGGAAAACACTCCGAGTGGAATTTTGCAAAGGGTCCTTCCACAATCGGTCTTGTCCCTTATGAAGAAAGGGAAGAAAAGATTGCCGTTTATCACGATATGATCAATTTCTGTGTGGCCGCCGGCGTACCCGCGATGCATTCCCATTTCGGCTTCATTCCAATAGATCCGTCCAGTGAGCAGTACGTTTCCTTCATAAGTACCATGAAAGACCTTGCCACCTATGCAAAAGAGCGTGGAATCCTCATTTATTTCGAGACAGGTCAGGAGACACCCGTTACACTGATACGTGCAATCAAGGACATAGATGCCGGGAACTGCTTCATAAACTGCGACCTTGCGAACCTTCTGATGTATGGCAATGCAAATTCTCTGGATGCAGTACGTCAGTTCGGTTCCCTTATCAAGGAATTCCACGCAAAGGACGGTCATTACCCTGATCCTTCCGACCCTTACAGCCTTGGCTCCGAGGTTCCCATCCCTACAGGTGATGTCGATTTTCCCGCTGTCATCTCCGAATTGAAACGAAACGGTTTCAACGGTGCCCTTACCATAGAGTGTGAACTCAATGATTCTAAGTTCGAATACCTTGTAAAGACCCGGGAGTATCTTCAAGAACTTATTGACTCAAAATAATTTATAAACTTGAAAATTGTATTCCTCGACTCCGCCACCCTTGGCGCTGTTTCCTTGAAACCCATTGAGGATCTTGGCAATCTCGTCTGTTATCCCGTCTCCTCCCCTTCCGAGGCTCTTGAACGTGTTTGTGATGCGGAAATCCTTATTGTCAACAAAATCAAGGTGACTGCAGAACTGATTGCATCTGCTCCAAAGCTCAAACTCATCTGCGAGGCGGCTACCGGAGTCAACAATATAGATGTCGAGGCCGCCCGTGGCAGGGATATTCCTGTCATGAATGTTGCGGCATATTCGACCGATTCGGTCGCACAGATTACTTTCTGCCAGATTCTCGGCCTTTTATGTGATGCAGACCGTTTCGACCGCGAAGTAAAGGACGGCTCCTATAGCAGGAGCGGTATTTTCACTGATGTTTCATCCCCCTATTCGGAACTGAACGGCAAAACCATGGGAATCATAGGCATGGGAAACATCGGCCGGCGTGTCGCACGTATTGCAGAGGCATTCGGAATGAAGATTATATATTATTCAACCTCAGGAACTTCGCATTGTGCTGAATTCCCTTCCCTGCCTCTTGATGAACTTCTTTCAAGTGCGGATGTTGTAAGTGTTCACTGCCCGCTGAATGCGGTTACGCAGGGACTCATAGGAGAGAGAGAACTTGGTATAATGAAATCTTCTGCAGTCATCGTGAATGCTGCAAGAGGCGGAATCATTGACGAAAAGGCTCTCTCCGATGCTGTGGGCTCAGGGAAGATCGCCGGTGCCGCAGTAGATGTCTTCACAACTGAACCTCTTCCTGCAGACAACCCGCTCCTGCACTGTACACGCCCGGAGCGCCTGCGCCTGACTCCGCATATAGCCTGGGCAAGTAAAGAAGCTCTTGACAGACTTGTCCGCGGAATCGCAGAAAATATAAGCAATTATTTATCTTGCATCCCTCCAGGATCCCTTGATGATTAACGGAGGAAGGTGCCTCCCTTTTTCAGAATATTCCGGAGTGCCGACAACTGATTTTGTTGAAGAGTTCCTGTTTTTCGCATCGAAGGATACGAATTCAGTATAATCATATACCCAGTCAGGACCTTCAGCCAGTGTTTTCACGGTCCTGTATATAAGTTCCCTGGATACCGCGTTGTAGCTGTAGGTCTGTGAGTGGTCGTTCATTATGCTTTCCCGGGTGGATCTATAGGCTCCGTGGCCATAGCAGAAAGCCCCCTCATATATTCCTGCTTCCTCACTCGAATATGCCGGGTCTGAAATCATATGTGACCAGAGTATGTCTTCAGGATTGGAAGTACAGTCGACATTCAGGTAGAATCCGTAATTCTGGTATTCCTGCATTCTATCGATTTCTTCCTGCGGAATCTGAAGTTTCTCATTTCCCGGTTCTATATATTCGTCTCCAAGATGTGCCATGCCGTGACCCCCTGCCTCATGCTGTATGAGCCTTGCGGAATTGGACATGATGAATGCTATGAAGGAGTTGTCTGTCCACATTGCGCAATAACTCCTGTCCACGTATCCCGATGTGTTATAAATTACGATAACTCTTTGTGGACAACGGCTGTTTACAATTGAAGAATATTTGAATGCTGCATTGCTGTTCTCGTCAATTGCATGTCTGTAGCCTTCTTCCCAGCAGCTTGACTCGGAAACTGCCTTAACCATTGTAACGTTGAAGCAATCTCTCAGGCTTTTGTACGGCTCTATCTCGAAGAACTCTTCTGCATATTTCCGCATAACCTGCTCGTATTTCCCTCCGGGCTCCATGTCCTTGTCTACAAAACCGTCACCTATCAATACCAGATCTATCGGGTACTTGGCTTTTCCGCTTTGGATAACCACCATTTCCCCATCCCTTGAATAATCTTTTGACCTGTATCCGGAGCTTTCTTTCTCGGAATCAATTAGCTCTGAAAGATTGAATTCCATCACAGTGTTTTGTGCAATACCTTCTGCGGGGGACTTCACGTAGTACGAGTCATTTGTATCATTGACGTCAAAAATTCTGAACACTACTTCCTTATCCGTTGGAATTACAGGAAAATAAAAAATGTAGTCCGAACCGGATTCTGTTCCAAGTTCTTTCATTATTGATGACCTGTAAGATTGTGCAACCGCAAATTCTTCAGTGCTCAGGTCGAATTCCATTTTGCCCAAGGGAAGTGCCTGCGGACTGCATGTAATTCCCCATTCGTTATTTTTTTCAAATATTTCTGAGGGGACGACAAGTTTCAGATAACTGAAAAGATGGTTCATATTCAGCATGAGACTGTTGCTGGAGACAACAGCGTTTCCGTATATTATACCGTTGTTGAAACAATGGTTCTCGTCACTTCCTCTCGTTATGGACAGCAATTTCTTTTCTGCATTGATTACATCACCGGCATCAGGGGTGTAAACGGCAAATACCCTGTCATTCTCTTCCGTAACCATTCTTGAATTTTTCTTTACAAGAGAAGTCCCTCCGTTCCCGTCATCAGCAGTTCCGTATTCGTATTTTTTGTCAGATCCTTCAACAAAAAGGGTAAATGAACTACCGGTCTTGAGCTGTTCGGGACTCTCGTCATCTGCTTTTTCCCAACTCTTTGAAAAATTGTTGAATATGAAATGCCCAAAACTTTTCGGATAGGATATGTTTATCTTAAGTTCCGGCTTCTTCTGCTGTATTATCCTGACCTCCCTGACAGTTTTCCTGCATGTGATTGTCATTGTTGCAATCCTGTCGTTGAAGTAGGGATTGGCCTTGGCGCTGATTCTCACCCTTGCGTCAGTATTGTCTGAAGATTCCGGACTTACGCTGCACCAGTCTGCGTCATTGATTTCTATCGACCATGAGCTTTTTGTGGTGAAACTGTAATCCACAGAGTTCCCGTCGGCTGTTAGAATAACCTCCGATTTGTCAGATATTATATTGTCCGGACTTGCAGGATCCTCTTTCTGGCAAGCTGTAATTGTTATTGACAGGCATAATGCGTAAAGCCATGCATGCTTCTGGAAATTCAGCATAATGTTCTCTATAACTGTGATTTGATTTCGTAACCGAACCATGAATCCAACTGCCTTTCAACTTTCTGTTCTATTGCCGGAGTCACTTTCTGTCCCATTTTTTTAAGTACGATGGCTATTGCCAACGCATCATCTGTAAGACCGAGCAGGTGGAACACTCTTCTCGGAAGAAGGTCGTTCGGGACCAGAACATATACAAGCGCGGCATAAATCATTATTTTTTCGGAAAAAGACAAATCTCCGTCCTTAAGAACAAAGAATAATGTCAACAGCCATCGTGTCACTCCCCTGCCTAGGCTTCTTGCGGATTTTGCCAGTATGTTGAAAATCCTGACGGTGTCATATTTGAAATCCATAGAATAGTATTTTTTGTTATTTATTTCTTCTTACAAACTGCCTGCAGTTTGCCCCGGTGTTGTAGAACAGTTCTTTCCCGTAGTTGCCGACAGTAAATTTCCCGGGAACGGATACTGCCTCAAGTTTATAGTTGTTGTAGAAGGCTCTGTTGCCGATTGACTCCAGATCGTTCAGTATATATACTTGCTGAAGACAGGGGCAGTCTGCAAATGCATATTCCCCTATGTAAAAAGTTCTCCATGGCAGTGCTATTTCTCTCAAGTTCTCGCATCCCGCAAACATATACGGACCTACGGAGTCCTCCACAGTGAAGAACCCAACGGAACTCTCTCCGTTTTCCTTCGATAGGATGAATCCGAATTTTTCATTCCTGTCCATTCCGGACTCCCTCATGATTTCCCAGTCCTGGTCAGTAGCCGTGGAAAGAAGGAAATCAAAATCATTTCCGGCCGCCGTTGTTCCGGAAAATCTCATGTTTCCTGCGTAACATGAATAATATTTATGCCCTTCAGATACAATCATGGCATCAATCAGGTTAAGCCCCATCAGCATTCCGCTGAATTCGGGATTTTCCGCATCATCCGCACCCGCCATTCTCCTGAGCAGGCGTATGTCGTTTCCGTTGACAGGTCCGTTTACTTTCAGATTGGTTATAAGTTGCGCTTCATCACCCAGGACCGATTCAAGGGTTCCGGCTGCTTCCAGTGTCACTTCCCTTTCCAGATGCATCCCCTTGTCCATCCTTACCATTCCTATCAGGACTTCCTGGAACGGGCCAGGATTTCTGTAATATCCGTTGCATATATCTTCGGAATTGAAATCATAATGGAAGAATCCGTCCTTGAAACCATCGCATGTGAAGTAATAATCTCCCTGCCTGACGATTGCTTCCCTGTTTTCTTCAAGTTCTTTCTGCAGGATTCCGGGATCGGCATTCCACAGGCATTTGAGCCGCGGACTGTAATTCCTGTCAATGATATAGTCCGCTCTGAGACGTGAAGATTCCTGAGAACTCCCGTTCATGCCGTCTCCATTCCCTTCTTCTCCTGAAAGTATTCTGTTATAGTAATGGATTATTTCATTCAGAACATTCCCTCCGTCATTTGTCTCCACTCCTATGAACGGAGTTTCCGTGCTGTAGGCAAGGACAGGGTTTTCCATTGCAGGGCCGTTTTCATCTGATGCAACTACTGCAAAACTTCCGTTCCTATGGTCGCTGAATATGTACAGAGAATTAAGGCTGTATTTTAATCTCAACTGCATTTTCGCCGGGTCCGTTCCCTTTGTAACAAGAAAATCCCTGGCGGTGACCCACTCCTTTCCATAACCGGGATTAGGCCGGACATCAAGTGTAAGAGGCGTTGAATATTCAGTGTTTCTGTTTATCTCTGCCTGCATCCTCGGGACTTCAAGCTTACCGCAGTCATAAGGAATCACATCGAAGTGTATCACCAGCCGCTGTACATAGTATCCATCCCTGATGACCTCTTCGATATCTTCAGCATTTGCCGCGACCACCTTCATCCCCGGGAAAGAAGGCAGTTCCTCCACACTGAATTCTTCAGCTTCAAGTGTATATGTCAAGCGGAATCTTTCTCCCTGGACTGCTTCTCCGGTTGTACTGGTCGTAAACTGATAAAGACCGGCCTGAGCGAAGCAAAAAACTGTCTGGAGCAATGCAGACATGATCGCAGCCGTTCTAATTAAAAATGATTTCATGATTCGGACAATTTCAAATGCTTATCACCCCGCTTCCCACCATTTCGCCGTCAGGGGCATACCACACTGCAAACTGACCGGCGGTAATGCTTCTCTGCGGTCTGTCGAAGATAATGAACAAACCGTTGCTGCGATAAGTCAGGATTGCATCTTCAAGAGGCTGACGATAGCGTATCCGTACCCTGAAACGCCTTTCCTCCCCTATATTCATAGACAAATCCGGCCTTATCCAATGTACTTCATCATTAAGTATCCTCAGCACTTTCCTGAACAGACCGGGATGATCTTCTCCTTCACCTACGTATATGACATTACGTTGAACATCCGTGGATATCACGAAAAGCGGATTCCGGTGTCCTCCGATTGCCAGACCCTTGCGCTGACCGTTCGTGTAGAACTGCGCTCCTTCGTGTCTGCCTGCAACTGCCCCCCATGGATTCTCTTTCCACCGCGTCTTTTTGATGTGATGTTTACCGGAACGGTAGGTTTCGGTCTCGAACACAATGTCGCTGTAGTCCATTGGAGTGGAAAGTCCGGCGAGGTCGTCATCAGTAAGCCGGGCTACAGGAATATCTGCCTTGACTTTGTCGCATTTGTATTTTTCGGATGCTTCATAATATTGCTTGAAGACCTCCACGACATCCCCTTCAACGGATTTAAGCTTCTGCTGAAGGAAGACAGGCAGATCGACTTTGCCTACAAAGCATATCCCCTGTGAGTCCTTCTTTTCCGCACTCGGGAGTTCGGCTTCCCTTGCTATGAGCCTGACTTCCGGTTTGACCATATCCCCTATCGGGAAAATTGCATGCCTGAGCTGTTCCTGCGAGAGCTGGCAGAGAAAATAACTCTGGTCTTTGTTCGGGTCAGTCCCTTCAAGAATGCGGCAGGTGCCGTCGGGGAGGGTTTCTTTGCGGCAGTAATGCCCCGTTGCAACATAGTCGGCACCGAGCTTCTTTGCCGCCTCCCAGAATGCATCGAATTTTATTTCACTGTTGCACAGTACATCGGGATTAGGTGTCCTCCCATGTTCATATTCCCTGAACATGTAGTCAGCTACGCGCGACATATATTGTTTGCTCAGGTCCACGAAGTAGAATGGGATTCCTATTTTACGCGCAACCATTTCGGCAACGAACTTCTCTTCCTCCCATTCACAATCACCGTGAAGCGTGCCTTCTATGTCATGCCAGTTCTGCATATACATGGCAAAGACATCATATCCCTGTCTCTTGAGCAACAGGGCCGCTACGCTTGAATCAACTCCACCGGAAAGACCTACACAGATTTTCATCTCCCGCCTCCTCCGAAACCGCCACCGCTGAAACCGCCGCCGCCTCCTATTGAACTGAAACCTCCGAATCCTCCTCTGGATGCTCCGGTGGCTGAGTGCTGGACTCTGGCGTTGGTTATTGAATCTGCCATGACCCTTGACAGGTATATGGCCTGATATGCCGTAGGATAATCACAGGTCATCACTTCCTCGAACGCCTGTGGATTGATTTCCTTCAACTCCTTAGCAACTTTATCCGCTATTCCGTACAGGGCGGCGAAGACAAGGTAATCCTTCCATAAGGTCACTTCCCGTGACTCCCTTTCATTCACCAGAGTGAAGTCTTTGAGGTATTTTCTGAAGCCTATGGTCTTTCTGGCCTCCGACTGTCCCTTAACAGTAAAGCTCTTTCCTGTTGTGTTCCCGTAGTCCTCTGCCCTCTGCCTGGCCTCCGACTCGAGTTCCGAATTCCATTCCACAAGTCTTGACGGGTGTCTTGCCGACCATCTCCTGAATTCGTTTTTCTGCAGGACAAGGTCTCTGCCGGACGCTTCGCGCATCATTGCCAGCAGGCTGTGTTCGCCTGCGGACAGGCTTTCACCGGAAACGGAATCGTTGAAACATAGTTCTGTACGGTTCCGACCGTCCTTGCGCACGAGAATATGACCGTTCATAATCATGCGCAGGACCAGAGCGGCGGCAATGTTTGCCTTACGGTCTCCTTCAAGTCTTGTCAGAACGTAATTCCCCTGAAGAACGTCTCCGTTGAATGGCACGTCCCTGCACCATTGAACCTCCTTGGGCAGGCAACCTAGAATTTTCCTTTTTCTGGAGCGTTCTCCGGCAATTGCCGCCCATAAGGTCAGGCCTACCATTGCAAGCATGCCGAAGAATGCGGCGACGACTCCCTTTCCATCATCCTCATAATCGTCACTGAACGAAGCGCCTTCAAGCGCCCTGTCCAGCACTTCGTCAAAATTCTTCTCACGTATGCTTGTCGGTGAGAACATGCCTTTGTTGAAACGGATCAGCGATATGACTGAATATCCGGATTTGAAAGCCGTTGCGGATTCCATCCGTACACAGCCGTTGTCTCCGAATTCCACTTTGCCTTCATAACCGAATGCCCATATTCCCGTATTGTCTTCCGAGAGACTATCGGGTGCAAAGATTTTCACAAGTACGTGTTCCGGATTTGCGGAAAGCCCGGGAGAAACCAGCTGCATATGAAACATGTCGTAGTCGTTCAATGACTTGACAACATTACTCATTACGTAGCTGACGGTAAATGTATGGTGTCCGAAGCCGCCTATTCCCCAGCATATTTCGCAGCCGTTCCTTTTTGTGACAATACCGCAGCGGCCGGCCTTTTGAGATATGCTTCTGTCTGTGTCCCACTCCCCCTCATAGATGAACTCTTCTCCTTCCTCACTCACCGAAAGCCCTGATACTGCTATGTCATCGAGGTTGTCCTTGACCAGATACCACTCGGTCCCCTGTTCCGCAACCACATCCCAGACTTCAGTGAAACGGGCGCTGCCGTCCTGCCTCAGGGAGACTTCTATGTTGATGTCCTTTATCACATACCCTCCTGCGGATGCGGAAAGGCATGTCATAATTGCGAGGAACAACGTCAGAAGCCTCTTCATCATATCTTCATTGAGGGCATTTCGGCCTTTGAAGCGACTTCCTGGAGATAGTCCTTCGATGCAAATCCGAGTATTCCCGCAACTATTGAATCAGGGAACTGGCGTGTCATCCGGTTATAGGCTGTTACCGTGTCGTTGTAAACCATTCTGCTCATGCGCACCTGGTTCTCATAGAGGTTCACGCTGTCCATCGTCTTTGCGTAGTTCTCGTTCGCCTTAAGGTCCGGATACTGCTCCGCAACGGCAAAAATGCGGCTTGCAACTGAAGTGAGAGCGTTTTCCTGGGCATCCGCGTCCTTTGCGCTGCTGGCTCCGTTTATGCTTGTACGCTGTGCTATGATATCCTTCAATGTGTTGTATTCGTGCTCGTTATAGGACTTTGTGAGTTCTGCCAGAGCTGTAAGCGCATCCCAGCGGCTGGACTGCTGAACTCCTATCTGGCTCATTGCATTCTTGCAGAGCTCTTCCTGTTTGACGAGTTTGCGCTGTACTCCAATAATCCATAAAATCAATACAGCGATGATTGCAATAACGATAAACAGTGACATAATTCTATTCCTTTTTTGCAAATATAACTGATTTTGACTAAATTTGATATCCTTCTAGTATTTAAAGAATGACTGAAAAACAAATTGAAATCAAGTTTCAGGAGTACGGTTCCATTGATGAATTGAATGCTGAGGACCGTGAGCTTGCGGGTGCCGCAATTGAAGCCATGTCCGGAGCATATGCACCTTATTCACATTTTTTCGTAGGAGCCGCCGTAAGAATGTCAAACGGTCAGATAGTCAGGGGGTCCAATCAAGAGAATGCCGCATTCCCTTCAGGCCTTTGCGCGGAAAGAACCGCTATGTTCTCCGCCGGCGCCCGCTACCCGGACAAGGATATGACCGCAATTGCCCTTGCCGGTGGAGTCATGGGGCGTCTGACTGACAGGCCGGCCACTCCCTGCGGTGCCTGCAGGCAGGTCATGGCCCAGTATCAGAGCAAGTCCGGAAAGCCTATGCCTGTCATTATGGTAGGTAAATCCAAAATCTGGAAATTCGCAAAGGTGGATGACATCCTGCCATTGATTTTTGATTCTATTTGATTATATTTGCATCGGGAAAGTCGTACACGACCAGCTCCCTCCCAACTCCCCCAGGGCAGGAATGCAGCAAGGGTAAGAGGTTGTAGCGGTGCGATGTGCTAAGCTTTCCCTTTTTTGTTTTCTTTCAACGCGAATCACAAGTGAAATCTGACATTCTGATAATTGGAGGAGGAGCCTCGGGTCTTATGGCCGCATTTCATGCCGCCGATGCCGCGGTCAGGTCCGGTGAGGATATCCAAGTGACCGTTCTGGAGAAAATGCATCGCCCCGGTCGCAAAATAATGATTACCGGAAAAGGCCGCTGCAATTTCACGAATGTCAAGGATTGGAACGCTTTCTCCCCCCACATAAGGTCAAGAAGCAATTTTGTCCGCTCCTCATTCTATAATTTCCCTCCCGCCAAAACTCTTGATTTCTTTCAGTCTTACGGCATGAAATACGTAATAGAGCGTGGAGACAGGGCTTTCCCGGCATCTTACAGGGCATCCGATGTCGTCGATACTCTTGTAAATGCCTGCCACTCCAGAGGGGTTAAGATAGAAACGGATTTTGAGGTCGCATCAATAGCCGGGACCGAACCATTTTCCGTCGTGTCCGTTGACGGACGCAAGTACACCGGCCGCAAACTTATCATAGCAACCGGAGGCTTGAGCTACCCGTCGACCGGCAGCAGCGGTGACGGTTACCGCTGGGCGGAGGAGACAGGCCATTCCACATCGCCCCTTTTCCCCTCCCTTACCGCCCTGGTCCCAAGAGGATACAAGATTCGCGTGAACTTCGGGGATCTTCACATAGACAGAAGCGTTCCTATGGCCGATTTGGGTAAAAGATTATGCGGCAGGCAGCTCAAATGCGTGACCGCCACCCTGTTCATAGACGGGAATGAATCGGATGCCGACACCGGCGAGCTTTACTTTACCGACGGGGGCATTGAGGGTCCTGTAGGTTTCCAGCTCAGCAGGAAAGCCGTCAAAGCTCTTGTAAATGGATCAAGGGTCAGCCTTAAAGTGCTTGTTAATCCGCTCAGTGCAGAAAAGGACCGCGAAGAATGGAATTTCGACATAGACGGATATGTCGGGTACGAGCGTGCGGTCGTGACCGCCGGCGGAGTCTCTGACGGCAACGTCGTTCCAAAGACTATGGAGTCCCGTATCTTACCAGGACTTTTCTTTTGCGGTGAAGTCCTTGACATAGATGCGGATACGGGAGGATACAATCTTCAGTGCGCTTTCTCGACGGGTGCGCTGGCGGGCCTGAATGCATATAAAAGCTTATGAAAGAATTTGAAATCGTCTGCCCTATTACTCGTGAGCCTCGTCTGAAAGAGATTGAGGCGAAAGCCGCAGGGCTTAAATATGTTCTGAAGAAACGTTCCATAGATGCCAGAAAAGACCCTGTATGGCGCTATCAATATGAGGCTTACGCTCCCGAAGACAATTATCGGGAATATGAGTTGCCGGAATATCCTGATGTACACGATTCCGATTCCGTCATAGTAGTCGGGGCCGGTCCTGCCGGAATGTTCGCAGCCCTCAAACTTATTACCCTGGGTCTCAAACCGATAATCCTCGAACGCGGTAAAGATGTGCATGAGAGAAAGTTCGATATGGCAAAACTTTCGCGTGAAGGCATAGTCAACCCCGACTCCAACTACTGCTACGGTGAAGGCGGTGCCGGAGCATTCTCCGACGGAAAGCTTTACACACGCAGTTCCAAGCGGGGCGACATAAGAGAGGTTCTGCATCAACTCGTTTTCTTCGGTGCAAGTCCCGACATCCTTATAGACGCGCATCCGCATATCGGTTCCGACAAACTGCCCGTGGTAGTCGAGAATATCCGCAAGCACATAGTCGAACATGGTGGGGAATATCATTTCAGTACCAGGGTGACATCAATTGGTCCGGACTGTTCCGTAACCGCTGCCGACGGCTCCGTTTTCCATGGCAAGGCTGTCATACTCGCAACCGGGCATTCCGCGCGCGACGTGTATGAAATGCTTCATGATGCAGGCGGGGCGCTTGAGGCGAAGGGGTTCGCCTTGGGAGTGAGGGTGGAGCACCCTCAGGAAAAAATCAACTGGTGCCAGTATCACGGGCAATGGAAGCCCGGGGTTCCCGCCGCGGAGTATTCTTTCGTGGAACAGGTTGACGGACGAGGGGTATTCTCGTTCTGCATGTGCCCCGGAGGTATTCTTGTCCCCTCCTCCACCGAGCCCGGAACCATCGTGCTCAACGGGATGTCGAACTCCAACCGCAACGGTAAATTCGCGAATGCCGGAGTTGTTGTCCAGATTGAGCCTGAAGATGTTCCGGGAGACGGCCCGTTCCGCCTGATGGATTTCCAGCATGAGGTCGAGAAGAGGATGTATGACTTCAGCGCCAGCCGTTTCCCTTCGAATCCAATGGCCGCTCCCGCACAGAGGATGGAGGATTTCTGTCTTGGGAAACTGTCAAAACAGCTCCCTGAGACAACCTATGCTCCCGGAACGGTGAATGCTCCCCTGCATGAACTTCTTCCTCCCATTGTTGCAGACCGTCTGCGCAAGGCCTTTCCCCGCGTCAGGATGAGAAACTATTATACGAATGCCGCGCTTCTTCTCGGAGTCGAATCGCGTACCTCATCGCCCGTGCGTATCCCGAGGGATCCGGAAACTCTTGAATATGTTTCGATGAAAGGTATTTACCCTTGTGGAGAAGGTGCGGGATATTCCGGAGGCATCGTGTCAAGCGCCATGGACGGCATCCGTTGCGCCGAAGCCGCGGCCCGCAGTTCAGAAGTCGGCCATTCTTGAGACAGGCGCCACATCGAGGGAGGTGCGTTCTCCGGCAAGATAATGGTAGTACCCGGCTATTGCTATCATCGCCGCATTGTCCGTGGTGAATTTGAATTCGGGCAGATATGTGTTCCATCCGCGTTTCTTCCCTTCTTCCGAGATTCTGTTCCTCAGACCGCTGTTTGCGGAAACGCCTCCTCCTATGGCCACTTCCCTTATACCGGTCTGCTTTACGGCCTTCACAAGTTTGTCCATAAGAATATCTATCAGTGCTTTCTGGAAAGAGGCACAGATGTCCTCCTTGTTCTTTTCCATGAAGTCCGGGTCCTTTGCGATTTCATCGCGGACAAAGTACAGCAGCGAGGTCTTGATACCGCTGAATGAGTAGTCGAGACCCGGTACATTGGGCTTGGCGAATTTAAAGCGGAGAGGGTCGCCCTGCTTTGCAAATTTGTCGATGATAGGGCCTCCAGGATATCCGAGTCCCATCATTTTGGAACATTTGTCGAAGGCCTCTCCGACAGCATCGTCTATTGTCTGGCCGAGTATTTCGAAATGCAGAGGGTCGTCAACCCGGACAATCTGTGAGTTCCCCCCGCTTACAAGCAGACATATGTATGGAAAGGACGGCTGGCGGACCGGGACACCTTCCTGCTTCACGAATCCGGCAAGGATGTGGCCCTGAAGATGGTTTACCATGACAATGGGGATATCCAGCGCCAGTCCCATGGCCTTGGCGAAGGATGTGCCTACCAGAAGCGAACCCAGCAGGCCCGGACCGCGCGTGAAAGCGATTGCCGTAAGGTCGGATGCCTTCACCCCTGCTCTGGAAAGGGCTTCGCTCACTACGGGAACAATGTTCAATTCGTGTGCGCGGGACGCAAGTTCGGGAACGACGCCGCCGAAACTTCTGTGAACGTCCTGAGATGCTATCACATTCGAAAGAAGATAACCGTCCCTTATGACGGCCGCCGAAGTGTCGTCGCAGGACGACTCTATACCTAGAATAATGTCTGCCATAACCACCGCAAATTTAGCAATAATTTTGTTACATTTGTAGGATACAATATGTCTGAAAGGGTATATCATATCATTGGGCGCATATTGGGCGTGATACTTGTCATTTTCATGGCAGGACTTCTTGTCATTCAGTTCCCTCCCGTCCAGAGCTGGCTTTCCCGAAAGGCGCTCGAAAGGCTGGACACGCTTCTTGCCGGCAAGTTCACCGCAGGTGAGGTCAGCATATCCCCTTCCGGCTCCATCCTTGTGAAGGACTTTCTTATACTTGACGACGTACCCTATTCGGATATAGACACACTCCTCCGTATTGAAAGGCTCTCTGCAACCGTTTCCATACGCAGTCTTTTCGGCAGTCATGGAGTACACATAAACAGACTTGATGTCCAGGGCCTTGACTTTCATCTCGTCACTGAACCCGACAGCATACGAAAGATAACCAACAACCTTAACAGAGTGCTCGGGACTCCCCCTCCTCCGGAGGAACCTCTTGGCGGACCGGAAATCTTCACTGTCAGAAAAGTCCGTTTTCACGACACCCGTTTCCGCCTTACCTCATATATCCGTGACTCGTCATTGTATTCGGGAGCCGGGATCAACTATGACAGGCTTGATGTCCGTTCCAATGAAATCCGATGTCACAGCGTCAGAATGGCCGGCAGAATCATGTACGGAATCTGCGATCATCTCGATGCAGTTGAAAAATCGGGGTACGTCCTGGACCATCTGGAGGCAAGATGCCGTGTCGGAATGGGCAAAGCTGTTATAGAAGATATCCATATACTTGATCCATGGTCGGATATAAGTCTTTCTTCTTACTGCAAGACTTTCCGGAATGCATATTCTTTCATGAAATACATAAGCGACGTTCATATGGAGGCCTTTTTCCTGCCTTCAACTCTTTCCATGCGCTCCCTTATGTATTTTACAGGCGGTGGTTTTCAAGGCAATAGGGGTGTATATGCTATCAGGGAAGGGCATCTGAAAGGATTTGTCAATGACGCCCAGGTTGAGAATCTTATTTTTACCGAGAAAAGCAGCGGTGTCTCCGGAAGAATCGATGCAAAATTCTCCGGCCTGCCCGATATAAGGAAACTGAATACGAACGCACGGGTTTCCAATTTCTGTTTCACGAGTTCGCAGTTGTCACGTTTCCTTGCGACCTGGGGCTTGGGAACAGATTTTTCAAATTACGCAACAGGAGTCAGATTTACCTTTGACGGAAAGGCTGCAGGCCCTTCAAACAGGTTGAAACTTAATGGAAGACTGAATTCCAGGATAGGCTCGTTAAAGGCAGAGGCGGATGTCATCGATCTTTTATCCGGCGACGGGGATCCGGACTTCAAAGGCAGTTTCATTTCCAACAGTCTGAATCTCGGTATTATTTCCGGAAGCCCGCTTCTGGGCAAACTCGATGCCTCCGGTTCATTCCGTGGCAAATTATGTCAGGAACCTGAAATATCCGTTGATTCTCTCCGCATAAATTCTTTCACTGCAAATGGATATGATTTTTCAAATATTTTCTGTTCCGCTTCCCTTTCTGGAAATTCAGTGAAGGCCGGATTGAAAAGCAATGATCCCAATTTGAAACTCAATCTGAAGACTTCCTTTGACCTTAAGGCTCATAACGGTGTTTCCAGATATAAGCTTAAAGGAGAACTTTCTAAAGCCGATTTGGGTAAACTGATGATAGACAGACGTCCCAACCCCTCTTCCGTTGCTTTTGACATATATTCAGACATTACGGAAGTCGATGACTGCTATTTCGGTGAATTTTCCCTTTCCGACATTCATCTGAGCAATTCAGACGGAACATCGGACCTCGGTCAGCTGTCCATAATCGCCCAGCCGGAGGGAAATCTGCAATATCTTAAACTCTCCTCCTCTTTCGTCGATGCCGACATGCGCGTTGATGGAATAATCGAAAACCTTCTTCCCGATTTGAAGAACATCTCCGTAAATAGGGAGATTCCCGCCCTGTACGGTGCCGGCAATTCCTTAGGCAAATCTTCCGGCACCTACGATCTTGATGTCAGATTCCACAATTCAATAGATTTACTTTCATACATTGTTCCCGGTCTGTACATTGCCGACAACACAGACTTCAGACTGCTTGTAAATGACAGGAGTGAACTTACGGCGACCCTTCAGTCTCCACGCCTGGCGTTCGGTACAAGCTTCATTAAAAATGCCAGGCTGGACGCTGATAATCTTGACGGAAGTCTGAATGCCTATATGCAGGGGGACAACCTTCAACTGAATAATTTCCTCCTTCAATCTCCCGCTCTTTCCTTTTTTGCCAAAAACAACGGGGCGACCCTCGGATTCAATTATACCGGAATTTCAGGAACGGATAATACAGGTAACATATGCATCAATGCAGATCTTATCCGCGATTCTGCCGACAGTCTCATTGTGTCTTTTACTCCCGTGAATTCCTATTTCACGGCCGGGGACGATTCATGGAAAATTGACGGTTCCGGTATTACTCTCAGGGGAAGGGACGTTAAAGTCAGGGAGTTCTCCATACTGAATGGAGATCAGGGCCTGTACCTGCTCGGTGGAATATCAGCCGACAAAGCCGATACTCTGGCCCTTTCCCTCGACAATTTGAATCTTGACCTTATCGATGAATTTGCCGATAAGGAAATTGGAATAAAAGGAACTGCTTCCGGCAAAGCTTTTCTGTCATCGCCTGTCAAAGGTAAACTTGGAATGCTGATGAACATGAAAATCGATTCTCTCAACATAGGAGGACGAGATGCCGGCAATTTCCGCATTTCAAGCATGTGGGACGACGATTCCGGAAGCCTTACCGCTTATCTCAGGAACAATTACGGTAACAGGAACGCTCTTTTTGCAAAATGCAACATAAAGCCGGAAGGAAAAGGGATAGACGGCTCTGTAAGGTTTGATGATTTTTCTGTCAGTCCGCTTGCTCCCTTCCTGAGCAGCGTTTTCAGCGACATGAACGGGACGCTTAGCGGAAATGTTTCAATAAAAGGCTCTGTTGACAAACTGAATATCAGCGGACACGACACCCGTTTTTCCAATCTTCTTACACGGGTTGCCTATACCGATGTCCCATATGTGTTTGACGGACCTTTTACGGTCAACAACGAGGGAATAAATTTTGACGCTCTTAATATTTCCGACTGTGAAAACGGCACAGCTGTCCTTTCCGGCTCCATTAAATATAATAATCTGAAGGATCTCAACCTCAATGCCTCTCTTGTCTGCGACAATCTCCTTGTTTTCAATTCACCGGAGAAGGGCGAAGAATCTCCTTACGGACGGATGTCGGTAAACGGATCCGCCAAGGTCAGCGGTCCCCTGTCCTCCCTTTTTCTTGAAGGTAACCTCGTTACCTCAGGATCCGGAGAAATTCACATTCCGCTTTCCGGGAGTCTTTCGAACAACAAGAGCGACCTTCTTACATTCTGTCAGCCTGTTGACGATAATGTCGACCCTTATGAGCTTATGCTTTCAAACTTGAACCGCAATTCCCCGAAGGGAAAGGGCGATATGCATACAAGGGCAACTCTGACCCTGGATCCCGGTCTTAAGGCATATATTGAAATGGACAAGGCGTCCGGCAATGTCATCTCCTTCGGCGGCGATGGAAGCATCAGCGTGGACATCAGACCTTCAAAAGCTTTGTTTGATCTTGGAGGAAGTTACAATATAAGAGAGGGAAGCTATAATTTCGTCCTTCCGGGCATACTGTCCAAAGAGTTCGAAATACAGGACGGAAGTTCAGTCACTTTCGGCGGTAACCTGATGGACAGTCAGATAGATATCAAGGCAAAACACAGGATCAAGGCTTCATTGAATTCCCTCATCACCGATTCAACCACCGTTTCAAGCCGCAGGCTTGTGGAATGCGGAATCAACATCAGCAACAGGCTCAGCAACCCCAATCTCTCATTCAGCATAAATATTCCTGATCTTGATCCCACGACCAAATCCCAGGTGGAAAGCGCTCTGAATACAGAGGACAAGATACAGAAACAGTTTATGGCCCTCCTGCTTGTAGGCAGTTTTGTGCCTAGTGAAACATCCGGCGTGTTCAATGGGCAGAGCGTTCTGTTCTCAAATGTAAGTGAAATCATGTCCAACCAGTTGAACTCCATATTGCAGAGGTTGGATATTCCTTTGGACTTCGGTTTTGATTATCAGGGTGTACAGGGCGGAGCCAATATTTTCGACATCGCGGTTTCGACCCAGCTTTTCAATAACAGAGTACTTGTCAACGGCAGTTTCGGTAACAGGAAGTACAAGACCACCAGCAAACCTACAGGCGAAATGGTCGGGAACCTCGACATAGAAGTCAAATTGGACAAGCCCGGCCGTTTCAGACTCAGTCTGTTTTCACATTCGGCGGATGACTATACCAATTTCCTCGATAACTCCCAGCGCAACGGCCTTGGTTTCAGTTATCAGAAGGAATTCTCATTCCAACGCCCCAAAGAAGGCAATGTAATTATCAAGATAAACGATGAGCATAGGAAAACTCCATCTGATACCCTCTCCACTGGGAGATAATGACCCTACCGATGTCATTCCCATGAATGTGCTGTCCGTTGCGTGCAGCTTGAAATGTTATATCGCCGAAGATATACGGACGGCAAGACGTTTCCTCTCGAAGTATGGTCTGAAAGGCCATATGGATGAACTGGAATTCCATACCCTCAATGAACACAGCACACAGGAGGAAATACAGTCTCTTCTTGAACTGTTTGACAAAGGTGATGTGGGTTTGATAACAGATGCAGGCCTTCCCGCTGTAGCCGATCCGGGAGCCGCGCTTGTTGCCTTATGCCATAAACGCGGAATCAAGGTCCTGCCTTTCGTCGGACCGTCCTCACTTATGCTTGCCCTGATGGCTTCCGGCCTGAACGGTCAGTCTTTCGCCTTTTGCGGATACATTCCCGTTAAGACTGACGAGCGCCGCTGCGCACTCAAGAATATCGAGAAACTTTCAATGTCGCGCAACCAGTCACAGATTATTATAGAGACGCCGTATCGTAACGATTCTCTGTTTGACGATATGATTACATATCTTTCTCCTTCCACACGCGTGTGTGTCGCCGCTGACATAACATTGGAAACTCAGTTCATCCGCACTCTCACAGTCGGGGAATGGAGGCACTGTCAGGGATTTTCCATTGGGAAGCGTCCCTGTGTTTTCGTTCTTCTGGGATAGTACCCCCTTCGGTCTTACTTTCTGAAGAACCTTGATTTCTGCATTCTTTTCCTTTCCGGATCGCGTTCAACAAAGACAGGTTCCATGGTTCTGGGGTCGATTCCCGTATAGAACATTACAGAAGATGTGGTCATCGGAGTTGGTGTGAAATCCTGAACCTGTTCCATCCAGACACCTTTCAGCGTGGGATTTCCTGCCAGTCTTTCCATATCTTTCATAGTGCATCCAGGGTGGGAGGAAATGAAATACGGAACGATTTCTATGTGTCTGCCTTCCTCCCTGTTTATCCTTGCGAATTCAGTCTTCAGTCTTTCAAACAGTCTGAATGAAGGTTTTGCCATATATTTCAGCACTTTGTCTTCGGTATGTTCCGGAGCCACCTTCAGACGGCCGGAAGTATGCCTGAGAACCAGACTCCTGAGATATTTCTTTCCGTTTTCATCCGTGAATCCTTTCTCGTCAAGAAACAGGTCATAGCGCACTCCGCTGCCGATGTACGAATGACGTATCCCCTTTACCGCATCAACTTTGTCATACAGTCCCAGAACTCTTTCGTGTGAGTGGTCCAGATTCTTGCATACGGATGGATAAAGGCATGATCTGCGTCTGCATTTTCCACAGATGGAAATGTCTTTTCCATGCATGCCGTACATGTTTGCAGTTGGGGCTCCGAGATCGGAAATGTTACCATGAAATTCGGGCATTTCAGCAAGTTTCGCGGCCTCTTTGACTATTGATTCTTCGGAACGGGACTGTATGAACTTGCCTTGATGTGCCGCTATTGTGCAGAAATTGCATCCTCCGAAACAACCACGATGTGTAATTATCGAGTCCTTTATCATGTCATAGGCAGGTATGCGTTTGCCTTTGTAACGGGGATGTGGAAGTTTTGTGAAGGGAAGGTCCCAGAATGAATCCATCTCCTCTGTTGTGGATGGAGGATAAGGAGGATTGATTTGCACATAACCGTCCCCTGCCGCTTCGACAATGGTGTCCGGGTGCATCATGTTTGCGTGAGTTTCTATCAGATGGAAATTCTCGGCAAACAATTTCTTATCCTCAAGACATTCCTCGTATGAATGAAGTATCAGGGCCTGATCTTTCCTGTATCTTCCTTTCCGAAGGAATGCAAGCTGCGGAATCTTCTCTATCTGGTGAATGTTTCTGCCCGATTCAATTGCCCGGGTCAGTTCGAGCATGGGTTTCTCCCCCATTCCGTAGCACAGCCAGTCTGCCCCGCTTTGAACAAGGATTGAAGGCAGCAGCCTGTTCTGCCAGTAATCATAATGAGTCAGCCGCCTCAGGGATGCTTCCACTCCGCCTATGACCACCGGAATTTCAGGATATAGCTGTTTGAGTATCTTTGTATAGACAGTCACCGCGTAGTCCGGTCTTGCACCGGCCTTGCCTTCAGGAGTATATGCATCATCATGCCTTAACCTTTTTCCTGCGGTGTAATGGTTGACCATAGAGTCCATAGCTCCACCGTTTACTGCAAAATACAGTCTCGGCATTCCCAATTTTCTGAAGTCGCGCAGGTCATCCCTCCAGTTCGGCTGCGGTACCACCGCCACTCTGTATCCGTGCTTCTGAAGCCATCTGCCTATGCATGCCGTTCCGAAACTGGGGTGATCTACGAATGCGTCACCCGTAAAAATAATGATGTCTATGTAGTCCCATCCGAGTCTCTGGACTTCCTTTGCGGATGTTGGGAACATATATGCTTCTTCCATCAGTCCTCTGAACAGATTGATTTTAGTTCCGAGCGGTAGGCCATCAGAATTCTCGACTTTGAAATGAATCCCAGATATTTTCTGTTCGAATCAACGACAGGCAGCCTCCAGGCTTCCGTATTGTCGAATTTTCTCAGCACACTTTCCACCTTCTCATCTATCAGCACGTACGCAGGGGCCTGTTCCATCAAATTATAGACATGAAGTTTGTTATATTGTTTTGTGCTGAACAGGTATCTCCGGACATTGGCGACGTCTATCATCCCCTGGAAAATTCCATTCTCATCCAGCACGGCCACTACGGCCGCATCGCTGCCCTGAACCGCTTTTACCAGATCCCCTAAAGTGTCTTCAACCCTTACGCACGGGTATTTGTCTTTTTTGACAAGCGATTCCGTCTTAAGAAGGGTTACCACGGCCTGGTCACTGTCGTGTGTGAGAAGGTCTCCGCTCTGTGCTATACGTTTTGTATATATTGAATATTTTTCGAATATCCTTGTTGTTCCAAAAGAAATCGTGGAAGTAAGAATCAGAGGAATAAGCAGCTCGTAGCCACCGGAAATTTCCGCTATCAGGAAAATTGCAGTCATCGGGGCCTGCATTACACCGGCCATCATGGCGGCCATTCCGACCAGGACAAAATTATGTTCCGGCACATCGGCCCCCGAGAGGTTAAGGCATCTGGACACTACGAATCCCATTATTGCCCCAGCAAACAGTGTGGGGCCGAAAGTTCCTCCCACTCCCCCTCCCGTATTTGTCAGGGTCATTGCAACCACCTTGAAAACGAAGACGAGAAAAAACAGCAGAGGTATAGCCCAGGGTGAGTTGAACCGGAATGCCGGAAACAGGTTCATATCCGTACCGTTTCCGTTCAGAAGATTCTGGAGTGTATCGTATCCTTCTCCATACAAAGGCGGAAAGAGAAAGATAAGCAGGCCTATTCCGATTGCGCAGAAAAGCCAGCGCAGATACTTGTTCCTGAAACCGGTTATCTTGTCTTCCATCCAAAGCGTTGTTTTTGTGAAGTAGAGGGAACAGAAACCAAGTATGAACCCCATGAGTATATAGAACGGTACGTTGGCCATGCTGAAGGGTGTCAGACTGCAGGCGAACTGGGGAGTCTGACCTAGGAAAAGATAAGACACTGCCGTTGCGGATATGGTTGAAATAAGCAGTGGCAGCAGAGAACTCATGGATATGTTGAAAAGGAGGATTTCTATCGTAAACAGAACTCCTGCAAGCGGCGCCTTGAAAATTCCTGCAACGGCACCTGCCGCACCGCATCCAAGCAGAATGGTTATACTTCTGTAGGTAAGCCCGCTCCAGCGTCCGAGATTTGAACCTATTGCCGCTCCTGTATATACTATCGGCGCCTCCGCTCCTACCGATCCTCCGAATCCGATGGTTATTGAGGATGTCAGAACGGACGACCACATATTGTGGGGCTTGATCTTGGACTCGTTGCGTGATACCGCAAGAAGTGCCTTGGTTACTCCGTGACCGATGTTGTCCTTGATTACATACTTCAGCAGCAGAAGTGAAATCATCATTCCAACACCTGGGAGTATTAGGTTCTGAATGTTATATTCGCTGGCGAATCCTGCATTCAGCAGATACTTGATGGTTTTGATCAGCTTACACAACACAACAGCCGCCAGCCCTGAACAGATACCGACTGCAAGGCTGAGCAGCAATAATTTATTTCTTTCTGAAAGTTTATGCTTCTGAAGGTTCATCTTCACCGCCGTACTGCGCGATATTGTCGTCCGGCAGCGTATCTCCACCTGCCTCTCCTCCCGCAGCTCCGGCAACCTGCTCGTTTTCCGCCTCCTCTTCTCCCTCAAGCCATTTCTCTATGTCTTCGGCATCGTCTATCTTAACTTTGATCTTTACCAGATAGATGGCATCCGGTATTTCGACCAATACTGCATAAAAAGGTGTTCCGTCAGGTTTTGTATATTTTGTCAGGTCTGCGAGATAGTCGTTGAACCCGTTAGGGTATTTCTGTGCAAATGCTTCAGCAAGTTCAGGAGACATGTTCTCGTAACTCACAATGTGTCTTTTCTTGTTGTCGTCTGCCATGTTTTTTTGTATTATATCTGCAATAATAGGCAATTTTATTCAATGTGCAAATTATTTTATCAGGCGGAGGGATATACGTCCCCTGTCCAGATCGACACCGATTACCGATACCCGTATATGCTGGTGCAATTTCAGGATTTTGGTAGGATCGGAACATTTCTGCCCCAACTGGGAAACATGAATGAGTCCGTTCTCATGAAGGCCTATGTCAACAAATGCGCCGAAATTCGTTATGTTGGTAACAATTCCGGGAAGTTCCATTCCGCTCTTTAGGTCCTCTATCGAGCGTATGTCGGTGTCGAAAGAAAATTCCGTTGCGCTTTCCCTGGGGTCAAGTCCCGGTTTCGACAGTTCCTTGATTATATCAATTATGGTAGGAAGTCCCGCTTCGTCGCATACATAGTCCTTTGCGTTAATTCTGGAGCATAAGGCGGAATTGCCAACTAGTTCACTCGCACTTACATTCAGGTCAGAGGCCATTCTGTCAACTATTCCGTAGGATTCCGGATGAACGCCCGAATCGTCAAGCGGATTCTCACCGCCCTTTATTCTGAGAAAGCCGGCGCATTGTTCGAATGCTTTCGCCCCCAGACGAGGAACCTGTCTGAGTTCCGCTCTGCTCCTGAAACCGCCGTTCCCGCCCCTCCATGCAACGATGTTTTCCGCAAGGGAGGGTCCGATTCCGGCCACGTATGCCAGAAGGTAAGGGCTTGCGGTATTGAGATTGACTCCTACGGAGTTTACACAGGATTCCACGGTGTTGTCAAGTTTTTCCCTGAGAAGATTCTGGTCGACATCGTGCTGATACTGCCCTACACCAAGGTTTTTGGGGTCAATCTTTACAAGTTCCGCCAGGGGGTCCATCAGCCTTCGTCCGATTGATACCGCTCCGCGGACCGTTACATCCTCATCCGGGAATTCCTTTCGCGCAACTTCCGAGGCAGAATATATCGATGCGCCGTCTTCGCTGACCGTCCATATTCTGCAACCTTCCGGCAGTCTTGTCTTCTTCATGAATTCTTCCGTTTCACGGGACGCGGTTCCGTTCCCGATGGCCACAGCCTGAATATGGTATTTCTCAAGCATTTCCTGAACGGCGGCAAGTGCCTTGATCTTATCGTTCTGTGGAGGGTGAGGATATATTATTGTATGATATACAAGGTTCCCCTGTTCATCAAGACAGGCGATTTTGCATCCGTTGCGGAATCCGGGATCTATGGCCATGGTACACTTCTGCCCTACCGGCGCTCCTAAAAGCAGCTGGCGCAGATTCTCCCCGAAAACCCTGATAGACTCTATGTCGGCTTTTTCTTTTGCCTCTTTTATTATTTCAGTGGATATCGACGGATGCAGAAGCCGTTTGTAAGAATCCGCCACCGCTTCCTTTATCTGGTCTGAAAGAGCCCCGGAAGGGTATGAGTGTTCCTGACAGAAATCGTAATAGATCTTGTTGGCGCACTTTTCCGCATCGGCATCAACACTGACCGTGAGGAATCCATCTTTTTCCGCTCGGAGCATTGCAAGGACATTGTGCGACGGGATGCGGCTCAGGGGCATCGAAAAATCGAAATAAGAGCGGTACTTGGCTGCTTCTGGCGCATCCTTCCCCGCTTTGGTCACGCTCGATACAAGACGCCTCTGCCTGTATATCGCGCGCATGTCTTCGCGGATTGCGGATGTTTCACTCAGCCTTTCTGCGATGATGTCCCTCGCTCCTGCAAGAGCCTCCTCCACACTTCCTACCTTTCCTTTTACGTATTGTGCTGCGGAAGACTGAGGATCCCTCGTGCGCACATTCCACATAAGGTCAGCAAGAGGCTCCAGGCCAAGTTCCCGCGCCGCTGTGGCCCTGGTCCTTCTTCTGGGCCTGAAAGGCAGATAGATATCTTCAAGTTCAGTTGAGCTGGTGCACTCCCTGATTCTGGATTCGAGCTCTTCCGTGAGCGCTCCCGCTTCGGAAATAGTCCGGATTACGGTATCCTTGCGTTTCTCCATTTCGGTGAATACGTCAACCCAATGCCTGACTTCTGCGACCTCCGCATCGTTCATCCCTCCGGTCTTTTCCTTGCGGTATCTGCTGATGAAAGGGATAGTATCCCCTTCTTCAAACATCCGCGCACAATTCTCCACCTGCCAGGCTCTGAGATTCATTTTCCCGGCTATGTAATCTATATAATTGTCTTTCATTTTATTTTCCTGAACCTGAGACCTATCACTCCCCAGAATGCTTCTCCGAAAATGCTTCCGGACATCTTTGATTCTCCTTCCGCCCTGTTCACGAAGATAACCGGCACCTCGCGGATATTGAATCCAAGACGAGCGGCCGAATATTTCATTTCTATCTGGAAGCCGTATCCTTTCATCCTTATGCTGTCCAGATTGATTCTCTGGAGTACTTTGCGTGACCAGCAAACAAAGCCTGCCGTACTGTCATGGATTCCGAAACCAAGCATCGCCCTTACATATAGAGATGCCCCGTATGATATGAGAATCCTGCCCAGGGGCCAGTTTACGACGTTGATCCCGTCGCAATATCTTGAGCCAATCGAAAGGTCGGCTCCGCCCGAAACACAAGCATCAAGAAGCCGGGGAAGGTCGGACGGATTGTGGGAGAAGTCCGCATCCATCTCGAAGACATAGTCATAATCCCTTTCCAATGCCCATTTGAATCCACTGATATAGGCCGTTCCAAGTCCCATTTTACCCTCACGTTCCAGAAGGAAGAGACGATCCGGAAATTCCGCCTGCATTTCCTTTACGGCAGAGGCAGTTCCATCGGGGGAACCGTCATCTATTACAAGAATGTTGAAGTTCTCCTTTAATGAAAGTACTGCCCGTGTTATCGCGGATATGTTCTCAATTTCGTTGTATGTTGGTATTACCACCAGACTTTTCATATCTGGCAAATATATGAATTTCTATGTATATTTGCTATTGATATGATTACAAGATATGATATACCCCTTCACTCGCCTTCATCAAGGATAAGGGAAATAGCCTCTGAAAGCAAAACATTGTTCACTCTCATCTATTCCAAGCCCACCGAATTGAAATGGGTTGACCTCGGAATGGAAAGACTGGTACAGGTTGCCCTTGAGACAGGAGCCGCAATGGCGTATTCGGACCATTTTTCATCCGTTGACGGAACGGTTGTCCCGATGCCTGTAATTGACTGTCAGGCAGGTTCGCTCAGAGACGATTTCGAATTCGGAGGTGTGCAGCTTTATCTTACATCCGCACTCAGGGAAGCGGCATCTCAAATGACCGAAGATTACGAGTATGCGGGTTTATATGACTTAAGGCTCAAGGTTTCCCGGCTCGGCTCACTTGTTCACGTCAATGAATTCCTTTATTACGAGGTTGAACAGGATACACGAAAGTCCGGTGAAAAACTTTTTGACTATGTCAATCCCCGTAACCGGGCTGTACAGATAGAAATGGAAGCCGCGTGCACGGAACATCTTAAGGCGACAGGCGCTTATCTCCCCCCTGTTTTCAAGGATGTTGACCTCTTCAGCGGAGATTTTGAATATGAGGCTTCCGTCGTTATCCCATGCAGGAACCGTGTACGTACGATAGCCGATGCCATCCGTTCCGCCCTTTCTCAGAAGTGCAGTTACAAATATAACGTCATAGTGGTTGACGATAATTCCACTGACGGAACCGTGGATGTGATACGCAGTTTCAACGATCCGAAGCTTGTCTACATCGCACAGGACAGCTCATACCATGCCATCGGAGGAAACTGGAATGCCGCGCTGCATCACCCAAAGTGCGGCCGTTTTGCCCTCCAACTTGATTCTGATGATGTGTATTCCGGTCCTGATACCGTTCAGAAATTCATAGATGCCTTCCATTCCATGAAATGCGCAATGGTCATAGGGACTTACAGGCTGACGGATATAAATCTGCACGAACTTCCTCCGGGAGTGATAGACCATAGGGAATGGACAGATGGGAACGGATGGAACAATGCTCTTAGAATCAACGGTTTGGGAGCCCCCCGCGGATTCTGGACTCCTCTTGCAAGAAGTATAAATTTCCCCGTAACAAAATATGGCGAGGATTACGCCGTTGCCTTGCGCATTTGCAGGGAGTACCGCATAGGGCGAATTTATGACGTAATGTATAACTGCAGAAGATGGGATGACAATTCAGATGCCGCTCTTCCTGTAGAGAAAGTCAATGAGAACAATTTATATAAGGACAGGCTTCGTACTTGGGAGATTCTTGCAAGAATCAGAATGAACCAACAAAAGTAGGCCAGCCCTATTGGGATTACAATTATTTTTATATCTTTGCAGTCGTATTGGAAAGATGCTCGAGTGGCTGAAGAGGCACGTCTGGAAAGCGTGTGACCGTCCAAAGCGGTTCCAGGGTTCGAATCCCTGTCTTTCCGCAAAAAGCAATCAACTATTAGATAATCAACCTTTTAGCAATTTCTTAGCCCCCAAACGGGACAGAAACGGGACAGAAATAATTTTCTGTCCCGTTTCTTTATTATGTATTTATAGAGGTTTCAAAACAAAAAAAAAGAGGATGATCTGAAAATTCATTTGAATTTCAAGAATCATCCTCATGAGCCACTTGACAGGCTCGGACTGTCGACCTTCGCGTTACGAATGCGATGCTCTACCGACTGAGCTAAAGTGGCAAT
>JAKSKH010000023.1 GCA_024401855.1 Bacteroidales bacterium | reverse complement strand
TGTGGTAACGTACACCCGGAAGGTCCTTTACACGACCACCGCGGACAAGCACGATTGAGTGCTCCTGCAGGTTGTGACCCTCTCCAGGAATGTAGGCATTAACCTCTTTAGCATTTGAAAGACGTACACGGGCAACCTTACGCATAGCTGAGTTAGGTTTCTTAGGTGTGGTTGTGTACACACGCAAGCATACGCCACGCTTCTGAGGACATGCATCCAACGCACGAGACTTACTCTTTATTTCAGTAACCTCGCGTCCTTTGCGAACCAATTGTTGAATTGTTGGCATAAATGGTTAATTAATAAAATTATAAAAGCCCCCAAAATTGGGGGCTGCAAATATAGGAATAAATAATCAATAAACAAAAACTATCTGAAATTGGCGAATTCGATGTCCTTGGCGGCCCTTGCCTTGAACCCATCGTTCTTGGAAGCGGCTGAGAGGGCGTTCTTCACTCCGTTCTTGTCTCCCTTGCGGGCGGCGACGATAGCTTTGAGGTAGCTGCAGCGGGGGCATTCTCCATCAATTGCAGAAGCGGCCTTGTCGTTCTGACCGTTGAGGATATAACCGAGAGCTTCATTGCATGAACCTGTTCCGGCAAGATCCTTCACAGCGCCTGCATAGTCACCCTTGAGAAGCTTTACAGTACCGAGGTTGGCCTTTGCCTCCTTGCTTGAAGCCTTGCTGAAATATTTCGCGGCCTCGTCAAGATTTCCCTTCCTGAGCTCGCAGACTCCCTTTGCATTGAGAACATCGTCATCAACTTTCCTCACCTTTGCAAAGTAAGAGGCGGCCTCAGCGTCCTTTCCGTTGTTGAGAGCAATCACACCCAGGTTGAAGTTACCCTTGTCTGAGCCGAAAACGTCTGCAGCCCTCTTGTAGAGAGCGGCCTTACGGTCCATGCTCTTGCTGTTGGTGGCAACTCTGAGAAGGCCTTCCTCATCGAGGGTTCCGATAGCCTTCTGGGCGAGTTCCTCAAGTTCTTCGTCGGTGAAGTTCTTGTAATCGGCCTCTGTCACGAAGCGTGCACGGCGGAGGTCAGGGAACACCTTCTTGTTGATTTCGGTGTATACCTGTGACATGTTCCGGATTTCCTGCTCGCGGACTGCGGGATCGGAATACATTGACAGAACGCGGAGAATGAGGTCCTTGTCTGAGATGTTTGACTTGGAAACAGCCTCCTGGAATCCCTCCCAGTCCTGTCCGATACTCTGAATCTCTACCGTAGAGTTGTTCTTTGTTCCCTTGGAAATCTTCTTCCATGCGTCCTGTGCGGTACCGGCGCGCTTGTCGGAAAGCTTTGAGTTGAGTTTCTGGCCTCCTTCAGGAGAAGCATAGGCGATAACTTTTGTTCCCTTTACGGTATAGCGCTCGTTCTCTGATATTTCCTTGAGAGCCTCCTGGAGGGCGGCTATGGACTCGGAACGGAGCTGGTTCTTCTTTACAACCGCCGAGTTCACGTCATAAAGGATCTGACCCTCTGCAGTCTCGTGGATGATCTCTTGATACTCATCCGCCTTGAATCCGTACTCTCCGGATTTCTTTGCCAGACGTGACGTAGTGTTCACACCGTCAGCAACCTTAATGGCGGGGACGTCGATGACCTTGGCGCCATAGGTGACTTTTCCGCGGAGTTCGAGATGAGAAACCTCCATTCCTTTTTCGTAAGTGAAATTGGTATGCTCCTTTACGGTTCCGCCGTCCATTGAAACGACCTTGTAATTATCCTTCACCTTCTCTCCCTGATATACGAAAGGAGCGGCCTCCTGCTCTCCGCCTTCATAGACGAGAACCGGAGTTACGGTAAGGATGGCCTTGGGGCTGAAATAGTTCTTGGGATATGTGACGGTGATATCCGCAGGGATATTCGTCTCTCCAAGAGTTGCGAGAATCTCGGGGGTGCAGTCAACCTTGATGTTGTCAACGACCTTCATCTGGTTTGCCCCTGCGCAGGAAACCATGGCCACAGCAACTGCGGCAATGGAGATGAAATTAAAAAACCTTTTCATTATTATTAGTAGTGATATATTAAACGTCAGCACCTGTTATGCATCATACAAATATATGAATTTTTTTTCTTTACTTTGCAAAACTATGGATTCAAAAGAACTTCAGGACCTGAAAAACAGATACGGGATAGTCGGGCAGGATGAAAACCTCAACCGGGCCATCGGGACCGCCGTTGCAGTAGCCCCTACGGATCTTACCGTGCTCATCACCGGAGAGAGCGGAGTCGGGAAGGAAAACATCCCCAGGATAATACATCAGGCAAGCCGCAGACGCACAGGAAAGTACCTTGCAGTAAACTGCGGAGCCATCCCGGAAGGGACCATCAACGCCGAGCTCTTCGGACACGAAAAGGGAGCCTTCACCGGGGCTGTGGGAGAACGCAAGGGTTATTTTGAGGAAGCCGACGGAGGCACGCTCTTCCTGGATGAAATAGGCGAGCTTCCCAAAGAAACGCAGGCTCTTCTTCTGCGCGTCCTCCAGAACGGCGAATACATGAAGGTCGGCTCGTCAAAGGTCGAGAAGACCGACGTGCGCGTAATAGCGGCAACGAACGTAAATCTTGCCTACGCGGTAAGCACAGGCAAATTCCGCGAAGACCTATACTACAGGCTCACCGGCATCCAGATAGGCATCCCCGCACTCAGGGACCGCACAAAGAGCGACATTTTCCTCCTTTTCCGATATTTTTCCCGCGATTTCGCCGACAAATACAGACTCTGCAACGTAGAACTCTCGCACGAAGCCATCGGAGCCCTTACCGCATACAGATGGCCGGGCAACATCAGGCAGTTGAAGAACGTCGCCGAAGCCCTGACCGGCGTGGAGTCAAAGCCTCTGAGCCAGTTGTCCCAGACCGTGGAGATAGGCGTCAGCACCCTGATGAAATACATCCCGCAGGAAAAGGACTCCCTCATTCCGGCGGTGGCGACTCAGAACTCAGGCGGTTCCATGAGCGATAACGACAAGCAGATGATCATCAAGGCCCTCCTTGACCTCAAGCAGGAGGTTGACAGGCTGAAAGGCATAGTCGAAGGAGGGGGAGGAAGTCCGCGCATAATGGAATACGCGGCACCGGAGCCGGAGGAGCAGAACGGCGACCAGCCCGAGGAGCCCGAATCGCTTTCAATGAAGAGGATGGGGGATGACCTCATCGACAGATGTCTTGCGAAGCACAACGGGAACGTCAAGGAGGCCGCGGCCGAACTTGGAATATCCGAACGCACGATTTACCGCAAACTGGCTAAAAGAAAGACAAGCAGATGAAAAGAATCCTGTCAACAGCCGTAATATGTATCCTGAGCCTTTGCTCCTGTGGGATCTACTCCTTTACGGGAACGTCCATACAGCCCGACGTGAACACCGTAACCATAGATTTCTTCGAGTACAAGGCCCTCAAGGTCAACCCCTCGCTCAGCAACGAAATAACAGAAGCGATCAGAAGCCAGTTCAGGAGAATGACACGGTTGGAACAGGTGGAGATGGACGGAGACCTTGAAATATCCGGTGCAATCACAGGCTACGACGTAACTGCAACTGCCATAACCGCCCAGGAAGTGGCGGCGCAGAACAGGCTCACGGTTTCCGTGACCGTGAATTTCGAGAACAGGAAGCATCCGGAAGACAATTTCGAGAACAAATCCTTCAGCGCGTATGCAGACTACGACTCCATGCAATCCCTGGAATCGGTACAATCCAGCCTGTGTACGGAAATCGTAGACAAAATAGTTGAAGACATATTCAACGCAACCGTAGCGCAATGGTAAACGGAACGATAGACATACACAAACTGAACTTCGAAGAACTCTCCGGAGTGGTGGGAATGTACCCGTGGTATGGAGCCGCAAGAATGGAACTCTGCTCAAGGATGCACTCCATGGATGCCCTGTCCGACAGCCAGATTGCACAGGCCGCTCTGTACATAGGCTCAAGGAAAATACTGCACAGGATGCTCAAATCGGATTCCAGACCTGATTATTCCGACAAAGACGCCCACAGGATAGCCGATGCCATGATAGCTCCACAAGCGGCCACTGAGAAAAAGGTGTACGTGGTGGGAGGGGACTATTTCTCAAAGTCCCAATACGAAAATGTGAGGACTTCCGAAGACGGAATCTTCTCCAGATTTGCCGCCAAGGCCCGTGCAGACATGGACGATTCCTTCACCAAAGACATTGCAGATGAACAGGAAACGGATTTCTGCACTGAAACTCTGGCTCAAATTTACATTGAACAGGGCTATCCGGACAAGGCGGCAGAGATTTATTCCAAACTAATTTTGCGATATCCGGAAAAAAGTATTTACTTTGCATCCCTTATTGACGAAATAAATAAAAACAAAGAATAAAATGAACGCAGTATTTACAATTTTGACCGTTCTCATCATCATAGCCGCAATACTTCTCATCGTTGTGGTATTGCTTCAGAACGGTAAAGGAGAAGGTCTGGCAAGCAACTTCGTTGCCGGAAACCAGACATTCGGCGTACGTCAGACAGCCGACATCCTTGAGAAGATTACCTGGGGTCTCGTTGCATTCATCATCGTACTTTCAGTAATCGCATCATTCACAACAGGAACCAACGGTGCGGACGTGGACGTAACCAACAAAATTGAGAACGTCAACGAGAACGCTCAGCCGGCATTCCCCACAGCGCCCATCCAGCAGGAGGCTCCTTCAACTGAATCTGCGGAATAAAAATATTTTTTTGGGATTATCAAATTTCATTGTATATTTGCAGTCCCGAACGCGGAAATAGCTCAGTTGGTAGAGCGCAACCTTGCCAAGGTTGAGGTCGCGGGTCCGAGCCCCGTTTTCCGCTCAAAGCAGAAGAGGTCGACTAAAAGGGTCGGCCTCTTCTTTTTTATGAGCGGAGCTCCGCAGCGGCAGCAGCAGATTTATTTGAACTGACGCTGCGAGAAATTGACTATTCCCACTCCTGCAAATACAAGGACGGCGGCTGCCGCCTTGCCCCAGGTCATCACATCCAATCCCACGGCAATGCTTATTGCCATTGCCATCACGGGCTGCACATAGGAATACATGCAGACAATCACCGGCCGAAGTTTCTTCTGCCCTATAGGTATGAGGAAATAAGATACAAAAGTAGCGAACACCACCACATACAGTATCTGGAGCATTATTCCTGAAGGGATTGCGGCGTAATCGACTTCCATCAGGGGACGCAGCCCGAACGGGAGGGCGAAGAGCGTGGAAAAAAGAAACATCCATTTCATAAAGCAGACAACGCTGTACTTCCGGATGAGAGGTTTGAAAATGCCCACATAGCAGGCAAAACTGAAGGTGTTCAGTATCATCAGCAAAATACCGGATACGGATGTCCGCTCCGCACCGGAAGAGACCGATACCGTATTGAAAATAAGGAAAAGCACACCTGCCACGCTTATGCACAACCCGCAGACCCCGGACAGGCAGATACGGTCCCGCAGAACGACCGAAGCCACTACCATTGTCATGATGGGACTCAGTATGCTGAGAATGGAGACATCGACCGCCGTAGCCATCGTTACGGCCTTCAGGAAAGACATCTGCGTCAGGAACAGACCCAGGAACGAGGCAAGGGCGACCTTCCATAAATCCGCCCGGGCAATCTTCTCGTGATTACCTGTGACAAGGGACCATAATTCAAAAAGGACGAGGGCTCCCACGGACCTCATGCAGAACAGAGCAATGGGAGACACCAGTCCGCAGTTGGCTATGTTCTTGCAAAAAACGATGTTGAACCCGAAAATGAAATATGCCAGGAAGCAGCAGATGTTTCCAACTAAAACACTATTTCTTTCTCCGGTCATTCGCCCGGCAGGCTATTCAGGAAACTCGTAATAACGTATCCAATCTATTTCCATCTCCACAGGGAGATCTTCCAGCCGCGCCTCACCCGGCCAGGGTGCGCCCACCTGCATGTCTACATAGAGAGCGAACTGCTTGTCAAAAGACCACTGCAGAGGGCCCAGTTCGCTCTGGCGTTTGTAGTTGAGCGTACAGATGTCATTGATGAAGAGCTTTATGCTGTCGCGGTAGTGCTCAACCGCATAGACATTGAACTCATTGCGTCTGATGGGGCCTGTCGCTCCGTGGACATGCCCCGTGGTATCAGTCAGGGTATATCTTGTATGCAGAGTCTGATATGCGATGTCATCGAAATTAAGTTTCTCGCAGATATCAATCTCTCCTCCGTATTCATTCTCCAGCATGGGTTCCCCTGCCTGAGGCATCATCCAGAGCGCCGGCCAGGCCCCCTGCGCCTCTCCTATTCTGGCACATATTTCAAGTCTTCCATAACCGAAAGATTTCTTGCCATGAGTCCAGACACCTCCGGTGAGCAGAGGAGAATCATCACCTTCAATGCCCGGATTGACTATGCCCTTGAGAACAAGACATCCGTCCCTGAGTTCAAAACAGTCCTCACAGTCGGACATATGAATCTGCCAGGCGGGATTGCCTCTGGGAATCTTGCTCCACACGCTCCAGTCGATTTCATTTCCGTTGAATTCTTCGGCCCATGTCGGGGCATCGGCCTTCTGGCCCGCGCAGCCGGCAAGCAGGACAAGAGCCGGCATCAAATGGAAAAACTTCATATAAGTTGGATGTTTGGTCATCAATCGGGATGCAAATTTAATCATTTCTATAAAATTCTCCCTACCTTTGCAACAGTTCAAGCCCCGTCTTGGTTCAAGGGTGCGTAAAGTAAACTATCAGCATGTACAGGATAATAGACGACAAGAGGGTAGAGGCTTCGGTCCGTAAAATATCGGAAGGCCTCAGGCAGTGCCTGCAGCAGAAAAGAATCGATCAGATAAGCGTAAGCGACATAACGAAGGCGGCAGACGTAAGCCGGGCAACCTTCTACCGGCTGTTCGACACCCCAACCGACGTTCTGAGCTACATCTGCGACACCTTCGCCCGCAAAAGCATGAAAGAGCTCTCAGGCCTGCGCGAAGACAACAGGAAGGACTATTTCATACAGATTCTAAGGTTCTGGATGACTAACAGCGAAGTTGCAGAAATGCTGTTCCGCAGCGGAAAGCCGCACATAATAGAGAACTCATTCGAAAAATACCCCCTTTTGAGCAGAATGGGGAAATACGACCTGCTCGACTCCGAGAGCGGAGACTACATCAAGGCCTCGTTCGGCTCCGTCATAGGAAGCATTCTGTACGTCTGGATAAAGCACGGAAAAAAAGAAAGTCCGGAACAGTTGTCCGGACTCTTCGAAGAATTCTGCAATAACTTTATTTGAGAATATTGTAAATCTTGTTGCTCACGTCACTGTTCTCCTGAATTCCCTCGAAATTCCAGGATTTGGGGCCATAGGCATACAGAGGAACCATTATTCCGGAGTGGCCCTTTGAAGAGAAAAGAACCTGAACGGTATTTTCCTCAAGGACAGCATTGCGTATTGCTGTGGTACCTGTCTCGTGGTCGGCGCTGATTACAACGAGGGTGTGTCCGTCCTTCTCGGCAAACCTGACTGCAGCCTCAATAGCCTTGTCAAAGTCAAGAGTCTCGCGTACGACTCCGGCGGCATTGTTTCCATGCTCCTCCTTGTCTATCCTTGCACCCTCAACCATAAGGAAGAAACCCTTCTTGCTCTTCGAGCTGAGGTAATTGATGGCCATCTCGGTGGTGGCGGGAAGGTAATTGCCTCTCTCCTCATACTTTACGCTTTCGGGAAGATAAATCAGACGGCTGGAGGTCCTGACCGCCGGATCATCGGGGCTGTAAACCAAGGTGAACGTCTTCTTTATGGCTTCCTGGTCGGACAGAGGAAGATTCTCGAAGTAACCCTTCGTTCCGGCAGATGCAAAAGTGAGGAAGCATCCGGGGAGGTCTTCCCATATTTCCTGAGAAGCGCCTCTCTCATTCTGATGAGCGAAGAAAGAAGCGGGTGTCGCTCCGTGAAGGTCGTCGGTAGAAACCACTCCGCAGGCATAGCCGAGGGGAGCGAGTTTTTCGGGAAGATTCTTGACAGGCTGCTGGTTGACATCCATTCCCACATGGCCGTTGGTAGTCTTCTGACCCGTTGCATAGGCGGTGCCTGAAGCGGCTGAATCGGTAATGAAATCACTTGCGGACTGGGTGCAGACGTATCCCTTTGTCTTGAGATTCATCATGGTAAGTTCCTTACCGTTAGCAAAATATGCATTTGCAGCGGCTCCGAGTCCCATGCCGTCTCCTATCATGAGGATTATGTTGCGTACTTTTGTATCCTTTCCGTCCACCTTGAAGTCGGGGGTATATGACCCCTGGGTCTGCTGAAGCACAACATCATAGGCATTGGAAATGATTTCCTTCTTTTCCTGCGCGCCGCATCCTGCCTGGAAAACGGTAAGGCAGCAAAGGGCAAGTGTAAATCTTAAAACTTTTCTCATATCATTTAACAATTAGTATTTCTCCGTGATCCCTGGCAACAGCCTCCTTCCACTTGTCTGTATACCCGGGTTGTTCCAGTCCTTCAGGAGTGCCGGCATTATATTTCGAATGCACGAAACCGCCCTCCGCATTCTGGGCCTTGACATTTCCGTCAATGAACTTCACAAGCAGGGTCTCCTCCAGATCAACCCAGTTGCCGAACTGTTTCTGAGCCGTGGCAACGGAGAATTCCGTAAGAAGTTCCTTCGCCTTTGAAACCTTGCCCCGGGCAATGAGGGCTTCAAGTTTCCTGTCCATTTCCGGAACGGCAACGGACATCTGCTCGTTTTCGAACGCATCCACAGCACGGCGAACATAAGGTTCCATCCTGTCGTACATCTTGTAGCAGGCGTTGGAAATACGGTTGTTTATCCAGAACTGGGAGGTGGGGCTGTAATGCAGCATGTCACCGTTGCCCACCCTCACGCACTCGGGTACGCTCTGCGTACTGGCATATATGGGAGTGAGGTAAGATGTGGCGGCATCGTCACAGCCGAACCAGAGAAGGGCTCCTGCCTCGTCAGGAAGCCATCCGCGGGCCTGGGCAACAAACCAGAAACCTGTCTGCTGCGTGGCAATCGCACGCTCGTTGACATATTCCTTTCCGTCAAAGCTGAAATCCATCGGTCTCCAACGGTAGGGGCAGGCATTTCCGCCGGCACCTATGTCGGTACGCATATCCATGGGAGTACCCTCATAGTGGTCGCGCATGACATCGGCCACATTCTTCACGCTGACTTTCTGTGCAGGCTTCACCCAAAGGGGCATCTCGCCCTTCAGGTCATATCCCATGGCGTATTCCAGCCAGTCATTTGCGGGGCGTGTCAGTTCCGCACCGTTTTCTTCGTAGCGGAACTGTCCGCTGCAGAGAATATTGAAAGCCGACCAGGCGCGGGCTTCGCAGCCCCTGGCGCCTCCGAAATCGAGGGGATTGTAAGCATCCCGGAAGCTGAACTCGGAATCGGCTCCGCTGAACCATCCCTTCTCCCTCGCAAAACTGATGACGTCCGGAGCATAAAGGGTGTTCTCCGGATCATCCAGAGGGAAACGGGTTATTCGGGCCTGATTGGCGTGGGCGCAGATGTATCCGTCAGGGATGCGGCGTGCGACCCATACTATGCCCCTGTTGTCCGGGCCCTTGCCAACAAGATCCATTATCCATGCTTCGTCCTTGTCGGCAATGGAGAATGTCTCCCCTCCGGAAGGGTATCCGAATTCGTTGGCCAGGCTGACTATGGTGCCAATGGCCTCACGGGCTGTTGAGGCGCGCTGCAGGGTTATGTATATGAGGCTGCCGTAGTCCATCCTTCCGTTAGTGTCAACCTGCTCCCAGCGTCCTCCCCAGGTGGTCTCGCCGATAATGAGCTGCTTCTCGTTCATGTTGCCCACAGTCTGGAACGTGTGTCTTGCCTGAGGTATCTCTCCGAGGGGTCTGTATGTATCCCACTCCACTACCTGGAGCATGGCTCCGGGCTTGTAATCGGCGGCAGGATGATAGTAAAGCTCTCCGAACAGGACGTGTGAATCCGCCGCATAGGAGACCATGCAGGATCCGTCCGCACTGGCTCCCCTGGTGACTATTATGTTGGTGCAGGCATGGCCGCGACCCACAGAAATCACCATCAATACAAAGAGGATCGACAGAATTTTTCTCATTTTATGTTTATTTGTTAAATTTGCGGGATAACATTTTACAAATCTATGAAATTTTTTCAAATAGCCGTTCTACTGCTTCTCCCTTTTTGCGCGTTCGCACAACAGCCGCAAAGCGAGGAGGAGATAGCGAAACAAATGCGCGAGAACATTGAAAAGCTTCTCGAAAGATACGAAGAAGTGCTCGAGCTGGACGATTCCCAGATATTCTACGCAGACTCCATCCTGACCCACAACACGGAATGCAAGGTGGAGGAAGTGAAGAAGATGCAGAAATCCGGAGTGAACAGCATGGACCTTTACGAGCGCGTCATGGACAAGTGGGATGAAGAGACCTACAATGCGTTCCGACGCATACTCGACGACGAGCAATGGGAGAAATACCTGAAGACAGGTGCAGGCAAGGCGCAGAAGGCAAGAGAGAAAAAGTCCGCAAAGAGCAGGAAATAAGATATGAAACACGAAGACATAGAGAAAATTCTGGCCGAACTGGCCGAACTCAAATGCAAGACAGGGAAAGACATTGAGGATGCCCGTGTAAGATTCCTCGGCAAGAAAGGCAGCGTGACAGCGCTTTTCGACGAGTTCCGCACGGTTGACAAGGAACTCAAGAAAGAATTCGGACGTCCGCTCAACGAACTCAAGCAGGCGGTCCAGGCAAAAATAGAGGAACTGAAGGGCGGCGTTGAATCGGACGGCGCCTCCGAAGGTCCCGGGCAGGACCTCTCCATGCCGGGAGACAGTTTCGGGCTCGGATCCCGCCATCCCGTTTCCATAGTCCGCCAGGAAATTGTGGAAATCTTCCGCAAATTCGGATACGACGTGGCTGAAGGACCCGAGGTCGAGGATGACTATCACGTCTTCGAGGCCTTGAACTTCCCTCCCAACCATCCGGCAAGGGACATGCAGGATACTTTCTTCGTATCGGCGGGTCACCCCAATCCGCTTCTTCTGAGAACCCACACATCCAGCGTGCAGGTACGCTCTATGGAAAGCATGAAAGTGCCCATCCGCGTCATCTGCCCCGGCCGCGTTTTCCGCAACGAGGCCATCAGCGCCCGCGCGCACTGCATCTTCCATCAGGTGGAGGGACTTTACATAGATGAGAACGTGACCTTCGCCGACCTCAAGCAGGCAATACTGCTTTTTGCCCGCGAGATGTTCGGCCCCGAGACCGAAATACGCATGAGGCCATCCTACTTCCCCTTCACAGAGCCTTCCGCAGAAGTTGACGTAAGTTGCAACATCTGTCACGGAAAGGGATGCAACATCTGCAAGGGCACCGGTTGGTTGGAAATCCTCGGCTGCGGTATGGTAGACCCCAACGTCTTGGAAGCCAGCGGTATAGACTCTAAGAAATATAGCGGATTCGCCTTCGGAATGGGTCTTGAAAGAATTGCCATGCTCAAGTGGAGGGTTAACGACCTCCGTCACTATTTCGAGAACGACATGCGTTTCCTCAAGGAGTTCGAGACTTCCCTTTAGCGGGCTGACATTTTGTCAGTGGAATATTATTTGACCGATTGACGTCCGACAGACAATGCCGGACGTTTTTTTATCCCGGCCTGAAAATGAAAAATTATGGAAAACAAGTACGAATTTCTAAGCAAGTATGCCGTCGACCTCAACGAGGCCGCATCCAAAGGCAAGCTCGATCCGGTGATAGGCCGTGACGAGGAAATAAGAAGAGTCCTCCAGATTCTGAGCCGCAGGACCAAGAACAACCCCATTCTGGTTGGTGAACCCGGCGTGGGAAAAACAGCCATTTCCGAGGGAATAGCCACCAAGATAGTCAACGGCCAGGTTCCCGAGAACCTGAAGAGCCGCAAAGTCTTCTCCCTGGACATGGGAGCGCTCATCGCAGGAGCCAAATACCAGGGAGAATTCGAGGAACGCCTCAAGGGAGTGGTCAAGGAAGTCGTGGAGTCGGACGGAGAAATAATACTCTTCATAGATGAAATACACACCCTCGTGGGAGCAGGACGCTCCAGCGGAGCGATGGATGCCTCCAACATACTCAAGCCTGCCCTCGCCCGCGGAGAACTGCGCACCATAGGCTCCACCACTCTTGACGAATACCAGAAATACTTCGAACAGGACAAAGCTCTGGAACGCCGTTTCCAGAAGGTGATGGTGGACGAGCCCAGTCCGGCGGAATCCATAGCCATCCTGCGCGGTCTGAAGGAGAAATATGAGAACCATCACCGTGTGAGCATAGAAGACGACGCTCTGATTGCAGCCGTCAATCTCAGCCACAGATACATCAACAACCGTTTCCTTCCGGACAAGGCAATTGACCTCGTGGATGAGGCGGCCAGCAAATTGAGGCTGGAGATGAATTCCGTTCCGGAGCCCATAGACGTTCTGAACTCCCGCATCCGCCAGCTGGAAATCGAAAAGGAGGCCATCAAGCGCGAAGGCACGTCCCTCAAAAGCGAAAAGCTGGACAAGGAACTCGCCGACGCAAAAGCGCAGCGCGATGAACTCACGAAGCGTTGGGATTCCGAAAAAGGCATCATCGCGGAGCTCAACAACAAGCGCCAGGAGATTGAAGACCTCAAGAGGGAAGCCGCCATTGCCGAGCGGAAGGGAGACTACGGAAAGGTGGCGGAACTCAGATATGGAAAGATAGCTGAATCCCAGGCCCGCATAGAAGAGCTCACCAAACGGCAGGCCTCCGTCAAAGACCCCATCATCACGGAGTCCGTGACACCTTCAGACATAGCGGAAGTGGTGGCACGCTGGACAGGCATCCCCGTGAACAGGATGCTGGAGGGGGAGAAGGAAAAGCTCCTGAGAATGGAGGAGGCTCTCCACAAGCGTGTGGTAGGGCAGAACAAAGCCATAGAAGCAGTGTCGGACGCCGTGCGCAGAAGCAGGGCCGGGCTCAGCAATGAACACCGTCCCATAGGCTCTTTCCTGTTCCTCGGCACCACGGGAGTCGGGAAAACCGAGCTCGCGAAGGCTCTTGCCGAATTCCTCTTCAATGACGAATCGATGATGACGAGGATAGACATGAGCGAGTATCAGGAGAGCCATACGGTAAGCCGCCTGGTGGGAGCGCCTCCGGGATACGTGGGGTACGACGAGGGCGGACAGCTCACTGAAGCGGTACGCCGCAAGCCCTACTCCGTCATTCTTCTGGACGAGATAGAGAAGGCCCACCCCGATGTATTCAACATACTCCTTCAGGTATTGGATGACGGGCGCCTTACCGACAACAAGGGACGTACGGTCGATTTCAAGAACACCATACTCATAATGACCTCCAACCTTCAGGAAGACCAGCTGCGTATGCGGATGCGCCCCGAGTTCCTCAACAGGATAGACGAGATTGTGGTATTCGACGCCCTCACCAGGGACGACATCAGGGAGATAGTAAGAATCCAGATGGACATACTCCGGAAAAAGCTTGCGGACGACAACGTCTCGCTCACCTTCACTGGAGCGTTCGAAGACGACATGGTTGAAAACGGCTATGACCCCGAATACGGAGCAAGGCCCGTCAAGCGCCTTATTCAGAGAGAACTGGTGAATCAGCTCGCCAGAGAGATCTTAGAGGGCAGAATCCATAAGGACTCCGCGATAGAGGTTGATTCAAAAGACGGACAGACGATTTTGAGGAATTAGCTCCCTCTTCGTAATAACTCTCAAGAGACGGACCCGGCTCTACAGTCCCGGGTTCGTCTTTTCCGTTATATGTAATCAGAAAACACTGGACATCCGAATTGGTGCCGTCTTCAAACCCGGCGGCAACCAGATAGAACCGGTCTCCGGGTGTCAGGTCGTAATAATCGGAAATATCCTCAGTCTCCTTGCCCCTCACAAGAAAATAGTCGAGGAAATCATATTCCCAATACAGCTGAACCATGGTTTCATAGTAGTAATATGGGGAGTAATAATACTCGTCAATCTCCTTTTTCCTCTCATAATCAACGAAATACTGGTCACCGTTGGACGGGATTATGGTCAGCATGCTTCCCTGCAGTTCAGCTCCGAACGTTATATCCGACCTTTTCCCCGAAGCTGTCTTGAAAGGCTCCGTCACAACAACGGCTTCCGGTCTCCCCTGGTCATCGTAAGGGATGGCAAACGCATAGTACTCGGTATCCGCTTTAAGATTCACCTGAGAATAAAACTGCGCCCCGGTATAAAGGAACAGTTCGTCAAAGGGAACGGTTGTATGCTGGATCTCATACATACGGCGGAGTTCCTTGTCCACCGCATCCACGAAAATCTCGGCGCATGAATATCTGCTGTAATCATACCTTGTAATGACTCCGGGATAATACTTGAAATCATTGTTCTCCGGAACAATGTCAAGATGCACCTGATAAGACATCACCTTGCTTACAGTGATGTTGAAAGGATGGTCGCTGCGTGGAACAACCTTGACACAGCCCGTCAGGGCGAGAGCCAGAACGGCCAACAATGATATACTGTTAATCTTCATCATGACTTGCTGAGAATTACCGCAACTTTAAGAATGAACTTGAGGGCGCCCTGCTGATGGTTCCCGTAATGGCCGAAATCATATTCAACCTTCACGTCTCCACCTGTATGCACGTTATATATCGTGTACTGCCTCTGCATGAGCTGGGAGTTCACGAAAGGAACGGTCTGGTCATCCTCCGAATGGAACATATAGACGGGGGCCTGGGGATAGTAGTTGTTGGGAATGCTGTTCTTCCTCAACTCCTGATAGAATCTTGCAGTTTCCGGATTGGACTTGTCCCTGGCATTGGCGGTCAGAATCTCCGAAAGATAATTGGTGCCAATCAGGGCGCTTATCTGCGAAACCGTATATTTCTTCGAGTTCAACCACTCCCTGTAATGTGTAAGAAGAGGTTCCTTGAAGAAGAAGAACATGTCCAGAGGTCTCTCCATACCTATGCTCATGCCCTGGATAATCATGGGAATGGCGCAGGGGATGCCGGTCTTGTCTTTCTCTATGCTGTAGTCATACGTCCTTGCAATGTCGTAAGGGCCGGACCCGGCATAGTTTATCTTTATCTTGAACGTGCCGGCATACTCCTCGTCGGTTTCGAGAAGGCGCTGCACGTGCATTGTAGTCGCCCCTCCCTGCGAATATCCCACAAGAATAACCTCATCCGACTCGGGCACGATGCCCCTGTTCTTCAGGAAGGGCCGGGCGGCGACAGCCATATCAATGACATTCCTCGCAGTAGTGTTTGCCTGAAGATACGGATGAACCATATCTTTTGTAACACCGAAGCCTATATAGTCCGCAATTACGACCACATATCCCAGTGCCGCATATATACCTTCAAAACTGAAGTTCTCCGAAGGCGCCTCCGCATTGGAACCTATGGTGTAATGGGATACGATTATCATATTCTTTATCTTTCCCTGCTTCGGATACAATATTCTTCCTGACACCCTTATCGGGTCTCCGTTAAGATCCCTTGATTCGTAGGTTCCTATCACGGAATGTATCCTGCCGGCCGTAAGGCAGGACAGGAATCCTGAGGACATCCCGATCAGATTGGTGCTCGTGGCTTTCGTAACACTGTCTTCAGCCCTGGCCTCTTCTTCAATTGATGACCATATTTCCTCGTCACGCAGGTTGCTGTCATACTCCCTGAGAACCTCGAAACTTGTTTTGGTTGCGCTTGTTCCGGTATTCAGGTCAAAGACCTCGGGCACATCATGGCTGCATGCCGGAAAAGCAAGCGCCAATGCTATAACTAAAATGTTTCGTTTCATAATCTAAAGCCAATTGCAACGGAAAACAACCTCGACCCTATCATGTAGATCTCATTTTTGCCCTTGAGGGAGGTGAGACCCCCGATTTCAAATGCTCCGAAAAGGTTCTTATACGCCACCGAGATGCCGTAGGCGGTTATTTCAAGCTCGGGAGCGGCTGCGGTATTCCTACCCAGATAATCCACCTCATTGCCTGTATTTATCAGGATTCCGACCCCGAGACCGCTGTACATAGTAACTATCCCCTTCCGGAAGTAAGTGAACCTTATTTCCGGTATAACAGAAAAGTTATCAAAGTGTACGGCAGAGGAATTCTCCATCCAGGACACCTTGCCGTAATCAAACTCGGCGCCGATGCTGAGCCAGCTCTTCAAGCTGTACTGATATCCTGCAAATATGTGCCCGGTATAGCTGTAATCAGTTTTCTGCTGTGACGGATAGAAAACCGCCGTCTCGAAAAGCATGTCGCCCCAACCGATACGGACCTCATGCCGGGTCTGTGCAAGGCCCGTCAGACACATGCACAGAACAATCAACATTATACAAATACGTTTCATTATCGGATACAAATTAAATTATTATTTTTGTTAAGCACAAAAAATCACATTCGAATGAAAACGAAACACTTTGCAATTGTTATAGCGGCTATGCTGTCAGGCGTGCCGATTCTTGCCTGCACGAATATCATAGTCGGCAGGAAGGCATCCTCGGACGGTTCAACAATGGTTTCATACAACATGGACAGTTACGGGATGTGCGACAAGCTGACTGTAACGCCGGGTGGCAGGCATTCCGTCTCTGAGAAGGTCCGGGTTTACGACTATGACAATCTTGTCCACATGGGAGAAATCCCTCAGGTCCCCTTCACTTACAGGGTGGTCGGCTCAATCAACGAGAAGCAGCTGAGCATCACCGAAACCACCTGGGGCGGACGTACGGGGCAGGCCAACCCGGACGGGCTTCTCCACTACACCTCCCTTATGGCGCTTGCCCTTCAAAGATCGGCAGATGCGAGGGAAGCCATCAGGACAATGACCGGACTCGTAGCAGAGTACGGATACGCAAGCAGCGGAGAGACCTTCTCCATAGTTGATCCGGAAGAAGCGTGGATAATGGAAATGATAGGAAAAGGCACCGATGAAAAAGGGGCCGTATGGGTTGCGGTACGCATTCCCGACGACTGCATCTGCGCCCATGCCAACCAGAGCCGCATCCACACCTTCGCCCAGGACGACCCTGAAAACGTTGTTTTTTCAAGCGATGTGATAAGCTACGCGCGCAGAAAAGGCTATTTCAGCGGGGACGATGCCGACTTCGACTTCTCCAAGGCATACAGTCCCACGGATTTCCATATGCAGAGAGCCTGCGAGGCGAGGGTATGGAGCATTTTCAACCGCTTCTCCTCCGATTTCGGGAAGTACCTCGAAACCGTTGACGGCTTCCACATCGGCAGCTCCGAAGAAATGCCGCTCTACATAAAACCGGACAGAAAGCTTGCTCTCAAGGACGTTATGGACATGATGCGCGACCATTACGAAGGCACACCGCTGGACATGACCGTGGATATTGCCGGAGGCCCCTGGAACTCACCCTACCGTCCGCGCCCCCAGGAATATTCAATAGACGGAATGACTTATTTCTTCGAACGCCCGATAGCGACGCAGCAGTCCGCCTGCACCCGGGTCTGCCAGATGCGTGGAAATCTGCCCGACGCCGTGGGAGGAGTTCTGTGGTACGGGAACGATGACGCCGGCATGGTCACCTACACTCCCGTTTACTGCTGCGCCGAGAAATCGCCCGAATGCTACAACGACCCCGCCGCCTCTGACGTAGACTTCTCCTGGGATTCCGCCTTCTGGGTGTGCAACTGGGTGTCCAACATGGTATATCAGAGATACTCCCTGTTCTATCCAAAGCTTAAGGAACTCAGGGACGAGCTTCAGGACAAATATATAGCGATGCAGGGAGAGGTCGATTCCAAAGCGGCCGCAATGGGAAGCAGGGCGGCCCGGAAATACCTCACGTCCTTCAGCGAGGAATGCGCCGCCGAGATGCTCTCCAGATGGAAGGAACTCGGCATCCATCTGGTAGTGATGTACAACGACATGGCTCTCAAGCCGGAAAAGGACGGACAATTCCTTGTATCGCCCGGAGGACGCGGGGCAAGCCCCTTGCGCAACGGCTACAACGACACCTACCGCCGCGCTATAGCTTCCGTCACCGGCAACAGACATTACAGCGGAGAGATGACCTTCGTGCAGATAAGCGACCCCCAGATAGGTTTCATGGACGACAGCGAGCGCTTCTGCGTATCGGAGGCCCTGCTCAACGCGGCCGTCGACAGCATAAATGCGATACGTCCGGCCTTTGTAATAGTAACGGGGGACCTGCTCCACAATTACCTCGATGCCGCGCAGCGCGCCATCTATGAAAGCGGCATGGCCCGGATAGACCCCGGCATCCCCGTGTTCATCACACCGGGCAACCACGACATCCCCGGCTTCAATGCAGAAAAGCTCGCCGGGTATCTTGACTTCGTCGGCTACGACAGGTTCTCCTTCAGGAAAGGCGACTGTGCCCTGATAGGATTCGACTCCTGCAGAATAAAGGAAGGGAGCGCCGAGGCCGAGGAGGAGCAGTTCAACTGGCTCTGCGCCCGGATGGAGCAGGCCGGAGACTGCAGGCACATCTTCCTTTTCTGCCACTGCCCCCTCGTGCGCGAGGATATGGAAGAACCCCTCTCTTATGAAAACTTCCCGGTACATCTGAGGGAAAAATACATATCCGCATTCAAGAAATACGGAGTGGAAGCCCTGTTCACCGGACACACTCACACCGGAGGAGCAAATGAAATAGGAGGAATAAAGATGATAAACTGCGGTCCGGTAGCGCACGCGTTCAACAATCTTCCCTCAGGAATAAATGTCGTGAAAGTTTCAAGAGACGGATTCACAGCCACCTTCCTGCCAACAATGAAATAAACTTAAAAGACACATGAAGAAATTATCCACCCTCACCCTGGCACTCTCGCTGGCATTGAGCCTTACTGCGGCTCCGGAGCGCAACTGGACAATCTATCTTGTACAGCACACGCATACGGACATAGGCTACACCAAGCCCCAGACAGAAATTCTTGCAGAGCATCTGCGCTACATAGACTACGCCATAGATTACTGCGACATTACAAAGGACTATCCGGACGACGCCAGATTCAGATGGACCTGCGAGGCCGCCTGGGCCGTGACGGAATACGTCAAAGTCCGTCCCGCAAAGCAGGTGAAGCGTCTGAAAGACTGCATTGCCCGCGGCCAGATAGAGGTAACGGCAATGTACTTCAACATGGCCGAAGTCTCCGACGAGAATTCCATGCGTTATTTCCTTCTGCCCCTGAAGGAGCTCAAGGAACAGGGCATCCCCTTCCGCGGGGCAATGCAGAACGACGTGAACGGCATCTCCTGGTGTCTGGCCGACTTCCTCCCGGAAATAGGAGTGGACTACCTGTGGATGGGAGAGCATACGGACCGGGCGCTTGAGCCTTTCGACATTCCCACCCTGTTCAAGTGGGAGTCGCCCTCGGGCCGCAGCCTCATTGCCTTCCGCGCGGAGCACTACATGAAGGCGGATATGCTGGGTATCCTGGAGGACGCGCAGACCTTCGAGCCCAATCTTCTGGAATATCTCGAATCGCTTGAAAAGAACGGCTATCCCTTCAATGAGATAGGAATGCAGTATCTGGGCACCTTCACCGACAACGCACCCCCGTCATACAAGGTATGCGACCTCATCAAGGAGTGGAACGAGACCCACGAATGGCCCAAGCTCCGTTCCGCCACCGCGCACGAATTCATAGACAATGTTGAAGCGAAGTACTCCGGCGAGCTGCCCGTATACAGGGTGGCCTACCCCGACTGGTGGACAGACGGCTTCGGCTCTGCAATGAGAGAAACCGGCGAGGCCCGCAAGACCCAGGCCGACATGCTTTCCAACCAGGCCCTGCTCTCAATGGCGGAGATGCTCGGCGCCAGGCTTCCCGCAGGCGTGAATGCGGAAATAGAAGACATACACAACAACCTGCTGTTCTACGATGAACATACCTTCGGCTTCTACAAGTCCATAGATGATCCCAGCTGCTATCAGTCGGAGCTGCAATGGGCCTGCAAGGGGTCCTATGCATGGACAGCGCAGAAGAAGGCGAAAATGCTGTACGAAACGGCCGGAGGTCTGCTGCAGACCTTTATCCACCGCTGCGAGGTTCCCACCATCACCTTCTTCAACCCGCTTGCATGGAAAAGGGATGCATACTGCGACGTTTATGTGGATTACGAACTGCTTCCCGGGAATTCGTCATACCGCATCGTTGATGAAAACGGAGACGAAGCGGCCTACCAGGCGTACTCTTCAAGGACGGAAGGTGCGTATTACAGGATATTCGTAAGGAATCTGCCCCCGCTCGGCTACCGGACATACCGCATCGTACCGGGCGAAGAAAAAGCCGAACCGGTACAGGACATAGACCTGACCGTGCTTGAAAACGCTTATTACCGCATAAGTATAGACTCCGAAAGGGGAGGAATAAGCAGCATCTTCGACAAGAGCGCAGGACGCGAGATGGTTGATCCGAGTTCCGGATGGGCTGCGGGCCAGCTTATTTACGAGACCCTCTCCGACAGGTGGAACATGTCCAGATACACGTATCACGGACTCTCCCGCAGCAGCGTCAGCGGAGTGACCGTCACTCCCGGGCACAACGGCCCCCTTTACCGCAGCGTCATTGTGAGCGGCATGGCTGACGGACTTTCAGAGCATGGTGTAAGCTGCGAGATAAAGCTCTACGAAGACCAGCCGCGGATTGAGCTCAGCTATGCCATGAGGCCTCTTCCCAATCCCGAACCGGCAGCATATTATGTAGCGTTCCCGTTTGTAGGGGACCGCCTGGCCTTCGATGTCCAGGGAGGATTCGTGCGTCCCGGAGAAAATCAGCTTGAAGGAACCGCCAGCGGTTGGAACACCATGCAGAACTTCGTCGCCTCGCGCTCAGACAACTATCAGGTGCTGCTGTCTTCAAAGGAAGTGCCCCTTGTCCAGCTCGGCAATCTTCTTGAAGGGGAATTCCAGTACCTCAAGACCTATGAGAAGGCCCACGTGTTCTCCTGGGTTCTCAACAACTACTGGACAACCAATTTCAGAGCCACTCAGGAAGGCGAGATACATTGGAACTACAGCATTACCTCCAGCCGGGACAACTCAGATGCCACGGCCCTGCAATTCGCCATGGGCGACAGGGTACAGCCCTACGGACGCGTGCTGCCCCAGGGGGCACCGGACAACAACCCTGCCGAGAAATCCTGTCTGAGCGTGGAATCCGAAGGAATAATCATAAGCTCCATGGCTCCCGCCAGAAAGAAGGGATACGTAATCCTGCAGGTCCGCGAAATTTCCGGGAACGCCTCGACACTTGTGCTCAAGCGCAACGGAAAGACTCTCAGATTCAGGAAGGCGGATGCCCTGGAGAAGATGCGCGGACGCCGCTTGAGGAGCCTCAAACTCGCTCCCTACGACGATATCTTCGTTATGGTAAAGGCCTCCTAGTTGGTCTTGTGATAGCTGAGGATGGCCCATAAGGTGGTCGTTCCCCCTATCCCCACAAGGCACACAAGGTCCTTCCATGTATCGGCCAGAGTGCTTCCCTTGAGGAAGATGCCGCGCATGGCATCGGCATAATAGGTCAGCGGATTCGCGTAGGCTACAATCTTTGCCCATTGCGGCATGGATTCCAGCGGCGTGAATATTCCGGCCACGAGCATGAAGGCCATGCTGAAGAACCAGATCACGAACATCGCCTGTTGCGCGTTCTCGCTGTAGTTGGACACAAGCAGTCCGAACGAAGCCATCACGACTATATGGGCGAGAGTGAAGATGCACACGTCCAGAAGGCTTCCGGCACAACCGTACCCGAACGCCAGCCAGGAGAGCAGCATGCAGGAGAAAACCATGAAATAGGCCACCACCACATAAGGCACCATCTTGCAGATGATGAAGGCCGCCTTGCTCACAGGGGTCACGTTCATCTGCTCGATTGTTCCTCTCTCTTTCTCGGAAACTATGTTCAGGGCCGGCAGGAATCCGCACATCATGGTTATTGCAATCACTATGAGAGCTGGAATCATGAATTCCTTGTAATCCAGGAACTCGTTGTACCTGTAAGTCTCAGTGACATCTATCTGCGGGGACTGCCCGGCCGTTCCTCCTGACATTCCCTTGGCCGACATCACGTAAGATGACACGCAGGCATTCAGGTACTGCGAGCCAATGCTTCCGCGCGTGCCGTTCACAGTGTTCACCTTGATGCCTACGGGGAGTGCGTCCGTAGCGGGGACATCCCCTTCAATGTACTTGGCAAAGCCCGCGTTTATAGTGAGAATGGCATCTATCCTTCCGTCATCCATCATCTTCTGGGCTTCCGAAGGGGAGTTCACAATATCCTTGACCTCAAAATATCCTGAAGACGCGCATTTCTCCATCATAAGTGCGGACTGCTCCGAGCAGTCGTTGTCAACCATCACCAGCTTGATGTTGCGTATCTCCATATTGGATGCGAAGGGAAACACCAGAATGATAAGGAATGGGAACATGAGAGTCATTCCGGGGGTTCCCGGGTCTCTGAGAAACTGCTTGAATTCCTTTTTCAGCAAATACTTCCACATAGACTACAATCTGGTTTTGAAATTCTTGATACTGATCCACAGCAGGAATACCATCATTCCGGTAAGTATGCTAAGCTCCTTGACGATGGCGGAAACGCCCACACCCTGGATCATTATTTTCTTGACCATGATTATGAACCACTTTGCCGGAATGATATCGGAGAATAACTGGAGTGCCGCAGGCATGCTCTCGCAGGGGAAGATGAGACCGGAAAGCATCATTGTAGGCATTGTCAGGCCCATTCCGCAAAGCATCATCGCAGTCTGCTGGGTGGAGGAGATGACGGAAACGAGCAGGCCGAGACCCAGGGAGGATCCTATGAATATTATTGATACCAGCAGCAGGAGGGCAAGGCTTCCGTTCATCGGAACATCCATGACGAACCTGGACAGAAGCAGCACGCTCGCAAGGTTTATAATTGACAGCGCCAGGTAAGGTGTAAGCTTGCTCAGTATTATCCAGAAAGGCTTGACAGGAGAGACCAGCACAAGCTCCAGCGTCCCGAGTTCCTTCTCCTTAACTATGGATACGGATGTCATCATGGAGCAGATGAGCATGAGAATGAGTCCCATTACTCCGGGAACGAAGTTGTATGAGGAATTCATGGCCGGATTGTACATCAACTGTACGTTGGGGCGCATGGACACTCCTCCCCTGGTTGAGGAACTGCTTATCGACAGTTGCTCCGAAGAGATCACTCCCTTGATGTAGCTGGTTACAATCTGTGCGGAATTGGGGTCCGCTCCGTCGCCTATTATCTCCACAGACGCCCTTCCATCCGCCTTGAGGTGCCTGTCAAAGTCCTTCTCGAAACATACCGCGGCCTTTGCCTTACCTTTGCGTATGCGGGATTCCACCATGGCTCCGGAAGGAAGGATCTCCCCTATCTCAAGATATTCGTTTGCATCTATGCTGTTCACTATCCTTCTGACGGAAGGGTCGGTCATGTCTCCAACGACATCTACCACGGCGTTGTGCACTTCCGTGCTTATCGCGAATCCGAAAAGCACAATCTGCACCACGGGCATCACCAGGACAATCAGAATGGTACGCTTGTCCCTGAAGATATGCTTGAATTCCTTGCGGATGAATGCCAGCACCTCTTTCATTCTCTTTCCGCCCTCCCCGCGATTTTTGTAAAAACACCGTCCATGTCGGAGGCATTGTACTGTTTCTTGAGTTCAGCCGGTGAACCCAGGGCCTCTATCCTTCCGTCCACCATCACGGACACTCTGTCGCAGTACTCGGCCTCATCCATATAGTGGGTTGTCACGAACACTGTCACACCCTTCGATGCCGCTTCGTAAATGAGCTCCCAGAAATTACGGCGTGTAACCGGATCCACCCCTCCTGTGGGCTCATCCAGAAACACTATCTGAGGGTCATGCACCATAGCTATGCTGAATGCAAGCTTCTGCTTCCATCCCAGAGGCATGTCACGAACGAACATGTCCCTTGTGTTCTCCATGGAGAGGGCCTTGAGCATGCTTTCCGTCTTTTGCGCTATCTGCTTGTCCGTCAAGCCGTATATACCTCCGAAAAGTTCTATGTTCTCCCATACCTTGAGGTCGGGGTACAGGGAGAATTTCTGGCTCATGTACCCTATGCGCTTCTTTATCTTCTCCTGCTCGGTCAGAATGTCCAGTCCGGCAACGGTGCCCTCCCCGGATGTGGGATGGCTCAGACAGCACAATATTCTCATTGCCGTCGTCTTGCCGGCGCCGTTGGCCCCGAGGAACCCGAAAATCTCACCTTTGGAAACATCGAAAGAAATGTTGTCCACGGCTGTGAAATCCCCGAACTTCTTGACAAGATTCCTTATTACTACCGTTTTCTCTCCTGTGTTCACCATAACTACGACAATCTTATGAAGCAATCTTCAATTCCGGGCCTGATTTTCTCTATTGAGCATCCTTCTATTCCGGCAGCAGACAATACGGAGAGGATTTCTTCCCCGGACGGACCTCCCTCGGCCAGTGCCAGATGGCATTCGCATCCGAAAGAACTGCAGCGCAGCACTCCTTCAACAGGACGGAGCGCGGCTAGAATCCTGAACATGTTCTCATCCCTTACCGCATAGAGCCTGTCCGGATAGCGGGAAATGATTTCTTCAGGTGTGCCCTTGTCTATGATTCTGCCGCCCAGTATGAGTCCTATACGGTCACACAGTCTTGCCTCGTCCATATAGGGGGTGGAGACCATGATGGTGACTCCGGACTCCTTTATCCTGGCAAGCATGGCCCAGAATTCCCTGCGGCTGACAGCATCCACTCCGGTCGTGGGTTCGTCGAGGAAAAGGACTTCCGGCTTGTGCACCAGCGCGCAGCAAAGGGCCAGTTTCTGCTTCATTCCGCCGGAAAGGTCCCTTGCCCTGCGGTCCTTGAATTTCTCTATCTGGCAGTAAATATCCTTTATGGTTGCGTAGTTGGCCTCAACCGTGGTTCCGAATACCGTAGCATAGAAATTCAGGTTCTCTTCTACGCTCAGGTCCTGGTACAGGGCAAAATGCCCCGGCATATAGCCTATGGTCCTGCGTATGTCGGCCATATCCTCCACTACATCCCTTCCGTTCACGGACGCCCTGCCCTTGTCTGCAAGCGTAAGCGTGGTGAGGATGCGGAAAAGAGAGGTCTTCCCGGCTCCGTCGGGTCCGATGAGACCGAAAATCTCCCCCTGCCTGATGCTCAGGTTTATGTCCTGCAGGGCAAGCGTATCTTTGTATGCCTTGCAGATACCCTCGATTTTTATTGCGGTGGAATCAAGCATATCCCCGGTTACTTCCTTATGTATGCATACATTCCCAGACGCAGTTCTCCGTTGTTGGGGACAGCCACCTTCACGGCATAGACCATGTCGGCGCGCTCGTCACGGGTCTGGATATTCTTGGGAGTGAACTCAGCCTGGTCGGAAATCCAGGTGAGCCGGCCCTTGTATTCCACGGGGGAGTCGCTGCCGTCATCAGGGATGACGCTCAGCTCATCACCTATCTTCATTCCGGCCAGCTGCGCGGTGGTGAAGTATGCGCGCACGAAGATGTTGTCCATGTCGGCAATCTTGAAGAGGGGTTTCCCGGAAACCACGCTTTCCCCCTGCTCCGCGTATTTGGTAAGGACGGTGCCGGACACCGGAACTGTTATCCTGCATTTGCGGAGCTGGTCTTCTTTCTGGGCAAGCTGTATTCCGTAAGCCTCGATTTCTGAACGGACATTGGAATTGCCCCGCTCCCAGCTCTGGTTCTGAGCATCTATCTGTGCCTTGAGGATTGCAATCTTGTCCTGAATATCATCCACCTGTTTCTGCGTGGCCGCGTTATTCTGCAGGAGCTTGTTGTATCTTGCAAGGTCATTCTCGAGGCTTGCAAGCTGATTGAGGTTGGGCTGTCCCTGACGCTTGATGTCGACGAGTCTTGCCTGCGCTCCTTCCGTACGCTGCCTGAGTTCCTGTATCTGAAGGAAAATCTGCATGGAGTCTATGGCTCCGAGGATGCTGCCTTCACATACCTTGTCACCTTCCTCCACGTCCAGGGAGAGAATCTTTCCGGCGCTTTCCGCCGAAACCACAACCTGAACGGCATCTATCTGGCCGCAGGCATCGAACTGTATGTCTTTCTTGCATGAAACCAGCGCGAAGGAAGCGATTAACGCTGTGAAAATAAGTTTACGCATATTTTTTCTTATTTGTTGTCTGTTCCTAATGTGTTGCGGAGGTCATAAACCGCCATTATATACTGGATATTGTGGATGTGGTAGTTGAGCCGGGCCTTGAATTCCTCGTCCAGCAGGGAAAGGTAGTCATTCATCTTTATGACTCCTTCCTTGTACTGGTGCTCGGCCGTTTCCCTGATGCTTTGCCGTATTTCTATGATTTCCCTGTCGCGGCCAACAACATCTGCCGCCTTTTCAATCTCCCCCTGCTTCTGTGCAGCCTCAACCGAGGTGTTGAGAAGGAAACTTTTGCGCGCGAGGTCAACCCTGGACGCTTCCGCATCGGATTTGCTTCTGTCGTTTCGCAGAGTATAGAGAGCACCGAAGTTCCACTGCAGTTTGAGTCCCGCCACAAAATAAGGATCGAATTTGCCGGAAAGCATATTGAGGCCGGGACGGCCGTATCCGGCCTGAAGATTCAGGTTGAGCTTCGGTGATATTGAAGTCTTGAGCTGGTCTTTCTGCAACTGAACCTGTTTTGCCTGGGCATCGTACAATGCCAGTTCCGGGCGGAAGACTCCGGCAAAGGCGCTCCCTCCCTCATCCACGGACGGTTCGGTAAATGTCATTCCGCTCATATCCTGACCTGTAAGCAGACTGAGCATCTTCACATAGGCACGGCGGTCCGTTTCAAGTGAGACCTGCTGCTGGTCGCAGGAAAGGATGCTCACCTTTATCTGGTCTATGTCCGACTCATAGGCGACTCCTCCTTCCACCATGGCCTTTACTTCGTCCATATTGCGCAAGAGATTGTCGCGAAGCACCTTGTTAAGCTCCATCTGCTTGTCTATCAGGATAATTCCAAGATATATATTCTGCACTCTGGAGCGTATGGAGTAGAGATTCACCTCAAGTTGCCTGTTCTTTACGTCAGCGCCTGCATCAATCAGCCTGCGTTTTGCGCCGGTAGCGCCTCCGTCCCATATCTGCTGGGTAACATCGGCGGTGATTCCGTACTGGTCGTGCGGAATGTTGAACTTGAAGTCCGGGATGTCGAACGGCATCTCCACGACGGCCGACTGCCAGCTTGCCTTTCCGGATACGCTGAGCTGGGGCGCCCAGGCGAGAGCCGCGTTCTTGAGGTCGTATTTGCGGGAAATGTCAATCAGGTCATATTCCCTGATCTGAGGATAATTGTCATATGCCAGATCTATGCACTGCTCGATGTCTGTCTGTCCGGACACCTGTGCACAGACAAGCATGGCCAAAGCGGCAATTACCGGAAGTCTTGATATTTTCATGAGTTATTTATTTATTTTTCATGTCTGAGCCGTGCCGAAATCAGTTCCACGGCCTCTTTCTTCCTTGCTTCCAGGAACATTTTCCTACGGTTCTCATCCATACCTGTCATATTGGAGAGGACCGGCTCAAAAATGAACGGGACGGAACATACGCTGATGATGTCCATGAACAGGTCATTGAAAGTGATGTCCCTGATTATCCCTTCCTTTACGGCTCTGTCTATTCTTTCGCGGTGGGCGCTGAAGGCACTGCCCAGATAACGGCCGGAATCCGAAACATAATCCCGCAGAAGATCGGGCCTCTCCTTTGCCACTTCCATAAGAAGGGCCATCTGGCCGCGGTGCTCGCTGAAAAAATCAAAAATCACCTCTGTGGCCTTTCTGATAAGCCCTATATCGTAAAAATCCGGAACCATGATACTCTTGAGCTCGCTCCAGATCCCGGACATATAAAGGTCCAACACTTTCAGGAAAATATGCTCTTTTGTCCGGAAGTAATAGTGAAGCATTGCGTGCGTCACTCCTGCCTCGGAAGCAATCAGGGTAGTGGTTGCGCCCTTGAAGCCCTTTTCAGCGAACAGCCGCTCGGCCGCCTGCAGAATCTCCGACTCCTTGTTCTCCTTTTTCATTGTTTGCTAACAGAATGGTTTAACAGCATTGTTAATAACATTGCAAACTTAAGACTTTTTCCGGCCAATCGCAAAAATTCAGGAATAACATTGAGTCATCACACATTTTCGCATCTGGAATGTGTCTATCGGTATATTCTGTGAAAGTCTCAGAGTTCTGCGGAAACCGGGGATCCCGTATAATGAACAGTGAGATCGGAAGACTCATTGTCGAGGCCGCAGGCGCAGCCCGGACGCACTGTCACAATACGGAAGTCACGCTCAGGGAGCATCTCATCAAAGAAACCCCTCCGTTCTCCTATGGTAAGCGTGCGGGAAGCGTCATCCCAATGCATGGGAATTATGCTGAAGGCTCCCTTCTCGTATGCATAACCGTCCCCGGCATCCTCGTACAGTTCGAAGTCGGCGTCAGCCCCTGTATAAATCCGAAGCTGAAGATTATCCCAGGGTTTCTCCGCCGCATACTGCACGCTGGGACCGATGGGGACAATGCTTCCTCCACGCACATATACGGGCATATCGTCAAGGGCGTATTCCTTTGTGAACGAGCAGTTTCCGCTGACGGTTCCACCGTCCCAGAAGTTCACCCAGCGGCCCTCGGGCAGATATACCTCCCTCACAGAATCCAGGCTTGCCACCGGTGCAACCAGAATGGAGCGTCCGAAAAGGAATTCGTCCTCGATGTTGCAGGCACGCCTGTCGGAAGGCCAGTCCATGAAAAGAGGCCTCATGAAAACATCGCTTCCTTCTGTGACTTTGTGGGCAAGGCTGTAGATGTAGGGCAGGAGGCGGTATCTGAGGTTTATGAATTTCTCCTGGTTGTCATACCATATGCCGCCCCTGCTTCCCCACTGGTAAATCTCGCGCGGGGTATGCATCCCGTGCGCTCGCATGATGGACTCGAAGGTTGCGAACTGGAACCAGCGCGCATAGACAATCCTGTATTCGGGGTTGGCGTTTCCGCCGGGATAGTCGCAGAAGAATCCGCCTATGTCTCCATTCCAATAACTGAGCCCGCTCATGAAATAGTTGAGGGCGGCCGGAATCTGGCGGCGCAGTTCCGGCATCTCGCCGTCGGTGTCGCCTGACCAGCACTGCGCCGCATATCTCTGCTGCCCGAAGGTGCCGGAACGCGTGAGGATGAACACCCTCTTGTCGTCAGTCAGCGCCCTCTGGTGCTCGTAGATTCCCATAGATGTAAACATGGGATAGGCCAGCTGCACTTCTCCAAAGGTTCCCAGAGCCACGGGAAACTTGTTTTCCTCGTCTGTGGGGACGTAGTAGGAACGGAATTCAGGTTCGGTCGCATCCAGCCACCATCCGTCAATTCCATAAGGCCAGAAATTCTTCTCTATATGGCTCCAGTACAGATCTCGCGCGGCCTTGCTGTATGCATCATATACTATCACGGAAGAATCAGGCTGACCTATAGGGGGTATCATATGTTCGGAAAAGTCCTTGAAATAACTGGATTTCTTGTAGAAAGACGGCCACAGGGACATGATAAGATGGGAATTAAGAGCATGCAGCGAATCCACCCCCGCTCCGGGATTGTCAGCGAATGTCTTGCAGAACTGCAGGTCTCCCAGATAATCGACGTAAGTGTAATCGAGCACTATACCGTCAAGAGGAACTTCCAGGGATCTGTACCTGGATACCACCTCAGCCATTTCCTCCCAGCTCCAGTATCCGCATTTAGACTGGATGAAACCATAAGACCAGAGAGCATTCATTGGCGCGCAGCCGGACAGCTGGTGGAGGCCTCCGATTACTCCGTCCGCGTTGCCGCCATAAACGAAATAATAATCTTTCCTGCAGCCATCCTCTGAAGAAATGGTCATTCCGTCGGCATTATCCTCAAACATCCCCTTTCCTGTATTGTCCCAGTAGAGGCCCCAACCCTTCGATGAATGGATGACGGGTATGCTGATATCCATATTCCTGTTGAAGATTTCCACCTTCTCCCCCCTCCAGTTGAGTTTGCCGTAGCGGTGCTGACCCAGACCATAGACAGCCTCTCCGTCATCCAGGGAGAATGTCTGCGAAAGCCCTTTGCAGATTCCGGGCTTCTCGCCCAGCAGGCAGGTGCCGTCGGGCCTGAAAAAAGTCACGTGTCCGTCTGCCAGGCAGACATCCACCGTGAGCGAATCGGTACTCAGAGTCACGCATCCGCGCGATCTTGAAACGCTTCTTCTGACCTTCTCCGGCTGAAGCACGACACAGAGGGAGCTGTCCTTTTTCTGTTCGATTCCGGCAAGAGGCTTCTCCACCCGCACTATCCCCGGAGTATAGAAGGTCAGCCGTACTGTTCCCGCTTCAGTTTTAACGTTTACCGGCCCGGAGCAGGCACAGATAAGGGCCGCAAAAAGGGCGAAAGATGCTAAGATTCGTTCCATGGAAGCCAAAATTACTACATTTTCCATCATTTTCATTATTTTTGCACTCTCGATGAAAGCGCTGAGGAAACAGACTCCGGGATTGTTCCTTCTTCTGGTATATGCATTTTTCTTTGCATCTACCAATCTGTTCTATCACGCCCACTGGATAGCGGACACCAAAATCGTTCACTCACATCCGGCCGGAGACAAGGCTCACAGCCACACCACCGGACAGATCAATTTTCTCGAAATCACCACGAACGAGGTGTTCGACGGAGTTGGAACCCTGACGTCCTGCTCCCCCATACCGGAGTCCGGATGCAGTTTCGAACCGATGATGGCTGTTCCCCACGTACAGTCCGCCCATCTGCTTTCATTCTCCCTCAGGGCCCCGCCTCATGGCAATGATACTCTCTGCTGATTGAATCGGCGAACATTTTTTACGTATCATTACTAACAGGCGATTACAAATGAAATCATCTATAATAGCCGGCATGTTGGCGGTATTATGTGTGTGCGCATGCTCGGAAGGTGGAAACACCGAATCAGAAGAAGTCTTCTGCGAGGGAGACACCGTCATTGTAAGCAATGACTCACCCATTTTATCAAGAATACATACTGCCGAAGCGGAAACAAGACCGGTATCCACAGAGTTCCGCACTTACGGGACCATACAGGCAAGAAACGGAAATTTCGCCAGGGTATGCGTTCCTTTTGACGGAAGGATTATCCGCTCCCACGTCCAGCTGGGTCAGAAGGTCAGGGCCGGGGACATCCTTTTTGAACTGTCCTCATCCGATTATTTCGAAAGCTGCAGGGAATACCTTCAGGCGGTTCACACCTATGACCGCATGAAAACCGAATACGAACGCAAGAAAGGATTGAAAGAGAACGGAATAGTTTCGGAAAGGGAACTGCTGGAGGCCTTTACTGAAATGGAGAATTCCCGGCACGACAAGGAGTTTGCGGAGGCGGCTCTCCGGGTTTACGGGACCGACCCCTCGAAAGTCAGTCTCGGAGAGACAATGAAGGTCATAGCGCCCATCAGCGGAGAGATTGTGGAGAACAGACTTATAACGGGCCTGTATCTCAAGGCTGACGACGAGGCCCCCGTGACCATAGCGGACCTCAGGGAAGTCTGGATAAACGCACCGGTGAAAGAAAGATATATCAGCAACATAAGCAAGGGGGAGAAAGCCGAGGTCATTACCGAAGCCGACCCCGATGACGTGTATGCCGGAACCGTCCTCAACGTAGGACAGATTGTGGATGAGAGCACCCGTTCCATCCAGGTAGTGGTTTCCTGCGACAACCCCGGGCTAAAACTGAAGCACGGGATGTATGTTGCCGTCAGGTTCCTCAACGAGGAGGCCCTTTCCATCGTGCTTCCATCCACTGCCGTATTCCAGGGCGGCGGCGAGTCATTCGTCTATGTGATGACAGGTCCGTCTTCGTTTACAAGGAGAACCGTGACCACCGGTCCGATAAGCGGAAGCAACGACTGTGTCAGCATTCTGTCCGGTCTTGAAGAAGGAGAAACCGTAGTTACCGACGGAGGATTATATCTGAACAACTGATATGGAAAAGTTCTTCGGATTGATTCTCAAAAGGAGATGGCTGATAGCCTCTGCTTTTGTACTTGTTTCGGCTTTGGGCGTATACGCCTGGAAACAGCTTCCCCTCGATGCCTACCCAGACATTGCAGACACCACCGTCCAGGTTGTGACCCAGGTCCCCGGACTTGCGGCTGAAGAGATAGAGCAGCAGATAACCGTCCCTCTGGAAAGAGCCCTTAACGGAATGCCGTCACTCTCAATGATGCGCAGCACCAACACTTTCGGAATCTCCACAATCATTCTGGTGTTCCAGGACGGAACCGAGGACTACTGGGCAAGGCAGCGCGTCCGGGAGTGCATCGATGGTGTTGACCTGCCCTATGAAGCGGTCCCGGAACTGAATCCGCTCACTTCACCTACGGGAGAAGTGTTCAGATACATAGTCAATGGGAAAGGATACTCGCTGAGAGAACTTACGGATATAAACAAATGGGTTGTCATCCCCAGACTGAAGCAGATTGCCGGTGTTGCCGATGTAAGCAACTACGGAGGAATCACCACCCAGTACCAGATAGAGATCGACCCTGATAAAATACGCCAGTACGGAATCTCACTGAGGGAAGTCGAGGAAGCCATCGATATGAACAACTCCAACGCCGGAGGCAGCACGCTGGTACGCGGAGACCAGAGCTTCGTAATCAGGGCTGAAGGTCTCATCACCGACCTCAAGGACATGGAGAACATCGTTGTCCGCAACGTAAACGGAACCCCCATCTTCCTCGGAGACCTCGGAACCCTGAAATACGGAAATCTGGAAAGAAAGGGTATCCTGGGATTCCTCGACAACGATGTCGATTATACAGACGGGGTGGAAGGAATAGTGCAGATTCTCAGATACAACAATCCTTCCGAGGTTCTGGAGAAGATACATTCAGCCGTTGATGAACTGAACGGAGAGATTCTGCCGGACGGTGTTCAGATTTACCCCTTCCTGGACAGGACAAATCTTGTGAATGCGACTCTGCACACCGTAGCGCACACGCTGATATTCGGAATGCTCCTGGTAATCGCCATTCTCATAATATTCCTCGGCAACCCCCGCAGCGCGCTGCTGGTGGCCGTTACCATACCTCTTTCCCTGCTGATAGCGTTCATCCTCATGCACATAACGAAAATACCGGCAAACCTGCTTTCGCTAGGAGCCATAGATTTCGGAATTCTTGTGGACGGTGCCATAGTGATGACCGAAGCGATACTGAAGACAAGGGAGGATGAGCCGGGCAAGGACCTCGACAAATACGACATAGTGCACAGGGTCACCGGAATTGCCAAGCCCATCTTCTTCTCCACCCTCATCATAATAACTGCATATCTTCCACTTTTCACATTCGAAAGGATAGAGAAGAAGATGTTCACCCCAATGGCCTTCACGGTTGGATATGCCCTCCTGGGGGCCCTGATGGTCGCTCTTCTCCTGATTCCGGGGATGGCTTATGCACTGTACCGTCATCCGCAGAAGATTTTCCGGAACAAAGTCGTGGAAAATCTGACGGAACGCTACAGGGAGCTGACAGGGAAACTTCTGGAAAAGCCCAGTGTGGTGTTCAAGACCATAGGTGTTGTACTCTGCTCAGTGATTGCCCTGGCGGTGATTGTGGGAAAGGACTTCCTCCCTACGCTGGACGAGGGAGGAATCTGGATTCAGGTCCAGACCCCTCCGGGTCTTTCTCTCGAGCGCTCCTCCAGAATGGCGGATTCGCTGAGATACACCCTGAAGCAATTCCCGGAAGTGACCTATGTTGTCACGCAGACAGGCCGCGACGATGAAGGCACGGAAGCCTTCTCCCCCTCCCACATAGAATGCGGAGTGGGACTGAAAGACTACTCCGAATGGAAACACGGCAGGAAAAAGGAAGACCTCATAAGGGAAATGTCCGAAGCCATCGCCCTCATGCCCGGGTATAAGGTCGGTTTCTCCCAGCCCATAATAGATATGGTGATGGACCAGATGGCCGGATCCCATTCCGATCTGGCTCTCAAGATATACGGTGAGGACCTTGAAAAGACAAGGGAGCTGGCCCGCCGGGCCGTTACCATCGTAAGCGGAATCGAAGGAGCCACCGATGTGGTGATAGACCAGGAACCTCCCCTGCCGCAGCTGCGCATAATAGTTGACAGGTCAAAGATTGCCCTCTACGGCCTGAACATATCGGAAGTGGCCGACCTGATTGAAGTGGCCATCGGAGGGAAGGCCGTCTCACAGGTATTTGTGGGCAGCAAGGTTTACGATGTAACCTGCCGCTACAAGGAGAGTGCCCGCGACACCCCGGAGAAAATCGGAAATCTTATGCTTACCTCGAGCTACGGCACGGGAATACCCCTGTCTGCGGTGGCAAGAATAGAGACATCCCTTGGGGAAAGCTCCATAATGAGGGAGATGGGCAGACGTTATCTGACCGTAAGGCTGAACCTCCGCGGCCGCGACCTGACCTCCTTCCTGAAGGAAGCGCAGGAAAAGATTGAACAGGGCATAGAATATGACCACTCCGTGAACCAGCTACGATGGGACGGTCAGTATGAGAACCAGAACCGGGCATACAGAAGGCTGTGCATAATAATTCCCTTCGTCCTGCTCTTCATGTTCCTTCTCCTCTTCGGCGCTTTTGGAAAATTCCGTCAGGCCGGACTGCTCATCGCCATGCTCCCCCTGGCCCTGCTGGGAGGTCTGCTTGCGCTGGTTGCCCGGGGCATGACGTTCAACATCTCGTCCGCCGTCGGGTTCATTGCCCTGTTCGGACTTACAATCCAGAACGGAGTCATCATGATTTCCCACATCAATCACCTCAGGGACAAAGGAATGCCCCTGCACGACGCGGTTGTCAGCGGAGCTTCACACCGCCTCAGGCCCGTCCTGATGACCGCCATGGTGGCCATACTGGGACTGCTGCCCGCCTCCCTGGCAACAGGCATAGGTTCCGACGTGCAGCGTCCGCTGGCAACCGTAATCGTATACGGGCTTCTGTTCTCAACAATCATAACCCTTTTCATATTGCCCTCCTTGTACTACAAGCTTGAGAAATATGCAATAATTCACGGAAAATCACATGAGAAAACTAAATAGTTCAATAATAGCGGCATTCATTCCCCTCTGCCTGTGCGGTCAGAATCTCACATATTCCTCCTTCATGGAGGCCGTTGTCCGGGATAACCTTGAGTACATGGCCGAGAAATGCAACATAGACATTGCCACAGCCAACATCCAGGCGGCAAAAGTGTTCAACGACCCCGAACTGTCCATAAACTACGGCAACAACCAGGACTGGTCTGTGCAGATGGGCCAGTCGGTAGAGGCCGGGCTCAGCATCAATCCGGATTTTGCCGGAGTAAGAAGGGCAAGAATCAACTCCGCTATGGACGAGGAGGCTCTTACCGAGGCTTCCGTAGCATCCTTCCTCGGAAACTTGAAGTATGAGGCATCCGTCGCATGGGCCGAAGCCTGGCGGCTGAAGCAATGCGTATCGGTTCTGGAGGCATCCGTGGAAGATATGACCAGCATAGCCGGAAGCGACAGCCTGCGTCTGGCATCCGGCGACATCAGTCTGGCCGATGCCAGCCAGAGCAGCCTCGAGGCGCGCACGATGAAAGGAGACCTGCTTTCGCTGAGGGCGGAATATGCAAATGCCCTGATGAATCTTTCTCTGATGGCAGGAGGCGCCGCCGTCAGCGGAATCGAAGACGAGGCGCTGCCTGTGAAATATCCCGGCCGTTCAGATGATGAGCTGGTATGCATGGCCGTTCAGAACAGGTCGGATCTGAAATACGCGGAGCTTTCAAGGAAACTGTCAGAAAGCAACCTGAAGCTCCTGAAAGCCTCCCGCTCCTTCGAGATGGGGCTGAACCTGGGATATTCGTACAACACCGAAGTCAGGAACGAGATAGCGCCCGCCCCCATCTACCACGGTCTTGTTGTGGGAGTGACCGTCCCGCTCAAGTTCTCCGCTTTCAACAAGGGGGAAGTCAGGGCTGCCCAGGCCCGGATAACCCAGGACGGAAAGTATTACGATGCCGCACTGGCCCGGGTGAGGATAGAGACGGTTCAGGCGGCAAGGGCGTTCAATGCTGCGGACGAGGTGCTGAAACAGTATGATGATGGACTGCTCCGGGATGCCGTGCGCATAGCCGGAAGCAGGAAGGAAGGCTATCTCAAGGGAGAGAACAACATCCTTGAACTGCTGGCGGCACAGGCAAAATACAGAGAGGTGATGCAGAGCTACATCGAGGCCTGCGCCTGCAGGTTCATCTTCTTTGCAGACCTCGAACGGGCCGTAGGCTGTTCACTATGTCTCTGACCGGATTAATTTTGCCCGTCCGGTTCTTTTCATTTCAGCATTTTCATAAAAATAGTTCTATTTTCAGCAAACATTCGTAAATTTATCCTCAAGACATCAATACATACCGGATATGAACAAAAAAATTCTGTTTTTCCTTACTGCAATTGCCGCCGCTGCAAGCATCTGCATGGATGCACGCGGACAGCAGACCGCGAGCGACCCTCTTTACCTGAATGAAAATGCGCCCATCGAGTCACGTGTCAAAGATCTTCTTTCACGGATGACCCCCGATGAAAAGATAGACCTGCTGAGGGCATCCTCACCCGCAAACGAGCGTCTGGGCATTGCCAAATACTATCACGGAAACGAAGCGCTGCACGGTGTGGTGCGTCCCGGATGTTTCACCGTGTTCCCTCAGGCAATCGCGCTCTCGGCATCATGGGACCCGGAACTTCTGCATACCGTTGCAACAGCCATTTCGGATGAGGCCAGAGGTCGTTGGAACGAACTGGAGCAGGGCAAGGAACAGAAGGACAAGTTCTCGGACCTCCTGACATTCTGGTCTCCCACCGTCAACATGGCACGCGACCCCCGCTGGGGCCGCACCCCCGAAACCTATGGAGAAGACCCCTATCTTACGGGACGCATGGGCGTCGCTTTCGTGACGGGCCTTCAGGGTGATGACCCGCGCTATCTCAAGGTTGTCTCCACGCCCAAGCACTTCGCGGCCAACAACGTCGAGTCCAACCGCATGAGCGCCGAATCCACCATAAGCGAAAAGGACCTCAGGGAATATTACCTCGCCCCTTACGAGGCCTGCGTTAAAGAAGGCCATGCACAATCCATCATGGCCTCATACAACGCAATAAACGGCATCCCTTCGTCATGCAACCCCTGGCTTCTGACCAAGGTGCTCAGGGAAGACTGGGGATTCGACGGCTACGTCGTTTCCGACTGCGGAGGAGTTTACAACATCTTTGCGGAGCATAATTTCGTATCCCGTCCCGAAACGGCCGCCACACTCAGCATCAAGGCAGGTCTTGACCTCGAATGCGGCGATGCCGTCTTTGACTACCCCCTCAGGCAGGCCTACAGGATGGGGATGGTAGCGGACGAAGACCTGGACAGGGCCGCCGGCCGCGTACTGACTGCCAGAATGAAACTGGGAATCTTCGATTCTTTCGAAAGCAATCCCTACAACAAGATATCTCCGGACGTTGTCGGCTGCGACAAGCACCACGACCTTGCCCTCAAGATAGCACAGGAATCCATGGTCCTGCTCAAGAACAATGGTGCCCTTCCCCTCAACGCCAAGAAAATCAAGAAGATTTCAGTGGTCGGATTCAGCGCCGACAAATGCCTCTTCGGCGATTACAGCGGCAATCCCGTAAACGCGGCAATATCCCCGCTTGAAGGCATAAAGTCCAAGCTTGCCCCCGGCACCGAGGTATATACCGCTCCATGGATATCGCTTGACAGCAATTACTCCCTGATTACACCCGAAGAAGGGTTCAAGGCCGAATACTTCCACGGAGACTCGCTCGAGGGCACGCCCGCCGTACGCAGCGAGAAGTATCTCCTCTATGACCCCTTCAACCTTCCTCCGGACCCCTTCCTCCCGGAAGCTCCCATGTCATCAAGATGGGAAGGAGAAGTGGTTGCACCGGCAAGCGGCGAATATGTCTTCCGTCTGACTTCGGACGACGGATGCCGTCTGTTCATAGATGACAATCTCGTGATCGATGACTGGACATCCCACTCAAGCAAAACCTATGAGGCAAAGATCAATCTGGATGCCGGATCGAAGCACAATATCAAGGTCGAGTACTTCGACGGGGGCGAGAGCTGCATAGCCAAACTGGAATGGAGTATTCCCCAGCCGCCACATGATACATCCTTCAACAATTACGGCAGCGAGATGGCCCGCAACATAAAGGAAAGCGACGTTGTGATTGCCGTGATGGGAATTGACAAGACAATAGAGCGTGAGGGACGTGACAGGAAGGACCTCAATCTGCCCGACGACCAGATTCAGTTCATAAGAGACCTGTACTCTGTCAACAAGAACGTAATCCTCGTTCTTGAGGTCGGTGCCTCAACATCGGTTGTATGGGAACAGGAGAACCTTCCGGCAATACTCCTTGCATGGTATCCGGGAGAGCAGGGAGGAAAGGCCATAGCCGACATCCTTTTCGGCGACTGCAACCCTTCCGGAAAACTGCCCATGACCTTCTACAAGGATACCGACGACCTTCCGCCCATGGATGACTACGACATCACAAAACGCACCTACAAGTATTTTGAAGGGGATGTCCTCTATCCTTTCGGCTACGGACTCAGTTACACAAGCTTCAAGTACAGCAATATTGAAATCAAGGACTGCGGCGAGACCTATGACGTCTCCCTGAAGGTCAGGAACACCGGGCGCCGCGACGGCGACCAGGTGGTGAAAGTGTTCGTCCGTCTTCCCGAATATGAAGGCAAAGCCCCCATCAAGGAACTAAAGGCATTCCGCAGGGTGTCAGTTCCCAAAGGCGGAAGCGCCGAGATCCACGTTCCCGTACGCAAGAGCGACCTGCGTTACTGGAGCGAAAGCAAATCCTGCTTCGTATATCCTGAGGGCACGCCTGAATTCATGGTGGAATAAGGAGAAACTTATTTCACCTGCCAGACAGGGACCTTCGATATTGAATCCATCTCCATAGGACCGATTACAGGGGAATCTGCAGACCTCCCGTTCCCCGAGTAATCGGTATCTATGCTTATGGGAGTTCCGTCAGGATTCTCATACGGATTGTTGCTCAATCTTGCCACACCCAGACGCGAGCCGTCCACGTGCCTGCCCCTGCAGACCGGTTCGGCGGGCTTGAAG
>JAKSKH010000022.1 GCA_024401855.1 Bacteroidales bacterium | reverse complement strand
ATTTTCATAAAGATTAACTCTTGATTTGTGAGTCAACCTTTTTCAGTTAAAGACATTTTGACTCAGTAATGCCGTTTCGGGGGAGCGAGAGGCCTTCAGTCCCCCGGGTGGCATCAATATCCGCGAATACGGTTGAATCCCGCAAGGTTCATCCGTCCATACGGATGAAGCAAAACTTAGTTCATTTACGCCGTTAACTCTATCTGAAGACGAAGAATGCCTGTTTAAGCCTTATTGTGACTTTTGGTGCAAATGTTGGTGGGACCCCTATATTAGCAAAAGGAAGCGAGAATGCATTTACATTGTAGGAGTAATAGGCCATCCCCGCATCAATCAGCCATTGTGTAGGTTCCCACTCATGTAGGAAAACTCCCTGCCTTTTGGACTGCGGAAAGATAATTTGTTTACTCGTCAGGTATTAGAAACAATATTTGAAGCCGAAATCGATGCCTGAGTAGCCGAATTTCGCCTTGTTGTCAAGTTTTGGTTGCCAGGTAAGGTAGGGACGCCAGTCAATGGAGATGGCAAGAGGCACCTTGGAAAATACATACTCAAAGCCGGCAGCTCCGGTGAAGCCGAATGCGGCGCATGCGTCGCCCTTGCCGTTATAGTTCGGGACGAAGCCGAAGTGGACACCGGGGCCTCCGTAGAAACGGAACCCGCCTTCTCCAATATATACATCCCATTCATAAAGTCCCTCGAAAATGGGGCCCCAATTGAAATTATAGAGGGCGCGGACGTCAAGGTTTGTCTTCTCAGACAGAAAATGGTTCCATTGTACGCCGAGATTGTGGTCTGGTCCTGTCCAGTTCGGACCGAACGATATACCGACCGCATTCTTGTATGGTTGTGCATTGGCAGTCAAGGAGAGGAGGATAGCGGTTAAGATGGTGAAAAGCGCTTTTTTCATTTGGTTTACATTTTGGTTATGCCAAATGTAAGAATAATTCCCGAAATAGAGAAAAAAACAGCACAATCATAAACGGCCCGTCTCGATGGTTGTGGCAATAAAGTTCTCAAAATACGCTACTAATTGTCTTGATCAAAATTTGACGGATACTGAAGAAATAATTGCTTGAATTCCACTGATTTTGAGTATCTTCATAAAGATTTTATGCTTACTTGCTTGACATATAAAAGTACGTTCTTCCCTTCGCTTTGTCAGGTGGCAAGCAACTGCTTTGTAATCAGCGAATTAACATTTGAAGATATCGAGATTTCCGCCTGCGGTCTTGTCAAAAAGCCACGGGCGGAAGTCGTATATATCCGGATGAAAAAATACTGAATGTCGTAGATTTGAAGAAAGACCTGAAATAAATTGAACACTATAAAAACAAATTATGAAAATAATCATTTACGCAATCGCCATTCTTATGGCAGTCGGCTGCAACAAGGCGGCTGACACCGTTGTCTTCGGAACCATCCGCACGGCGGAGGAAGACAACCCTGTAGTTGAAGCCATTGCTGTCAAAAACGGCAAGTTTGTTTACGTGGGCGACAAGGCCGGGGCCGAAGCCTATATCAAGGAGGGCGTTACCGAGGTGATTGACCATACCGGCAAAGGTATGGTGATGCCTGGCTGTTTTGACGGTCACGCACATTATATGATGACCATCTGCCTCGCGAATATGAAAGGCGGGGTGCTTTTCGCCCACGAGGATGGCAAGGCTGAGATTCTGAAAAAAGTCGATGCCGCGACTCTTGAAGCCGTCAATTCCGGAAAACATTGTCTGATGGGTTTCGGTTGGGATTTCTACTCCATTATGATAGCCAGTCCCGAGAACAAGATCACTTTGGCTGAATTGGATGCGGTTTCGCACGGAGTGTCCGTCGCCCTCTTTGATTCCGGCGGGCATAATATGTTCTGCAATACGGAATGTTTCCGTCGCTGCGGCATCATTGACGACAAGGGTAACGTGCTCATAAACAAGATTCCCGGCGGTGTGCTTGAACTTGATGAGAATGGATTCCCTACGGGATTCATCGATGAACGCGTGACGGGTTATCCTATGCGTATGGGCGGCCTCATCCCTGACGAAATCATAGATGATGAAGTCGCGGGCATTGCTCTTGAAAAAGCTCAGGAACTGCTGCTTTCAACAGGTTATGTGTCTTATATGGAAGGCTGGTCCAATTCCTATCATCCAAGCAAATTCTACGAGGTGGCAAACCGCTTTGACAAGGAGGGCAGACTCAAACTTCTTCTTTCCATGAGTTATGAGGTTGAGCCTTGGCAGAATGATATGAGCTATCAGATCGACTGCCTTGCATCTCTGAATGAAAAATACGGGACATCTCACGTGCGCCCCCAGTACCTGAAGGTGTTCATGGACGGTGTCGTGGAATCAACTACCGGCTCCATGTTCAAGCCGTACAAGAACGGAGTTGTTTACAACAGCCATTGGTCTGTTGACCATCTTGCCGACGTCACACGCGAATGCAATGCCAAAGGTCTTACCGTTCATACTCACGTTATGGGGGACAAAGCCATCGCAGAGGCCACTGACGCATACATAAAGGGTGGCGACGGAGTACACCGCAACTGCCTGGTTCACTTGCGCAATGTCCGCAAGGAGGATTTCAAGCGCTTCGCCGAGAACAATATCGCATGCACGGCCGGCATTACCTGGCACGTCACGGATGATCTGACCCTGTCGGCATTGCCCGACTATATAGACGAAGATTATGTCCTTCACGGATATCCTGTCAAATCTTTCTTCGATGCGGGAGTCAAGGTCAGCAGCCATACCGATTACCCTGCAAACGGAACCTGCCCTCAGGATCCGTTCGGAATCATGGAAGTCGCCGTCACCGGCCAGATGATTTACCCGTACACAGGAGAACCTACACCGGCTTTCGACACGGAAGAACTTGTCACTTTGGAGCAGGCTCTGCAGGCACTCACCATCAACGGGGCTTGGCAGCTCGGCCTTGATGACGAGCGCGGCAGCATCAAGGTGGGCAAATATGCCGACTTCGTGCTTGCCGATCAGGATGTGTTCAATTGTCCGGTGACGGACATCCACAAGACAAAGGTTGTCTCCACCTGGTTCGAGGGAGAGAAAGTTTATCAGGCGTCTATGACTAAGATTGCTGACTATCTCTATGAATTCGAGGCCGAAGATTATGGCACCGAGGCTCCTTCAGCACTCCTGACAGATGACGGTCCTTTGGCATTCGGCTGCAGTGCGGTCAGAAACGGGAACTTCTACGGAAGGAATCTGGACCTGAACATAAACGAAATATGTGAATTCATAGTTAGGACCAAAGCTACCGAGACTCGCAAGCACGCATCAATCGGTGTGGCAAATCCGGTATTCCGGAACCTTACGAATGAGAAAGTTCAGTCCGGGCTCACGGAAGAGGATATTAATTTCATCCCGTGGATGACAATGGACGGCATAAACGATGCCGGGCTCGTGTGCAATATCAATGTCGTTAATATGTATGACATTGAGAAGAATATGCACTCACACACCAATCCAGGCAAGCCTCAGATAATGGTTATGAATCTGGTCCGTGCGCTTCTTGACAACTGCGGCAACGTGGAGGAGGCTAAAGCGTTCATCAACAATCACAACATCACCCCTATCCCGGCAGAACTGGGAGAATTGTGGGATGGCCATATAATGATTGCAGACGCAGACAACACAGTGATTGTAGAGTTCACAGGTGAAAAGGGTTCGGAAGTGAAGTTTATCGAGACTGACATTATGACCAACTTTTACAATCATCTGTTTGAAGCTGCCGGAGAGTATCCTCAACACGCATGTGGCGTTGAGAGATATGAAATCCTCAAGTCGAACTACGATGGCAGCAACACGATGCAGGGAATGTGGGAGCTTATGAAGAAGGTGCAATACACACAGGCATACAAGGAGTCAACGGACCCTTTCTGGTGCTCGGAATACTATGACGTCATCCCGTCATTCAGCGAACATTCCCAGGAATACTGGACAAAGGAAAAGGTTTTGGAACAGGAAATGCCGGCAATAGAGGTTGAAGCCTATAAAGTATATGAGAAGACCGGTGAATATGAACCTGAACTGAATCTGTGGTTCACCGCTCACAACAGTATCTACGACATCGCTAACAAGACTCTTTGGGTGACAGTCCGCGAGAAATACGAAAATCATTACGAATTCAAACTGTAAACCGATGATGAGACGAATCAATATTCTGGTGGCTGGCACAGCCCTGTGCTTTGCCGCAATATCCTGCTCCGTGAAGCAGAGTGACCCCGTAGCTGTTTGCGAGAACGGACAGTTCGTGGGATATGTAGAGGATAACGGTGTCCTTACCTTCAAGGGTATCCCTTTCGCCAAAGCACCTGTGGGAGAACTCAGGTGGAAGGCTCCGCAGCCGGTAGATGTTTCTGATGAAATTTTTGAGGCCAAGGTCAACGGCTTCCCCGGACTCCAGTCGTACGATGAAGGCGAAGTGGCCAGCCACGGCGAATTAAGTGAGGATTGCCTCTACCTGAACGTCTGGACAAAAGACCTTCAGATGGCGAAGGGTCGTCCTGTGATGGTCTGGTTCCACGGAGGTTCATATGGTTGGGGCGGCACCATTGACCCTCTGTATGAGGGAAAATACCTTGTTGCAGAGTATCCTGATTTGGTATTGGTTTCCGTTGAATACAGAGTCAACGCTATGGGGTTCATCGATTTTGTGGATGTTCCCGGAGGAGAAGCATTTCCCGATGCGCCTTATCTCGGAATACTTGATCAGCAGCAGGCTCTTCGCTGGATTCAGAAGAATATCAGTGCATTCGGAGGCGACCCTGACAACGTGACCATCTTCGGAGAATCGGCGGGCGGCGGCTCTGTGTCCTGTCATCTTATTGCAAAAGGTTCAGAAGGATTGTTCCGCAGGGCAATTCCTATGTCCGGGGAGATATGTCTGGAACATACGCCCGAGAATTATAAGGCCACCGGGCAGGCTGCCAAGCTTCTTGCCGCTACAGGCTGCAAGGATATGGACGGTCTGATGGCGGTAAGGTCCATTCCGAGTGTGGCTATCGCATAGAAGCCGGAGGTGCGCCGTGCCATCGCGACCTTCTTGTCGTTGAGAGAGAAGCTGCTGATTATACGCGTGTTGTTGTCATACACAATATTGAACCACCTGTACAGGCGCTTTACGGTATTGTCGTCAGTTGTATATGGATGGGTGGATGCGTACATATAGCCTCCGTTACGATGGATTGATACCTGGTAGATGCTCTCTTCTCTGGTTGGCCTGGACATTGTCGTATTGTTTCTTTAGTTGTACAAATTTGTAACTTTCAAGTATCACTTTCAGCCAATCACACAGGAAAATCGGGATATTAATGATATTCCCGTTAAGCTTAAGATTCTTCATCGAGAAACGAAGCCTGAGGTTCGGCGAATACTTGTCCTGGTAGACCTTGAAACTCTGTCCGGAGATATTATCTTCAGCTTTTACCTCAATCGGGCGAACCTCAATGCCGTCTTGAATGAGGAAATCCACTTCAGCCTTGTTGCCGGATATGGTCCAGTAATGCGGTGCCTTGTATCCTTGCGCCAGAAGGGAGCCAAGGACAAAGTTCTCCGCCATCGCGCCCTTGAACTCCTTGAGAAGGTCTCCCTTGGCAATCACGGCTTCCGGAGGCAGCTCTGACAAGGTGCGTAGAATTGCCTGGTCAAGCACATATACCTTGAAAGCATTTGTATCTTCATAATGTTTGAGGGGCAACTGCGGCTTTTCGCACACAAAGATGCGATATACCATTCTCGACAGGACGAGCCAGTCCAATGCGGACTCATACTCACGCGCTCTGGCACCTTCCCTCACAACCTTGAAGACGAATTTCTTGTTCTCACGGGACAACTGTGAAGGGATGCTCCGCCATATCTCCCTTATCTTTGGAATATCCTTCGCAGCCACGTGTTTCGTGAAATCGTACTCATATGCCTGCCTCAGATTGTCAAGGTCGGTTTCTACCTGCTGCATCCCGGCACCATCAAGCATATCGCTGCAAGGCTTCGGCAGCCCGCCGCACACCTGGTAGCGCCGGTATTGTTCCGACAGCTTGTTGAAAAGAATTTCGGGAAGAGGTTCGAGCATCCCGAGCCTTGCCTCCGTCTGCCGCATAAGGGTTTCGTCGCTCATACGGAGGTACTCCCGGAACGTTACGGGATACATATCCAGAAATTCGACCTTGCCAACCGGGAAGGTGTCGCTTTCTTCTTCCGTCTTACCGTCCTTGTCCTTTTTCTTGTTTACCGCAACGCCGAGCAGAGAACCGGCAGCAATGATATGATATCCAGGGGCATCTTCCTTGAAATATTTCAACGTATTCAGGGCCGCCTTGCATTCCTGGATTTCGTCGAAGAATATCAACGTTTCTTTTTCCATCAGGGGAACATCTGTATATAGTTCCAGTTCCCCAAGGATGCGTCTGACGTCCTTGGTCCTTTCGAAGATGTCTTTCAGTTCGACCTGCTTGTCAAAATTGAAAACGGCCGTATGCTTATAGTGCGTACGCCCGAATTCCGTTACCGCCCAGGACTTACCGATCTGCCTCGCTCCCTGCACAATCAGAGGAGAACGGTCCTTACGATTCTTCCAATCTTCAAGTTTAGTAATGATTTCTCTTGTAATAATCATATCTTCTTCGAATTATTCAACAATGCAAGATATGAAAAAAATTCCAAAAGCGCACAATTTAGCTAATAAAAATGTGAGAGAACCCACAAACTACCCACGTGGTAACGGGTAGATTATGTTCTGAAATTTCTTAAATACTGGATGACTGCGATACTTGCAGACGGATTCTTTGGGGACATGAAGCGTTATGTTCTTCATTCGACGACCTCTCAGCGCCTCAATGAGGTCAGTACGTTTTTCCGGATCATCAGATGCGATGAATATGTCCTTGACTGGAAAAAAATTACAGAATATTTGGCCTGCAACTAATTTTTAGTTACATTTGCAATGTATTATGGGAACTAAGGAAAAATTAATAGAGCGATTCAAAACAATTCCATCGGATTTTACGTTCGATGAATTGGAGCGGTTATTGGCAATTTATGGGTTTGAACGTTCAAATAAAGGAAAGACACCCGGTTCCAGGGTCGTTTTTAAGAACCAATCAGGAACGCCGATCATGTTGCATAAACCGCACCCTGGCAATATCGTCAGAACTTATGCACTCAGACAAGTAATGGATGAATTGAAAAATAAGGAGTTAATATGAATACATTAAGTTACAAAGGCTTTATGGGAACAGTCTATTTTTCTGAAAAGGATAGTGTCTTTTTCGGGAAGATTGAAGGGATTGACGGACTGGTCAATTTTGAAGGTGAAAGTGTTACCGAACTTACAAACGCTTTCCACGAGGTTGTAGAGGATTATATCGCTTATTGCACGGAAGAAGGTCTCCCTCTTCATAAAAGCTACAGTGGGAATCTGAATATCCGGATTAATCCTGAGACACATAGACGTCTGGCTTTATACGCAAAGCAAAAAGGGGTTTCTCTGAATTCAGTAATCAGCACCTCCCTTGATCAGGCGGCTCTCGCACTGTAAATCTCAAAGCAAGACGTAATATTTCCATTTCTCTACCCAGAACGTTTTGTCGGATAGACAAAAGATTGTAGATGCTAATCGAAATTTGAACAGAATGCTCACGGAAAACTGAACAGTTTCCACCACCGCAAATATAGAGAAAAATCAACGTTTGAGGCAGAAAAATCGCTGCAGACAAGCAGATTTCTGAAAAAATAGGGCTAACCGAAATATCAGGTTGAAAAATTGAGTATAGACATATCTATAAAAAGAGGGAGTTTGGTTGAAAAAGCCATGCTCCCTCTTCTGGTGTTCATCGCAATTTGAGGTTGAAAACTAAATGCGAATGAGACAACGTGTCATGGTCCGTATAGAGTTAGGGACATAAGCATATTTGTCTTGAATTCACGCTGCAAAACACAGTTCGTTAATTTCCAATCAATCTTGTTTCAAGCCAACATGCTTTTCAAGGCGGGGATTCTTCATTTCCATCTGCATATCTGGATGAATGACAAATGTACAGCGTATCTTCCCCCAAAAAGCCTCAGACCTTCTTATATCCTTCTCTTTTCATTGCAATTTCTTTCAACCTCAAATTGCGATACTCAACAGAACGTGAAGATATAAGTTTCAACCAAATTTTGCGATGTGAGGGTTTGACAACACTCCTTCTTTCAGTGAAAATTCAACCCCAAATTTCGGAAAGCCAAAAATAGTTTGTTTTGGCGCTAAATCTTTCCGTCTGTCTAAAAACATAAGGTAAAAATCAACCTCTCAGGCAAATAATGTGTGAAATGACCGATTTTACACACGTGAAGGCCAAGCATATAGTATTATATATTTTGGGCCAAATGCACTTCGGCCCGGCAAACAAAATGCGTTATCAGGGACTGCTTTATTTCTATTTGCGTGCTGGTTTCAAATGGTGAAGCGCTGGCGTGCCTATAATTTCACTGTCGAAGTATCTCTATCAAGGATGCCGCGTATTCCCTGAACATTCCAGACTATCAGGAATGCCGTGATTCCAGCAATCAGCGCAATGCCCATGTTCACAGTTGCAATCGGGTTGTCGATTTCTATCATGGACGTTGCAGCAAGCGTTGATGCCATCTTTTCAATGACTGTTGCTTTTATGGACGGCAACAGCACCATTGAGCCAGCACCAACGATTATTCCAGCGATCAAAGAATAGATTACTGATGCCTTGTATCGTTTGATCTGGATATCCTGTGCCTCTTTTATGTACTCTACCTTTTCAAGACGCTGATTGAGTGTCTCAAGAAATACATCAGCGTCAGCTAAGGGTACGTTCACTGAGTCAAACAGTTCCTGTATATCTTTGTCTGGTGTCATCTTTTGAGTATTGTTTTGAGTTTGTCCCTGCCTCTGGAGAGTTGTTTCTTTACGGCATCCTCAGTGTTGCCTGAGATTGATGCTATTTCTTTCACGGAATAGCCGGAAAAATAGAAGAGTGTGATCGCAGACCTTTCTTTGGGAGGAAGTGTTGACAGGGCCAGATACAGGTCGTCGTGGGCATACTGATAATCCGTTTCCCTGTTGCCAGCGACCGTCTTTGCCTCTTCCAGAGTCTCGTGTGTCCTTATTGCTTTCTGATGATTCAGAAATGTGTTGTGTGCTATCGCAAATATCCATGACCGTAGCTTCCCCTTGCCGGAATAAGATAAGATGGACAGATAAGCCTTGACAAGAGTCTCCTGTGCGATATCATCAGCTGTTGCCATGTCTCCACAACAAAGGGCGAGCAGATAATGCCTGAGGGCATCCTGCTCACCTTTGACCAGTTCTATGAACTGCTCCCTTGTCATTATTTCGCAAGCCGCTGCTTCTCTTCGGCCTCTATGTCTTTTGAGAGGACCTTCTTGCTTACGGAGTAGTTGAGCAGGAATGAGATTCCAACGGCCAATGTAGGTGCGGCAAAAACGATTACGGGTCCATATACGTCTTTGTTGCCTTCACCTCCGACGATTGACACTATCAGCAATGCGATGTAACCAAGCAAACCTGCGAAAGTGAAGATGCATCCCCACAGGAGTTTCTTGAGCAGTCTCTCTTTCAGACATGCAGAACCCGATTGGAATCCCTTGATTAATTCATTTGCGTCAAGATTGGGATTCTTCTCGAGAGCAGCGAGGATGATGTCTCTTTTCCCTTCGTTCTTCTTGACGGTTGCACGGGTGACGAACCATGCGGTCAGCACAAATACGCTTGTAGCACAGATAGGTCTTACTGTGTTTGCTATACCAAGTAGTATGTCGTAGTTCATAAAATTGTTGTTTACTGTGTTAAACTTATGTTGTTTTGAACCGATTCATATATAAGACAACTTGAATCGGCAAAAGGTGACGCAATGTTTCTTGCAAGATATTAATGTTACACAAATGAAAATACGCTTCAATATTTTGAATAGTATCGTGTAGGGATAAAAAATTATACCTATATTTGTCAGGTAAACAGATTGATTATGCCTACAATTTTATTCCTTTTCGGACTGCGTTTCTTCTTCTATTCCGATGAACATCTGCCAATGCATGTTCATGTAAAGAATGGTGACGGTAAGGCCAAGATTGATATTCTAACTGCAGAAGTTATTGAGAATAACGGCCTTAAGCCAGCTGATTTGAAGAAGGCGGTGGATGCTGTAAAGCAATACAAGGATGATTTTACAAAAGCGTGGAATGAGTATTTTGACGAGAACTAGTGTTATGGAAGCAATTATAAAAGTATGGTTTGATGAGGGCAGAATCTTCATTCTTACCGATCAAGACAATACATACAGCCGACCTTTGGAGGCTTTCCCTTTGCTCCTCGATGCTACTGATGAGCAAAGAGCAAAGTATGAAATTGGCCTTGATGGTGATGACCTTCACTGGGATGACATTGACGAAGACATCCACATCAGTAGTTTCTTTGAGACAGCAGAACCCAATATGGATAATCCTGTTGCTGCGGTATTTCATAGGTTCCCACAGCTTAATGTCTCCGAAGTAGCCCGCACTATGGGAATCAACAAAAGCCTCCTGTCGCGTTACATTTATGGCATCAAAAAGCCGTCACAGCAACGAGTGGACCAGATTATGAACACCATTCGTGAAATTGGACAACAGATGGCCTCTATTTAAGTTGATGAATAACTGAACCGAATATGTCATTCCTTTTCTACCGTAGCTTATTTGGGCAAGACATAGTTATAACACTATTTGAATCGGCTCGGCTAATCAACCAAACTCCCTCTTTTTATAGATATGTCTATACTCAATTTTTCAACCTGATATTTCGGTTAGCCAATTCTTAAAAGAAAAGCCCCTCCAGAGTATTCTGGAAGGGCTTTTTTGCAGAGTTGAGATAGAAGGATTCGAACCCTCACTGACAGAGCCAGAATCTGTAGTGCTACCATTACACCATATCTCAATATTTCAATCCCCCTATTCGGGCTTGCAAATGTAGTGTAATTTCTGAAAACTTCAAAAAAATTTTCAATCTTCTCTCTGCAACAACGCAACAGCCCACACTTCGCATCCCTCCTTCCTCCCCACGAAGCCCAGTCTCTCCGTAGTGGTTGCCTTAACCGACACACATTCAACGTCTATGTCCATAACGGAAGCAAGAGTACTGCACATCTGCGGAACATAGCTCCCTATCTTTGGGGACTGCAGCGCAATGGTTATATCCACGTTGGCCACAGACCAGCGCAAAGACCTGAGCATTTCCATGGTTCTTCGCAGCAGTTCCTTCGAGTCTATGCCCCGGAACTCTTCGGACGTATCCGGAAAATGCTTCCCTATGTCTCCAAGAGCCAGAGCTCCCAGAAGGGCATCGCAAAGAGCGTGGATGGCCACATCCCCGTCTGAATGCGCAACAAAACCGACTGTACCTTCAATCCTCACACCCCCGAGCCACATCGGCAGATTCTCCGCCAACGCATGCACGTCATATCCTTGTCCTATCCTGTATTTCAAAATATTATAGTTTTAAGCAAGTTATTTCAGAAGACCTCACAACTGGCTTGAGCTCTCCGTTTACATTTATCAGCATTCCGTCACTTACCACACAGGCAGCACCCGCTCTGGCCGTCCCGTTGCAGCCGGCGGCAACAAGTGACCATAATTCAGTTTCAAAGTCAAAACAATAAACATCCTTCCTGAAATTATAGTATTCCACAGGTCTGGTCTGATATTCTCTGATTTTTTCCGGAGGAAGAGCAATGGCCGCATTGAAGACATCCGCATCCACACCCCCGGTGACGTAAAGGCGGGCATCGGATACGGCGTACGCCGACCCTGTCATCGTTCCCCCGTCAGGAAGACCGGGTATCCTTCCCCATCTGCCGTCGGCAAAGCGGTACCCGTAATCCAGCGCTTTCTTTTCATCGGGATTGAAACCGCCCCAGACATAAAGCACCCCGTTCCGGACAGCGACTACAGGCTGCACCATCGGTTCCGGCAGTTGCGCAAGGACCTGCCAGGCATTCTCCTTGAAGTCGAACCTCATAACGTCGGTGAAGGGACCGCCCGCATTGAATCCACCGGCAAGATAGAAATAATCGCCTTCGACGGCACCTCCGCACTGCTGCACCGCTGCCGGAAGGGAGGGAAGATCGAAGACTTCAGCCTTCCCGCCCTTCAACGAGACACACACGAAGGAGGCAGTCTCTCCGTTCCCGCCGGCACCGCCTGCAACGAACAGTTTCTCTCCTGACGATGCAAAAGCGCCGTACGCGGAACTCGCCGGCAGCGCTCCGGAGGTTTTCCATTCTCCTCCCTCCAGCGTCAGGATGTCGGCATAGAATGCCTTCTTCCCTCCCTCGTACGGAGGCCTGTCCGGGAAGTTGGCTCCTCCCGCAACCGTCAGCACACCGTCAAGAACGGCGGCATAATGTCCTGAAAGTCCTGCTCCCGGAATATCGGGAATCCCCTCTCCTGTCCGGCCACAAGCAAAAAAAACATTCATAAGAACGGCTGTTGCAATAAAAATAAGTCTCATCTGATTTCGTAGCCCCATGGAGCACAAAGCTGTACGCTCACTGTAACGGCATCATCATCCCGTGTCCGGCGGAATGTGATGGTGCTGTCGGCCGTGGACAGAATTTCAAACGAAGAGGCCTTTCCGGCCCACAGGGCGGGATGGCTGTGATAGAGGTCATTGAGAGACTTGTAGAAATCATTGTATGAATTCCATCCGGTAAAGTCAATGGGGTCTTTCTCGAAGAACTGCAAACGCTTGTGCATTCCGCCGAGCTGTCCGGTGTACATCAGGGGCTGGGACTGCGGAAGAGTCCAGCACAGCACGCAGGCGGCCTTCCATGCATCATTCAGGCGCTCGAACTCAGTACCGGCCCAGGCATTCTCATCATGGTTGGTGACAAAGGTCAGACGATATGCATCGGGACCGTACTTCCCGGCGTTCCTGTTGATGTAGGCAGCCAGAGTGTCTGCATTGACCTTGCCCTCGTCAAGGCCGTTGAGCATATGATGCAGTTCCCATGAATATGTGGCGTCGAATCCGGCGTCATGCAACTGGGGTTTCTCCCCCTCGGCGAGCCAGTACCTGCCGGGATATTCGGCACGGAGGATTTCTATCTGCTCCTTCCAGTAATCCACCGGCATCTCTCCCGCAACATCGCAGCGGAAACCGTCAACCCCGCGGTCGAGCCAGAAACGGAAACAGTCACGCATAGCCGAGCGCATTTCCGGATTGGAAAGATCGAGAGGAGCTATGTCCGTCCAGTCATGCTGGACCACGAACGAACCGTCCTCGTTGCGGAGGAACCAGTCGGGATGAGCCTCTGCCCATTCGGAATCGGGGGAAGTATGATTTGCAACCCAGTCCAGAATGACCTTCAGGCCGGCGGAATGCGCAGCCTCCAGGAAAGCGTCAAAATCTTTGAGTCCTCCGAATTCCGGATTCACGTCATCGTATTTGCGGGGGGCGTAATATGACCCCAGGGTGCCTTTCCTCTCCAATACCCCAATAGGGAATATGGGCATGAGCCAGACAATGTCCACACCATTTTCCTTCAACAGGGGAAGCATGCGCGAAGCAGCCTCGAAGGTGCCTTCGGGAGTAATCTGACGGACATTCATTTCATAAACGGTAGTCCCTTCTATCCAGTCGGGATGAACACCTGCGGGTACACTGGAAACAGGTTTGCACGCAACAGCCGCCATGAACATTGCGGCGACGAACAAAAAACAACGTTTCATATTCATATTATTTCTCTTTGATGACAAAAACACTGAGCGCTCCGCATACAAGAAGAACTGCGGCAACTATGAACATCGCGGCCTGGCTTCCTCCGACAAGGGTGAGAATCCATCCTCCAAGAGATGCCGCCACTATCTGCGGGATGCATATGGCGCAGTTGAAGAGACCCAGATACGTTCCTATATGGTCTTTCAGCGCATTGGTGACAAGGGTGAAAGGAAGAGCCAGCATTGCGGCCCAGACTATGCCTATGAGCAGAAAACTGCCGAAGAGCAGCCACTGGTTATGTATGAAGAACACAGACACGAAACCGGCGGCTCCAAGCAGGAGGCTGACCACATATGCACTCTTGAGAGTCTTGAATCTGGGGATGACGAGGGCCCATAGCATCGCACCCACGGCCTCCACGGCGAAGAGCACCCCCACCCAGTTGCCGGCAGCCTGATAACCTTCGGATGCCGCATCGGACGTACCCCAGCAGGTATCAGCCACCGCTCCGTTGGTATATGTCCAGAGCAGAAGGAAAGCCGCCCAGCAGAAAAACTGCACAAGACTGACTGTCCAGAAAGTGGAAGGGGCCTTCCTGAGAAGCTTCACGAGGGAAGCTTCTTCCTCCCCTGCCTCATTATCGTTGATCCCGTGGAATTCGGCATACTCCTTCGGAGGCATTTCCTTTACGTTGAAGAAGGTGTACAGGACGCAGAGTATCAGAATCAGCGCACCGCAGTAGAAACTCCAGATGACGCTCTTGGGGACCACTCCCGAGGGAGCTGTGTTGGCTATGCCTATCCAGGTGAAGAAAATGGGGAAGAGATAGCCGACGAGCGAACCTGCGTTGCAGAGGAAACTCTGGACAGAATAGCCTTGGGCCTTCTGGTTGTCCCCCACCATATCCCCTACCATCATCTTGAAGGGCTGCATGGCAACATTGATGCTGGTATCCAGAAAGATAAGGCTGAAAAGACCGAACCACATGGCTCCGTTGAGCCCCAGAAACAGACGCGCGCTGAAATTGATGCTGCCGGCATTGGGCAGGAGCATCATTACGAGAACAGCAACGATTGCACCGCCGAGCAGATACGGTTTGCGTCTGCCCAGACGGCACCAGGTGCGGTCGGAATACTTCCCGACAAGCGGCTGCACTATCATTCCCATAAGAGGTGGAAGTATCCAGAAGAAACTCAACTGGTGCGGATCCGCCCCGAGGGTGGCGAATATTCTTGAGATGTTTGCACTTTGGAGGGCATAGGCAATCTGCACTCCGAAAAAGCCGAAATTCAGATCAAAAATGCTTCTGAACGGCAAGGATGTGTTTCTGGTCATCAGTTTTGGTTTTGTCCGTGCAATTTACCTTTTATTGTAATAATATGCAAAATGAACTATATATTTGTAACATGAAATCCATCTTGAAAGTTCTAATCAATTATCACATATCTGCAGAATGAAAAAAACAATCGCACTCCTTGTCGGCGCCATGATGGTGCTCGCATCCGTTCCCGGTACAGCCAAGAACGGTCCGAAAACAAAACACGTAATTCTGATAGGCCTTGACGGAATGGCATCCGCCTACTTCGACAGGACCGAACTTCCCACAATGAGCATGCTTATGGACGAAGGATGCTGGACACTCGCAAAGCGCAGCGCATTCAAGTCTTCGAGCGCAATAAACTGGGCTTCAATGTTCATGGCCGCCGGTCCCGAGCTCCACGGATACACCGAATGGGGTTCCAGGACCCCGGAACTTCCTTCAAGAGTTGTCAACGACCATGGAATTTTCCCAACAATAAACTCGATTCTGAGGGAACAGCGTCCCAATAGCGAAATAGGATGCATCTCCGAATGGGGAACAATCAAATGTCTGGTGGACTCCCTCGCCCTCGACTATTACGAACAGGCGGCGGATTTCGAGCAGAATCCCCAGCACCTGACGGAAATGGCCATGAAATACATCAAGGAAAAGAAACCCACCATGTTCACCATCGTGTATGACCAGCCGGACCACGTGGGTCACAATGCAGGATGGGACACCGATGAATACCACAAGGTTGTCAGATTCTATGATCACGAAATATCCCGTATACTGCAGGCCGTCAAGAATGCCGGCATCTGGGAAGACACAACCATAATCGTCACTGCGGACCATGGCGGAAAAGGCATGGGACACGGAGGAATCAAGCCCGAAGAATACGAGACCCCCTTCATCATCTGCGGCAAGGGAATACGCAAAGGCGGAGAATTCCAGGAGAGCATGATGCAGTACGACGTCGCGGCCACCATCGCCGGTCTCTTCGGTCTCAAGCAGCCTCAGGTCTGGATTGGCAGGCCCATGACTCAGTGCTTCAGGTAAACAATCAGCCTGTTCACTACAATATCAAGGCCCTCGGGTTTGTTCTTCCAGCGGAAAGCAAGCTTATGAGGGCCTTGCTGCAAGTCGTACCTGAAGAACAACTCATCCCTCAGGCAGTTTCCTCCATGGGGGAGAAGGACTTCTCCGGCCGGTTCTCCGTCCAGGAAAACCTCCACCCGGGCTTCATATCCCTGCCCGGGAACATATCCGGTCCCTTCGGAGAAATGATAGTTCAGAACCACCCCGGCACCGTCGAATCCGATAACGGCATCATCGGAAAGCTTGACGTTCATCCTCTCCTTCAGAACGGGTTTGAGCCCGGGAAAACTCTCTTCGAACCTGACGGGTTCGGGACTCTGGACCTGAATGGAGACCTTCCCTTCGTACGATGTTCCCCCATTCCTTTCAATAACCTCTACAGCCTGGGCATATGAAAGTTCACAGGCCTTCTCAAAAGAAATGTCCGTGTATTTGAAAGGCCTGTCCGCAACCTCGTACAGAGGCTCCTTCCATTTCTCCGGAATACGGGAATAACCTATCATCGCACCCAGGATTCCCGCAGCTGAGGCGGGATTGCAGTCAGAATCGGCCCCGCATCTGGTGGCGATATCCATTGTCCTGAAAAAGTCCTTCTCTCCATACAGAAGGCCTATCACAATGTACGCACCGTTCAGGACAGCATCTATGTCAAACTCCTCCAGGACACCGTCGGGGCATCCCGTGTCAAACCCGTAATCCCTGTTCACCAGAGCCCAGGCAATCTCCCAGTCTTCGGGATACTGTCTGTGCCATCCGATTACGTCAGAGATGCATCTGTGGAACCTGCTGCGTTCCGGAACCGCCTTGAGGGCTTCCTCAACTACAAACTCCATACTCGTACTGACAAAGGCAAGAGAATACATATTGGCAACGTAAACCCCGCCGTACCAGCCGTCTCCATAGTTCATTATGTGACCTATGCCGTCGGTGAACCCCGAAGCGGCCCGGGGCATTCCCGGAGACATTATTCCGGCATAATCCGCCTCTATCTGGAAGTCTATGTCGTCCGCATGCGGATTGTTCTCCCAGTATCCCGATCCGGGAGGATCTATTCCGTGGAGGATATTGTAGCGCGCGGCCCTGTTGGCATGCCAGAGGGGATACTCCGCCTCTGCGAACGCCTTTGCGAACGATCCCACGGGAGCATCAAGACCTTCGCGCGAGAAGACATCGACGAAAGTGAGGTCCATGTACACATCGTCATAAAGCCCGGGGAAATTGTCATAATAATACTTTATGCGGTGACTGTCCCAGGGTATCTCTATCTCCTTGTTTATCATTGAACCGAAACGGAATTCAGTGGGTCCGCCGTAGGTACAGCCTATGATCTGGCCCGCCCAGGCGCCACGTATCCTGTCCCTGACGGCCTCCTGGCTCATGACGAATTCGGCAAGACAGGGAATGCTGGGCAGGACGGCCGCAATCAGGGGAAGAAGAAGCTTTTTCATTATATTTCTTTTTCGTAAAGATACCGTTTTTTTACTATCTTTACGAAAATAAAACATACCATATGAAAATCAGACATCTGGCCGCAATTTCCGCAGCCCTGCTGGGAATTTCCGTTTCCGCTCAGGAATATGCGCTTTCGGACTCATACAATTCCGATGCCCATTTCCGCTCATTATATGAGAATGCCGAAATGAAATATTCAATTTCCAACAAAGACAATTTCACCAATTTTGCGGAATGGCAAACCCTGTTCAGGCAGGAACTCAAGAAAACTCTGGGCATCACCGCAATGGAGAAGCAGTTGATGGGGTTCAAGCCCACAGCAAGACAGATTGATTCCGAAGACCTCGGTTATGCCGTCAGGGAAAGATGGGAAATATGGACAGAGCCGGACATACCCCTTCCCGTGATAATAATGAAACCTAAGGACATCAAGGGAAAACTGCCCCTGATGGTTACACCGCACGGTCACGGAAAGAACACCGAGGCCTATGCCGGCGTTTACTGGAATGAGGAGGACAGGGAGGAAGGAGAAGAAGGAGAGCGCAACGTTGCCGTACAGGCTGTCCAGCACGGTTTCATCTCCATCGCGCCGACCTCCAGGGCTTTCGGAAAGACACGAACGAACGAAGGAATCGCAAACGATGATTACTGCTCCTGCCACACGCACATGCTGCGCGACCTCATTGCCGGACGCACCGCAATCGGCGACAGGGTGTGGGACATGATGAGAATCATCGACTGGGCGCTTGAGAATCTTCCCGTCGACCGGCAGAAAATATGCATTTCGGGCAATTCCGGCGGAGGGACGGTGTCTCTTTTCACCGGAGCGGTGGACACCAGAATCGCCATCACCATGCCGGGTTCCTACTTCTGCACCTTTGCCGGCAGCATAGGATCCATCGAGCATTGCGAATGCAACTACGTCCCGGGAATACTCAACCTTGGAGAGATGTACGACGTTGCCGGGCTGACGGCACCGCGCTTCTTCTGCGCAATTCACGGAGAGCAGGACCCCATCTTCCCCATCGGAGAGACCAGGAAGGCCTTCAGCGGACTCCAGCGGATTTACGCCTGGGCGGGAGCGCCCGACAACTGCTCGCTCTACGTCGGGCCTGAAGGACACAGATACTACAAGGCAGGAGCCTGGGAATTCGTGGATAAGCATTTGAAAGACTGCAACTTCTACCCTGAATACAAGATGGAGGACCATCTCGGGGTTTGCTGTTCCGTTGATGATGCGGCCAAAGTCAAGGCCGCCGGAGGCTCGTATGTAGAAACGGGTATCTCCTCCTTCCTCATACCCGAAAAGAGCGAGAGTGAGTTCGCCGGGAACCAGGCGACGGCTCTTGAAGCCCCGCTTCCCGTCATACGGGCAAACGGATTCTTCCCGGGAGACCTCAAGCTGGTGGGCAACGATGCGGACCTGACCAGAGCGGTGAACTTTGCAGAGAATGCCATGCGCCGCGCATCGCGCATCGGAATCAGGATATTCGTCCTTGGAAGCGGCGGAGCGAGGAAGATTGAAGACGGCACCAACCGTGAGGAGGCAAGGGCGCAGTTCGTGAAACTATGCCGCGCTCTCGGACCGGTTGCGGAAAAATATGACGTTACCATCGCGATAGAGCCCCTGCGCAGACAGGAAACCAACTTCATCAATTCCGTAAGGGAAGCCACCTCCATTGCCAGAGAAGTGGGACATCCCAGAATCACCGTTCTTGCAGACTTCTACCACATGGCTCAGGAGAACGAAGGGCCCGAAGTCATTGTCGAGGCCGGAGACCTCCTCACCCACTGCCATATAGCGGAAAATGAAGGCCGGCGCGCGCCTGGGAACAAGGGTGACGACTTCACCCCCTATTTCAAGGCCCTCAAGCAGATAGGATACCAAGGCTGCATCTCAGTCGAATGCGTATGGAAGGACTTCGACAACGAGGTTGGAAAAGCCCTCGATGAAATGAAAAAACAGATTAAAACTATAGAATAATGGAAAGAAGAGACTTTTTAAAGACCAGTCTGGCCGGAGCGGCCGGGCTCGCAGTAACCGGAACGGGACTCAACGCAAAGAATTTTGCGGCAGTCAAAGGAGCTAACGACAAGATTAAAGTCGGAATCGTCGGATTCTCCGACAGGTGCAGGAGCTCCCTCATCCCTTCATTCCAGTTATACGCAAAAGAACTTGGATTCGAAATCGTTGCAGTGTCCGACATCTGGAAACGCCGTCGCGACGAGGCTGAGAAATTCTTCATGGACAAATATCAGCAGAAGGTAAAGACATTCAGGAACAACGAGGAGCTCTACGATTCCAAGATGTGTGACGCAGTTATCATCTCCACTGCGGATTTCCAGCACGCAACCCACCTCATTGAGGCCATGATTGCCGGCTGTGACGCCTATGTGGAGAAACCGTTCGCAGAGACAATGGATGACGGAAGGCGCGCCCTCACAGCAGTCCAGGCTGCAGGAAAGATTGTCCAGATAGGTTCACAGCGCCGTTCAGCCCCCAACTATCAGGCGGCTCACGACTTCATCCAGTCAGGAAAGTTCGGAGACATCACAATGGTGGAGATGTGCTGGAACGTAAACCAGCCCGGAAGATGGCGCAGGCCCGAGCTCGTAGCGCAGTGCTTCGAGAAGGACACGGACTGGAAGCGCTTCCTCTGCAACCGCCCGTACGAAGAGTGGGATCCCCGCAAATATCTTGAGTACAGGCTCTTCTGGCCGTTCTCATCAGGTATTCCGGGGCAGTGGATGTCTCACCAGATAGACACCGTTCACTGGTTCACAGGCTACAACCACCCGAGGAGCGTCGCTGCAAACGGTGGCGTATATTGCTGGAAAGACGGAAGGCGCAACTTCGACACCATCACGGCGGTCTTCGACTACGGCGAGGGCGACAAGGGATTCCAGCTGGTTTACAGCTCAAGGATGCACAACTCCGCCGGCGGAGTGAAGGAGCTTTACTTCTCCAACGGAGGCTCGCTCAATCTTGATACCAATGAGGTTAATTCCGAAGGCGGTCTGGAGCAGTGGGCTGCAGATGAAATGGGAATGAAAGCCAACCTTCTCGACACTTACACCCTTCCTTCCATCAAGGTTGAGACAAGCGCAAACACGGGTTCCGACCCCATGACCAACCTCCACATGCGCAACTGGATGGAATGTGTCCGCAGCCGCAAGCAGCCCAACGCACCTGTAAAGGCCGGATACAACCATTCGATTGCGACCATAATGTGCAACGCCGCACTCCGCACGGGAGAAAAGGTCACCTTCGACGAGGCTTCCCAGGAAGTAATGGCCGGAGGAAAAGTTTTCAGGTATTAAACTGCTGTTTATGAGATACACCCACATTCTTCTTCTATGCGCATTGGTGCTCGGAGCCTGCGCAGGTCCACGGGAAAACCCTGAATATTCCGGGATTTACACTGGCAAGAAACTTGACCACATTGCATTTCCTCTTGGAGGAATCGGTTCCGGCATGATGTGCATAGAAGGGACAGGATGTATCTCCAATGTCTCTCTATACCATTGTCCGGACGTGTTCAACGAGCCCAGGATGTTCTCCGCAATCAGCGTCAAGGGATATGAAAACGGAGCCAAGGTGCTCGAAGGGATGGTCCCGGACTACAAGATATTCGGATCTGCCGGATGCGCCCTGGGACGGGGAGAGACCTCATGGGGTCTTCCCAGATTCGAGAACTGCGAATTCCGGGGAAGATTCCCATTTGCCGACATCACCCTGCAGGATGACGATATCCCGCTTGACGTGAAGATATGCGCATGGAGTCCTTTCATTCCCAATGACGAGGACAATTCCAGCCTTCCCGCAGCCTGTCTGGAATACAGTTTCACCAACAATACGGACAAGACTCTGGAAGCCCTCTACGCATTCAGTTCGGAGAATTTCATGGATCGTTCCTACACTGTCGGAAGCATTGAGAGAATAGAGAACGGCTTCCTTCTCAACGCAGTGCCCGCAGAGAATGAACCGGGAAAATCCGACGGACACTGCGCCATATTCACAGACCGCCCGGGGACGGTAGTCGATGCCTGCGGATTCAGGGGCGGATGGTTTGACGGACTCTCCATACAGTGGAAGAAGATTGCCACCTGCGACTATGAAGAGGTTCCCCCGCAGGAGCACTATGCAAATGCCTCCCTGTACGTCCCGCTGACAATCCGGCCCGGCGGAACGGAAACCGTACGTCTGAGTTTCGTATGGTACGTTCCCGGGAGCGATATCGAGGCATACAGCGACGCGCAGGACGACAATGAGCGCGGACCCTGCTACAATCCCGACCTGTACAAGGACATTCCCGAATTCTATGAACCCTGGTACAGCCACCGTTTCTCCAGCGTCATGGATGCGGCGGAATACTGGAAGACAAACGCGCCATCTCTCAGGGAGCGCTCCACGCTGTTCTCGGACACCTTCTTCGCCAGCACCCTTCCCGCCGAGGTCATTGATGCTGTCGCATCCAATCTCTCCATACTCAAGTCAACCACGATTCTCAGGCAGCACGACGGACGGCTGTACTGCTATGAAGGAACAGGTGACGGCTGGGGGTCTTGCCCGGGCACAACCACGCATGTATGGAACTATACCCAGGCTCTGCCACACCTCTTTCCGGCATTGGAAAGGACTCTGCGCGAAACCGAGTTCTATGTGGACCAGGCTCTGGACGGGCATCAGGCATTCCGCGGCGCTCTGCCCATAAGACCTGTCAGGCACACTTTCCTCTCTGCGGCGGACGGTCAGCTGGGAGGAATAACAAAAGTATACAGGGACTGGAGGATATATGGAAACGACCAGTGGCTCAAAGACATATTCCCTCTGGTCAAGTCCAGTATGGATTACTGCATCAGGACCTGGGATCCCGACCGCAAGGGCGCGATACTGGAACCGCACCACAACACCTACGATATAGAATTCTGGGGCGCCGACCCTCTCTGCACAAGTTTCTATATTTCCGCGCTGGACAGCTACGTGGCTATGTGCGATTATCTGGGAGAAGACAGCCGCGAATACCGGGACCTGCTTGACGCTTCCGTCTCATACATGAAGACCAATCTCTGGAACGGAGAATATTTCTATCAGGTCGTTGACTGGAAGAATCTGCACGCGGGCAGCCCCATAGGCTCGAAATCATACGGCACCTCCTATTCGCCCGAGGCCCTGGCCATTCTTGAAAAGGAAGGGCCCAAATATCAGTATGGCACCGGATGCATTTCCGACGGAATGATAGGATTCTGGATGTCGCTTGCGGCAGGACGCGAAGAAGTTCTGGAAAAGGGCTACGTCAAGAGCCACTTGAACTCCATTTACAAATACAACTTCAAGAAGGATCTTTCAGACCATGCATGCGCACAGCGCCCAACCTACGGTGGACGCCATGATGCCGGGACTCTGCTGTGCAGCTGGCCTCGCGGAGGAAAGCCCAGCCTTCCTTTCGTATACAGCGACGAGGTGTGGACCGGAATCGAATATGAGGTCGCAGCCCATCTCATGTTTGAAGGCGAGGTAGAAAAAGGATGTGAACTCGTAAGAGCCGTACGTGACCGCTACGACGGATCTGTGCGCAACCCGTACAACGAATATGAGTGCGGAGCATGGTATGCCCGCGCCCTCTCGGGATACAGCATGCTCCAGGCCCTTACGGGGGTACGCTATGATGCTGTTGAGAAAACTCTTTACATTGATTCCAGGATAGGCGGGAACTTCACTTCATTCCTGTCCACGGCATACGGATTCGCATCAGTGGGACTTAAAAACGGCAAACCCTTCGTTGAAGTGAAGGAAGGAAACATTCCAATTGATAAAATACTGGTTTCAGGAAAACAAATCTGATGGCACTGTTCAATTTTTTCGGAGATGGCGAACACAGGGTGTTCAACTATAAACCCATATATTATGACCCCGAGAAGGAGGAACTCCGGCGCAGGTTCGGAGCCGTAGACGGGTCTTTGGAGAAAAGCAAGGAAGACGGCACCTACGTACCCGGATCGTATATCAAGGGGTCCATGCGCGACGGAGCATACCAGCGTACAAGGGGGCACATGAGCAGGATACAGACCATAATAGGAATCGTCACTCTGATTCTGATCTGTGCCGTGCTTTACTTCATTGCCAAATTCTACTCCCTGCTTTAATATGGGCAAGCTCAAGGTACTTCCGGCAAACATAGCCAATATGATAGCCGCGGGAGAGGTTGTACAGAGACCTTCATCCGTGGTCAAGGAATTGATGGAGAATGCAGTGGATGCGGGAGCCGGGCAGATTGACGTAATCATAAGCGATGCCGGACGGACACTCATACAGGTCATCGACAACGGTTGCGGCATGAGCGCCTCCGATGCCGTGCTGTGTTTCGAGAGACATGCCACATCAAAGATTGCAAGCGCCACCGATCTTGAGGCGATTCTCACGTACGGATTCCGCGGAGAAGCGCTGGCAAGCATTGCCGCCGTGGCCAATGTCACCCTCAAGACAAGAAAGGCCGGTGAAGAAACCGGGACACAGGTGACGACGGGCGATTTCGGGACGGTAAAATCTTCCACCGTTTCCTGCCCTCCGGGTTCCAACTTTGCAGTCAGGAATCTCTTTTACAATACTCCGGCGCGCAGAAAATTCCTCAAGAGCGACAACGTAGAGCTGAAACATATCATTGAGGAATTCACCCGGATTGCCATCACCAGACCGGAAACGGGATTCTCCCTTACACACAACGGACGGGACATCTTTGTCCTGAAGAAAGCAAAATCGCTCAAATTCAGGATTCTGGATCTCATGGGAAGCAATGTGGTGGAAGACGTGGTTGACATAGACACCTCAACATCATTCCTGCACGTAAGCGGTTTTGCGGCAAGGCCCGACAGCGCAAGAAAGACAGTGGGAAACCAGTATCTCTTCGTGAACGGCAGATATTTCCGCAGCGCATACCTGCACAAGGCGGTGATGAAAGCCTATGAGGAAATGATTCCGGAAGGTTTCACACCATCCTATTTCATTTTTCTGGAAATCGACCCGCACAGCCTTGACGTAAACATCCACCCCACGAAAACGGAAATCAAGTTCGAAGACGAGAGCCTTGTTTTCCAGACCCTGTATGCCTGCGTAAGGGAGACCCTGGGAAAGAATTCATTCGGAGCCAGCATAGACTTCGACATGGAGGGGGCCGTGGAACTGCCTCAACTGGGCAGGAGTTTCGAAGAGTACAAGGGAGAAATAAAGGCTCCCGCCATCGGAACGGACCCAAGCTACAATCCCTTCACTCCAAATTTCGATTTCAGCAGCCATACAGACAGGAACGAGAACTACGGCAAGCTGTTTGAAGACCGTGCAATAAGCGTATCCAAGACGATAGCCCTTCAAAACAAATATATACTCACCACAGTTGCTTCCGGGATTATGATTGTAAACATCCGGCGAGCAAGGGAAAGGATAATCTATGAAAACACTGTAAAGGCCCTGGAAGGCAGCAGGCACGTCACGCAGACCGCACTGTTCCCCGTTCAGGTTCAGGTGGGAGCGGCCGGCAGGCTTCTGTTCGACGACAACGCGGAGACTCTCCAGAAACTGGGTTTCGACATCAGTCCCTTCGGACCGGACACGGTGGTGGTGAACGGAGTTCCCGAAGGATACAGCTGCGAGGAAGGCAAGGTAAGCAGCCTTGTCAATGACATTATGGTCATTCTGTCAGAGAACACCGGCACTTTGTCCGAAGTCCTGAAACAGAATATGGCGGAGAAATTCGCTGTTCTGGGGGCCTCCAACGGCGAAAACTTCGGTTCCCCCACAGAGGCCCAGCACCTGATTGACATGCTTTTTGCCTGTGATAACGCAGAGTTCACTCCCGGAGGCAGGAAAATAGTGAACATAATGGAGATTTCAGATATAGACAAATTGTTTTAGATAGATATGGGATACTACAGCATGCAGAGGTACAGCACCCCACCTGTCACCAAGAACCTCATCATTACCAACATCATCATATTCCTGGCAACGCTGGCCAACAAAGACGTGATGTTCGGGATTTTCGCACTCTATTTCCCCAAGTCACAGATGTTCCACTGGTGGCAGTTCGTCACATATATGTTCATGCATGCCAACTTCTGGCATATTTTCTTCAATATGTACACCCTGTACATATTCGGGAGCGTGGTGGAACAGATGCTGGGATCGAAGAAGTTCTTCACATTCTATATGCTCAGCGGAATAGGGTCTGCGGCAATTTATATCGGGATTCAGGCCCTCACCCACAGCTACGGAGCCTGCGTGGGAGCATCCGGCGCCATCTACGGCGTTCTAATAGCCTATGCCATGCTGTTCCCCGACAACAAGATGACCCTGATCTTCCCTCCCGTCACCCTCAGCGCCAAATGGATGGTGATCATTTTCCTGGCCATCGAACTCGGCACCGGAGTCATCAGCACGGTTGCCAATGTAGGAGTGGTGGCCCACTTCGCTCACGTGGGAGGCATGCTCGTCGGATTCCTTCTCATGTATTACTGGAGAAAAACCAACAAACTCTTCAACAGGGACATATGGATATAAAAGAAATTGCGGCCGAAGCCGTCAAAGTACTTAAGGAGGGTGGTGTCATTCTCTACCCTACAGACACTGTATGGGGTATAGGTTGCGACGCCACCAATGAAAAAGCCGTAGAAAAGGTGTTTGCAATAAAGAGGAGAAGCGGAGCAAAATCCCTCGTCCTGCTTGCAGAAAACCTGGATATGGTGGCGAAGTACGTGAAAGAGATACCGTCCATTGCAATAGACCTTGTGGAAGTCAACGACGCTCCGATGACTATCATCTATCCGGGAGCCCAATATCTGGCTCCGAATACCGTGGCTGAAGACGGTTCCGTTGGAATACGCGTTCCTCTGGACAATGCGGAATTCTGCAAGGAAGTGCTGCACCGTCTTCACAGGCCCCTTGTATCCACCTCGGCCAATATCTCAGGTGAGCCCACGCCTTCCTGCTGGAATGAGATTTCCGAAGAAATAAGGAATGCCGTTGACTACTGCGCTCCGGCAAACCTCGATAAAGGTACAGGCAAGGCCTCGCAGATCATCAAGCTCGGCCTCAAAGGCGAAGTTGAGATTATAAGAGCTTGAAATACACGGCTGTAACAGCCGCAACAGCCGCAGTTTCCGTACGCAGGCGCGAATCGCCCAGATGTACGGGTTTCCACCCGTCAGCAAAGGCAAGGGCAATTTCTTCATTCGAGAAATCCCCCTCGGGGCCTATCAGGATGCATATTTCCCTTTCACCGGATATGGCATCCATGATGCTGATACGTTTCTCCCGCGGGAGAGTGGAGTCGCAGTAACATATAAGTTTGAGGGCATCACCGGGAGCGGACTTTATGAAATCCTTCACGGAAACAGGTTCGGAAACCTTTGGAAGACGGGCCTTCAATGATTGTTTCGTTGCGGAAAGAACTATCCTCTTTATTCTGTCCGTCTTGAAGACTTTCCTTTCCGAATGGTCCGCTATTACTGGAGCAATCACATCAACTCCCACTTCCGTCGCCTTCTCCGCAAACCATTCGAAGCGGTCTGCGTTCTTTGTAGGGCATACGGCCATGGTCAGGTGGTAGGGATGAGAACCGAAGCCGGCCGTCTTTCCCTTTATGCGCGCCCTGGCCTCCCTGGGATCCGCATTCATAAGCACACAGTCGTACAGGGCCCCCTCCCCGTCTATCACGGAAATCGCATCCCCTTCCCTGTGCCTGAGGACCTTTATGCAGTGTCCCGATTCTTCCTGATTCAGGACAAGAGTGTCTCCGGAGAAACTGTCCGAATAAAATATCTCCATTACTTGAAAAGTGCCTTAACCAAAGCAGGGACATCAGCCACCCTGACTACCTTAATCCCGTCGTGGGATGTATCCAGCTTTGTGAACGATGAAATGAAAATCTTACTGAACCCGAGCCGGGACGCTTCGGTGATTCTGCGGTCTGTCTGCGCCACGGGACGGATTTCTCCGCTGAGGCCGATTTCTGCCGCGAAACAGACGTCCGAAGGAATTGCAAAATCAAAGTTTGATGACAACACGGCGCAGATTACGGCAAGGTCACACGCAGGGTCATTGACCTTGAGGCCACCCGCCATATTCAGGAATACATCCTTGGCGCTCAGATGAAAGCCCGCCCTCTTTTCCAGAACGGCAAGCAGCATGTTCAGGCGCCTGGAATCAAAGCCGGTAGCCGAACGCTGGGCCGTGCCGTATGCGGCACTGGACACAAGGGCCTGCACTTCGAAAAGGAAGGGCCGCGTTCCATCCAGCATCGCCGCAATAGCCGTTCCGCTGAGTCCCTGCTCATGCATTGGGATAAGCAGTTCGGAAGGGTTGCTCACCTCCCTCAACCCGGAACCCGTCATCTCGAAGACGGCAAGTTCGGATGTTGAGCCGAAGCGGTTCTTGATGCTGCGCAGTATCCTGTACGAGCCCCGGTTCTCCCCTTCGAACTGAAGGACAACATCTACAATATGCTCGAGAATCTTGGGACCGGCTATGTATCCGTCCTTGGTGATATGGCCTATGAGAATGACAGGTATGCCGCTTTCCTTCGCGAAACGCAGCAGGCAGGCAGCAACTTCCTTGATCTGAGAAACGGAGCCGGGTGTTGATTCAACACTTTCCGTGAACATTGTCTGCACGGAATCCACAATCATCAGGTCCGGCCGGACTTCCCTGGCTTCTTCAAGTATGGTCTCTATCATGGTCTCGCAGAACACGAGACAGTTGGAGTCGTCCCCGCCGAGTCTCTCCGCCCTCATTTTTACCTGCCGGGTGCTTTCCTCCCCGCTTACATACAGGGTCCTGATGTCCGGGCAGGCCAGGGGAATCTGCAATGACAGGGTTGACTTCCCTATTCCGGGTTCCCCGCCTACAAGCACGAGGGAGCCGGGGACCAGCCCACCCCCGAGAATGCGGTTCACCTCCTCCAGACCCAGGGATATCCTTGACTCCTTGGAGTAATCTATCTCCTTAAGGTGCAACGCTTTTCTGTCTAATTTGCGGTCAAGGGGAGACTGTCGCGACGATGTTGCGGACTTTGCTTCCCGGGGAGCCTCAACCATAGTATTCCATTCGCCGCAGGCGGGGCAGCGTCCCATCCATTTCGGACTCTCGTTTCCGCAGGAACTGCAGAACCAGACTGTTTTCGCTTTAGTAGCCATAGTTGGACAAAGTTATCAAAATAATGTTGCATATTTGCATAAATTAAGTGAGGATAAAAATTGATTTGATATGAACATACTCGTAACTGGAGGAGCCGGATACATCGGCTCGCACACAATCATTGAACTCGCGGCCGCCGGACACGATGTGACGGTCGTTGACAACCTCTGCAATTCATGCGAAAAATCACTCGAGAGGGTGGAGGGCATCACCGGTAAGAAGGTCCCGTTCTACAAGGTAGATATCAGGGACCGCGCCGGTCTGGACAAGGTCTTTGAGGAAAACAAGATAGACTGCTGCATCCACTTCGCCGGGCTCAAGGCCGTGGGGGAATCTGTTTCCAAACCTTACGAATATTACGAGAACAATATCGGAGGCACTCTGGTTCTCATTGACGCCATGCGCTCACACGGATGCAAGAACATAATCTTCTCCTCATCCGCTACGGTTTACGGCAACCCCGCGCAGATTCCCATCACCGAAGAATGCCCCAAGGGCCAGTGCACCAATCCCTACGGACAGACCAAAAGCATGCTCGAGGAAATCCTCAAGGACATTCAGAAAGCGGACCCGGAATGGAATGTGGTCCTGCTGCGCTACTTCAACCCGATCGGAGCTCATAAGAGCGGACTCATAGGAGAAGACCCCAATGGGATTCCCAACAATCTGATGCCCTACATCACCCAGGTAGCCGTCGGGAAGAGGGAGGAGCTGGGTGTATTCGGCAATGACTACAACACTCCCGACGGCACGGGCGTGCGCGACTACATTCACGTGGTTGACCTCGCAAACGGCCACGTGAGGGCACTTGAGGCCATTTCACGTTCCTGCGGACTCAAGATCTACAATCTCGGAACAGGGCACGGATACTCCGTCCTAGACGTGGTGAACGCTTTCGAGAAGGCTAACGGGGTTAAGATTCCCTACAGCATCAAGCCGCGCAGACCCGGTGACATAGACAGTTGCTATTCAGATCCTGAGAAAGCTTTCAAGGAACTCGGATGGAAGGCAAAGTACGGAATAGAGGATATGTGCCGCGACTCCTGGAACTGGCAGAAAAATAATCCTGACGGATACCGCGACTGATGTACATAGGACTTATCAGTGACACCCACGGGGTATTCAGCCGGGAATTCAAGGATTTTCTGGAGCCTGTGGACGTTATCTGGCACGCAGGTGATTTTGGCGGAGGAGCATCTTTCGCCGAGAGCATTGCGGAATTCAAACCCGTGGTTGGAGTGCACGGCAATTGCGACGGGCAGGACATAAGATTCATGTACCCGCAGCATCAGTTCCTGCAGGTTGAAGGTTTGAAGGTGCTCATGACCCATATAGGAGGTTATCCCGGGCACTACAACATACGCGCTTATGCATTGATAGACAGATACAAACCGGATATCTTCATATGCGGGCATTCGCATATACTGAAAGTTATCAACGACCATAGTATCAATATGTTATGCATAAATCCGGGAGCTGCGGGGCTTCAGGGTTGGCAAGTTGTACGCACCGCTTTGCGCTTCAAATTGGAAGAAGGGAAGATAAAGGATATGGAAGTCTTTGAAATCCAACGCAATAGATAACAAAAAATTTTGCAGGATACATAAAAACTATTACCTTTGCGCCAGAATGCGGGAAGTCCGCTTAGAAACTTTTTTAAAATAACGGTATTAATAGTTTAACCATGAAGAAGGTATTTTTGGCAATCGCAATTGTTGCAGCTATGGCAGCTGTTTCATCTTGCAAGAATTGCGGCAAATGCAACAAGGCTGCAGAAGAGGCAGTAGAGTGCTGCGACAAGTGCAGCGAAGAGAACAAGGAATGCTGTGGAAAGTGCAGCGAGGAGAACAAGGAGTGTTGCGGTGAGTGTGCAGACGCCACCGAGTGCTGCGGCAAATGCGAGCAGAAGGCTGAGTAATCAGAGTTCTTGAAAAGAGAATGAAAAAGGCGCGGACCGTTCCGCGTCTTTTTTTATGTTACCATTTTGAATATGGATTGGAGATGAGACTGGAGTTATAATATCTGCGGTCTCCGGATACCTCCTCCCCTATCCATGAAGGTTTGTCGAAGGTATCCTCCTCCGAATGGAGTTCTATTTCGGCCACGACTAGCCCCTCGTTCTCTCCGTGAAACTCATCCACTTCCCAGACGTGGGTTCTGTCTGTGTTGCGCACAAGGTAACGTGTCTTGTCTATCACCCCGGGTTCACATATTTCCAGCAGAGCCTGCGCATCATCCATCGGAATCTCCTTCTCCCACTCGAAACGGGAGATTCCCTGAACAGGTCCCTTGATTGTGATGAATGCCTTGTCTCCGGCAATCCTCACACGCACCGTACGGCCTTTTGCCGAGCTCAGATATCCCTGACAGATTCTGGTGGAGGAAAAGGCGTGGCTACGGAATTCCCCGCTTACCAGAAATTTCCTTTCTATCTCCGTATTCTCCATATAGTCATAAAATCAACAGTCCCACATTGTGTATGATGAATGCCACCACCCAGGCAAGGAGCAATGAATGCACTACCGTGAAGAGTGCCCATCTGCCCCCCGCTTCACGCTTCAGGGCCGACACCGTGGCCACGCAGGGGAAATACAGCAGCACAAACGCCATAAAGGCCAGGGCCGTCAGGGCGCTGATGTCTCCGCCGTCCCGCAGCACCTCCGCCAAGGAGGCCGATCCGTCATCGTCCGTATGGAAGAGGATACCCATTGTACTGACTATCGCCTCCTTGGCAGGAAGGCCGGTAAGCAGGCATACGTTCATTCTCCAGTCGAAGCCCAGGGGGCTCGTAACGGGTTCCATCGCCCGTCCTATCATCGCCAGGCAAGACTCCTCCTTAACAGCGCCTCCGCCGGTACGGTCCGCGGGGAAGTACTCCAGCGCCCATATTATCACGGACGCGGTAAGTATGACCGTGGATATCTTCCTGAGATAATCCGACGTCCTTTCCCAGATGTGTCCCCAGGTGCTGCGCCAGGTGGGACGGCGGAAGGCAGGCAGCTCGGACACATAGTCCTCGTCTTCCTTGCGGAAGAAGCGGGTGCGCTTCATGAGGAAGGCGAACAGTATGGAGAGGACGATGCCCAGAAGATAAATTGATATCATCACAAGCGCCTTGTGCTTCGCGAAGAAGGCCGACACCAGAAGCATATACACCGGGAGGCGGGCCGAGCAGGACATGAAAGGAATCATAAGCATCGTCAGCGTCCTGTCGCGGCGGTCCTCTATGGAACGGGCGGCCATGATAGCCGGCACGTTGCACCCGAAGCCTATGAGCATGGGGATGAAGGATTTCCCGTGCAGCCCCACCCTGTGCATCACCTTGTCCATCAGGAAGGCGGCGCGGGCAAGATATCCCGAATCTTCAAGGACGGACAGGAAGAAGAACAATATGATGATATTCGGCAGGAAGGCCACAACGGCTCCCACACCCAGAAGAACTCCGTTCACAAGCATGTTGGAGAACCATCCCGAAGGCAGGTTGGATGCGAGGAATGAGGCAAGGGCCGACACTCCCGACTCTATCCACATCTGGGGGAAGGCTCCGAGCGAGAACGTCGCCTGGAATACGGAGAAAAGGACTGCCGCCAGAATCGGGAAGCCCCAGATGCGGCTTGTCAGCACAGTGTCTATCTTCTGTATGATGCTGTGGTCCGAGTCGCTGCCTCCGTGAACAAGAGTCTCCTGCAGGGCTCCCCGGATAAAGCCCCTTCTCCCTTCCTGAATGAGTTCGGAAATGGTCTGTCCGTACGATTTTTCCAGAAATCGGGTCCGGGACAGAGCCAGATCAGCTATCCCACCGAGAGCCGGGTCGTCGGAAATGTTCTCACGGATGTATCCGGGATTTTCAAGCATCCGCACTGCAATGTAGCGGTCGTGATGGGTGGCCGGAAGAACCATCTGCGAGGATATGGATGAAGAAAGAACTTCAAGAGCCTTGTCTATGTCCTGACCGTAGGGCACGTGAACATGCCTGGTGACAGGGTTTTCGTAGGCATCGGCCAGAAAGCTCAGCAGGCGGCTGAAGGACTCCGGTGAGTATTCCCCGAAAGTGGTTGCCCCCGCCCCTATCAGTTCTCCGAACTTACCGAAGTCCAGAGAGTGCCCCGTTGCAAGCAAACGATGGTAATTGCTGAACACAACGACCCTGCGGCAGTCCATGTCTGTCAGACGGGAGGTGAGCACAAGGTCGTGCTCGAGATTGGTGGAGTCAACGACATCAAGAACCATGTCGGCACCGCTTGCAAGTATCTTCCTGCCAACGTGCCATTCCTCTCCGGAGAAGTTCAAGAAGCGTATCCTGCGGCCCTTGTGGTTGAAGACGAGAGAGGGGGATTCCGAGAAATCAAGACCGGGGATTCCCGCATCCGCGCCCACGACCGCAACCACTATTCCCTTGCCTCCGGCAGTCTCGCATGCGGAGAAAGGACAGGCGCTGCAGTTCAAGTTACACTTCATATTCCGGTCTTTGTCTTCCGAATGCAAAAATAATTCTAAACGAAAGAAAATTACAAAATTTTTTGGGAAATATAAGAAATATACCTATGTTTGCAGTCCCAAAGTAGAATGCGGCAGTGGTGAAATGGTAGACACGCTACTTTGAGGGGGTAGTGGGCGTTGGCCTGTGTGAGTTCGAGTCTCACCTGCCGCACGAAAAGAGCTGAAATTCGTTTTCAGCTCTTTTTCTTTTTTTCGTCATGCCGGTCCTCCTTTCATGAATAATTTGGGGTCAGGGGGGAAACCCATTTTTGAATAAGAATTGATATATTTGTCTTTGATATGCTGGATGTCAGTATCGTGATAGTGTGCATGAACAGGCCGGACAATCTGTACCCCTGCCTGCGCAGCGTCATATCCAATACGGGCGTGAGTTATGAGATACTGGTAGTGGCCTATATGTTCTCGGATGAGAACTATGCAAAGGCGTGCGCCGATTTCCCTTCGGTCACCTTCATAAGGAGTGACGAAATACGCGGATTTTCCGAGAACAACAACCTTGCGCTCAGGCGGGCGAAAGGACGTTTCTGCTTTGTCCTGAACGACGACACGGAGTTCTCAACCCCCGTCATAGATGCCCTTGTGAAGGATTTCGACTCCCTTCCCGACAACGCGGCAATAGTTAGCCCGCGGATTCTGAATGCAGACGGCACGCTGCAGCTGTGCGGGCGTCCTCCCTATCCCGCAATCTACTATGCGCTCCAGCAGTGGCACCTGCACAGGGAGCCCATAGACGACACTGCGTCCAAGTCTCCCGTGACCGGGAACGTTTACGGGACATCCAACATAACCGGAGCCTGCTTTCTCATAAGGACCTCCGTTTTCGAGTCTCTCGGATGGTTTGACGAGAGGTACTTCTTCACCCCGGAAGACATCGCCCTCTCGACGCTTGCAAGGGAGCGGGGATACGCCGTGTATGTTGATGCGGCCCAGTCAATCACCCATAAGTGGAAAACCACCGTATCCGGCATTTCTCCGTGCATAAGGCCGGCCGCAGTAAAGGGAAGCCTTATCTTTTTCGGCCGCAGAAGCCGTGCGGAAAGGTTCCTTCTCAGTTTTGCGGTGTGGTGCGCGGAAAGTACCAAGCGCTTGAAGGCGTGGATGCGCTACAAGTTGCACCCGAGCGGGGAGAACCGCATCAAATGGCTTTCTTTCAGGAATATATCAAAGGAGATTTTCTCCAATCTCACACCCAAGGAAATATTTATCAAGTATTACAATGGCTGAAGTCCTTGCTATAGTCGTTACATACAACGCCATGCCGTGGATAGACAAATGCCTCGGCTCCTTAAGTAAATCCTCCCATAAGGCGGATGTTATTGTTGTAGACAACTGTTCGTATGACGGAACCCAGGAATATGTGTCGGAGCATTTCCCGGAGGTCCGCCTTGTCAGGAACACCGCAAACGAGGGTTTCGGAGCCGCCAACAACATCGGCCTGAGGTATGCCCTGGAGAACAAATACGACTTCGTATATCTCCTGAACCAGGATGCCTGGGTGGAAAAGGATACGATTGCCACGCTGATCGGTTCCTGGAACCCCAAGTACGGAGTCCTGAGTCCGGTACAGCTTGACGCGAAGGGAAAGATGGACCCGAATTTCAGGAAGAAATGCGGCAGGTACCTGAGAAAGGCGGACAATGCCGTGGATGGCGAGAAGCTGATTGTACGTGTCCCGTTTGTGATGGCCGCGCACTGGATGCTGAGCCGTCAGTCGATAGAAACAGTGGGAGCGTTCTCGCCCGCGTTCAGGCATTACGGAGAGGACGAGAACTACGTAGACAGGATGCGCAGGTTCGGACTCCGCGCAGGCGTGGTTCCCGCCGCCAGGGCCATCCATGACCGTTCCGACCGCAAGGTCCCCAAGGAAAGGAGGATGCGCCTGAAATGCATCTCATCCGTGGTGAAACTGAGCGACCCGGGGAGGTGCTTCTTCTGGAGGACCCTCGTTGAGCCGGTACGCCTTTTCGGGATGACGCTCAAGAACTTCTCCACGGTTCCCTTCAAGTATATCAGCGAACTTACGGCAAGGTACGGAGAGCTCAAGGCACTGCGGAAAGAATCCCGTAAAAAAGGAGCCTTTTTGTAATCAATTGATTATATTTGGAAAAATATAAAATTATGAGAACGAATCAGGAATATAAGAATGCCTCCCTGGCATCGTTGAAAGGAAACTGGGCACCGGCGGTGGTTGCCACTATCGTGTATGTACTGCTTGCTTTGATCTGCACTCAGGGAAGTCAGCTGAGCGCTTTCTTCCATTTCTCCCCGGGGATGCTCATGACCGTGACCGGTGCAAGCCTGGTCCTTGTTTTCTTCGTCTTCAGCCCCGTTGTGATAGGGTATGTGAACTCTTTCAGAAAACTGTACGAGGAGGCCGACAACGACATCGTGCACAACATGTTCACCATTCCTTCAGGGAACTATCTCCACATTGTGTTCGTTTATTTCCTGATGACCGTGAAGGTCCTTCTATGGTCTCTGCTCCTCATCGTTCCCGGAATCATCAAGTCTTTTTCATACGCCATGACTCCGTACATAGCGGTGGAACATCCCGAGTATTCCGCGTCAGAGGCCATCAGGGCGAGCAGCGAGATGATGAGAGGACACAAGTTCGACCTGTTCTGGCTGTACCTGAGTTTCATCGGCTGGTTCTTCCTTGCCATCCTTACCTGCGGCATAGGATTCTTCTGGCTTGAGCCCTATCTTGCCACGGCACAGGCCTCATTCTATAACGATCTGAAGAGGGATATTCCGTGTCAGACGGCAGAATAGCAATTTACACGTGCATCATAGGTGGTTATGACATCCTCCGGCAGCCGGCATCGGTGCAGGAGGGTTTTGATTTCATCTGTTTTGTAGGAAAAGGCGAAACACACCCTGATATGGACGGTGTCTGGCAGATCAGGGAGCTCCCTTTCTCCTTCGGAGATGCTGCTCTTGATTCAAGATACCCCAAGATGCACCCCCACGAACTGCTTCCGGAATATGAATGCAGCGTGTGGGTGGACGGAAACATAGAAATATGCGATTCCACCTTGTTCCGTGCGGCTGTCATCAAACAATCTGCCGGTGTGAAATTCTCCGGAGTGTCACATCCGTCCAGAGACTGCGTTTACGAGGAAGCCAGGAAATGCAGGGATATGAAGTATTTCTCATATCTCCAGCTTGCGAGGATATGGGCTTTTCTGGCTATGCACCGTTTCCCTAGGCATTACGGAATGTATGAGGCGAACCTGATGTTCCGCAGGCACAATGACCCCGACATTATCCGTTTCGATGAAATGTGGTGGCAGAAGGTGCTTCATTTCTGCCGCAGGGACCAGATGACCCAGATGTGGTGTCTGCGAGAGTGCGGCATACGGAGGGACTATCTTCTTCCGCAGGGGCAGTCTACCAGAAACAACCCCGGATTCAGATACAACCTTCATTCTGCAAAGTAGAGTATGTTCTATCTGTTCCATCACGACTACTGGCCGGGCGAGGCCGCGAACAACAGGGTGTCCGCGTACATAAAGTATCTGAGTGAGAAAGGCATACCCACTACGGTCGTGTTCCCTTACCCCAACGTTTTCAGAGACCGGGTAAAGGAATCTTACCCATCTGTGAGATTCGTGTATCTATGGTCTGAGAACATAAAGAGAAGGCCTTTCAGGACCATCAACCTCTTTATAAGATATTTTATTCTCTCGGCAGGAATCAGGAAGGGGGACACGGTATTCCTGTACTCCTTGACAGAACTTCTCCCCCGCATGACAAGACTTCGCCGCCGCGGTGTGAGGATTCTGCACGAAAGAACTGAAAACCCCGAACTCTTCAGACTCGACGGGACTCTCGGAGCCCCAACTCTGAAAGAATATTATTCCTGCTGCAACGGCATTGACAAGGTTTTTGTCATTTCAAACAGTCTCAGAAACCTGTATGTCGCAAACGGTGTTCCCGCCGAAAAGGTGGAGATAGTGAATATGATAGTTGACGGAACACGGTTTGAAGGGATAAAGAAAGCGCCTGAAAGGAAATACATCGCTTATTGCGGGAGCTTGTGGAACAATGCCAAGGATGGCATAGACTGTTTGATAAAAGCATTTGCATCCATTGCTGACAGACATCCCGACTATGCTCTCATGCTCGCAGGCCGCATTCCCGAAGAGAAGGAAAAGAGGGCCAACCTGGAGCTTATAAAATCTCTGGGACTGGAAGGAAGGGTTCTTCTTCCCGGTTATACAAGTCCGGAGAATATGCCCGGTCTCCTTAAGAATGCGCAAATGCTCGTTCTCGCCAGGCCGGAGGGGGTTCAGGCCAGCTACGGATTCCCCACCAAACTCGGGGAGTACCTGGCCAGCGGGAATCCCGTAGTGGTATCGCCCGTCGGAGAGATTCCCCTTTTCCTTGAAGACGGCGTCTCCGCCATATTCGCAAGAGCGGGGGATGCCGGAGATCTTGCATCCAGGATGGAATGGGTTATCAACAACCCTTTGAAAGCCGCGCAAATAGGGCTCAGAGGCGAAGAAGTGGCGAGAACTCATTTCAATTACAGGACGGAAACATCCAAGATAGTGCAATTCATATGAACGGACTGAATAGCGGGAAAGTTGCAAGGAACACCATTCTGCTGTATGTGCGGATGCTGGTTCTGATGGTCATAGGCCTTTTCACTTCGAGGATTGTTCTCAAGTGTCTGGGAGTGGATGACTACGGAACCTACAATGTGGTGTACTCCCTTGTGATGATGTTCACGGTGATATCCGGAAGCGTCAGCGGGGCGGTCAACAGATTCCTTGCCTACGAACTCGGAAAAGAAGACGGGAAAAGGCTGAAGAAAGCCTTTTCATCGGCAGTCCTCATTCAGATTGCCTGCAGCCTGTTGCTCATTCTCATAGGGGAGACTCTGGGAATATGGTATCTCCGCAACCACGTTGACATTCCCGCAGGAAGGGAAACGGCGGCAATGTGGGTGTTCCAATGCTCCGTTTTCCTGCTTGTGGTCCAACTCTTCAGCATTCCGTTCAACTGCGCCATAATAGCTCATGAAGACATGAAGGCCTTCGCGTGGATAAGCATACTGGAAGGTGTGCTCAAACTGGCTGTGGCATTTGCTCTGTACGCTTTCCCGGCAGACAAGCTGAAGGTATATGCGGTACTGATGGTTGCGGTTTCGCTTGCGGTCAGAAGCGCCTATGCCCTTTATTGCAGGAAACATTACGAAGAGACCTCCGGAGGCCTTGTGCTGGACAGGGATGTTGTCCGTTCAATGCTTTCAATGAGCGCGTGGAGCGCAACGGCCTACGGAGTCGGTGCCTTCAACACGCAGGGAGTCAATCTCCTGTCCAATGCGGCCTTCGGGGTACGCATAAACGCCGCCCGGGGAATTGCGTCACAGATAGAAAACATAGTAAGGCAGCTGGTCAGCAACCTCCTGACGGCCCTGAATCCGCAGATAACCAAGTCCTGGGCATCGGACGACAGGCAGTACTGTTTTTCCATTGTAAGGAAAGGATGCAAGTTCTCGTACCTGATAGTCCTGCTTTTTGCCATACCTTTTTTATTCGAGGCCGACTACCTTCTTGATCTGTGGCTGGAGGAAGTTCCGGAAAGCGCATCCCTGTTCACCAAGCTGGCCATTTTCTGCGTGATGTGCGACATGATGTCGAATTCGCTCGGACAGCTGATAATGGCGGAAGGACGTGTGGGCATGTACTACTCCCTTCTTTCGGTGATAAGTTCCCTGTCTTTCACAGGGAGCTGGATTGCATTCAGCCATGGCTTTCCGGCTCATTATTCATATTGCATCTCAATAACTGTCTTCTGCCTTATTGCCTTTATGCGGCTGAACCTGGCAGGGAAGAGAGGATTCCCCCTGAAACCTTTTATCCGTGAGGTGCTCCTGCCGCTCATTGCCGTGACGGTTCTGTCTTCGGCATTATCCTATATCCCTTACAGGCTTCTGGAAGGGAAAGAACCGTGGAGACTGATTGCAACGGCATCAACGGGCGTCATATCCATATGCGCCCTGTCCTTCATCCTTGTCTTGACAGGAGGTGAAAGGAATTATCTTAAAAAAGTCCTTCGGGGAGCTCGAGATCGAGCTTAAGAGAGGAAGGGTCGGCTTCAAGAATGAAGTCTTCGTGAAGAGGAATCAGAATTTCCTCTCCGTTCTCCGGCTGGACATACAGGCAGGGATTTCCCGGGATATCCTCGATGCCCGTGACGGTGCCTATCAAATGACCCCTGTCATAAATGGTCCATCCTGTGAAGTCCTCCTCATCCTCTTCTTCCCATTCCCCTTCGATGAAGACGTCCCTGCCTACCATTTCTTCAGCATCTTCGAGGGATGACACGTCGTTCAGATGCGCGACAGCCTTCGAAGTGCCCTTGGGAGCGATGGACTGAATAAAGAAAGGAACCGGGAGTCCATCGAATTCGATGAATACCGGTTCCTCAAGATCGATCTGCCCGATTTCAACATCCCTGAGTCCGAGGAGTACTCCCCCGTCGGTACCGTTGGACTTGAGAATCTTGGCAATCCGGAGCATTATGCCTCTGCGGGTGCTTCAGCGGTCTCCTCTGCGGGAGTCTCTGCTGCCTCTGCCTCAGCGGCGGCTGCTGCCTGAGCGGCTGCAAGCTCCTGAGCTTTCTTGGCGATGGCTTCTGCGCGTGCCTCGTTAACCTTTGACTCTGCGGCCTTGGCTACCTTCTTTGCCTCAATTGCGGCATTCTTGATACCGGTCTTCTTAGCTTCGATCTTGGCGTCGCGCTCTGCTTTCCAGGCGTTCCATTTTGCATCGGCCTGCTCCTGGGTGAGAGCTCCCTTTGCTACACCGCCGTCAAGGTGGTGACGAAGAAGTACTCCCTCATAGGAGAGGATACGACGGCAAACGAGTGAGGGCTGGGCACCTACCTTAACCCAAGCGAGAGCCTTCTCAGAGTTGAGAACGATTGTTGCAGGGTTGGTGTTGGGGTTGTAAGAGCCGATCTGCTCGATGTAACGTCCGTCACGAGGTGAACGTGAATCTGCCACTACAATGTGGAAGAATGCGAAATTCTTCTT
>JAKSKH010000021.1 GCA_024401855.1 Bacteroidales bacterium | reverse complement strand
AGAGCACCTGACTCATAATCAGGGAGTCGTAGGATCATGCCCTACAGGGACCACGGATGGGAAGCTTTTGAGCTTCCCATTTCTGTTAAATGCCTTATAATCAATAAATTTCGGTATTAAAAGGCGTTAAAAAGTAATAGATTTCAAAAATGTTTCGTTGTCGTTTCGTTTTTTAGTGCCACCCTTAGCCCCGTCAAATAACCGTTTGATGTCATTCCCTACTGTTGGGGCAGGGCGCTGCAAGTAAAAATTTTTCAGTTGACGATGGTATAGCCTGCAATGCGTTATATGGATTATCTTTGTCAGCTGAAGCGCTACAGAGGGCCTCAGTAGAAGTGGGATACTCTTAAAGTTTTTACTCTGCAATTTGTCTGCAAGGCCTTTCCTAATCAGAATAATTCTATTAGATTTGTCAACAATTCTTGCGGTCTATGACCAGATGCATATATGAGGGGGAGGGATTATGGAGAAGAAGTACTACCATCTGTTCGCGAACGGGGCTGACGCCCGCAATTTCATTACCAATAAAGACGAGATGAAAGCGGCATTCAATCGTGTCGGCCTTTGCTGTTCGTTGACCGGAGCCATTGTGGTCGCGTTTTCTGTTGAGGAGTCACACCCTCATGTTCTGCTTTGGGGCGAATATGACGATTGTCTGAAGTTCAAGTCATATTATGTGGACATTTCTGTAAGATGTATATCCAGGCGACGTGGTTCGCTTGATGGTGTGAAGTTCCGTTGTGAACTTTATGAGGTGTCAGATCCGTCCTATCTTCGCAATGTTGCTATGTATACCATCATTCAGGCTACAAAGGATGGCAAGCCGGTAATGCCGTACGATTATCTTTACGGTAGCGGTCCCTTGTATTTCCGCTCGGAGAAATCCGTCCTGCCGTGGCTGGTGGATGACGAAGGGGTGGTTTGCAAACCTCTTAGATTCGGGGACCTTAAGGAGAGACAGAAGCAGATTGTCTGCGGATCGACCTCTCGCATTCCCGAAGACTGGCTTGTTTGCAATGGTTACATCCTCCCTTCCAACTATGTGGATGTCAGCCGTTTTGAAGGCATTTACATAACGCACAACTGTTACCGGGTATTCATGTCGTCCGGAAAAGACAAGTACAGTGTGGTGCAGGACAAGATGGCGTTGGTGCGTGGTGTCATTATTGACGATCTGGAGGCAAGGTGGCTTTGCGAAACAATTACAATGGAGTTGTTTGGAAGAAAAGGGACAAGGCACATTACTCCACAGCAGAGAATAATCCTTGCAAGGGCTCTGCGAAAACGGTATTCATTCTCTCTGCGTCAGATATCCATGCTTACAAAACTACCTGAGACAGAACTGGGTGAATATATCAAATAAGCTGTCTATATATGTGGATGTTTAGACATTTGGGCAGTTGACAGGATGTCGCCTCTCACTGTCGTAGGTGGCACATCGTTGTTAACTGAGCCCCTCTGTGAAGCTCCAGTTGACAGTTGTGATTCTCCTATAGCCATACAGCGGGGGTTCATGTAGACTGGATTCGTGACAGTTTCAACATGAACCATAACCGCAATCAACGTTCAAGCAAATTCTTTTGTATCTAATATTTTTAAGTGAATAACTAAATTAAATAATTGTATGGCTAAAACAATTAGTTGTATTTGCGAAACAACTGTTCGTGATTATGAAGAAACTGACAAAGAAAGAAGAGGTTATAATGAATTATTTTTGGGAGAGTCGACCATAAGGCCTATGGCCCGACTTATCAGTATTTCGCAAAGGTATCCCGAGATGAGTACACACAGCGTTCACGGTGGAGCAGTTGAAAGAACTTATTGCTGTTGAAGAAGGAAACTCTCCATCGCTTCAATAGGATGGTTCGGTTGGAACGGTAATCCTGTTGTTCCTTTTACCTCTTTGCAACCTTTTATACTCTGTTTTCGTTTAACAAGCAGAGACGCCTCGAATTTTATATTTTTACTTACTTTAAAGGAACATTGAATATGAATTATCAAATTTGCAATCTATTGACCTTCATAGCGGTCATCTTTTTCGTTCTTGGATTTGTATCAATTGTAATGTGGTTCAAAAAGAAAGAGGGAGAAAGGAAGACAAACATAATATTGTCCGCTTTGGAGAAGGGACAGACAATTGACCCGGAGCTGTTACGCTCGGACAAACCGCACAAATCGGAAAGTAAGTATACACTGCTTGCGCTTCTTGTCTGTGGAGCAGGTGTAAGCATATTTGCAGCACTTGCCTCTACTATAATTATAATCGGGGGTGCTTCACAAGGCAGTTTCCCTAAAGATGGGGTTATACCATGCGCACTCCTTATTGCCATCGGTGCTTCGCTGCTTCTTGGTTACTTCAAGGGAAAGAAGATACTTAAGGACTAGATGACACGTGAACGCTTCATAATGTTGCTCGAAAAAGAACAGGAGGGACTGTTAAAGTTTCTCCTGGTTCTTTGTGACGGCAATTATCCTGAAGCTGAGGACCTCGCACAGGAGACTTCGTTGAAAGCGTACCTGTCATACAGAGGTTATGTAGAGAAATTCAAATTTTCGACATGGCTGTACAGAATTGCATACAACAGCTTCATTGACCGTAAACGAAAGAGGCGTCTCCCCACCGAATCGTTGGATGCCGCAACCGATATAGGGGGCACAGAGAGCCTCGGCCGCATGGAGTTTGAGAGATTGTACGCAGCTATTGAAGAACTTCCTTTGAATGAGAAGACAGCAATACTGCTGTTCTACATGGAGGGAATGAAAATAATCGACATTGCGATAGTAATGCGTAAGCCCATAGGAACAGTCAAGTCCTATTTGAACAGAGGCAGGAATCACCTGAAAGAAAGAATGACAGATGAATAAGGACAAAGAAATAGAGGAGCTCTTCAGGAGTTTCACTCCCGAAGTCAGTGCCGAACGCATAATGACCGGGATTTCCGATAAGATGGATGTAATAGATACGGTGAGATCGGAGCAGGACCGGATGAGCCGCCTCCATATGACGGTCTCTGTCTGTTGTTTCATTGTCGGTTTGCTGACAGGATGCGCTCTCATGAGCATAGTGCTGTTCCATCCCCTTGCCGTGAATGATATGGAGGACTTTGTGCTCATGAACAGGAAGCTCCCGGAGTTTACTCTGTTCTACACTGAACATAGGGATATGCTCCTGATCCTCCTGGCTTCATTCAGCTTTATCCTCGGGTCATTACCTCTCATGAATTCCAATGAATGGAGCATACATTGTTGACATCTGGAGGGGCTACTCCAAAGGCTCGCTGTTGAAAAAGTTCCAGAAGGCATTTGTGCAATGCGTTCAATAACTCGCAAATCTTGCGAGTTATTGATTTTACATCCCCTAGGCATATCTGATGACCGGATAGAGTTAATCTGACAATCCATTCCATACGAAATTTAGAAGATTATAACAGGTTGACGTCACCTTTATTGTCGGAGGCATGTTATATATGTGGAATTGCAATCCGAGTGGCCACAATACTGGCCGCTCTCATACTGGGCGAGGCGGCAGTAGGGCTGACATTGGGGATATATCTTCCCGACAACTCGTAATATATTTCACGGTTATCTTTATAAAAGTTGGATAAGTGTCAGTATTTGCCTATTTTGCCTTGGAAAAATGTAGGAAAGTAGTAAAATCAGTATTGGATTTGGGAGGCATGCCGGCTGCGGTGCAGGCCTATCTCGACTCTAACGATTAGAGGTAAAGTCCGGCAAAGACTATGAACGGCATAATGCCCTGAACAATGTGCAGAATGTCTACAACTACGATATTCCTGAGGCATATGTCCTTTGCAATGACAACCTTTCCATCAAGGACAAGAGAACATATCTTCCTATCTATATGTTGATGTTCATCCATAGCCATCCCGTGCCCAAGGAACAGATCTATACTCTGGATTTAACAGGACTGAAATAAGATGCTGCGTCCGGAAACATCCTTCTTAAAGAAACGCAAATGAGACCACTGAAATCAATAGCCGCCGCAGCCGTGATGTCTGCCACTATAGCCTGTTCGCCAAGGGTGGAACAGGGCCTTTCCCGATATGTTAACCCATTTATCGGGGCATCCACATCCATTGACGCCGCCGGTGTCTATCATGGTCTTGGAAAGACCTTTCCCGGCGCTGCTACGCCTTTTGGAATGTCCCAGGTAAGCCCGAACAACGTGACAGGAGGAGACAACGGCCCGGGCTATAGCAGCGAGATAACCACCATGGAAGGTTTTGCCTTCACACAGATGAGCGGTATCGGATGGTATGGTGATCTCGGAAACCTGCTTACCATGCCCACGAACGGCAAGATGTATACTCTTGCGGGCCTTGTTGACGGCAGCGTGAAAGGCTGGCGCTCGGCTTACGACAAGTCCACCGAGACGGCTTCTGCCGGTTACTATGCCGTGGACCTTACCGACTATTCAATCCATGCTGAAGCGACTGCATCCCCCCATGGTGGCGTGCTCCGTTTCACATATCCCGAGGACGGGGCTTCCCGCATACAGATTGACCTCGCCCGCCGTGTGGGAGGCTGCTCCGCCATGCAGTGGGTCAAGGTGCTTGATGACCATACAGTGGAGGGCTGGATGCGCTGCACCCCTGACTGCGGAGGCTGGGGTGACGGTCAAGGCAACACCGACTACACCGTCTTTTTCCACGCCGAATTCAGCAAGCCTTTCGCTTCATATGGTTTCTGGTCTGCCGACATTCCTGAAAATTTTTCAAGGCATAATGCCGATGTCGTCAGCAAACCTTATCTTGAGAGAGTCGCACAGGCGCGAATAATAACCGGCGAGCCTGAACTTGAAGGAAAGCATATAGGTTTCTACGCCGAATTCCCCACAGCCGAGGGCGAGCAGGTAAGCATGAACACCGCAATCTCATTTGTCGACCTTGACGGTGCAAGAAGGAACTTCAACGCCGAACTGGCCGGTAAGGACTTCGATACCATACACTCCGAGGCTGTTGCAATGTGGGACCGTGAACTTGCCAAGGTCAGGGTCGAAGGCGGTTCCGACGAGGACAAGACCATATTCTACACAGCTCTTTACCATACGATGATAGATCCCCGCATCTATGAAGATGTCGACGGCAGATACATCGGAGGCGACCTCAAGGTCCATAAGGCTGATGACAGCTTCGTGAAGCGCACCGTGTTCAGCGGCTGGGATGTCTTCAGAAGCCTTCTGCCCCTCGATGCAATCATCAACCCCCAGGTCAACAGCGACCTTATCAACTCGCTCATTACAATGGCGGAGGAGAGCGGACGCGGCTACTTTGAGAGGTGGGAGCTTCTCAACTCATATTCAGGATGCATGCTCGGGAATCCCGCAGTCAGCGTAGTTGCCGATGCATGGGCCAAGGGGATACGCAGCTTTGACCTTGAAAAGGCCTACCGGATATCAAGGACCAGTTCCGAAGTCAACGGGAACGGAGAACTTGGTTATACCCCCGGCGATTTAAGCATATCCAGCACCTTCGAGTACGCATACACTGACTGGTGTACCAGCAAGCTTGCCGCCGCTTGCGGTGATGCCGATGGCGAGAAGAAATATCTGGCAAAGAGTCAGGCATGGCGCAACCTCTACGACAGCGAAACCGGCTGGTTCCGCCCCAGGAACGCGGATGGAAGCTTTATCGAACTTCCCGAGGATGGACGCCTTCAGGAATTCTACGGATGCACCGAGTGCAATCCTTTCCAGCAGAGCTGGTTCGTACCTCAGGATATCGACGGTCTCTTCGAGCTTATAGGCGGACGCGGGAAGGCCCTTGAGGAACTTGAGCTCTTCTTCGGCAATACTCCTCTGAACTTTCAGTGGAACCGGTATTACAACCACGCCAATGAACCTGTGCACTTCGTCCCGTTCCTTTTCAACAGGCTTGGAGTGCCTTCGGAGACTCAGAAATGGACCCGCACTATCTGCAAGAACGCTTATTTCAATGCAGTTGAGGGCCTCTGCGGAAACGAGGACTGCGGCCAGATGTCGGCATGGTATGTACTTGCCGCATCGGGGATTCATCCCTCGTGCCCCGGAAACACCGTAATGGAGATTACAAGCCCCGTGTTCAGCAAGGTCGAGTTCACTCTTGACCCGGTCTATCATTCAGGTGAAAAGTTCACCATTATAGCACATGACGACAGCGGCGCCAACATCTATATCCAAAAAGCTGCATTGAACGGAGAACCGCTCGAAAGCACCTTTATCGACTACAGCGCCATAGCTGCGGGAGGAACTCTGGAACTGTGGATGGGAGACCGTCCTTCCGGCTGGGGAGTTGCCGGCAGTTCTCTTCTCTGAACCGCTTTTATTACGCCTCTCTGTCTCCAAGAAATACAGGAATGACGTTCTTTCGTCCGGAATGACGTAGATGTGTGTAACTCTGTATCTGTCAGAATGCGTCCGGGAAGCTGAAGGAAACGGATACACGTCTGTGTTCCGAACCTACAGAATCCGAAACGTGGATGTTATAAATGAAGGAACTGTTCATCTTGTCCAAACCCTCAATCCTCTTGCAGATTTCTTCCTTTAATCCTGCTGCACGGATGAAGGCAAGTTCATCGTTTGTTTTTATTCCTTTCTTGGAATCTACAGTAACTTCACACAAGACACCATTGTCATAGGCGGGATATTCAAAGAAATCTCCATAACAGCCATCGTAAGAGAGGGCATTCCTTATTGCTGACGCATCGGCTGCTCCGTTCACACTGACGGTAACCTTTTTCCCTTCTTTTATGTATTTGCCGAATTCATCGGTAAATGCCTTGGATATTATGTTGCACAATGCAGTTGCCGCTCCTGATTCTTCCACGCGATAATGTCCGGAAGGGTAGTCTTCCTTTTCTGAATATTCCCGGTCTACCACATAGTCCATGGATACAGAGAAAATGATTATTTTTTTACCGTCAGCATCAGTGTCGCTAGCAATATTTGTCTGGACATTCACTTTGGTATGGGAGGAAATAATGCTTTTATTCATTGACTCCTCAATTACGCTTTCCTTTATGTCTTTAAGCTTGTTTTCCTGCATGCTGGACAGCTGAATCAATTCCAAAGGAACATAATTCTCATTAAGGGACAGGAAATCAAGGGCTCTTCTCTCTCTGTTGTCGAATACATATTGTTTGCCCGTCTGTTTGTTGAAAACTTCCACATATACGAGCTCAAATTCATCAGCTTCATTTACGATATAGACAGGAGCACGGAATTCCAGGAAATCGGAGCTGGAGAAAGACATCAGATCCTCTTGAGGTACTGTAAGATAAATCTGTTGCATATCTCCCAGGGAAATGGGGAGAATATGGTTTGAATAATCATATCCTTCCAGTTCACACTCGGGCAAGTTGAAATATTGGTTTGCAAGTCTTGTTGCGATTTCCTGCTGGAACAGAACGGACTGGGCCTTTATTGAGGAGTCATTGACGCGGAGATTGTATTCTTCCAGGCTCTCATTTGGCATTTGTTTCATCCATGTGTTCATTCTGTAGTTCAGCTCTTCTTGCAACAGTTTGGTATAATTGGCTTCCAATCCTGTTAATTCCGAAAATACAAGAGACTCCTTTGTGTTGTACGCCAGTCTTTCAGAACCATTCCTGAGTTTGGCAAAAGAAATACCGCTTATGCCGCCTTCCGGAATTTCAAGTGACTGCCTTTGTGATTGGTTAAAAGAATTGATGACGGTTATCTGATGGTCGGAGCTTGCAACTGCAATGTACTTTCCGTCCCTTGTAACATCAAAGGAAATCGCCTCGCCGAGATTCCCGATTTTCTGTATTTCGCTGAAATTGACAGTTTCAAAAGAATGAATGGTCGAATTGTCGCAAAGCACATACATTGCAGCGTCGTCGGATGTGAACCTTATCTCTTTTACTTTCCCGTCAAGATGCCTGGAAAATCGAAGTTGTGCCGTATCGTAATTGAAAATATGAAGTTCATTGCCGGAAGAGGTTACAACGTAATATTTGTTGTGACTTATTGCCATGGAACTGCAGACGGCATGTTCTTCCAATGTCTTGATTTCTTTGAATTTGTTGTTCAAAATGGAAAATACATGGATATTCCCGTCATTCCCCGCGGTCAGAATCATTGAAGCATCTGCTGAAAAGCAGAAACATGAGGGGTGGGTCTCGTTCAATTTTGAGATTACTGCTTTGCCGGACAGGTTGTCCGTAATCAATGACGGGGTACGTTTCCTGTTCGAATACAATGCATAGAAAGATGTGCCGGTTGGAAGAATTTTTATGTCCTGTATGGTGCCATTGACTTTTCCCCGTTCTATATTTACGAAATTCATCACCCTGCCACCATGGGAATAATAACTTACAAGTCCATTTGTGGAGTGCAGTTCCGGTTGCTGGGTGAGGGGGAATTTCTGCACCGTTTTCAATTCAATTGCTGAACCTGTCGCCTGTGCCAGGAGCAATGATACAAAGAGAAATATTTTTTTCATGACGCTTAGAAATTTATCTTACTTTAAGTACCAGTAATCGGGTGTGATTTCGTGGTAACGGTCACCCTCGCCCTGGAGATACCACATGAACTTCATGTAGCAGTTGTCGGAGTAGCTCATGAGCTTGATATGCACGTGATGGTAGCCTTTCTCGAGGTTGACGCGGACCTTTCCCCATCCTGAGCGGCCGGGCTGGTCGGTGAATGAATAGTCATCTATGTCAACCGCTATCTGGTTGTCGGCCTGTACGCAGATGTTCCAGATGCCGGATTCGGGAACAGACAGATAACCGTCGTAGGTGTAACCGTAGTTGGGTGTGCCGAGGTTACCCCAGCTTCTGGGATACGCTACCACGTCGGTCGCGCCCTTGACACCCTGTTCCTCCATCACCTCAATCGAGGGAACATTGTCGTATCTTGTACGTGTGAGGCCGTGCTTCTTTCCTTCTGCCGGAACAGCCTCCCGGAGGGTATAGTCGATGGCCGGATCGAAAGTCTCGTCGGCAACAGCGGAGAGGTCCCTCTGCCTTATCCATGTGTGGAATCCGAAGTCGCCCTCGGAGAGTTCGATGATACGTATGCCTTTCTCAAGATGGGTGTAGGTGGTGTGGTCGCCTGAGAAGCGGCCATATACAAGGGCGACGTTGCCTTCGCTGGCGATGTAGTCGTTGTCGTGGTCATGGCCGCAGAATACGCCGTGTACGTCCTGGTTGCCGACAAATGCCGAGAAGATTCCGGAGTTCAGTTCGCCGGGGCATTCATCTTCCATGCGGACACCTGACTCGCAGTTCAGGTTGTATGCGTGGTTGAATTCGATGAGGGGAATGTGGAAGAAGGCGTAGGAAGGTACGGGAATATTTCCGTTAGCCTTTGCAAACGCCCTGCTCTGATTGTTGTACCATTCAATCTGGCTATGGGAGATCCAGGCGTATTCATAGTATTCGGGAACCTGGGTGTAGTCGTTGGAATCTATGCAGTACAGAACTGCGGCGACCTTGCTTCCGTCGGATGACATTACGGGGAGAGCAACGTCGTCTAGGTAGCTGCCGCTCATTGTGTTAAGGGACATTGGATGCTTGCAGAACGCCTCGGCAAGGTCCCATTCGGAGAGGTCTCTCTCCCTGTCGTGGTTTCCGTAAACGGCGATGTAGGGGATTTTCCTGTCGTCTATTGCACTGAAGAACTTGTCCAGCGCTTCAGCTCCGCCGCCGTCTCCGGTGACGACATCTCCTGTAAGGATTACGAGGTCAGGTTTCTCGTTGTCGAGGATGCTGCACAGCTGGTTGTAGGTTTTCTCGTATTCGTCCGGCTCGGTCCAGCTCAGGTGGGTGTCGGTGAGCTGTGCTATCTTGAACTTGCCGTCTGCGTTGAACTTTACTGAATTAACGCTGTCGGTTCCTGTTGTCTTGGGCGTGCAGGACACAAGAGCCATGGCCGCCATTGCGGTAAATAAGGTGATGATTCTGTTCATATTTCTCAAACTTTCTTTTATTTGTTCCATGAATCCGTGCGGAACGGAGCGGCTGGAAGGCCTGCTCCATTGTAGAGATTGCAGACGGGGTTGTTCTCCCATGCGTAACGCACCGCAACGGGGCACCCGACTTCATCGCTGCGGACGATTACCGTATTGCCGTCTATCTCAGCCAACGCCTTGTGGAAGACCTTGTCGGGGCCGGCTATGAGGAAACCTTCCACGGGTTCTTCGTAAAAGTTTGTCACAAGTTTACGATTGTCTCTATGGCCGGTTTCAAGCCCGTCAAAGCAGTAGTCGAAGTTGATGCGTATGGTATTGCCTTCGATGCTGTATCCTGCGTATTCGGGCCCGCAGAATGCGAAATCGCGGCCGTATGTTTTGTGCAGAGCCTGGAAAGCGAGGCGCTCGCCCACGTCAACTTTATCTTTCGGGTGGTTGTCGTCGTCATCGCCTATGTCGATGGTGCAGGCCATCCCAGCATTCTTGAATGCCTTTACGGAGAATGCCTGGGCTTCGCGCAGAGATACCCTGTCGCCGCTCTGGTTATAGTTGGGAAGCTGTGTTATGAAGAAGGGCAGGTCACGGCCCCACTTGCAGCTCCAATCGTGGATTAGCATGGGCTGGAGTATGCGGTAGTTGTCGGCTTCGCCCTCGTTGGCGCAGCCCTGATACCAGATGGCGCCCTTGATGTCGTATCCTACGAGCGGGGCAATCATGGCATTGTACATGAGGGATGGGATGGTGAATCCCGGATTCTGCGGCACAGGAATCGCAGGCGTATCTTCGAGCCTCAAGTCGAACTTCACCTTCCATTCTCCATTAAGAGAAATGGTGTTGCTGTCATTGAGGCGGAGGTAGTTGTTGGCTGTCTCTGCGTATATTCCGGCGTCACCCTCGATGTCGATGACGCGGAGGGCTATCACATTCTTTCCGGGTTTGAGTACGCCTGCAGGAATTGTGTAATGACGGTTGGTCGTGTAGCCTTCTCCGTATGCTATGCACTTTCCGTTCACATAGGCGTAGTCATAGTCATCTATGGCGTCAAGAATCATGGAGACAGGCTTGCCGGCCCACGATTTGGGCACGTCAACGGTCTTTCTCATCCAGAACATACCGTTGAACTCGGGGCATCCGAGCTGCTCTTCCAGTATTCCGGGCACTGTGTATGTTGCCCAGTCGGTGTCCTTATAGTTCCTTGACGCCCAGCCGCATCTGTTGCCTTCGCTCAATGTGCAGACCTTGGTATTCCACTCTGCCCAGTGGCCTTTATGGTCATAGACGAGATTGACGCGTTCTTTGTTACCGAAGATTTCGGGCATGCCCGCGCCTGTAGCGGAGCTTATCCAGGACTCGATGCGCGAGCCTCCCCAGCAACTCTCTATCAGACCTACGGGAACGCCCAGTTCCGCGTTAATCTTGCGGCCGAAATAGAAGGCCGTAGCAGAAAAATCGTAGAGAGTCTCAAAGTCGCAAAGATTCCAGCCATCGCCAATCAGCCCTGGCTCGTACTGCTCTTCATAAGTGCGGTTGCAGCCGATGTGAAGAATGCGGATATCCGGGTTGTTGTGGGCATTTTTCATGTCCTCGAGGCCGCCAACGACGTCGGCCGACATCTTCATGTCCATGTTGGACTGCCCGCCGCAAAGCCAGACCTCGCCTATAAGCACGTCCTCCAGGACGATTTTCTCCTTTTTCCCTGAGGAGACGGTTATGGTGTAAGGGCCGCCATAGGACGGCGTGCTGACGTCAACGCGCCATCTCCCGTCGTTGGAGGCTGTGGATGTGTAGGATGCACCGTTCCATGACGTGGTGACGGTCACGGCAGCGCCCGGACCTGCTGTTCCCCATATGCCCGTTGTGGTCTGTTGCTGCAGCACCATATGGCTACTGAATATGGGAGACAATTTTACTGCAGCGTCCGCATTGATGCAGATGACGGCAAGAATCAGAAAAAATAATATGCGTTTCATTCAGATTGGTATTTTTGTTCACTCCATTTTTCAATAACCTTCACGACGGGCTGCGTTTTACCATATTTCAGTCCCAGCCTTCGAGCTTATCCTTGATTTCCGGGAACATTTCCTTTTTGAACTGTGGTTCTTCTATGCCTGCACGTTTCTGCTCACGGTAATCTTCGAGCAGTCGGAAAACCTTGGGACTGAGAAGAATAAGGGCGGAGAGGTTGCAGATGGTCAGAAGCGCCATGAAGAAGTCCACAAGGTTCCATGCCAACTGCAGTTCAATCATCGAGCCGGAGAAAGCCAGCAGGGGTGTAGCTATGCGCAGAGCCCATAGATGCCATTTCTTCTGTGCGATGAAGCGAAGGTTGGTCTCTCCATAGTAGTAGTTGGCGATGACTGAACTGAAGGCAAAAAGAAAAATTGCGGCTGTGATGAAATACCGCCCGGCTGCGCCTACTTCGCTTTCGATGGCGTGAGTCGTCAGTATGATGCCGTCCTCTCCGCAATTCCAGACATTGGAAAGGAGGATGATAAGAGCCGTGCAGGTGCATATGACGATGGTGTCAACGAATACGCCGAGAGCCTGCACGAGGCCCTGCTTGACGGGATGGGAAGTGTCTGCAATGGCCGCCGCGTTGGGGGCGGAGCCTTCTCCGGCCTCGTTGGAAAACAGACCGCGCCGCACACCCTGCATTATGGCGACTCCCACCGCACCGCCTGCTGCCTGCCGTATGCCGAATGCGCTGTCGACGATAAGCCGCAGCATGGAGGGAACCTCGCCTATGTTAGTGAAGATAATCCACAAGGCCAGCAGCACGTATCCTATGGCCATGAAGGGTACCATATAGCTGGTTACTTTCGCTATGAGTCTGATACCTCCGGAAACGATGACAAATGAGAGTACGGCAAGCGCGACTGCAAGCCAAATCTTTTCTATGCCGAAGGTTGATGACAGCGAGGCGGTGATGGTGTTGCACTGCACTGTCTGGTTGGCGGCGGCGAAGGTAAGTGTGATAAGTACGGCGAACAGCACTCCCATCCATCGCGCTTTGAGCCCGGTTTCCATATAATACGCAGGGCCTCCGTAAAAAGATTTGCCGTCACGCCTCTTGAACAGTTGCGCCAGGGTGGCTTCCATAAATCCGGTGGATGCACCGAGGAAGGCGGTAACCCACATCCAGAATACCGCTCCGGGCCCGCCTACGAAGATGGCGGACGCGACTCCGGCCAGATTGCCTGTCCCTACGCGGCTCGCAAGCGAGACGGAGAAAGCCTTGAAGGAGCTCATCCCCCCTTTTTCCTTCGTGTCTCGTCCGAGCATGATGCGTATCATCTCCGGAATCATCCTGAATTGCACGCCACGGGTGCGGATGGTGAAATAAACCGCACAGCCTATCAGAAGGGCCAGAAGGATATAAGTCCACAGGAAATCCCCGGCTTTGACAAGAGCATCTATCATATTTACAAAGATATGGATTTTATTGCAAAATCGGGGGAAGGAAAATTTCTTATCTTTATCGCCGACAATGAAGTTTCTGTTATCAGAGCTGAAAGCCTGTAGTATTTTTCCCATTCTGTTGTCTAATGATTGTCTTGAAGGAAATGGAAACGAAAGAACAAAGATTCACAAAGATTGTGGGGGAACATAAGACAAGGATATACAGTGTATGCTATATGTTCTCCAAGGACAAGCAGGAAATTGAGGACCTGTTCCAGGAAGTCCTTGTCAGATTATGGCAGGGATTTGACTCTTTCAAGGGGGAGTCGGCCATGAGTACATGGATATATCGCATAGCCCTCAATACCTGTATCAGTTCCGACAGGAAGAAAAAGCGTATCGGGGAAAGGGTTCCTCTGAGTGTTGACATCAATCCTTTTGAGGATACAGATGAAAGCGCTCTCCAGATCAGGCAGCTTTACAGGCGGATTAACCGGCTGGGCCTTTTTGACAGGAGTATCGTGCTCTTGTGGCTGGAAGGCATCAGTTATGAAGAAATCGGGGAGATTACCGGCATAAGCGCCAAGAACGTTTCCGTAAGACTTGTCAGAATCAGGGAACAACTTAAAAAAATAAACTGATATGGAAGAAATGAATCCCATGGAGCAGATGTGCTCCGAATATGAAATGCTGAAGGAAAGACTCTCCAGTCAGGAAATTATCAATGACAGGTTGATGAGGGAGACGATGAAGAGCAAAGTAGGCAGTATCAGATCTACTGTCAGATTCAGTGTCATATGCGCTTTGTTCGTTATGATTTCCACTCCTTTTGTCTTTCACTACAATCCTGTGGTAAGGGCATCGTGGCTGTTTGTAATTGCAACGGAACTTCTTATGGTAATGTGTCTTTTCCTAGACTGGAAATTCAACCATAATGTCCAGAACACAGATCTCGCATGCTGTGACCTGCTTACCTTCAGCAAGAATGTCAGGAAACTCCGGAGCGATTACAAGGAATGGATGAAATGGGGAGTCCTGCTTGGATTTCTATGGGGAGGATGGCTGTGTGCAGAGACATTGACTCATTCCGCAGAACCGAAGGCGGCCTTGGCTATGGTTTTGGGCCTGTCCGTCGGACTTGTGACAGGTTGTTTTATTGGTTACAGAATGGACAAGAGGATTATTGCTACCTGTGATGACCTGATATCTCAGATTGAGGGTTGAGGCAGTCAATAAATGAGGAACCCGGTCACACCTGCGGCGAGAAGAATCAGAATAGGGTTGATTTTCGTGAACAGCACCGAGCTCAAAGAGGCTCCGAATATAAGCCAGCTCTTCCAGTCCGGGAAGTTGTCCGCAGAGACCAGAAGCACCGCCGCCGCTCCAATCAGCCCGACTGTTACAGGTTTCAGGCCGCTCATAAAGTCATTGAATACCTTGGAATGGTTGAATCTTCTGTAAACGTGGCAGAGAGCAAGCACAATAAGAAAGGACGGTAGTACGACGGCGATTGTCGTTGTCAGCGAACCACATATGCAGAGAACCTCGGAATAACCGTACGACTTTATTACGTTGTAGCCTATGTATGTGGCTGAATTGATTCCTATCGGGCCCGGAGTCATCTGGCTCACCGCAACGATGTCCGTGAAAGCCGTCTCTGTAATCCAGGCATGGTCATAAATGACTTTCTGCTGGATGAGAGGCAGCATCGCGTAGCCCCCGCCTATTGTAAACAGGCCGATAACAAAAAAGTTATAAAAGAGCTCCAGAAATATCATTTTCTTTTTTCAAGGTATTTCGCTGTCGCGAAACTGAAAACAGTAACCGTAATCAGAATATATACCGGTGATATGCGCAGGAATGCCGTAAGGATAAGGGCAAGTGCCGCGAGAATCCATTGCCACCATCTGCGGCAGCTTGTCCGGGCCATGTTTATCATAGGGGCCGCAATCAGAGCTACAACTGCAGGACGCATTCCTGCAAATACTTTCCGGACGGTTGGATCGTCGGCATATCCGCTGAAGAACAGAGCTATTGCCAGCACAATCAGAAACGGCGGCAGGCAACTGCCCAGGGTTGCCGCAATCGCCCCTGGAACACCACGGAGGCGGTATCCCGTGAAGATGGAGATGTTTACCGCAAGAAGTCCCGGAGCCGCCTGTGAGAGCGCTATAAGGTCAGGGAAATCATTCTCGCTTATCCATCCGCGTGAAGTTATTTCTTTCTGAATCACCAGAATCATGGCATAGCCGCCACCAATGGTGAAAGCGCCTATTTTAGCCATCACCAGAAACAGTTCCCGGAGGGAAATTCTGTTTTCTTCCGTCATAAATCGAAGCAGAAACCGATGTTTATGGTGTTACCGTCAACTCTTCCTATCCAGTTTCCCGATGTGGTGTTTCCGCTTCTGGTGCTCTGATATCCGAAGGCCCCTATGTGCACTACGGCCCATGCCCTGTCTGCAAGCCTGACCGCCACTCCCGGTCTGAGATAGGCTCCGATGCTCCTGTAGTCATTGGCGAAATCCATAGGTACGGTTGCCGACAGGAATAGTCGCAGCCGGTCCCCCATGCTTACGAAATTCCATCTCGCAAACGGAGTTATCCCGAAAGTTGATGACCTGCTTCTGTAAGAGACTCTTCCTCCCACAACGAAGTTGCCGTTCACGTAGTAGCCTATCTCCGGTGCGATGTTGACTCCAACCCCGGACTGCCCTTGCGGGGGGAGGTTGAGACCTATGTGCCCTCCTATGTAGATACGTGCCTGTGCCGATGTTGACATTGCCGTTGAGAGTACCAGCACTGCAATAAAAAACTTGATGAATCTTCTCATATCATGTCCATGATTTCCCTGTTGATGAGGGATATTTCGTGTGAATTGATTTCCGATTCCGTTTTCCCGGCTTCCACTGTATTTATGAATTCCTCAAATTCATAGAAGTACTCGTCTTTGGGCAGACCTTCGCTGATTATTTGCACGGCTGATTCAGGACCCCTGCCGGAAGATGGTGCCTGATGGGGTGCAAAACTGGCTTTGCGGCAGATGTGAACAGCGTCCAGAAGAATGTTGCCGTTTTCTCCGCATATTTCGGTGGGGAGCTTGCTGTCCACCACTTTTGAATATGCAAGTGATGCCGTCATTCCGGGATATTCAAGCAGCATACTTCCCTGTATGTCGGTATCTCCGAATGCGGTCGGATATTTGATTACATTCGATTTTACGCTGAGAGGCCTTCCGAAAAGGGCTGTCAGCGGAAAAGTGGTGTAGACTCCTATGTCGGCGAGAGCCCCGCCACCGCTTTGCGGATTGAAGGAATTGGAAACGATGCCCTGCCTGAGCGCTTCGTACTTTGAAGAATACTGGCAGTAAGATGAACTGTAATGCCGTATTTTCCCCAGATCGCCTATCTTTCCCCTTGCCGCGCGGAAGTTGGGATTGAGGGTTGAGATCATGGCTTCCATCAGGCATTTCCCGCTTTCCGAGGAAGCCCTGATCATTTGCCTTACTTCATCTGCGTTGCAGGCCAGAGGCTTTTCGCAGAGAACATGCACCCCCGCCTTCAGTGCCTCTACGGTATATGGACAATGCGTATGATTCGGAGTTCCTATGTAAACGGCATCAACGGCACCGCTGCGGGCCATTTCTCCGATAGAAGTGAAGATGGATGCGTCGGGGCTGATTGCCTCAGGATGTTTCCTTATGAACGCTTCCGCGCTGTCTGCACTCCTCGAGCATACGGCCGTAGCCTTGAATCTGGGGTCTTGAACGGCTCCTTTTAGAACCCAGTCGCTAATACGGCCGGTTCCGACGATGCCGAACCTCAGCATCAGTTCAGGTCTTTTTTGAAAGTAACCTTCACAATCCGGTCGGGGCAGTCTCCGGTGCAGGCGGGGAATGATACCACTATTCCTTCGTCAACCTGCTTGAATGTCACTTTCTCTCCGCCCTGCAGACATACCGCGCTGACGGCCTTGTTGCCCTTGACGGGTACAAGAACGGCTCCGCAGTTGCTGAAGTTGTGAATGTAAAGCACGTTGTCTTTCTGAGTGGTGATGCCCCAGGGCATTTCACCGGTGCAGCCCCGCTGCGTTTCGTAAACGCTTTCTCCGTACTTTTCGAGCCATTGTCCGATTGCCAGGAGCCTTTCCACGGATTCTTCCGGGAGGGTTCCATCTGGGCGGGGCCCGATGTTAAGCAGGAAGTTCGCTCCGTTTCCCGCCGCTTTTACAAGGTACCGGATGAGGTCTTCCTTGCTCTTGTAGCTGTCGTCATCCATGGAATAGCCCCATGAATTGTTGATGGTTTCGCAGGTTTCGAGAGGAAGGGTGTCGGATACTACGTTGTCTTCCACGAATCCCGTTGTATTCTTCCCGGGAAGGTCTTTCTCGAAGATCTGCATGTCTTCTCCGGCGAAATTCCCATGGTGATGGTTATTGCCGATAATGCAGGCCGGCTGCAGGGAATGTATGAGTTTGTATTGCTTCTCAATCTGCCAGATTTTTCCCTGTTCTTCGAAATCTTTCCCTCTCTTGTCCCATACGCCGTCGAACCACAGTCCCTCGATGGGGCCGTAATTGGTAAGAAGTTCGCTGAGCTGGGTGCACATGAAATCAATGTAGTGGTTCCATGAAGTATCGTCTCCTTCAGGACGTCCGGCGCTGTGACCTGTATTTCCGAGCGGGAAATAGTCGTTCCTGCCCCAATCGAGATGGGAATAATAAAAGTGAAGCTTGATTCCTTCCTTTGCGCAGGCTTCGGAGAGTTCCTTGATTACATCCCTTTTGAATGGTGTGGCATTAACGATATTGTAGGGTGATGCCTTTGTTCCGAACATGGAGAATCCGTCATGGTGTCTGGACGTAATGGTGATATATTTTGCGCCGGCCGCCTTGAAGACCTTCACCCATTCTTCCGCATTGAACTTGGAAGGATAGAATCCTGCCGCAAGACGGGAATATTCGTCATATTTGAGATCGCGGTTGTTCATTATCCATTCACCGTCCGCCATCATGGAATATATTCCCCAATGGATGAATATTCCAAAACGATGCTTTGCGAATTCTTTTCTTGCTTCGATGTTTTCCGGTGCAGGGGTATAGGTTTCCTGAGCTCGGATGAAAGGGGCGGCAAGGACTGCGGCCAATGCCAGAACAATGATTTTCTTCATGATTGTATGAATTACGTTATTACGCAAATATAAACAATTATTTCGACTGGGAAGCGCCCGCAATGATCCTTTCCAATTGTTTTCTGGACATGTTCCCGTCAAGGCAGATGAACGTGCATGTATCTTCTTCGTTTGCAATGAGAACAAAACTGCTCACACTGTCATCCTTTCCGGCTGTAAATACATTTACTGTTTCACCATTATCCTTTACTTCCATTAACAATTCATATTTCCCTGTATTTATGAATTTTAATGCATCTTTCCTCAAGTTGTTATTTATATTGCTGTTCTTGCTCTCCAATACATACATGCCACGCAAGTTGCTGACAATTGAAGAGAAATCCATAGACGATCCCCTCATCGCCGTTTCCGGAAGCCGGCCTATCAGGCGGAACATTGCCGGAGAGATATATACGGCGCTCACATTCTCCGAATCCGAATATTTGTTGTAGATGGATTTTCCGTCCTGTGCCGATACTGATACGGAAGCGGAAATCAGTATCAGAATTGCCAAAAGTGTTTTCTTCATATTCTCTTGTTGTTATATATTCCGTTTGTCTTTTCCACTGCGGGTTCTGCGTTTGAAACTATCTCCAACCCTCTTTCCATCTTTGAAGAGATGAGTGAGAAGGTCTTTTCTATCTGGGCGTAAGCCTCTTCAGGGTCATTGAAACTGTCTTTGGGATTACCCGACATTAAAATGACCGCCATAATACAGGCTGCCGTTACTATCGCGGCTCCCGCTCCGCATCTGACGAATGTCCTGCGCCGGATTTCCCTGGAAATGGCGCGCTCCAGGCCGGCTTTCAGACCTCCGGGGATTTCGACCCGTGAGTTCTCTGCTGCGCATTCGAGTTCGCGGACGCTCATTTTTTCAATGTCTTCAATGTTTTTCATGGTATTCTTTCAGTTTTTTTCGTGCGTGGCTCAAGATTACCCTTTCCGTAAGTATGTCCAGCCCTGTGATTTCGCTTATTTCCTTATAAGTCTTGTCGTCGAACAGTTTCAATTCCACCATCTTCCTTTCGGTGTCGGAGAGAACATGCATCCCCTCGCGCATGTTGTTAAGCGTATCTCTGGCATCAATTCCTCCAGCCATGTCTTCATCTTCCGGAATGTCCCATGTTATTTCTTCCTCTTGCATTCTTTTTGATTTCCGGATTCTGTCTATACAGAGGTTTTTCATCATGGAAATGCAATAAGCCTTCGGATTTTCAACTTTTTTAATGATGTCTGCGGATCTCCAGAGCTTTATGTATAAATCCTGCACTGCATCCTCGGCGTCTTCCCTTGACTCGAGAATGTAATAGGCGACTTTATAAAGTGTGTCACTCAGCGCAAGGAATCTATCCGTGAAATCTTTCCGAAAAAGCATATCAAAGTGCGTTCTCCAGGTGAATACATGACAAAATCCCTGATTGAAGAGTCCGAATCATTGAGGATTCCATACATTCTCATGGCGTCGCCGTCATCATCTTTTGCTTCCATGAGAAGTTCTGCCGGGCCAAGCATTTTGCTCAGTTTTCTGTTGATTTCTTCGGCTTTTTCCTCCGAACAGTCGCTGAAATCAAATATTGCAACCTTTTTTATCCCGTTGATAATTTTTATCAGTTCGTTGGCTCTGCCGTCCCCATCGGCTTTCGCGGCAATGCTTACAAGCGCTTTCAATGCGGCGGTTTTAAGCGTTCCCGCCTGTATGACCTCCACACCGTCGGTGCCGTTATAGTGATTTACCAGAGATATAAGTCTCTCTTTTGGTACTGAGCCTTCTCCAATTCTTGCATGGCAGGCAAGGACGGACATGACAAGGCAAATGACAATTATGGTCTTTTTCATTTTTGAGTCGTTACATATAACAGACGCAAGTTAGCCAAATTTGTTAACGGCCTGCATGATATTTCTTCTTATATTTGTGAAAAGAGGAGGTTATATGCCACCGAAGAGCCGAATAACAAAACTGTTACAATATAAGTAACTTTTTTGTTAACAGAAAATCTTCTTTTAAACCATTCTGGATAGGGTTAATATTAAAAATGAAATTGTGATGAATGTAAAAAGTCTTATTGTTGCCTTGGCGGCTGTCTGCATTTGTATGTCATCGTTGGCACAAACATTTACAAGTGACCTTGCGACGGAAAAGAAACCTTGGACACAGGAACCTGTATTCGGTACGGGGAATTACAAGTTTGTTGTGCTTCCGGACAAGAAGGGGGGAGAGGAGAACGGCGTATTCGAAACTGCAATTGATGAAATCAACCGCATTTCTCCGGATTTTGTGATTACCGTCGGAGATCTTATTGAAGGTTTTGTCAGTGACGTGAAATACGCGGTTCCAATGTGGGATGACATTATTGAACGCCTCGGCAGGCTGGATGCTCCTTTCTTTTTTGTCGGTGGCAACCATGACCTGACAAACCAGACAATGACGGATGAATTCGTAAGGCGTTTCGGAACAAGCTATTACAGTTTCAGTGTAGGACCCGACCTTTTTCTTGCGCTGGACAGTGAAGAGCATCACGGACGTAATGTGTCCCCCGAGCAGGTGGAATATTTCCGGAAGGTCCTGGACGGATGGAGCGGAAGACATATTTATGTGTTTATGCACAGCCCTTTGTGGTATCCGAAGAACCATGGAGGATATGAGGAGATTGATGCTATGCTTCATGGACATCAGTATACCGTGTTTTCCGGACATACGCATATGTATTATTACGAAGTACGTGGGGGAATGGAATATTATGTGCTTGCTACAGCCGGTGGGGAGTCGGGAATGCGTGGACCGGAAGTGGGGGAAGTAGATCACTATATGCTTGTGACGGCCCGTGAAGGAAAGCCGGCTATTGCCAATATCCCTGTTGGGACAATGCTCCCCAACGACCTTGTCAATCCGAAAACTGCGGCCCGCGTGGAAATGATGCTGTCCGGCAGGTATCTTAAAGTTCCGTATCTGAATTTTGACGAGGCGGCACCTGCGGAGTTTACATTTGATTTGACTGCATGCAATCCTCTTGAGCAGGATATGCTCTTTAAAATGGATATTCCCTCAGTCAAAGGTATGGAGTTCATTCCCTCGCATCTGGAGACGGTGCTTGCAGGGGGAGAAACCAGACTGATTGAAGTCAAGGCCGTCAACAGGTGCGGAGTTGAGCCGGGACTGATTCCGGTGTCAAGAGTCTGTGGCTATGAATTCAATGGAAAGATGAAGGAGGTGGCCGGAGAATCATCGGTTCTTACCGACCATGTACGCCGTCTCGCTCCCGGTCAGAAAATGACAATAGAGTGCCGTGAGCCATACGACGTGAATGAAAGTTGGGATTGGAGCGGCGTTGATGACGGATGGTTTGAATTTGATGTAACCAGAAAGAAGAAAGACATAGAAGTTGCAGTCCGTACTCACGATGACATACAGGCGACTGACAAGATATTTGTTATTTTCAAGTCGGGCGGACGGAACTTGGAATACAGTTTCATCCCCTCAGACGACGGCAAGGTCTGCATACCGTCCAAATATGTCAAGGACGGAGAATTCCTGCTCAATGTAGGTTTTGTTGATAACGACGATCCTCAGGAGGGGGACCCGTCCGTACTTTGGTGGAGAGTATCGGGTAGGGAGGGCAGGTTTATCCTGGAATAGAAGTTTTGAAAAAGAAAAAGCGGTCAGCATGTTTGTATGCCGGCCGCTTTCTTAATTGTTCAATGGAATTATTTCCAGGTCTTTGACCCGATTTTCACAGGCTTTGCCTTTTCGTTTGCATACCAGTTAAGAGTAATCTCAAGAGAACCCTTGTCTGCAACAACCTTGCTGTCATCAACGGCTGAGATGAAACGGTTCCATTCCGTCTGAGAGTCAGATTGTGATACTCCATATTTCTGGATGTACTTGAGCTGGCTGGTCACAGCTGAAAAATCTGAATACGTAGTGCTGATTTGATGAATATCATAGTACCAGAAAGACTCTACAACGACGGGATCATCATTCTTTTCTTCGCATGAACTGCAAAGGGCGGCCGTTGCGACAAATGCAAGCGCAAGAGCCATGATTTTGATAAGTTTCTTCATTTTTCCAAATATTTTGGGTGCAAAGATATATTTTTTTTTTGAAAAATATTTTTGTGGATTGAAATTATCGCCTTATTTTTGAGGTGTATTAGTTAGATAGTACGCGTTGAGAAATTTATGAGAAAAAGTATATTTTTATTGATAATGCTTGCCGGCACAACATTGTCTGCCCGTACAAATGACTCATCAGGCAGCTCCGTTACGGTATTGGGGAATTACGGCTACAACAATACATGGAGAAATTACGGAGGTCTGGACATAAGAGGCTTTGTCCCTTTCGGGAAGCATTTCGAACTGAAGGCGGATGCGGAAGTGCTTACAGCCGGAGTCTTTTCCGGATCTGTCACTTTTACTCCGAAGTTCCCTTTGCCTGTAGGAGAGCTTTTCCTTGATGGAACGCTTAACTACAGGAATCTTTTCAAGTATAAGAGCGCCGAATTCGTTACGGCTGCAAGCTTTGGGTACAGGATGGATTTCGTAAGCGTCCAGGCAGGTCTTTTCTACAGGGGCATATTCAATACCGACAGAAATGCTGAAGGCCCTTATGTCGGGGAGAAGCCTGTGGATATGGTTTACAGAGTATCTTTCAATGTCAGGCCGTCTACAAGCCGGTGGAATGCAGGAGGAGGAATCACAAACTATAATGAATATGAGTATGAACGGATGTGGCAGCCCATGTTTTTCATAGACGGACACTATGATTTAAGCGACAGCTTGAGCCTGCTGGCAACGGTTCAGGTAAAACAGTCCGGGATGTTCCATCAGATAGTATCTTTCTATGGTATAGATACAAAAGTTGGGTTGAGATATGAATTCTGAGAGAAGAGATATGAAAAGGTTTCTGATAATAGCTGTTCTTTTTTCAGGCTTGACAGCCTGTGACAAATATTATTTCAGGGGGATGATAGCTCCGGAAGGGGAAACTGCGAACCAGCGGTTCGAGCAGTCCATGGAGTACAATGCGATACACGGGAACGAGTCTGTAAAAGCCGGGTCCGACAATTATCTGCTTTATGTGTTCTCTGATACACATATTGACGGGAGTACAAATAATCTTGACAGGTTTGTAAACGCATACCTCTCCGATATTCAGGCTTCACCGTTCCTGCTCTGCCTGGGGGACCTTGAAAACGGAAAAGACGGATTCGGGACATTCACAAGCCATACCGCTCCCATTGCCGATGCGGGCCGCAGATTGTTTCTGACCGCAGGTAACCATGACCTTTATTTCGGGAGGTGGAAGGATTTCCGCAGCAATTTCAATGCGTCCACATACTGGTTCGAAGTGGTTGCACCTTCGGCAAAAGACCTTTATATATCGCTTGAATCCGGGGGAGGCACACTTGGAACGAGCCAGCGTGCCTGGCTTGAAAACATACTGGAAGAAAAGTCCGGAGCATACAGGAACATAATAGTGTTCACTCACACCCATTTCTTCATGAAGGACTTTTCCCAAGGACATACGAGCAACTTTGCTCTTGAGGAGACATATGATCTGGCGGATCTTTTCTCAAGATACGGAGTCGATCTGGTGATAAGCGGACATGACCATTATCGGGAGGATACCCTGTTCAAGGGAGTGGAATTCCTGGTTTTGGATTGTCTTGAGGACAATGCCGACAATGCATCATACGCCATCTTGTCAATAGGAGATAACATAAAAGTTAATTTTATTGATATAAAATGAAAAAGGTGATATTTATACTTTTGTCCCTATGTCTTGTCGGGGAAGTTTCCGCACAGAATGCCGACAATTATGAAAGAATAGTCAGGGAATTGGGTTCGGCCCGTTTCCAAGGAAGGGGATATGCGAAAGACGGAGTTAAAAAGGCTTCAAGATTCCTGGCGAATGAATTCCGCAAGGCCGGCGCCGATGATGTTGACATCCAGCCCTTCAGTATCGATATCAACACCTTCCCCGGAAAGATGAAAATGAGCGTAGACGGCCGCAGGCTTAAACCGGGGGATGATTTTTCAATGCGTGAGTTCTCTCCTGGAGTCAGAGGCAAGTATAAACTATACTTCATAGATACCCTCAGTTACGATTCGGACCGGATTTTCTCCGATCTCAGCAGGAAGGAGAATGAGAATGTTTTTGTTGTGTGCGATTTCTGGTTTACCTACAAACACGGTAAGGATTTCAAGAGACTTCAGTCGGACACCTCTGTGGCAAATGCCGGATTGATTCTTACCTGGGACGCTCCTCTTAAATTCTATAAGGCTTACGGAGAGAAGGTTTCTGCCAAGCCGGTTGTCTGGGTTATGTCTGACCTTGTCAAAGGCGCCTCAAACGTTGAATTCGACATCGAGAACAAATTTCTTCCGGCATATCAGACAAGCAACGTAATTGCAAAAGTGGATGGGGAGAGACACGACAGCTGCTATGTCTTTGTGGCCCATTATGATCATCTCGGCAATCTTGGCCGCAGGATCTGGTTTCCCGGTGTGAATGACAATGCCTCCGGAACAGCAGCCCTTGTTGCTATTGCAGGACATTATGCAAAGAACCGCCCTCAATTCGACATAGTGTGCATAGCGGTATCCGGAGAAGAGGCGAATCTGCGGGGCTCCACCTATTATGTCGAGCATCCGACAATAAGCCTGGACAGGATAAAATATCTTTTTGATCTGGACATGATAGGGGATGACAATCCTGTACAGTACTGCGAGGTGAGTGAGCCCGGGAATGCCGGATTTGCAAAGATGCAGGGCATCAATGCCGAAAAAGGGTATTTCCGGGAACTCCGCCGCGGGGAACTTGCCGCCAACAGCGACCACTGGCCGTTTGCCTTGAAGGGTGTTCCGTGCATACTGTTTGAGAATGAGAGCGGCAGCAACTTCCCTTATTATCATACAATGCACGATGACTGGAGCCGTGTCGAACTTGGAACATATCCCAAGATTTTCGGGCTTGTAACAGATTATATAAGCGGTAAATAGTTATATTTGTAAAAAAGCACGCTATGTTTTCCAAAGATGTTTATACACGTCGCCGCAAGACTCTTCTGGACAAAATGAAAGGGGAGAAGGGCATCGCGCTCTTTCTTGGCAATGTCGAGTCACCGGCACAATACAGAGACAACTGCTACAAATGGCGCCAGGACAGCAACTGGCTTTATTTTTTCGGAATAGATGAGCCCCGCTTCGCCGCTATAGTTGACCTTGAGTCCGGCATGGAGACAATTTATGCCGATGATTTTGACATAGATGACATCATATGGATGGGTCCTCAGCCCAGTGTTTCATCTCTTGCAGAAAGGGTCGGAGTGAAAAACACGGCATCCTACGGAGCTTTCGACATTGCCGTGCTGAAGGCCGTCATTGACGGGCGGCCCGTTCATTTCCTTCCGGCATCCAGATATTACAATGCGTCCAAGATGGCCGCTCTGCTTGGACTGAATGTCCAGGATATGTTCAGCGCCGGCAAGGCAGGATGCAAAAATGCTTCCGAATCATTGGTGAAGGCGGTAATTGAAATGCGCCTTGTCAAGGAAGACATTGAGATAGAAGAACTGGACAAGGCGGGAGCCCTCGGTTTCGAGATGCATACCAGAGCGCGCAAGGGAATCAAGCCCGGACGCATAGAACAGGAAATAGTAGGTGAGATGGAATCGGTTGCCCTTTCCAAGGGCTGGGGTGTCAGTTTTCCGACCATTCTCACCCAGCATGGAGAGATCTTCCATTGCCACACCCATGAAATGCCTGCCGTGCCAGGCCGCCTCATGGTTGTTGATGCAGGTGTTGAGAGCAATACCCACTATGCGTCCGACCATACCCGCACGTATCCTGTCGGAGGACGTTTCTCAACGCGGCAGCGTGAGATCTATCAGATAGTATACGAGTGCAATGAATTGGCTTACAGTCTTATAGCACCGGGAGTGCCTTATCTTGACGTACACGTGTCTGTCTGCAGGCACATGCTCGAACGTCTCAAGGAGCTAGGGCTTGTACGCGGTGACGTACAGGAAATGGTCAACCTTGGAATAGCCGGCCTCTTTATGCCGCACGGACTTGGACACAATATGGGTCTTGACGTCCACGATATGGAGGATCTTGGAGAAGACCTTGTAGGCTATGATGCCGGTCAGAAACGTTCCTCCCAGCTTGGCCTGGCCAGTCTCAGGATGGCCAGAAGGCTTCAGCCGGGCAACGTAATAACCGACGAACCCGGTATATACTTCATTCCGGACCTCATCAATCTATGGCAGAAAGAGGGTACGGACAAGGGCTTCGTGAATTACGAAAGACTTAAAACATATTTTGACTTTGGCGGAATCCGTCTTGAGGATGACATACTCGTGACTCCGGAGGGAGCGCGCAGGATTGGCTCCGAGCGTCTTCCCATCTCGCCCGACGAAGTCGAGGAAGCAATGAAAAACGATTGATCATGGGACTTCTTGACGGTAAAGTCGCCCTCATTACGGGCGCATCAAAAGGAATAGGCAGGGCCATAGCCCTGAAATTCGCTTCAGAGGGGGCAGACATCGCATTTACAGACATATCTGTAAACCCTGATACCGTGAGTGAAATCGCATCCTTCGGTCACAAAGTGAAAGGATATGAGTCCAATGCGGCCGATTTTGCGGCTTCACACGATGTGGTTGAGAAGGTGAAAGCAGATTTCGGCAGAATCGACATTCTCGTCAACAATGCCGGCATTACCAGGGACAATTTGATGCTCAGGATGGAAGAGGCACAGTGGGATGCGGTAATCGGAGTTAACTTGAAGTCCGCTTTCAATTTCTCTCATGCAGTAATTCCCGTGATGTCACGTCAACGTGGAGGCATCATCATCAACATGTCTTCCGTAGTGGGAGAGCACGGAAATGCGGGACAGGCGAATTATTCCGCATCCAAGGCCGGTCTGATAGGTCTTGCCAAATCGATTGCCAAGGAAATGGGCCCCCGCGGGATAAGGGCGAACTGCATTGCTCCCGGTTTCATCATCTCTGACATGACGGCTGCCCTGCCGGAACAGGTCAGGGAAGAATGGGTGAAAACAATTCCCCTGCGACGTGGGGGAACTGTTGAAGAAGTTGCCAAGGTCGCACTTTTCCTTGCCAGCGACCTGTCTTCTTACGTGAGCGGTCAGGTTATCAGTTGCTGTGGAGCCATGAGTTGCTGAAATGGACCCCCGCCTTGCAAGACTTGAACTGAAAACTTCAATTTCCTCGATTGCCGATCTTGTCTTTCCGAGGTTTTGTGTGGTTTGCGGCATCCATCTAATGCCATACGAAAAGCATATCTGTATGGATTGCGAGGAAGACATTCCATATACCCGATATGAGAAGATGTCCCACAATCCTATGTCGGACAGTTTCAATGCTCTTCTTGTCCGGCAGAACTTCGTGGGGCCCTATGTTCATGCCACAGCGCTTTTCCATTATTCCGACAATTACAAGGAGATAACCAGACAATTGAAATACCGGCGGAACTTCTCTGCAGGGAAGTTCTTTTCCCGCAGATTCGGAGAAAGGTTGAAATCTTCACCTTTGTATGAAGATGTCGATACCGTTGTCCCGGTTCCGTTACATTGGACAAGGAAGTGGCGGAGAGGTTACAATCAGGCGGATATAATCGCCAGAGAGATTTCCGGCATATTGGGCGCGGAATTCTGTCCTGAAGCGTTGAAGAGGCGCAGGAGTACTGAAACACAGACAAGATTGTCAGTCTCGGGCAGAATGGAAAATGTCTCCGGAGCTTTCGTTGCCGGGAAACCGTTGAGGAATGCCTCACATATTCTTCTTGTAGACGACGTATATACAACAGGATCGACATTGAGCGTATGCCACAAGGCATTAAGGGAAACCCTGCCCGGAAAGAGCAGGATTTCTGTCGCAACCATTGCCTTTGTAGAATAAATAATTTTTTACTTAAAATAATTGCTTTTAAATTATTATAAATAAATTTTATAATTATAATTATTTAAAGTAAAAAATCAGTCTAGTTCTGAGCCCTTTCCCAGGCCTTTGTGGTCGTATAATATTTAGCAATCATGTTGGGGACTTCCCATGAAGGCATATTCCCGTTTTCAAGATAATCAATGAAGTTGCTTGTCACCTGACCGAAGTGGGCTTCGTGTCCGTTCCTGTAACTCTGGGGAATAATTACGTGAAAACCGTTTCCGTATTTTTCGAGCTCGATTCCCGGATATCTGGCAGACAACTTCCCGAAAGCCTTTTCCACCTCCTTTACATAATCTGCATCATAGCCTGCGACAGGCTCTATGTAAAGTTCCGGAATCAGATGCTGTTCCGCCCCCTGACGTATCACAAGGTTCGCCTTCGATCCCCTCATCATTGAATAATGGCTGTCTCCGCCTCCTGCAGGAGCTTCGTATATCCACAGGGCGCGTACTTTCGCGTATACGTCCTTAAGCCTGTAATTGATTTCTCCGTTTGCAAAAACGTTCAGAACGCCGGACTTTACATTACCCTTCAGGAACTCCGGGAAGTCATCAAGTCCCGTGGATTTCCTGAATTGCTCAAGGCTTAGGGGCGTGCTCCAATGACTGGCTTTTCCAAGCTCTATGTCGGTCCTGTAGTCTATCGCCTGCTCAGGAAACACTTCCCATTGCACCAGATCAACAAGGTGTACCATCACATCCGCAATGCCTTCTCCTTGCTGTTCAACGTCATAGAACCATCCGGGGCGTGTAAGGGCTTTCCCGGACACGTTCTTGTAAAAGCAATGTACGCTCTCCATGGTAATCCCGGGATTGTCCCCGTCGCCTTTTTCCTGCTGTCCGAAAATTTCCGGAATGCCTGCAATCTCTTTTTGAAGGATAGTTGATATCTCGAACCTTTCAGTCATTATGTCGTACAGAAGAACGCCTTTTTCACGAGCTATGTCAAAGCATTCGCGCAATGTTTCGAAATTGTCCGAGTTTATGGCCATGGGCTTGTCTGCAAGCACGTTTATTCCGGCTTCAAGAGTTTTCTTGATATATTCTGTCTTCCTGGCGTTGTTCCCGGCTGTGACCATTACGTTACCCTTTCTGTCGGAAATCATCTTTTCGAAGAAGTCAGGTCCGGCATAGATGTTCTCATTCCAGTCAGTAGGGTCCGCTTCACGGGTATTGTAGGCTTCAATCTTTGCCAGATGTTCATCAAGGTCACTTCCTCCCGGAGAATACACATACACGTTCCTGGACACCTGCGGATACCGTGTCTTCTGCACCAGCGCGGCATGAAAATGTCCGGGATCAAGGGTGAGAAGTGTGATTTTTGATGACTTGCGTCCTGTGTAAGTCTCATATTCCTCCCAGAGTCTGGAAGCTGTTTCGGGAGTCATTTCACCGTCATAGGCCACAACGCGGTATTGAAGTACATAGCTTTTTCCGGGCTCCAGAACCCAGTCGACGGTCTTGGCGGGGCAGAAATCCACATATACGTCACCGCGTCCTCCGTTGGAATTCCGGTCCCAGATGCGCAGCTGTTCGGGAGAATCGTAGTTCCCCGGATCGGACATGAACATAAAGCCGGCTGATTTGTCTCCATTTGCCCCGTTCACGTATATCCAATCGGCTCTGGAACAGTCGATGTCAGGCCTCTCGAGACCTTCCGAGGTCATCATCGAACTGTTTTCGGCCGTCCAGACATCGGTGGCGCGGCAGCTGAATCCCTGATACCTGTACGCCTTGATTGTGACGGGACTGCCCGTGCATGGCGTGAGCGTGGATCGGAAATCCCAGATGAAAGCATCTCCGGCATCGGTTGCCGAAATGGTCCAGTCTTCGTTCATGATGGTCTTTTCTCCATCCGGAGTGAACGCAACGTGCTCGAGCGATGCTGTAAATCCTGCCTCGTCCCTTTCTTTCACGACTTCTCTGACCTTCCCCGCCCTTACGGTCCCCAGACTGTCGCCCAGGTTCCATAAATCGTATACTTGCCCTTCGTATTCCACTCTTGTCCATGGATTCCAGATTCCGTAGTGATGCCTGTGGTCCTCAGGCTGGATATTGGTATAAACAAAGCCGGACGGAGTGCAGGCCGGGTGAATGTAACCGCTTCTTGAATAAACGTCACGAACACCTTCCGGAGGCGGTGTGACGGTGTATTTATATGATAAAACAGTTTTGTTACCACTTTTTATAACAAAATTGTTACCATCGTCCTGCACTTTCATTGCGCCTTCTGCGGGAACACGGCCGCGTGACATGACAAGAAATCCGTCCTCGTTTTGGGTAAGAACGGTGCGTTCGGGACAACTGCACGCAGATACTGTAAGCATCAGCGTGCAGATTACGGGGAAGATTGATTTCATAAGCCTCTCTTTATCTGATATGGATATCTTTCCGGACGGCTCAACAGCGCATTGGCCTCATCGTCATTGATGAATCTCTCAAGTGTGGGGTCCCAGTACAACTTTCTTCCGAGTTTCATTGCAATGTGCTGCAGAAGGCATACTGAACAAGAACGGTGACCAACCTCTGCCGGCGACACAGGCTGCCGACGTGTTCTTATTGCGTTCAGCCAGTTGAGGTGATGGTCCTCGCTTACGGTCAGATGAATCTCGCTGTCCTTTATTCCCGCCTTTAGAATTCTGGGGTCGGATGCAACCAGGGGACTTCCTTCGAATGAACCCGGGTCGCTGGCAGTGGCCTTGTAATCACCCCTGCATACGAAAATCCAGCCATCGTCTCCCGTAAAGAGAATTCCGTTGGGCTTTTCGGACGTTTCTGTTATTCCGAATACTTTGACTCCGTTCGCATAAAGCATTTCCGTATGGTAGTCTCCGTGAACGTCCCAGAGCCCTTCCCTGGGGAATTCCGCGCTTCCGGATATTTCAACAGGGCCGGTGTATTCTGTTCCCATTGCCCATTGAGCAATGTCGAAATGGTGGTTGCCCCATCCGGTGATCATTCCGGCGCCGAACTGCTCGCACCTCAGCCAGCCCGGACGTCCGTAGCCTTCCTTGGGATGAACCCTGTCCTCAGTATAGGGAACGTAAGGTGTTGAACCAAGCCATTTTTCGTAATTGAAACCATCGGGAACAGGCATCGGTGAGGCATTTCCGCCGGCCGGATCTCCGGGGAGGCGTATTTCCACTTCCCTGAGAGTTCCTATGCGTCCGTTACGGACAAGTTCGCAGGCATAACGGAACTGCTCTGAAGAGCGTTGCTGCGTCCCCAACTGGAAGATGCGCCCCGTAGAGTTGACCGCGTTGCTCATGAGCCGGCCCTCGGCTATGGTCAGGGATGTCGGTTTTTCAAGATAGACGTCCTTGCCTGCCCGCACAGCCTCTATCGCTATTTTGGCGTGCCAGTGATCCGGTGTGCATATGATTACGGCGTCAATCTCCGGATTGGCGAGCAGTTCCTCGTAATTCTCGTAGGTCCTGACCTCGTCGGCTTTTCCGAACTTTTCCTTCCGGAAGGCGATGACCTGTTTTCTTGCCTCTTCCACTCTGCGGGCATCCAGGTCGCATACGGCTATGATATGAGCGGACTCATACTTCATCACGCCCGGCATATCGTGCCCCAATGCAATGCGCCCTGTCCCTATCACGCCTATGTTGATTCTGTTGGACGGAGCGTTCTCTCCCTTGAGAACGGACGAGGGTACATAAAGGGGAGCGCCTATGGCCGGAATAGCCGCAAGACCTGCGCCTGCGGCTATGGAGGTCCTTATAAAGGATCTGCGGGTCAATACATTATCACGCATCTGAACTGCATGGTTTCAGGAATGAAACTTTCGTCTATCTCATAATTGAAGTCACTCTCGGTGTAGAATATGGTCATCTTCCCTACGCTGAACTCATAATCCACGGTTTCCGTGTAGAACACCATGTAGTCGCCGTCTTCCACATACTCTTCATTGTGGCGTACATAGGGCAATTCCGTCTGAGCCGAATAGTCGCTTCCGAAGTCATAGGCCCGGTACATCTTGATGAGGCCCTCTTCATAAACAGGATTCGTGATTTCCGGCATGTCCACAGTGGCGTAGAAGTAGTTGTTGTTGTCTATGCGGGAATATTCCCACGCCGACTGGGGAACATTTATCAGCACTGTGCTGATGACTCCCACTCCGTCCCGTCCATTCAGACCCGGTTCTCCCTTGCAGGATGCAAGAAGACCGAGCGAAAGAATAATGATTGCTGCTTGAAAAAGTCTTTTCATATCTGTATGTTGTTTATCTGCGTGTCCTTGATGAAGATGGTGAAGATGATGCGCTGCGCCCGCCGGAAGGGGAAGAACTGCGGGCGGAGGATGATGCGCTGCGGCTTGAAGCTGCACCGCCGGATACGGAACTGCGCGTGGTTGCCTGGCTTGAAGAAGTGCTTCGCGCTGTTCCCGAACTTCTTGTTGCCCCGGAACTCCTGGTTGTGGAGGACTTGCTTCCGGAAGGCGATACCGTGCTGATTCTGGTGTTTGCCGTTCCGGAATTGCTTACGCGGCTGCGGACGGTCGTCTGTCCCTGGGGGGACCCGGCTGTCTGGGAGGATCTCCTGACGGTTCCCTGTCCGGAAGACGAACTTCTGGCGCTCGTCTGACCGGTGCTGCTCTGCGCGGGTGCCGCTGTTGCTGTGTTTCCTGAGGAACCGCGTCTTACCGTTGTGCCGCTGCCGGCGGATGTGCCGGCGGAGCGGGAACTGCCTGAGTTTGTCCTCGTCACTCCGGACACTTCCCGATTGATCTGAAGGTCGCGCGCATTCCTTACCGTCGTGCGTCCGCCCATCTCGGATGCGGGGGCTCCTGAGGCCGTGCGTATTGGCGTGTTGGCGTTCCTTACGGTGAAGGAGCGTTCAGGATACCTCTGGCCGTAGTCGTTCCTCTGGTATGCACGGCATACGCGGCCATAGTCGCTGTAGTGGCATGTGGAAACATAGACCACTTCGTGGCAGAAATGGTGATGAACCATATAGGTGTTCACGTATGCGTGGTAATGGCCGATGAAAATAGGCGCGGGATGTCTGTAGTGGGGAGGGAAATGATTCCAGTACCAGGGAGAAATCCAGGGCCTGTACGCGTGCACTACCAGATGCGCGAAAATCAGGGGCGTTGCTATGAACACCGGTTCCACTATGTAGTCCGGTCCGTAGATGTAGCTTGAACCGACAATCTGAACCCGTGCCTGCGTGGTGCTCGGAACTTCAGCGATGACTGTAGCAACATCCTGGTAGAGATTGTCTCCAACGACGGCCTGAATGATGAATACGTGGTTGTAGCCTTCCACTGATTCCACCACGCGGAGGTAATCCACGTATCCGTCGTGGTTGAGGTCCAGGTTGGAGAGCATGTAGGAAGAATCGTTGAGAAGTTTCTCGAATTCCTCTACGGTTGACGACTGGGCGAAGGCTGCTCCCACGGCCTGGAGGTCAAGGCAGAGTGAGATATCGTTGTCTGCCGCTACAACACGGGTTGTAGTGGTTGAGGTATGTGTCCTCGGAACCGTTACCGTAGTGCTGTACGTATGCAAGTCCCCGGTATCAGGAGAAACCGTCACTATCCTCGTGGGATAGCAGGCTGCGCAAAGCAGAGGCACAACTGCCGTGAGAAGAATTGAACGTTTCATTGGCGTTTTGTTTTAGTTTAAGATGCCAATTTACAAAAAATACACCATAAATTGAAAGCTCTTTGATTTCCGGAAATTTTTCGGCATATTTATGCAATATGAAACGTATGTCAGTTATCCTTGCAATTGCCGCCACCGTGGCGGGAATGTGCTCATTCAATGCCTCTGCACAGGACCGATACTTCGGCCTCCACTTCGATTTCCATGCATCTCCCGGCAGATGCCCGGCCATAGGCTCCACCTTGTCGGAAGATGACATCGCCGAAATCTGCAATATGTACAAGCCCGATTTCATCCAGGTTGACAGCAAGGGACACCCCGGATGGTCTTCATATCCCACCGAATATGGAGACGAAGTTCCCGGCATCGTGGGCAATCCCATGGAGACATGGCGGAAGGTCACGAGGGAGAAAGGCGTACAGCTGTATGCCCACCATTCCGGCATCTTTGATGCAGTTTACTGCCAGAAGCATCCCGAGGAGGCTGTGAAGAAAGCCGATGGCTCCCGTTCCGCCGAATACGCCCGGACGAACGGCAGTTATGCCGATGAAAAGCTCATCCCCCAGATCAAGGAGCTGGCAGGGCGATACGGCCTCGACGGCATCTGGGTTGACGGCGATTGCTGGGGAGCGCAGATGGACTTTGACCCCTCTACCGTAGCGGCCTTCGAAAAGGAGACCGGCATCAATCTTGGCGGAGTCATGCCCGTCAATGCGGACGCCCCGTACTATATGGAGTACGCAAACTACCTCCGCGGGCTCTATCGTGCTTACTTGAAGCATTATACCGACGCCGTGCATGCAGAATACCCGGACTTCAAGGTGATTTCAAACTGGGCATACACCGAGCATATGGCAGGCCCCGTATCGGCCGACAACGACTGTATATCCGGAGACCTGGACTGGAGAAATTCCATAATGTGGGGCCGCTACAGCGGGCGCTCGGCCGTGATGCAGGGCAAGCCGTGGGACATGATGGCATGGTCTTTCAGGAACGTTCCCGGCGGCATGGTGACAAAGAGCCCGGTGCAGTTGATGCAGGAGGGTGCGTCCATAATCTCCCTTGGCGGAGGATTCCAGTTCTATGTGCCGCAGGATGCCAACGGCGCTCCCAACATGAAGGCGCTCCGCTATCTGGCTCCCGTTGCCGGCTTCTTCCACTCCCGGCGCGAGTGGACATTCGGAGGCCGCCCCAGAAAGCAGGTGGCCGTGCTGATGGAAACTGAGCAGCGGCTCGCCGAGCAGGGGGAGTGGTCGCGCGATGGCAACACAGGCATTTACACAAGGGCGGGCTATGACAGACTGATGGGCCTTGTGTCCATTCTCTGCGATGCCGGACACTCCGTGTCGTTGATATCGGAGCGAGAACTTGAAAACGGGGAGGCTTCAGGCTATCCGGTCATAATAGTCCCGAACCTGTACCAGAAGTTGCAGGACAGCAGCTGGGATGCCCTGATGGCTTATGTCGAGGCCGGAGGTTCCGTGCTCCTGACAGGCCCGCAGACCTGCAGGATGTATGGTTACGAGTCGGTGGGCAAGCCCGAATCTTACGGGAAAGGCAAGGGCTGTCTGGCAGTCTATCCGTGGGAGAGGTCATCATCCTATATGTCGCAGAGGAAATTCGAGGACAGGAAGAGCCTGTCCGACTTCCTGCTGACCGTCTATGATCCTGAAGTGCGCCTTGTCAGTGCGGAGGGCCTGCTGGAAATTGTCGACTTCGAGAAGGACGGGCAACTGATGGTGCAGCTTGTCAACTGCAACGGAAACCATTATGACGAGAAGTCTCTGACAGAGGATTTCATACCCCCTGTGCTTGATGTCGTGCTCAGGATAAGGCTTGACAGGCGTCCCAAAGCCATATTCCAGCAGCCGGACGGAAAGAAACTCGAATTCAGGTGGAGCGGTGGCTGCGCCGAGGTGGCTGTTCCCCGGGTGGACATACATTCCACCATAGTGGTCTTTCGGTAGGAAAGGCTTTATAATCAGTCAAACATGACTCTGGGATTCATTACCGAAGGGCTGTCCCATTGAATTCCGTACTTCGCGAGAACGGATTCCTTGGTGCTCCAGTATGAAAAGCAGAAGCCCATACCCTTTACCTCATTTTCCAGCAGTCTGTCACATTCTGCTTCAACTTCGTATATGCAATTTTCCCAGGCTTCTGTTCTTTCCACAGGGTCGAACTTAAGCATAATTCCGTATTTCCTGCACCATTCCTCCATTGATACACTGGGATTAAGGTAATCATCCGTTCTCCTCTGGCTTTCCTTCAGGTCCTTTCTGGTATATTGCCTGACGTAATCCTCAGAAGGTCCGTTGTATCCGTCAATTTCCATATCCTCTGCAAGATCTTCGTCACCTATGAGGTCAAACAGGCTCATCTGGTATTCTTTTACCTCTTTGAAGAATCTTGCGCAGTCCCTTTCTGGGATACATCCCATCATCTTGTTCAGCAGGACTATTCTGGTGTAGGGGGTCAGCTCTCCCTTTACGCGCAGCGGAAGTTCGTTTTTCATCACTTCAAACGCCTGCTTGCCTAAAGGAATGGTCTTCCAGGAACAATTGAAAGTTTCGCTGTACTTGACAATCTCTGAAAAGAGATTCTCCAGTTTTTTGATATTATCCATAATTTCTTCGTCTGTGAATTGTTCAGAAAGAATGCAGACATCCGACTGTCCATTGCCAGTCGCGGCCGAGGAGCTGCGATTTGCGCAGGAGCAGGAAAAGCATGCCGCAGTCATAAAAACGAAGACCCCAGTCATCATTCTCATCAATCTGGAGTACCGATACAAAATCATCTTCATATTCTTCATTGATATCAACGATATATGGTCTTCCGAGGAGTTTGAAACCCTCGTCAGAGGCACCGCATATTTCAAAACTGATTTTCTCCTCCGGCATGAACACCGATTCCCCGCTGTCCGCCCAATGCATTTCGTACGGTTCCAGTCCATCGCAGGACGGGCTGTACATTATCCTGACGTTCTCCCGGGGCCATTCACCCAAAGGAGTATGGAGAGGGCAGTCCATGCCCATAAAATAATCTACAGCGGCAAAAAAGTACAGCATCCCTTCATGGGGGAGCAGACCGTCAGGATCGAGTTCCGCTATATCTTCGCAGCGAATCTGACACAGGAAAGTAAGAGGCTCGTCCCATTCATCCTGCTCATCTGCACAATGGACAACAGGATATGGAGAACCTGCCGGCAAATCCGGTGAACCCCACCATTTGCTCCTGCCGGACAGCGGCTCCGCTGTTTTGGAAAAAGACAATTTAATCGAATACATATTATGCGTAGCAATCCCAGCGTCCGTCATCATCCGGTTTATCGATACAACCGAAATCCCCGCCGCCGATTTTTATCAGGGCAACACTTGCATTGCCGGTACCGCAGTTGACTTCACTCCTGTCGCACAAATCTCTGGCAGGTGCAGCCGAAACAGTCAGAAAATATTCAATCTCTTCATCAGGAACAGCCCCGTACACTCCGTCCGAGCAGATTACAACAATATCATCTTCTGCCAATTCTGCGGTTATATCCCTTATTGCGGGACTCCCATCCTTACAGTCTGTGCTCATCTGTTCCAGCATTCCGTCACGCCATCTGTAAAGCCGACTGTCCCCGACATTTACCATGTAAGTTCTGCCGTATGTCCATATAATACCGCACAGTGTTGAGCCCATTGTCCTTTCAGGCCCCATATCATCCGCAAAAAAAGCATACCAGAAAGAACCGGCTTCCTCATCAATCACTTGCAGGCCGTTGTCATGAACCATCCTTCCGGCAATGGAAAGCATCTGTCCTTTTGCAGAGAATGCGTCTACGGAAAATTTCATATTACTTTGTCCCTGGTTTTCAAGTTGTTTCTTTCTCTGACAAACCCCGCACAATTTACTTAAATTTATTTATACATTTGCGAATATGAAAAGATTTCTGCTTGTTCTCCTTGTTTTTGCGGTCTGTTCCGCATGCGGTGGTAAGAAACATTCCCTCAAAGTTACCGACCCTTCTGAAAGGCTTTCCATGCGTACCCGCGATGCAGAATGTCCGATTGATTCCCTCTTTACCGCAAAGTCTCTCAGAACAACATTCAATGTAGTGGAGACAATAAAACCCGGTTATCTCCTGAAAGACTGCAAGGTGGTTCTGGACACTTTGTCGGAGGACAAACCTGCAAACAAGGTCAGGAAAGTATATGATTCCGTCAGAAATAATCATTCTGACGCCTATAATCCAGGACTTACGGTTTACTCAGCCGTGGTGGTTCTGGTTTTTGCTGTCATGATGCTTGTCAAGATAATCCGTGCAATCTTCAAAAATGACTAAACTATGAAAGAGAGCGAAGTAAGAAGGATAATCAACAGCTATTCCCGCCGTACAAGCGGTCATCCTTTCAATGATTACGGGAACAATATAAAGATCAGAGTCAATGACGACTGCCTGATATACGAGTGCAGAATAAAGACCCAGTACGAAAATCGCGATGTTGAGCGGAAATCACGTCCGTACCGTGGTTGGGACGTTGCTCCGCAGAAATATTTCTCCGCGCACGACATTTCAGCATGGAGCTACAAGCTCAGGACTCCGGAGGATTTCGTTGACAGGGAAACGGTATTGGAAATAGAGGGTTCCGCCAATGTAAGCTCATGTTCACCGTGCCGTGGCTCCGGCAATTTCACCTGTTATACATGCAACGGAAAGGGCAAGAGCATTTGTTCGACCTGCGGTGGCAACTACTCGAATCTGACTTGCAGCTCCTGCGATGGCGAAGGAAAAATAAGGTGTTCCCAATGCAATGGCCAGGGACTCGTCGAGTGCAGCAAATGTCACGGAAAGGGCAGTTACGAAGAACAGATCCAGAAGTACGTGATCAAATATGACTACAATCGGCAAAAGAATGTAGGCGGTTATGAGTGGGTTACTGAAAAAATTACCTGCCGCCTTTGTGGTGGTAGAGGCGGGAATCTTTGCAGAACCTGCAATGGAAGAGGAAGATACACTTGCAAAAGGTGTGATGGAAGAGGCTCCGTTACATGTCCGGATTGTACAAAGGGATTGCTGATCTGCAAGTCATGCAGTGGCGAAGGGAAACTTGCCTGCCGTATTTGCGAAGGTGCCGGAAGCAACGAATCACGCTTCGTGGTGAACAGATCGCTTTTCCATGACGTCAGACGCGGTTTTGTTTGTGACAAAAGAGTCAGGAAATTCGCTGAAACGCATGAGATTCCGTATACCGGAACTGATTTCCATGCCAAGAAAAAAGCTCTAACAGGTGAATTATTTCCTGAAAACGTGCGGTGCAGTTCGAAACTGGCTGAACTGCTTTCCAAAACGGAACCGGAAAGCGGCATTATTCTTTTTCAGGAGGCAACAGTCCTGCATGTTGACTCGACTGTCGTTGAGTACGATTTCAACGGCTCGTCATATGGCGGAATCATATGCAATGATGTTTTCTATCCAAATGGAAGCCCTATAGAAGAATGGGCGGCCAATCTGGTCGACAGTGCGGAAAAGAAACTGAAAACAGGCAGCAGCGTAAAGACCCTGCAGATGCTTGAACAGGCAGAAAACGCCGGCGCCGACCATAACATTATAAGGAGCCTTCGTGATAAAGCGCTAAAGAAACTTGGCAATCTTCAGGATGCAGGAGTCAGCCTGGCGTTCTGGTTTGTTGTCCTGGCAATATCCCCGATTGTCTTCAATTTCTACTCCAAACTTAACCCCGTTGCCCCATGGGCAATAGTGACCAACAATCCGAATTGGAAATTCACTGACTTCGTCCCTGTCTGTCAGACCTTTATTTTTCTTGTGATGGCTGTTGCCATGAGATTCGTCTGCCGTCCGGATTCGAGGTCAGGCAACAGGAACTATTCAAGCATCTGGACTTATTTTATAAAAGGTTTTTTCAGTTACCTGCTTGCAAGTCTTGCCTGCCTTGTCTCTTTGCTGCTCGTGAACTATCTGGGGCTGAGCATAGTGACGACATTCATATTCGGAATTGTCTTTTTGATTATAGCATTGGTAATCAGCCTTGCCGTATTGATGGTCAGATGGATAGTTCAATTGTTCTGAGAAACATCTATCCTATGCAACGTACCTTTCTTATTGGCTCGACTATTCAGGCAAGATCGCTACATTCAATTGAATGTAATTGCTTCTTCTTTGGTAATTTTACATTCGTTATGATATAATTTTATTTTTATTTCTTATATTTGCATCCAAGCGAATGTAATTATGAGTAATAACGTTATATCTTCAACATTGAAAGCCCTGCGGAAAGAACATGGTCTTACGCAGGTGGATT
>JAKSKH010000020.1 GCA_024401855.1 Bacteroidales bacterium | reverse complement strand
TCGCCAGACTGAAAATCGTTCCTCATTCACTTATCCGGATGAAGGACGGCAGCATCGGCTACCTGACTAAGCGTATTGACCGAACGAAAAACGGAGAGAAAATAGCTATGGAAGACATGTGCCAACTTACGGAGCGGCAGACAGAGCATAAATACCGGAGCTCATACGAGCAGATCGGGAAAGCCATCCGGAAATACTCTGCCATCCCTCAATTGGACATGGTAGATTTCCTGGAGCTGGTGTATTTCTCCTGGCTTACCGGGAATAACGACATGCATCTGAAGAACTTCTCTCTGTATTCTCCATCCGGCGAACCAGTTCTTTCTCCCGCATATGATCTGTTAAGCGCTGCCATAAGCAATCCCGCTGATGATGAAGAATTGGCCCTGAACCTTAATGGAAAAAAGAAACACATCAAAGACTCAGACTTCATCGCTGTATTCAAGACTTGTGGCGTTCCTGAAATTGTATTCGACAGGATTAAGAAGAAGTACGTTGACATTCTCCCTAAGTTTGAAGAGGAAATACAGAATTCTTTCCTGTCAGAAGAACTCAAGTCCTCGTACATCGACCTTCTTCATAGGAGAATGAGAGTATAGTGGTGGCTGTTATAACCGCCATCTTCCACGATAAGTATTCGTCGCGTTTATCGCATTAATGGGCGTTGGAGCATTGATCTCGCTCGCTTGTCCTCTCCTGCCGTCAAAGAGAAAGCCCCTGTCACCAAGCAAGCGGAACGGGTGATTATCGAGGCGCATTTCGCTTCGAACCTCCGAAGCGAGAAAACATCAAGAAAGCTCTAGAGAAATTACAGTCCGGTCCGTGCTGGCAAAGAATAAGGTCCAACTAATTAATATTTAATTAGTTGGACCTGTGCCTCGGGCGGGAATCGATATACCTCTGTGTTTCAGCCGGTTATCTGTTTTCGTTTACGGTTTCGTTTACAATTTGTAATTTGATAGTTATTATTTCCAAATAGGCTCAAGATTCCAATCGGTAGGGAATCCCATAGCCGCAACGTCAATTGATGGATATCGTCCTCGTCGGCAACCTCTACAAGGAGGTCAAGGACCCGAACCTGATTGCGAAGATATCCGGTCACGTCTAGAACTCCCGCGCTTTCAATCGCTACAGCGACATTGACGAGGAATTGGCCAAGTAGACCATCATGAAGTTGGAATAAAGGTGGTGAGTTACCACCTTTGAAGGCGGTAACTCTTATGCTGATGGGATAATAAATACATCCCATTCCCCGTCTTTTTCCCTGCGTGCAATGTATCCCTTATCAGACATGGACTTCAGATGTTTCTGAATTGCAGAAGTGTTGATACCTATTGTCTTGGCCAGTGCCGCGATGGTGATTCCAGGGTCTGCGATCAGCAAATTCAAAATCTTTCCCGAGTTAGGGCTTCTGAATAGAATACGTTGGCCATCATACCACCAGATGTTCGGTTCCCGGGTTTGAATAAAGTCAATGTCATTCTGAATTTCTTCTGTCACCATCTTCTTGAACCAGTTCACAAACTTGCGTGCTTCACGGATACTGGCGTGCGAACCGTCACTTGGTACAGGTCCAACTACAAGGTCAGCCTGGTGCAGTGCTTCAAGATAATCTTTCTTGTTCCGGCTCCGAACGACAACCATCGGATAACCATGGCGGGCAAGGATGAAATTGACCAATAGGCGTGCTATTCGTCCGTTCCCATCCTCAAATGGATGAATCCTGATATATCTATAGTGGAAGAGAGCAGCCAGTTCGACCGGAGTGTATTCGCCTGAGACTTCTGCTTGATTATACCAATCCACCAAGTCTGTCATCAACGCTGTTGTCTCTTCCGGTGCAGCATACTCAAATCGGTCACCATAACGGGTGATGACACTATTGGGGCGTGTCTTATAACATCCAGCATGGATGACATAGCTTGTCACAGTACCATCCGGGAGAGTTCGGTAAACCGTGTAGTCCTCACGAAGAAGAGTCTGATGCAGCTGCCGGATAAATGTTTGCGTTAGAGTTTTGTCCTTCAAAGAGGCTTGCTCTTTCATCATCATCAGTCCGACGTTGCTGGCTTTCATTTCCTCAAAGTCTTTCATCTCGGCCTCACCGACAACCTTACCGAACAGCAACAGGAGTTCGGTCTGCCCATAGGTCAGCGTATTTCCTTCAATGTGATTGCTGTTATAATTGAATTCCACGGTGAATTTACGGCTCAGCCGATCCCTGTCCTTCAATGAAAGTGGCTGTAAAGCGCGCCATGCTTTGTATGTCTCTTCCAAATTCATACGCCATGTTTTTTGCAAAAATAATAAAAAGGTGGTAACTCACCACCTTTAATAGAAAAAATTGAAAATCGTTCAATGCTTTTCATTAATATATGACAGCACTCTCATTTGCTTTGCGTAGTCCATAAGAGGCTCCAGAGCGGAAACTCCGTGTATAAGTCATCTGTTATCGGTCGCGGTCTGACACCTTCACGGATTCGGGAAACCTGGGAGAAGATGCGTCCGGAGAAGAGATACGGACAGATGGCACCAAAGGAGCGCGTCGCATTTATGCTATCCGATGACGGCCTGAATTATCTTTTTCCCTTTGTTATCACAGTGGATGGAACAAGCTCTGAACAGATGGTTCCCGGAAGAGTTGCACGGGTCTTCGCTGAAGAGAGTAGAGAAGTAGAACAATCTTTTCCGCGGGAAGAGAGCAACAATATCTTCAAAACTGCCTTTCTTCTCTTTACCAATCAAGTCGATACCGCCACCACCTTCGCGCAAAACTGCGGAGGCGGAGGCTCCGCTCCCGATAAGGACTGGGGGCGTGACGAGAACGAGGACGACATCCTCTGGGTCCGCCGCTGCTTCCGCAAGGCCAGGGAGATGGTTACCACGCCGGTGAGGAGACGGGAGTATCTAGAGCGCTTAACAACGCTTTTCCAAATGCACCAAGCAGGGACCAAGTCGGGACCAAGTCAGGGACTAAGTCGCCAAAATGTCGCCAAAAATTGAGATACAAAAAGAGCTAACCATTGAAAATCAATAAGTTAGCTCTTAATTCTGTGCCTCGGATGAGACTCGAACTCACACGGACATTACTGCCCAAGGGATTTTCTTGCCACTATGGCTTTCGCCACCTCTCGTTTGTGGTCCGGACTATTCCTTCACCATGACTTTCGTTTTAGGTGTGTCGTGTCTAGTCTCTGCACCTTCCTTCATATCCTGAAGGCTTGGCTCAAGATTACCATCGGCATTATCCGTTAAGGCTTCCTTGAATTTACGACATTCTACTTCTCTCTTTTCAGAGCGAGCACTCAATGTTGCTCTTCCTCGGTAATAATTTGTTAAAGCATGGCAATTCGGACAAACCGGCTGAAGATTTGTTTTCTATGACAGCTTTCCTGACATCATCAAGACTATACGAAACCTTTCTCATACAATTATTGTAATACTTAAAGTTAAGTATAATCTGCGTGTTTTACAAATCATTTATCTCAAAGAGCTTGTCTAAGTCCCTCGTGTCTACCATTCCACCACCAAGGCAGAAGCGGACCGGAACCCTGCGGGGTCCGCACCGCAAAGATACAAAATCCCCGACAATATTTTAACTTTGCATTGCAAAATGAAAGAAAGTATGATCAAGGCTGTAATATTTGATATAGGGGGTGTGCTTGTAAACCTCAACATGGACCGTTGCCTCAGGGCATTCAAGGAAAGGGCCGGGCTCGAGGACATAGAGGAGTATCTTGACATGTATCATCAGCGCGGATTCATAAAAGATCTGGAGTCCGGAGAATCCACTGAAGAACAGTTCTATGCGAGTGCGCTATCCCATTGCAGGCCCGGTACGACTGCAAAGACCGTGGCTGAGTGCTTCTGCGAACTTCTGGACGGGGTCAATGATGAGAAAATAGAATTGATAAATCGCCTGAAGGGGCATTACGACCTTTACCTCCTGAGCAACAACAACCCTATCTCGATGAGAGACATAGCTGAACTCTTCAAGAGCCTGGGAATACCGTTTGAGGAGACTTTCAAGGATCTCTTCATCTCCAGCGAAATGAAGATGCTGAAGCCTTCTGCGGAGATTTACAGGGAGGTGATACGCCGAACCGGCCTCCAGCCCGGCGAGATACTTTTCATAGATGATTCCATGAAAAACATTGATGCCGCTCTTGCACAAGGCATAAGGGCTGTTTTCTATGATGTTGACACCAGCCTGTCCCAACTTGTGGAAAGCGAGCTCTAGAAATATTTTTTCTCCTCCTTGTACAGGGCGACGAAGATGAATATCATCACAGAGAACGCCCATAGAGACGAGCCTCCATAGGAAAGCAGAGGCAGGGGGATTCCGATCACGGGCATCAGTCCCACGGTCATGCCTATGTTGATGAACAGATGCATGAAAAGACAGCTTGCAAGACAATAACCGTATATCCTTGTGAATGCCTCCCGGCTTCTGTCCGCATCCTGGATGATTCTGGTAATCATGAAAGCGTAGAGGAGAATAACCGTCAGGCATCCTATGAAGCCGGTCTCTTCCCCCACAGTGCAGAAGATGAAATCCGTACTCTGTTCCGGCACAAATCCGTAGGCGGTTTGTGTGCCGTTGAGGAAACCTTTTCCGAACAGCCCTCCTGAACCGATGGCAATCTTGGACTGAATGACATTGTATCCAACGCCGGAAGGGTCTTCCTTCATGCCGAGCAGCACCTCGATTCTCTTTCTCTGATGGTCCTGCAGCACGTTCTGGAAAATGAAGTTTGTAGCAAACACAAGGCTCACGCCTGCAATCACGGACAGAATGGTATTGCGTATTATCCTGAACCGCACAATCCTGCTTTCCCTTTCCGTACTCTTGAAAAATATCCACAGCACCACTCCTGTCGTTGCGGCAATGATTGCCATGGAAATCCATACGTTTGTGGTCAGGGTGACAATGAACAGCAGAATGGCCATGCCCAGAAAGAAGGGGAACCATCCGGACAGGCCTTCGCGATACAGGGCAAAAAGGAATCCCACATATACGAGGGCGGAACCGGTTTCACTCTCTCCAAGAATCACAAGCATGGGCAGGAATATTATCCCCGCCGTAATCAGGAAATATTTTCTGTTGCTTATCTTGTAATACGGTTTGCTCATCACCATGGCCAGCAGCATCGAAGTCGTAATCTTTGATATCTCCGCAGGCTGGAACCTTACAGGTCCGAGGGCGAACCACGACCGCGAACCCTTGACTTCCACTCCGAGGAATATCACCGCAACCAGCAGGCCCAGCACAAACAGATAGGCGGGCGCCGATATGACTTCCCAGAGTCTCGGGTTGATGACAAACAATATGAGGATATCCAGGACGAAAGCAGTCAGAATCCATACAGCCTGTTTTCCGCTGCGGCAGTTCCAGTCCAGAATGCTTCCCGGTTCCGAAGAATGGATGGATGCATAGATGCTTACCCAGCCTATGAGTACAAGGGCCAGATAGCAGAAAATCAGAGGCCAGTCTATTGACCTCCTCAAATCGCGTCTTATTGTGGACTGTCCTTCGAACATATTCATCAGAAGAAGTGAGTACTCATTATTCTGTCCTCCACCCACTGACGGGAAGGGGAAATTTCACCATTGATATATTTCTCCAGCATCAAGGATGCTATCGGGCAGGCCCAGGTGGCTCCGAATCCGGCATTTTCAACATAGGCGGCCACGGCAATCCTGGGATTGTCCTTCGGGGCGAAGCAGATGAAAACCGAGTTGTCCTTTCCGTGCGGATTCTGCGCCGTTCCCGTCTTTCCGCATACGTCAAGTCCCGGAATGGCCGCTCCGAATGCCGTACCTCCGGCGGAACCTCCTCCGTTCACCGCCATGTACATTCCCTTCACTACGGTTTCGAAATGCTCCTGCTTGACCATGGTGAACTGTTTCTCGTGGTATTTCTCATCTATGGAAACCTCATCCGAATCCTTGATGATGTGGGGGATATAATAGTATCCCCTGTTGGCGACCGTGGCGGCAAGATTCGCAATCTGAAGAGGTGTGGCGCCTATTTCTCCCTGGCCTATGGACAGAGAGATGATTGTCTGGAAGCTCCAGTGCTTCCTGTATATCTTGTCGTAGTATGCCGATGTCGGGATATTTCCTCCGAGTTCGGATGGGAAGTCGCTCCCGAGCTTCCTTCCGAAACCGAAACTGAGCACGTACTCCCTCCACTTGTCGAAAGCTTCCTGTATTGTCTTGTAATCCTTGTTGTTCAGGATGTTCCTGAAAACATAGCAGAAAAAGCCGTTGCAGGAGGTTGCGATTGCATCGAGAAGAGCCAGAGGAGATGCGTGCCCGTGGCATCCGAGCTTCCTGGAATTTCCGTAGGGGAATCCGTGGTTGCAGGGGTACATCTCGTAGGTGTGCAGTATTCCTTCATCGAGACCTATCAAACCGTTTATGAGCTTGAATACGGAACCCGGAGGATAAGAGGCCATCACGGTTCTGTTGAACATGGGCTTATACGGGTTCCTGGATATCTCCTGGTAGTGCTTTCCGATGTCTGCAAGATATTCCACATCTATGCCGGGGCTGGACACCATGGCCAGAATTTCTCCGGAGGAGGGCTCTATCGCCACCACGCTCCCCACTTTCCCCTCCATCAGCTCCTGCCCGTACTGCTGGAGGTGGGCGTCGATGGTAGTCACGATGTTCTTGCCGGGGACGGCATCCTTGTCATAGGCTCCGTCCGCGTATGAGTTCTGCACCCTGTTGCGCGAATCCCTCAGGAATATCCGGTACCCTTTCTCGCCGCGCAGGTCTTCCTCCCTGGCGGCCTCTATTCCGGTTTTGCCGATAAAATCTCCGGGGCGGTACTCGTCCGAGTGTGTCTTCAGGAAGTCGGCGTCAACCTCTGAAACATACCCGAGCAGGTTGCCCCCCGCATTGAAAGGGTAATTGCGCAAGCTTCTTGTCTGCGCCTTGAACCCCCGGAAGCGGTATTCCTCTTCTGCAAAGCGCATATAGGTTTCCGGAGAAATCTGCTTCAGGAACGTCTGCGGCTGGAATCCTATCCTGGTGCGGTATTTCTTGTAATAGGCCATCTTCTCCCTTATGTAGTCGGGCGATATGTCCAGCGCCGCAGCAAGAGCGAGCGTGTCGAATTCCCCGACTTCGCGCGGTGTTACGATGATATTGTAGCAGACGTTGTTGCCTACGAGTATTTCCCCGTTCCGGTCATAAATGACTCCTCTTGTCGGATAAATGTATTCGTAGTACATGGAGTTGTTCGAAGCGTCTCTCTTGTACTTGTCATTTATGATCTGGATATAGAAAATCTTTCCTATGAGAACGGCGAGAAAGATCCACAGCCCTATCAGCAACTTGTTTTTCCGGCTAGCTTCCATTGTCAGCGGTTTTCAGATTCCAGGATGCGGATAACGAAATAGGAAACCAGAGAGCTCAGACCCAGGGAGAGGAAGAACTTCAGCAGGTTGAACAGGAAAGGCCTGGTCCCTGCTCCGTCGGCCCATATATACACTGCCAGGAACAGTGCTGTCGACAGGACTATGCAGGTGAGCATTTTGGGCGCGCCCTGTTTTCTGAGCGACAGGTTTTCCTCGCGCGAGAACAGTTCTGAGCCGAAGACCATGTTAATGATGGCCACTCTCATGAAAGCCACGGGAAGCAGGGCCGCCGCCGTCAGACCGAGCATTCCGCTTGAAAGGAAGTCAACGGCGAAACCGATGGCGAAGGCAAAGACCATGGAATAAATGTACCCATGGTTTATTGGAAGATACATGATGAGTGCAGGAAGGAAGCACAGCATCACGTACTGCGAAAAATCACAGAAATTCCAGATGAGGACCTGTGCCGTCACGAATATCGCGTACTTCAATGCAAGCTCCGGATTTTTCATTGCTCTTCCTTTTTTTCCAACGATTCTATCTCTTCCCTTCCCGTATTTATCGCTATGGTGACGTTTTTTATCGAGGAGAAGTCCTGGAACATATTCACGGCCGTGAAATGAAGGGCTCCGTTTACGGTTTTGGATTCTCCGATCGTGCCGAGGGGAATGTCCGGAGGGAATATGGTGGATATTCCGCTCGTGATGACGGTGTCGCCCTGATTCACTTCAAAATGAAGGGGCAGATCTCTGAGCACGGCGCCGTTCCTTCTTTTTCCGTCCCATGCGAGCGGGCCCATCACTCCGTTTTTCTTTACACGCGCGCTTATGCTGACATTGTTGTTCATGAAGGTGAGACCGTAGGAATAATGCCTGCCTACGGCATCTATTATGCCTACCACTCCTTTTGATGTGATTATTCCGGAATGAGGGGTCACTCCGTCATCCGAGCCCTTGTTCAGGATTATGTAATTGTGTGCGGTGTTCCTGCTCATCTTGACTATTGAAGCAGGAATGTACCTGAAGCCGTCAGCCTCCTTGTACGGCTCTATGCCCTTCTTCAGCAAAGCGGTATCGGAAGCTCTGTAGGCGCGCAGCTCCTGGTTCAGGAGGAAATTCTCCTGCGCCAGCCTTTCGTTGATTTCCTGCAGCTGGAAACGGTAGCGTATTTTCTCTCCGTGACTCCACAGGAAGGCCATGGTCCGGTGCGATGCCCTGTTGATCCATATGTTCTGCAGGGAAGAACTGCTCTTGAGCATAGCAAGAGCAGCAATCTCCAGGAGAATGAAGATTGCTGCATATATGAGTATATTCAAAGCTTTCCCTGCCTGTGACATCAGCGCATGAGGAATGAATAGTGGTCCGTATGCTTGAGGGCCTCGCATGTTCCGCGTCCCACCGCGTGCAGGGGGTCTTCGGAAACGTGGAAGGGTATGTTGACTTTGTCCGTGAATCTCTTGGCAAGGCCTCTGAGGAGGGCGCCTCCGCCGGAAAGGTAGATACCGTTCTCCACTATGTCCGAATACAGTTCGGGAGGAGTGTTCTCGAGAACATGAAGGATGGAGGTCTCTATTTTGGCAATTGACTTGTCCAGACAGTGGGCGATTTCCTGATATGTTATTGCGGCCTCTATCGGATGGGCGGTCATAAGGTTTGGACCGCGTACGATGAACGGCTCCGGTTCGTCTTCAAGCTCGGAGAGGACGGCTCCGACCCCAAGTTTGATCTTCTCTGCGGTTATCTCTCCCACCTTGATGTTGTGCTGCTGGCGGAGATAATACTGGATGTCGCTTGTGAAAACGTCTCCGGCGGTGCGGATGCTGTTCTGCTGGACCAGTCCGCCAAGAGAGATGACGGCTATTTCCGTGGTGCCGCCGCCTATGTCCACAACCATGTTGCCCCGGGGAGCCTCTATGTCAAGACCGATTCCCAGAGCGGCGGCCATGGGTTCGTAAATCAGGAACACGTCCCTGCCACCGGCGTGCTCGGAAGAGTCACGCACTGCGCGTATCTCTACCTCCGTGGATCCGGAAGGGATGCCCACCACCATCTTGAGGTTAGGGGTGAAAAGACTGTGATTCTTTCTGCTGGACTGCTTGATGAATCCGCGGATCATCATTTCTGCGGCATTGAAGTCCGCTATCACACCATCCCTCAAAGGCCTTACAGTCCTGATTCCGGGGTTTATCCTTTCATGCATCAGTTTGGCTTTCTGCCCGATGGCGATGCATTTGCCTGTATTGTTGTCCAGAGCCACGATGCTCGGTTCGTCCAGAACTATCTGGCCGTTCTGGTAAATGACGGTGTTGGCCGTTCCGAGGTCTATCGCAAGTTCCTGGGTTAAAAATGAGATAGCCATTTAAAAATGCGTAATTATGATTATCTACAAATATAAGTAAAAATCCTTAATTTTGTAAAGACAAATTTATACATGAAAGCAATTTACGGTATTTTCACGGCAGGCGGTTCAGGCTCCCGTATGGGAGCGGACATACCCAAGCAGTTTATAGAAATCGACGGTAAGACCATTCTGCAGCGTACCATTGAAAGATTCCTTGAAGCTGTGCCGCAGATGCATGTTGTCACGGTTCTTCCACAGGCTCACATGAGAACGTGGAAAGAGATATGTGTGGCCGGGTCGATGGACTGTCCGCAGATTCTGGTGCCCGGAGGAATAACCCGGTTCCATTCCGTGAAAAATGCCCTTGCAAAGGTGCCCGACGGTGCGGTCGTTATGATCCACGACGGCGTGCGTCCGCTGCTGAGCGTCAATCTTATCCGCTCCATGCTTGAAGAAATGGAAAAAGGATGCAGGGCTCTGATTCCCGTGGTCCCCGTGGTCGATACTCTCAGAAGCCGGGACCCTGAAGGCCCTCCGGTAGACAGGAATTCCGTAGTTGCCGTCCAGACACCGCAGGTCTTTCTTTCAGAAGAGATAAAACAGGCCTACGGACAACCCTACGACACCGGATTTACCGACGACGCGTCAGTTGCCGGGAAGTCAGGAATCCCGGTTTCTTTCATTAACGGAGAGAGATTCAATCTTAAAATCACCACCCCTGAGGATCTGGTGCTGGCGAAGGCTATTCTTGCTTCTTCCGATGGTCTTTGACCCATACCTCTCTCTTGAAGGCCTCGTCAAGGGAGATTATCGTTTCGGTTGACAGGACGTAAGGAATCCTCTGTATGGTCGTGAGGAGAATGTCCATCAGGTGGTTGTTGTCGTAGCAGTACACTTTGAGAAGCAATGCCGCCTTTCCTGTGACAAAGTGGCATTCGACCACTTCCGGGATATGCTTGAGAGCGGCAATCACCTCCGGGTACTTGTTGTTCTCAGACAAGGAAAGGCTGATGAATGCACAGACATTGAGGCCGAGTGTCGACGGCTTGACTGTCATCTGGGAGCCTGTAACTACTCCGCTTGCCTCCATTTTGCGGACGCGCTGATGTACGGCGGCACCTGATATGCCGCATTCTCTTGCGATTTCGAGGAAAGGCTTCCTTGCATCTCTTGACAGAAAGGATAGGATTTTCCTGTCGGTTTCGTCTATCAGGTTAGAGGGCATATTCTATTTCTTTGATTTGCTGATTATATCCAGACACTCCTCTTCCGTGAGGGCGTTTATGTCGAAACCCTTCGGAATCTTGTAGTTGGCGCCGTTCTGCTTGATATAAGGGCCATAGCGCCCTTTGAGAATCCGGATGCCCGATGCGCTGAACTCACGTATGGGGCCGGATGCGGCGGCGTTGGAGCTTTCCCGTATTATCGCGGCGCATTCCTCCAGACTGACGGTCATGGGGTCGGTCTTGCGCGGAAGTGAAATGTTCTTTCCTCCGTATTTTATGTAAGGCCCGAATCTCCCCTTGAGAACAGTTATGTCAATACCGTCAAGCTGCCCCACGTTTCTTGGCAGTCCGAACAGTTTGAGGGCATCTTCAAGGGTGATGTTTTCTATCAGCTGGTCCTTTCCCAGGCTTGCGAACTGCCTGTTTTCTCCCTCTCCCTTCTGTACATAGGGCCCGTACTGCCCGAATTTGGCAACGATAATCTGACCGTCAGCCGGGTCGGTCCCGAGTTCCCTTTCCACGTGCTTGAATTCCCTTACGCTCATGGTTTCCGACACTCTGTTGTGGAATGGAGCGTAGAACGAGGCTATCACCTTGTCCCATTCAAGCTCACCGTCCGCGATTCCGTCAAAGTCTTTCTCGACCTTTGCCGTAAAATCGTAACCCATTATGTCAGAAAAGTTTTCAAGCAGATAGTCTGTGACTATCATTCCTATTTCCTGAGGCAGCAACTTCCCCTTCTCCGCTCCTATGGTCTCCGTTCTGGTATTCAGGGAGACGGTCCCGTTCTTGAGAACGAGGTCGGTAACCTCCTTCTTCGTTCCTTCCTTGTCTCCCTTTACGATATATCCGCGTCCTGTGGTCAGTGTGCTTATCGTAGGGGCGTAGGTCGAGGGCCTGCCTATGCCGAGTTCCTCAAGTTTCTTTACAAGCGTTCCTTCCGTGTACCGGTAGGGAGGCTGGGAGAATTTGCATTCGGCATGAATCTCAACAGCCTTGAGAACGTCTCCTGCGGAAGGCGCCAGAGGAAGGACTGCGTTCCCTCCTTCAGCATTTTCGTCGTCATCTCCGTTTGCGCTGAGCCTCAGGAATCCGTCGAAGACGATCTCGGAAGCCTGTGCGGAATAATACTCCGGACGTCTGCCGCCCTTTATCTTTATAACGGTGTTGATGAGCCTTGCTTCGGCCATCTGCGATGCGACGGTCCGCTTCCAGATGAGCTCGTAGAGCTTTTTCTCCTGTGCGGTTCCTTCTATGTCCGTATTTGAAATATATGTGGGACGGATGGCTTCGTGGGCTTCCTGCGCCCCCTTTGACTTGGTCTTGTACTGTCTCGGGTGTGAATACTCCTGGCCGAAATTGTCAATTATGAACTGCTTGGCCGTGTTGATCGCCAGCGAAGAAAGGTTGGTCGAGTCGGTACGCATGTAGGTGATAAGACCCTTTTCGTAAAGACTCTGCGCCACTCTCATGGTTACCCCTACGGGGAGATGAAGCCTTCTTGCCGCTTCCTGCTGCAGAGTGGAGGTCGTGAACGGGGCGGAGGGCACGCGTACGCCGTCTTTCTTTTCCACTCCCGATATGGCGTATTCCTCTCCGATGCTGTCCCGGAGAAATGCTTCCGCCTCTTCCTGGCTCTGGAACTTCGTGTCGAGAACGCCCTTTATCCGGGTTCTCCCGGAGGAGAATATGCCTTCGACCCTGTAGGACGACTCGCTCTTGAAGCACATTATCTCCTTTTCGCGGTCTACCACGAGCCTGAGGGCTACCGACTGCACGCGCCCCGCCGACAGTCCGCGCTGTATCTTTCTCCACAGGACGGGAGAAAGCTCGAATCCGACGAGCCTGTCGAGCACCCTTCGCGCCTGTTGCGCGTTCACCAGATCCATGTCGATGACTCTGGGGTTCTCTATGGCGTTCAATATGGCTTCTTTCGTGATTTCATGGAACACTATCCTGTGCGTTGTGGATGCATCCAGGCCCAGGGCCTCAGTCAGATGCCAGGAAATGGCTTCCCCTTCGCGGTCCTCATCGGATGCGAGCCATACTGTCCTGCCCTTTGAGGCGGCCTTGAGCTCGGAAACGACCTTCTTCTTCTCCGCAGGAATGACATACTCCGGCCTGAATCCGGCTTCTATGTCCACGCTCAGATTCTTCTCCTGAAGGTCACGGATGTGTCCGTAACTGGATTTAACCACGAAGTCTTTTCCAAGAAATTTCTGTATGGTCTTAGCCTTTGCAGGCGACTCGACTATTACTAAGTTCCCCTCCATTCTTCTATTGATTTAGAGTGCAAAGAAAATCACAAACTCGCAATAATTCAAAAATTAAGTGCTAAATTTGTAGTTTGTATGAGTAGTCATAATTATATTATGACAAATTTTTCAGGAGATGAATGAGATAACACGGAAAAAAGCGACAAAGTGGTTCTGGATTATTGTCACTGCGCCTTTCGTGATTGTGGCGGTGCTTCTTGTATTCGTGGGAATTTTCGCAAGAATCCCTTCGTTTGAAGAACTCGAGCACCCCGACAACAAGCTTGCGACGCAGGTCATTTCAGAAGACGGGGAAGTCCTTGCCACTTTTCATGTGGAGAACAGGACATATGTCAGTTATGAGGAGCTTGCTCCCAGTCTGGTCAGTGCCGCTGTGGCTACCGAGGATGTCCGCTTCTACAAGCATTCCGGAATAGATATGAGGGGCCTGGCCAGGGTTGCCGTCAAGACCCTCCTGCTCAACAACGCCAGCCAGGGTGGAGGAAGCACCATCACCCAGCAGCTTGCCAAGACGCTTTACCCCCGCCGCAAGGTGGAAAGCAGGATACCCGGATGGTCCAAGGTGGTTACGGTTTTCATCAAGTTCAAGGAATGGATCACCGCCGTCAAGATAGAAAGGGAATATACGAAGGAAGAGATTCTCGACATGTACCTTAACTCCGCATTTTTTGGAAGCGGAGCCTATGGAATAAAGGCGGCGTCGGAGACGTTTTTCTCAAAGGCCCCCATCGACCTCAAGACGGAAGAGTCCGCAGTCCTTATAGGTATGCTGAACAAGACGACCAAGTACAATCCCGTCCTCAATCCCGAATACTCTTTGAACAGGAGGAATTTTGTCCTCTCACAGATGGCCAAGTACAAATATATAACCAAGGCCGAGAGAGATTCCCTCCAGCTTCTTCCCATAGAATTGAAATATGAGGTCCAGGACCATAACGCCGGTCTGGCCCCGTATTTCAGGGACATGCTCAGACGTGAGATGATGGCCGACAAGCCCAAGCGCTCAAAATATCAGTATCAGGAGGATTACGCCGCCGATTCCATAAGATGGAGGGACGACCCCCTGTACGGATGGCTAAGGAAGAACAAGAAGCCCGATGGGACCGACTATGACCTTGACAGGGACGGACTGCGCATCTATACCACCATAAACAGCAGGATGCAGCAGTATGCCGAGGAGGCTGTGGCGGAACATCTCGGGAAGCGTCTCCAGAAGGACTTCAATGCAGAATTGAGATACAAGACGCACAAGCCGTTCGCCAACGACGTCGATGAAAACACCGTCGAGTTCATAATGAAGCAGGCCCGTCGCTGGAGCGACCGCTACCGTTTGCAGAAACGTGCCGGGAAGAGCGATGCCGAGATTCTTGCCCAGTTCCGCAAACCCGTCAAGATGAGGGTTTTCGCCTGGAACAGGAAAGGCTACGTCGACACCACCATGACTCCGGACGATTCCATCCGCTACTACAAATCCATCCTCAGGTGCGGCTTCATGGCCGTAGAGCCGGGGAGCGGCTATATAAAAGCTTATGTCGGAGGTCCCAACTACCGTTATTTCAAGTATGACAACGTGCGTCAGGGAAAGCGTCAGGTAGGGTCCACCATCAAACCTTTCCTGTACACTCTGGCAATGCAGGATTACTATACCCCTTGCGACAGGGTTGTGAACAAGGCTCAGAATTTCCTTCTTCCCACCGGTGAGATATGGACTCCCCGAAGCACGGACAAGGAAGAATGGATAGGACAGACCGTGACTCTCAAGTGGGGTCTTGCCCACAGTTCCAATAACATCTCCGCCTTCCTCATGAAGAGGATAGGGCCCGAGGCCATGGTAAGGCAGATGCATCAGATGGGTGTGAGCACTCACATAGATGAAGTGTATTCCATCTGTGTAGGAGCCGCCGAGGTCCCCGTATTCGAGATGGTTTCATCCTACAACACCTTCCCTTCAGGAGGAACCTATGTGTATCCGCAGTATGTTCTCCGCATAGAAGACAGCTCCGGGAAGGTCATCACAACTATGAATACTTCCAAGCGTGAGGCGATTTCAGAGTCTACCGCATATACCATGGTTCAGATGATGCGCGGAGTGATTGACAACGGAACCGGCAGCAGGCTCCGTTCCGTATATAACCTCCGTGGGGAAATTGCAGGAAAGACAGGAACCACCAATGACAATTCTGATGGATGGTTCATCGGATACACACCGGAGATTACTGCCGGCGTGTGGGTAGGAGGCGAGGACAGGCAGGTCCACTTCAATTCTCTTGCACTCGGAGGAGGTTCCAATATGGCTCTTCCCATCTGGGGTATCTGGATGAAGAAATGCCTTGCAGACCCGAAGACCCATCTGAATGCCGCGGCCGTGTTCCGCGCACCTGCAGGAGGGGGACTCAATATGGATTGTGAGGGCAGCGGCGTGTTCCTGGGCGGTGATGCCGAGGACCTCGAAGGCCAGGATAACGGAGGCCCGCGCAACAGCGAAGAAGATTATTACTTTAATTAGTTTTCCAGACATATGGGAAGATTCAGCAAGATAGCCGTTATCTACGGCAGTGATTCCTCCGAGTGGGAAGTGTCCTGCAGAAGCGGGGAGTTCGTGGCTTCAAGAATAGACGGCCAGGAATACGACATTTACGAAATTTTCGCCCGTTTCGGGAAATGGCAGCTTGTCGCCTGCAAGAAGAAGGATTCAATGCGTATCACCTTCCCGGAGGGCTCCCGTCCGGAGGTCGACAAGACGGACTTTTCCGTCACCGTTATGGGAGAAAAGACAAAATTCGATTATGCATACATAGTACAGCACGGAGCGCCTGGCGAGAACGGCCTTCTTCAGGGCTATCTGGAAATGCTCGGCGTTCCTTTCAGCTCCTGCGGAGCATATTCGTCCACCATAGCGTTCGACAAGTTCGCCTGCAAGAGTTTTATCCGTAATCTTGGAATAGTCAAGTGCGCTCCCGATGTGTTTGTCCGCGAGGGGGTTGATTATAAAGTGGATCTGAAATTCCCCGTTTTCGTGAAGCCCACGCAGGGGGGATCAAGCTTCGGCGTAACGATGGTGAAAACTGCGGAGGAACTTCCTTCGGCTATCCGTTTCGCTTTCTCCGAAGGTTCGACCGTGCTCGTGGAACAGGGAATATCCGGCAGGGAGCTTACTTGTGCCGCGTATTTTGACGGGGAGAAGGTCTCAGCTCTTCCTCTGATTGAGATAGTAACTGAGAACGAATATTTCGACTATGACGCCAAGTACAACGGGCACAGCAGTGAAATATGCCCCGCGCCCGTGGATGACGGTGTAAAGACCCTGGTACAGGACACGACCTGTAAGATTTATGCCGCGCTCGGATGCAAGGGTGTTGTGAGAATGGACTACATCATGTCCGGGGACGGACTTTATTTTCTCGAAGTCAACACAATTCCCGGCATGACAAGCGCGTCGCTTGTTCCCAAGATGGTAAGGACGGCCGGTATGGACATGACAACATTCCTTACTGCTATCATTGAGAATTCATAGTGCTTCTTTCATCATTCATAAAAGACGGCACTGAAATGTTGGAAAAGCTGTACCCTTCGCCTGAGGCGAGGGGTATGGTTTTGATGCTCTGCACGGAGAAACTCGGAGTGCAAAGCTACACGCATATAGTGGAGCCTCAGTATCAGATACCTCAGGACAGGCTTGATGAGATTATGGATGATCTTTCACGCATGTGCAAAGGGGAGCCGGTACAGTATGTACTTGGCTGTTCCGATTTCTGCGGACACAGGTTCAAGGTAGACAGAAACGTCCTGATTCCCAGGCCTGAGACTGAGATGCTTGTGCGCGAAACCGTTGATGCGGCCGTCGGATTCGGAGAAAAACCCAGGGTTCTGGATTTGTGTACAGGGTCCGGCTGCATAGCCTGGAGCGTGAAACTTGAGATTCCGCAGGCCGATGTTTATGCGGCGGACAAATCGATACCGGCACTCTCCGTAGCTTCCTCCCAGGGACTGGGTCCTTCCCCCGTGTTCTTCGAGATGGATATTCTTGATACCTCCCTGGATTTTCCGCACGGCCGTTTCGATGTCATTGCCAGCAATCCTCCATACATAATGGAAAGTGAAAAAACGCTTATGCGCAGCAATGTACTTGATTATGAGCCCGGCCTGGCGCTCTTTGTCCCGGATTCAGACCCTTTGCTGTTCTACAGGGCCATAGCCTTTTGGGCGGACAGACTTCTTGTCCCCGGCGGATGCGTGATAGCGGAAATCAACGAGTCGCTTTCTTCCGAAACCGCCGCCCTGCTTTCCGGCAGCGGACTGCAGAAAGTGGAGATTATCCGGGATTTCTTCGGGAAAGACAGGTTTGTAAAGGCCCGGAAACAGGGTTTGAGCCCGTCTGCACGGCCTCTTTGAGCAACTAAACGTTTATAATACGGAATAAACGGATAATTCTGTGTCAATTTGCAGAAAGAAAAATGCGAATTGATATGAAGTGGAATTATGTGTTTAAACTGTTTTTTACGTTATTGCTCTGTTCGTGCTCACGTATTCAGGAAGTGGGTGAAAGTGATGAAATTCAGGATGTCTCTTTGTCGGAGGTTGCCAGGATTCTTTCAGACCTGCCGCTTGGGCCTGAGCATCTGGCGGAGGTGCATGATGCAGTATGCTCCTCCTCGGGGAACGGATATGACGAGGAATACCTGATGTCCAGTCTGTTCAATGCCCCGGGCTGCGGGGTCGGTTCTTCGACCACGAAGGCCGGAAGCTATCCGCATCCCCTAAGGGACCTTTTCAGGGATTACCTTCTTGCCGGCGGAACCAAGGCCGGTAGTACGCATGCGGATGTGGAAGCTTATATCAACAGCCTGATTAACAGCTCGGCCCAGCTGTACTGGCCCTTTTCAGAAGACTGGGACGGAAAAACCTATCCTATTGTAACTTTCGATCCCGGATACGGAGCGGAATCCAATTACGGATATGAAATCAAGGTGGGGAAAGACGGTGTGCGTGTCATCGATTCCGTATATGTTGACGAGAGCGTTGCGGAACAGAGGCCCGTATGGGTTATAAACACCAACGACGACAGCGCCTTCACCCCTCTCGAGATGTACACGGGGACAAAATCGGAAACTTCCGGTGAATCCCTCTATATGAAAACGTTCAAGGCAAAGCGGAATTACGATTCCTGGTTCGGGGGAGCCAGTGAATACTTCGTCAAGATCGGGGCTGTGGATGGCTTCAAGGCATCTTCCGATGAAGATCTCAGGCTGTATACACCCACCGTTACCGATTTCATGATTTCAGTCAGGAGAAGGGATGTGGGGAAGGAACTTCCTTTCGAGGTTCTGCTGTTGTCCGAGGTCACGGACCAGATGGACAAGGTTGCTTTCCTCATAACAGAGGATGACGGCGGAGAAACCAAGAACTGGAAATGTGAGGCCCAGGTCAAATTCAAATCCAAGACCTACGGCTTTGACATCGACATACCGTACAAAGACAAGGACGATATTGTGTGGAGGGGGCAGCTTTCAATGTCCATGTTCCCCTCAAGGAAGAATGTAGTCGGTCACTTCGGAGACGTGGAGATAGGTTTCAGGAAAGAATGATGTCCCGGATTATCGAGTCTGAAATGAACCAGTCCGATTCCGGTATGCGTTTCCCATCCACACCGTGTGAAGTCCTCAGACCGAGCATAAGCCTTTCTTCACGTATCTCCTCTTCGGAGAGATGCTCCTCATCCGAAGTCCATCCGCTCAGCTCTTCCGAATTCCAGGACCGTGTGTCCATGCCCTTAAGTGAATGGGCTCCCGGTCCCAGACCTGCATATGGTATCCTCCGCCAGTAAGCGGAGTTATGGACAGCCTCCCTGCCCGGCAGTGCCCAGTTGGAAATTTCATAATGGCTGTATCCCGCTTCCGACAGTCTTGAGCATATCAGGTCATACTGCTCCCGGCAATGCTCGTCTTCTGCGGGGGTGTATCTGCCACTGGCTTCAAGCCCGGCAAGTGCGCTGCCTTCTTCTATGGAAAGCTGGTAGGCGGAAATGTGTTCCGGCTTCCACTTCAGGATTTTCTCAATGGAATCGGCCAGGACGGCATTGCACAGGCCTCCGATTCCGAATATCACATCAACGCTTATGTTGTCAAAGCCTGACTCCCTCAGAATTCTGAATGCTTTTTCCGCTCCCTCGGCATTATGCCTTCGGTTCATCCATCGCAGAACGCCGTCATCAAGCGACTGCACTCCCATGCTTATTCTGTTCACTCCGAGGTCAAGCAGCCCGGAGGCGTATTCCGGCCCTTTTTCCAGAATGTCTTCGGGATTCACCTCCACGGTGAATTCCTCGTAAGGACCATATCCCAGATGCCCTACAATCTTTTTCAACAAGGAAAGAGGCAGCACCGATGGGGTGCCGCCTCCTATGTAAAGGGTGTTCAAACCCAGAGTTTTTTCCATCTCATCCCTTCTGGCATCGATTTCATCGAGAATCCTCCCGGTAAATGAGTCGAAATTTTCATTGTCCTTTCCCTTGCAGGCCAGTTCCGAATAGAAATCACAGTATGTGCAGAAACTCCTGCAGAAAGGGATATGGATGTATATCATTATCTGAGCAGAAGTTCAGCTGAACCGAGCAGCGACTGTGTGGTGTATGCCTGGACAGTGTATACGCCTTTGCTGAATACCTGGACGTTGTTTACGTAAATTCCAAGGTCAACCTCCTTGCCTTCATAATCCACTTCGCGGGAAGCGGTGGCGTCAAGTGTCTCTCCGTTGAATGTGAAACTTGCTCCCTTTCCGTCCTGAAGCAGACTTCCGTCCGGAGCTGTGACACGTACATAGATGCGAACGGGCCCCCTTTCCGCTATGTCATTTTCAAGCAGGCTGAGGTTTACGAGAAGACGGGCAACCTTGTTGCTCTTGTCCGTGACCTTGTCTGCAGAATTGTATGCATCCATCTTGAGTCCGCGGGCCTTGAGAACGGAACCTGCCGATACTCTGCCGGACAGATCCTGAACCTGATGCGTGAGCTGCTCATTGCGTTTCTTCTGTGTGGCGGCTTCCTTGCGGGCCGTAGCAGCCTCTACCGTGAGTTTGTGGTTAAGGGTGTTGAGGGAGTCTATCTGGACTATATAGCTGCGCATGATGGAGCGGAGCGTTCCGAGTTCCTTTTCGTACTGACGTATCTTGGAACGGTTGGTGGCCTCTGTTTTCTTCACCCTTTCTACCAGCTGCGCTATTTCCTCGCGTGAAGAATCCAGCTGTGCGTTGATCATGTCATAGTCTGATGAGAGGTTCTCATAATCACTTTGAAGGGCGACAATCTGCTCTGTGAGATCGGCTTTCTCCGCCTTGAGGTCCTTGACCAGACGTCCTTTGCTGACCAGAGTGTATATTAGGGCTATGGCAAGCACTGCGGCAATTGCCATCATCGCATACATAACGGTCTGGAGAGAACCTCCTCCGGTTCCGCCTGTCCTTCTCAGTTTTTTTTCCTGTTTTTCACGCTCCAGGCGTTCGAGTCTCTCGAGGGGATCTTCTTTTTCCATGATTGAAATTTATGGTTATACTTTACAAAAATAGTAAAAATTGTACTTAATTTTGCAGATGAATGATAATAAATGAAATATGAAATATTTACTTCGTGCCGTAAAGTATTATGTTTACCTGGTGGTGATTCTTGCTATTGTAATTTCTGCGCTGGTTGCCTTTAAGGTCATCGATGGCGATCTTTCCACCATGTTTGTCAACGGATATGATTCCTATTGGCAGATGGCTCTGCTTCTGGCCGTGTTCTCCGCTGTTTATCCGCGTTTCGGGTTCTCGTCGCGCAAAGCATATCTCAAGGGCGCATATGAAGAACTCAGACCCGCTGTCATGGAAGTTATGGGAAACCACGGCTATGTTCTTGAGAGTGAGGATGGGGAAAACCTGACTTTCAGAAAGAAGTCGGCGTTGTCCCGTGTCCTTAAGATGTGTGAAGACAGAATCACATATACAAGAGATGTGACCGGGTTTGAACTCGAGGGTCTTACCAGAGATCTTCCAAGGCTTGTTTCCGCGCTGGAATACAGGACGTCAGACCTTTAACAGGTGGTTTGCCGCCGCTTCCAGCGCCTCATAGAACTCTCCTCCGTAAATGTCGGTGAGAGGTTTTTTCAGAAACTGGTACACTCTTGTCCCGTCTCTTCTCCCTTTTTCGAAGGCCGCTTTGCAGATATCCCAGCGATGAAGGTTGAGAGCCTGCCCTCCCCCTGTCAGTTTCGTAACCCTTATCGGATAAAGACTGCACGATATCGGTTTTTTGAAACCGCATTTCTCTATTGAGCAGAGACATTCTCCCGATGGCCCGAAATGGCAGTAGGCACATTCTTCCGATCCGTCGGATAGCGTTGTGACCATATCCCCTTCACGGTCTATCTCAAAGAAACCCTTCTTGTCCACTCCGCGCCTGCCCCCGGGTTCCATCAGCGGGGAAAAGCCGGGGTAGTCCCTTTCGATGTTCTCAGGCTCCCACTCTTCCAATGGTGCACCGCTGTCTCCTTCAATGCAGCAGGCTCCCCTGCAAGCACCGTAGTCACATGCAAAGAATTCCATGATGACATCTTCAGATACAAGAATGTCGCCTATCTGGATTATTGTTCCGAAATCTTTTGTCATATTATGACGTATTCAACCTTTGCTCCATTGTCCAACGCCTTCAGAACTGCTTTGACGCTCTCTTTTGTCACTGAACCTATGGCTGACTTGTATCCGGAAATGGTATCTTTACCTTCGCTGAAACGGGTTAGGATTCTGCCGATGTATGTATCGGGGTCATCCAGGGCCACGTCCTCCCGGTGCGTAAGCAAATCCTTGAAGGCGGCCAATTCGGCATCCGTAACGTTCCCTCTGCAGACCTCGTCAAGAGCCCTTCTTACCGCACCTAGAATTATCATCGGATCTTCCGGTTCCACGTTTTCGGGAACACCGTCGCGGTAACAGGGGTGGCAGTTGATGAAAAGGCTGAACTTCTCAGAAGGGAGAATCTCCACCTTTTCAGTCACTTCCGCGTAGGTTCCGTATTCTGCAAGCACTTTGGCCAGTGCCTTCTCCACAAGCAGAGCCGCTATCTTGAAGGACATATAGCTGTTGGGCGTGAAATCAATATTGGCGCTGTTCATTACATTTACACCCGTCTCCCTGCCTCCGATTGTCCCGGTGACAGATTCGGCCATAAGCGTGGTGGTCCCTGAAGGTGTTCTGATTCCTGAACTCGGGCGTGGGGAGAATTTCTTGGAGACAGAGAAGTCCCCGAGTATACGGCACAACTCCTTCTTGGTGTCATCCTCGCTCAGATCCCCTGTCAGGACCAGGACCCCGTCCGTTACTTTACCGAACTGTTCCTTGAAATATTTCTCGCAACGCTCATTCAGATCTTTCCCAAGATTGGATATCCTTTTTGGGGAATGATAACCGTTCCCCTTGTTTATGATGCTGTCCATCTGCGCGTTGACGTCCCTGGGAGATAAGGCTGCCATGTCTATGCGCATGGCCTCCTCTTTCCTGTATGTTTCAAATGCATCCTTGTCGGTCTGCCTGAGGTTGGCAACGGAAAGAAGGGCGCGCAGTGTCAGGTCAAGCTTGTTCCGCGGAGCCTTGCCTGTAATCCTCATGTCGGAAAGGGAAACGCTGTTTTTCATTTCTATCCCATTGGCTGAGAGAATCTCGAAGAAATCATTCCCGCTGACTCCGGCAATGCTGCTCAGGGCAAGCATGTCGCCCACAAAAGCCCCTTCGCCGTTCTTGATGCCGGGGACATTTGAATATCCGCCTCTGAGCATGAGGGCATAGTGGAACTCCCCGGGAGTTGAGGTTTTCTTGAAAAGTACCTTTATCCCGTTCTGGAATGTCCACAGTTTGCCTCCGGTCATGGGGTCCGGGGATTCCGAACGGAGTTTGACCTTCTGGGTCGGGGCATAGAGTTTCAAGGTGTCGGAAAAACTTGCCTTGAATGCCTGTTTCTCAGGCATTTTAACGGAATTCCAATTCTTGCTGAAACTATTCAGGATTACGGATTCGTCGGCAATGGGTGAGGGACTGTCGCAGCGGATTACCAGATTCTTTTCCGGGTCAAGCAGTGTGGAAACATAATTGTTAAAAAGCTGGCCCTCCCTTTCTCCTGACAGACGCTTGTCGGAAACAAAATTGTTCATGGTCGATTCCGGAGCAAGGGAAGCACCGTAGAGCCAGGACGCGACGCATTTGTCAACATATTCCGAGTTGCTCAGTTTGCCGCGTTTCACAAGGGAATTCGAAATCATCCGGTCTCTTGCTTCCTGGACTTCCTCGGGGCTCAATCCGAAATTGTCTGTCTGGCCCAGAATCGATGCCAGCAGGGCCGTTGCTCTGTCTGCGTATCCGCATCCCGTGAATACGGTCAGCCTGTATCTCTCGTCCTCGGGCCCTTTTGCGCTGTTCTGGTAGCTGTACCGTATGTCCGCGAGAGGTATGCCCTCGTTGCGGAAGGCTTCCTTTATCTTCCTTGAAAGAATGGACCCCAGCTGATAAGCGTACATGTCCATTACCAAGGGGATGGATGTGTTCATGTTCTCCCTTGCGACACGCTCGGAACTGTAAATGACGTGTATTGCGGCAATGTCGGAGGTATGGTTCCCGGTCAATTTCACTATGGCCTTGTCTTTCGGTTTCCAGGAATACGGTTCCGGACTCCTGTATGTTTCCCTGCTGTCCAGAACCATTGACAGAACTTTCATCCTGTCAAGCGTTTCATTTACCGGAATGTCTCCGCTTATCACAATCGCCTGCTTGTATCTGGACGTGCTTGCAATATCCATGAGCAGAAGCAGAGTTGAGTCCGAGACGCTGCGCCTGAAGACGGGAACCTGTCTGAAATCGAAACGGACCGACTCGGGCAGATAAGAAATGTATCCGCGCTCCGTGCAGGCTATCCCGGAATCCGCAAGGAAACGGAAAGGCACCCTGCTGCGGAAGTGGGGAGCCTCCGCCAGGGCGCGCCTGGCCACGCCGACATCCGGTACACCGCTCTGTACCAGGGCAAAGTCGGCAAATCCTTTGGCATGACTGTTGTTTATGAGATAGTAGCTGATTCCGTTGTCCAGCTCCCCGGTCACGATTTCAGCGGCTTTCGGCAGGGGTGGCAGGCTCTGGGCCCCCGAGGGATAAACAGAGCAGAACGAAATGAAGATTATTGTCAGATATCTGGAAAAACTTCTCATAATAGTGCCGAATAGTTTACAAAAGTAAGACAAAATTTATTACATTTGCAAATAAGAAAAACATATTTACATGAAGAAAATCATTGCATCTTTGGCAGCAGTCGTTTTCGCTGCAGGTTTGGTCGGAGCGCAGGACTTCGCCGGGATTACAGAAATTTACAATAATGGTGCCGCATCTCTCACCGCAGGGGACAAGGCGGGTGCGCTTGCTTCTTTCGAGGAAGCTCTCGAGAAGGCGACCGCTCTCGGAGAGGAAGGCAAGGACATCGTCGAGAACTGCAAGAATATCATCCCCAACATCAATCTTTCCATAGCGAAGGATTTCATCAAGGCTTCAGACTATGATTCCGCCATTCAGAAGCTTGTGGCTGTTCTTGAGATTGCGAAGAACTTCGGTGCAGAGGACATCCTCGCCGAGGCTGAAGGCCTGATCCCTCAGGTCAAGATGCAGAAAGGAAACGGTCTTCTCAAGGAGAATCCCGCAGCCGCTGCCGAGATATACAAGGAGATAATAGATGCGGACGCCACCAACGGAATGGCCGCACTCCGTCTCGGACAGGCTCTCGGAGCTTCAGGAGATTCTGACGGAGCTGTCGCCGCTTTCGAGCAGGCAGCAGCCAACGGTCAGGAAAAGATGGCTCTCAAGCAGCTTTCCACATTGTTCCTCAAGAAAGCTTCCGCAGCTCTCAAGAGCAAGAGTTTCGGAGATGCTGTGACCGCAGCTCTCAAGGCGAACGAATATCTTGCCAATCCTCAGGCTCTCCAGATTGCGGGACAGGCATCCCAGCTCGCCGGCAAGAACAACGATGCCATCAAGTATTTCACACAGTATCTTGAGGCTGCTCCCGATGCAAAGAATGCAGGTCAGATCGCCTATACCGTCGGAGCTCTTTATCAGGGTGCGAAGAACATAGAAAAGGCTAAGGAATTCTACCAGAAGGCGGCTTCCGATCCCAAGTACGGTGCAGAGGCACAGAAACTTCTGAACTCACTCAAGTAATGACTTCTCTCGAGCTTCTGGCTCCGGCAAGAAATATGGAAACCGGCGTCGCAGCCATAGACTGCGGCGCCGATGCCGTATATATAGCCGGCCCCGATTTCGGTGCCAGAAAGGCTGCCGGGAACAAATTTTCCGATATCGCGCAGCTGTGCTCCTACGCGCACCGTTTCGGAGCCAGGGTTTTCGTGACGTACAATATCCTGATAAGGGATGATGAACTGGACGCCATGCATTCCCAGATGCTTCAGGCACAGGAGGCCGGTGCGGATGCATTCATCATCCGCGACCCGCGCATAGCGGAATGGGAAGATATCCGCATTCCCCTTCATGCGTCAACCCAGTGTGCCATTCGGGACGAATCCAGGGCCAGGCAGTTCGAGGCTCTTGGATGCTCCAGAATCATTCTTGAGAGGGAACTTTCTCTTCAGACAATCCGCCGTATATGCGCAGTGGTAAGGTGCGAGGTCGAATTCTTCGTGCACGGAGCCCTCTGTGTATGCTACAGCGGGGACTGCCGTCTTTCGGAACATATAGACGGACGCAGCGCGGACAGGGGGGAGTGCATCCAGGCCTGCCGTTCCCTGTACGACCTTTCGGATTCCGACGGACGTGTCCTTCTGAAGAACAAGGCAGTTCTGTCCCTTAAGGATTATAACCTGAAAGAAAGGCTGGAAGATCTTGCGGATGCGGGTGTGTCTTCCTTTAAAATCGAGGGCCGGCTCAAGAATGTCTCTTATGTGAAGAATGTTGTCAGGGACTACGACATTGCATTGAATGCGCTTGTCGACAGATATCCGGACAAATATGCAAGGGCTTCTTTCGGTCATGTGACGGGAGGTTTCACCCCGGACAGCGTCAAGACTTTCAACAGGGGTTACACCCAGCTTTATCTGGACGGGAAAAGGGGGAAATGGTCTTCGATGGATGCGCCCAAGTCCATGGGGGAGGCTGTCGGAACAGTTGAGCGTTTTTCCGTTTCCGGAGGTCAGGCGGCAATTGTCCTGAAGCCTTTCGATAAGGGACTTGCGCTTCATAACGGCGACGGATTCGCCTTTTCCGGAAAGGATGGTGTCACCGGCTTCCGCGGGGACGTGTGTGACGGTCTTACCATCAGATGCAAGGATGTTCCCGGCCTGCGCAAAGGTCTGACGGTTTACCGGAACATCAACTCAGCCTTCGAAAAGACTCTGGAAACAATGCCCTGCCACCGTTATGTTGACGTGAACCTCCGCGTCTCGCTTAAGGACGGTTTCTCGGTCGATATAGAGGCTGAGACGGAAGACGGACGTACGCTGACTTCCTCGTTCTCCTTCGAAACCCGGGCTGCGGACAATCCGGAACGCATGCTTTCCATGCTTCGCGAGCAACTCTCCAAGCGTAGCTCCCAGTTCTGTTTCAAGGTGAATGATGTACTGGTTGACAGCAAGGATGGCTCCGTCCCTCTGCTCAAGGCTTCATGCATGAATTCCATGCGCAGGGAAATCGCCGCAAAACTCGACGCCATACCCGTTACGTCAAACAGTCTGGGATTACGGAAAATAATCTCCAACCCCGTTTTGCCTGTGAGGGAAGTGCGTTCTTCCGAGCTGATGCGTTCCAAATATTGCGTGCGCCACGAACTCGGGATATGCAGTCCCAAGCCTCTTTATCTTTCAAACAACGGGAAACGTTTCAAGCTCAATTTCGACTGTGCCAATTGCGAGATGACCCTTTCCGTCACTGAATAGGCATGGTCTTCTCCCTCAGCCAGTCAGCCACGTCGGCAGAGAGATATGGCGACAATGTGGTGAAAACGTGTTCGTTATAATCGTTCAGCCACTTTATTTCCCTGCTGTCCAGCAATTCACGGACAATGCATGAAGTGTCGAAGTGGCAGAGTGTGAGGGTCTCGAATTCCAGCCAGTTGCCGAAGTCGTTATTCCCGGATTCAACACAGAGAATCAGATTCTCGTGACGTACTCCGTGCATCCCCTCCCTGTAGATTCCGGGTTCGTCGGATGTAATCATGCCCGGTGTGAGAGGCGTTCCGTTAAGGTTCTGCCGTATGTCCTGCGGTCCTTCGTGAACTCCGAGGAAGTATCCGACCCCGTGACCTGTCCCATGGCCGAAGTTCCTTCTTGCCTGCCAGAGAGGATTTCGTGCAAGGACATCTATCTGGCATCCTGCCGTTCCTGCTGGGAATGCCGCCATGGCCAGGTCTATGTGCCCCTTCAGGACAAGGGTATAGTCTTCCTTCTCCAGAGGGGAACATTCCCCGAGGGGAACCGTGCGGGTGATGTCCGTTGTTCCGAAATCGTACTGTGCACCGCTGTCGCACAGATACAGCCCGTGTGAAGGAAGTACCGGAGCATTTTTCTTCGGGGTTATGTAATGCGGAAGCGCGGCGCCTTTCCCACAGGCAGAGATAGTCTCGAAGCTGTCTCCCCGGTATCCGGGAATCTCAGCCCTTATGCGTCCCAGCATATCTGCGGCATCTCTTTCGCTTATGTCGCCCCTTGCGTCCACAGAACTCTCCAGCCAGAAAAGAAAACGTTCCATTGCGGCTCCGTCCAGCAGATGCGCCTTCCGCATGCCTGCTATCTCGGTCGGGTTCTTGACAGCCTTGCGCAGACGCACCGGGCTCGGCTCCATGACCACATCGCATGACACCTGTGTCCACAAGTGATAATTTATGGTGTTGGAATCCAGGAACAGGCGTCCCCAGTGCATGTCCCCCAGTTCAAGCTCCAGGTCTTCATATGGGAGGACCTCGATTCCTGCCGAGCGGACTATATCCATTGTGGCGAGTGTGACCTCATCCGTTACATTGCCTTTGAGTACAAACCATTTCACGTCATCCCTTCTTACAAGAAGATAAGATATGACCAGAGGATTGTATTCAATATCCGAAGCCCTCACGTTGAGGGTCCATGCAATCTCATCAAGGGAGCTCAGCAGAATTCCGTCACATTCCCTGCCGTCTATGAAATCCCTCAGCCAGTCTATCTTTGATGCTCTTGTCTCTCCGGGGTCAATGGTGAAAACCGGGGTTTGAGGAATGGCGGGGCGGTCTTTCCACAGGGCATCCAGCATGTTCGGCACGCTTGCCACAGTGAAGTTCCCGGCAATGGCGCTGATTTCGGAAGCGTTCTGGCAGAGTCCGTCCACTGCAACGATCGAGTCCTTGTCGAGATTGAGAGCAAGCCATTCCGGAATCAGGACCTGCTCCGGCACCCTTGTCTTGTGCAGCACGAAGCCGCTTCCTTCCAGCTGTATGTTTGCCTGGATGAAGTATCTTGTGTCGGTCCACAGTCCGGCGTGGTCAAGAGTGACCACTATGTCCCCGGCTTCTCCGGTAAAACCGCACAGCCACTGTACCTGTTTCCATCTTTCCGCAGGGTATTCGCTGTTGTGAGGGTCGGAGCCGGTGATAATGACGGCATCCCACCCCTTTGAGCGCATCATTGTGCGCAAGGATTCCAATCTTTCCTTATACATGGACGCAAATATGTGATTTTAATCAATCATTTCAAAACATCTGCCGTGTAATGGATAAGAATGACTAAATTAGCGGCATGAAAATCGGTAATCTGGATTTGGGAGACAGACCTCTTCTGCTGGCTCCGATGGAAGATGTGACTGATGTGTCATTCAGGGTGCTGTGCCGGGAACAGGGCGCGGATATGGTTTATACCGAGTTCATACCCTCGGACGGACTCATCCGGGATGCCGTCAAGGCAATAGACAAGATGCGCACTCTCGAAGAGGAGGCTCCGGTTGGCATACAGATATACGGGCATATCCCTGAATCCATGGTGGAGGCGGCCCGGATGGCCGATAAAGCCGTGGAAATAGCCGGAGGGCACGGGGCCGACATCATAGACATCAACTTCGGGTGTCCGGTAACGAAGATTGCGGGGCGTGGCGCCGGGTCCGGAATGATGAGGGAGCCGGACAAGATGCTGGCCATAACCAGGGCAATTGTGGATGCCGTGGACAAACCGGTTACCGTGAAGACCCGTCTGGGCTGGGATGAGAACTCCAAAATCATAGTCGAACTTGCGGAACGGCTGCAGGATGCCGGTATCTGCGCCCTGACCATCCACGGGCGTACGCGCTGCCAGATGTACAGGGGGGAGGCGGACTGGACCCTGATTGGGGAGGTGAAAAACAATCCCCGCATGCACATACCCATAATAGGAAACGGCGACATCACTGACGGCCCGGGAGCAAAACAGGCTTTCGACAGATACGGGGTGGACGGAATCATGATAGGACGGGCCACGTTCGGTCATCCGTGGATATTCCGTGAGATAAGGCATTACCTCGATACGGGGGAGGAGATGCCTCCTCTCGGGGTGAAGGAGCGGGTGGAACTTGCCAGACGCCATCTTGACCTGTCCATAAAGGCAAAGGGCGTTCCCCGCGGCATATATGAGATGAGACGTCACCTGTCCTGCTATTTCAAAGGTCTTCCCGATTTCAAGGAGACCAGGATGAAAATGGTGACCACACTGGATGTGGACGAACTTTACGGAATTCTTGACTATATTTGTGAACGTTATGATTGACAGGATTGTCCTCTCTCCGTACTATCTCGTTCTTGCCATACGCAATATGTTGTATGACAAAGGAATACTTGCATCCAGAAAGGCGGATGTGCCTACAATATGCGTTGGAAATGTCACTGTCGGGGGAACCGGCAAGACTCCTCACGTGGAACTGATTCTGCGCATGCTTGGAGAAACGGAAGAATGGTCAGGCTCTCATCTTGCCGTACTGTCAAGGGGATACAAAAGGGAAAGCTCCGGATTCCAGCAGGTGACGGACCGTGGCAGCGCGGCGATGTTCGGGGATGAGCCGTTCCAGATAAAGAAGAAGAATCCCGGTGTGACGGTAGCCGTCGACAAGGACAGGTTGGAAGGATGCCGTTTCCTCGCATCTCCCGGCGAACTGGGAAAAAGCCGCACCGGCAGGAAGTGCTGGAACAGGGATTTCCCGGCATCCGATCTTATAGTTCTCGATGATGCCTTCCAGTACCGCAAGCTTGCCGCGGATCTGAATGTGGTGCTTGTAGATTTCAACAGGCCCGTATTCGAAGACAGTCTTCTGCCCTTCGGCCGTCTGCGCGACCTTCCGGGAAGGATTTTCAAGGCGGATGCGCTCATTGTAACCAAGTGTGTCCAGGGAATGACACAGGAGGAGAAGGCCGGCTTCCTGAAAAGACTGCACTATACGGACTTTGATCCGGTCACGTCCACAGCCTTGAACCGCAGAGGCGTAAGGCAGCATGTCTTCTTCACCTATATAAAGTATGAGGCGCCTAAGAATGTCTACGTCACGTCCAATCCGAGGTATTTCTATGCGAAGAAGATAGTCCTGTTCACAGGCATCGCCAACAATATCCCCTTCAGGAATTATCTGAGCGATTCGTACAAAATCCTCAAGCTCTTCAATTTTGAAGACCATCACAAGTTCTCCGACCGAGACATCCGTAAGATAACGGATATTATCAGAGAAAACCCCACCGCTGCCGTCGTGACAACAGAAAAGGATGCTCAGCGCATCCTTGACTATGTCGGTATGCCGGAAAATCTTACGGACAGAATGTTCTACATACCTATTTCTTCCGAGTTCGTAACCGGAGAGGAAAAGGAAAAGTTCCGGGAACTCCTTTCCGGACTCAGACGGTCATGATTTCCTTCTCCTTTGCGCTTACGGTCTCATCTACAGCCTTCACCTTGGCGTCTGTGAGTTTCTGAATCTCGGCTTCCGCTTCTTTCTCGGTATCTTCGGAAAGTCCTTCATTCTTCTGGGCCTTCTTGAGAGTGTCGACGGCGTCACGGCGGGTGTTGCGTATCGCTATCTTTGCATTCTCTCCAGCAGCCTTCGCTTTCTTGATGAGTTCCTTGCGCCTTTCCTCAGTGAGGGCGGGCACGGTGCAGCGGATGATCTCCCCGTTGTTTGAGGGGGTCAGGCCTACATTGGCATCAAGGATTGCCTTTTCAATCTTTGGGATGAGGCTTTTCTCCCAGGGCTGTATCGCGAGGGTCTTGGCATCGGGAGTAGTTATGGAAGCCACCTGGCTGAGAGGTGTGGGGGTGCCGTAATAATCCACCGTTACGGGATTGAAAATGTTGGGGTTGGCCTTTCCCACCCTGTAGTTCTTCAAATCCTCAGCAAGGAAGGATACGGTATCCTTCATTTTTGATTCTGCTCCGGTAACGATTTCTTTTGCTCTGTCTGTCAACATATTATGTGAATTCTTTTGATTATGCGTGAACTATTGTACCTATTTCTTCGCCGTCAAGCACCTTTGTAAGGTTGCCTTTCTGCTCTATATTGAATACGACAATGGGCACCTCACCCTGTTCGCAGAGAGCGAACGCCGTCGCATCCATGACTTTCAAATGGTCTGTCAGAGCTTTCGTGAAAGTGAGCTCCCTGTATTTGACGGCAGTTGGATCCTTCTCGGGATCGGCCGTATAGACTCCATCCACGCGCGTCCCCTTGAGGAGGGCGTCGGCACCTATCTCGAGAGCCCTGAGGGCTGCTCCGGAGTCGGTCGTGAAGAAAGGACTTCCGGTGCCGCCGGTGATTATGGCCACGCCTCCTTCTTCAAGAAGTTTTACCGCGTTGTCCCTGTTGTAGTATCTGGCTACGGGCTCCATTGGTATTGCCGTGAACACTTCGGCCTTGATGCCGGCCGATCTGATTGCGCTGGCGAGTGCCAGGCCGTTGATGACGGTGGCGAGCATTCCCATCCTGTCTCCCGTCACGCGGTCAAATCCCTTGCCCACGCCTTGAAGTCCGCGGAAAATGTTTCCACCCCCGTTCACGATGGCGATCTGATGCCCGGCCTTGACGGCCTCCACTATCTCTGCGGCATAAGCATTCAGGCTGGGAACTTCTATTCCCTTTCCCTGGGATCCTCCCAGACTCTCACCGCTGAGTTTCAACAATACTCTCTTGTACATCCGGACTTGTTTTTTGATTTACACAAAAATATTTGAAAATTATGAAACTTGCAAGATTCGGAGTATATTTGCAGAATAAAGCGAATTAAAGTTCAAATCAAATGTTCATATTCAACTCATCCATCGGAAAGAAATTCATCCAGGCAGTCAGCGGAGCATTTCTTATCATTTTCCTCCTTCTTCACGCCACGATCAATTTCTTCTCAGTAATCGATTCATTTACGGGTAAATTCGGCGCCGTTGCCGCAGATGACAAGCTCTTCTCCGCCGGGGACGGTCTTTTCAAGCTCGGCTGCGACTTCATGTCAACTCCGGTCATCTCCATCATGGTGCCTGTACTGGCGCTCGGCTTTGCCGTCCATATCCTCTACGGATGCTGGCTTACCGTCAAGAACGTCATCGCCAGAGGCGGTGTGAAGCGTTATGAGGTTCCCAGCAGGGCTGCCGCCGATTCCTGGTCTTCGCGCAACATGTTCGTTCTCGGAATCATCATCGTCGGATTCATCGTCTTCCATCTTTTCCATTTCTGGGCAAAGATGCAGCTTCTTGAGTTCTGTCCTTCCCTCGGAGAAGCCGAGAACAATCCTTATCTGCTTCTTACCGCCACTTTCGGACGCTGGTGGGTTGTACTCCTCTATTTTGCGTGGTTCCTTGCAGTATGGTATCACCTCAGCCATGGTTTCTGGAGCATGTTCCAGACAGTGGGCTGGGACGGAAGTACCTGGTTCAAGAGAATAAAGGTGATAGGCATCATCGTCTGCACAATAATCTGCCTTGCTTTCGTCATCGTTGCGGTCAATGCTTTCATTCAGGCAAATTTCATTGCATAGGCGCCCTGATTTGATTTTTTAAAATATTTTTTATACCTTTGCGACCCCTATAATGTGTAGGGATCGCAATTTTTTATTAACTATTTAAAGATCAAGACAGTGGACACACAAAGCTACAAAACCGTATCGCTTAACAAAGCGACTGTAGACAAGAAGTGGGTTGTCATTGACGCAACGGATCTCGCTCTTGGTCGTCTTGCGGCCCGCGTTGCTCTTGTCCTTCGTGGCAAGAACAAGCCCGGATTCACTCCTCATGTTGACTGCGGTGACAACGTTATCGTGGTAAACGCAGAGAAAGTGGCTCTCGGTGGCAAGAAGATGACAAACCGTGTTTATACCCGCTACACCGGATATCCGGGTGGCCAGAGATTCACGACTCCCAAGGAGATTCTTCAGAAGCAGCCTACAGAACTTGTCAGGAGAGCAGTAAAGGGTATGCTCCCCAAGACACGTCTTGGTGACGATATTCTCGGAAACCTCTTCATCTACGCAGGACCCGAGCATCCTCATCAGGCACAGAACCCCAAAACAATCAAGTTGAACGAAATTTAAACAGAGCAAATGGAACAGACACACGCCCTTGGAAGACGTAAAGCAGCTGTAGCTCGCGTTTATCTCACAGCCGGAAAAGGCAATGTCACGATCAACGGCCGTCCCCTCGAGGAGTATTTCTCACTCGAGTCTCTCCGTTATATCGTAGGCCAGCCTTTCGAGGTTACCGCAACCGAAGGTCAGTTTGACGTAAAGGTTACCGTCGTTGGTGGCGGAATCAAAGGTCAGGCAGAGGCCATCCGTCTCGGTATCGCCCGCGCTATGAGTGATCTGAACAGAGAAGAATATCGCTCTGCACTTAAGGCGGCAGGATTCCTCACCCGCGATGCCCGCGAGGTTGAGCGCAAGAAACCTGGCCAGCCCGGTGCACGCCGCCGCTTCCAGTTCAGCAAGCGTTAGTTATTGCCGATTTATGGTACAGTAGTGGTTCCAAACCTTCCCGGGGAAGGTTGCCACACTGCGGAAAAGGCCGGAGACCGGCAGACAGTCCGCTACTCCGCCTTGAAGAAAAGAGACCTCGCAATGAGGACAGTTATTTAAAAACAAGAAATTAGAAATGTCACGTACAAATTTCCAAGAATTGCTTGATGCAGGTGTTCACTTCGGTCATCTGGCCCGCAAGTGGAATCCTAAGATGGCTCCCTATATCTTCGATCAGAAGAACGGAATCCACGTCATCGACCTGCACAAGACCATCGTCAAGATAGACGAGGCCGCAGAGGAAATGAAGCAGCTTGCAAAGTCAGGCCGCAAGATTCTCTTTGTGGCTACAAAAAAACAGGCAAAAGACCTCGTGAAAGAGAAGGCCACTGCCGTAACAATGCCTTGCATCACCGAGCGCTGGGCCGGTGGTATGCTCACCAACTTCCCTACAATCCGTAAGGCCATCAAGAAGATGAGCGTCATCGACAAGATGAAGGAGGACGGAACATTCGACAAGCTCGCAAAGAGAGAGCGTCTCCAGATTGACCGTCAGAGAGCTAAGCTCGAGAAGAACCTCGGTTCTATCCGTGATATGAGCCGTCTCCCCTCAGCACTCTTCGTGATCGACGTCCAGAAGGAATCAAATGCAGTCAAGGAAGCCAATCGTCTTAACATTCCGGTATTCGCAATGGTTGATACATGTTGCGATCCTACCCCTATTGATTATGTGATTCCGGCAAATGACGATGCAACCAAGTCTATTGAGTGCATTATGAATATCCTCTGTGCGGCAATCAGCGAAGGCCTTGAGGAGCGCAAGCTCGAGAAGGACAAGGAAGCTCCCGCCGAGGAGGCTGAAGAAGCTCCTGCAACAGGAAAGAAACTCCGTGCCCGCAAGGGAGCGAAGCCTGTTGACGTAGAGAAAGAGGCAGAAGCAAGTGCAGAATAAAGTTCCATTTTTATAAGAAAAGAATATTATGGCTATTACCGCAGCAGACGTAATGAAATTACGTAAGATGACTTCCGCAGGCATGATGGATTGCAAGAAGGCTCTTGAAGAAGCAGAAGGCGACTTCAACAAAGCCATCAACATCATCCGCGAGAAGGGCAAGATGGTTGCAGCAAAGAGGGCCGACCGCGAAACATCGGAGGGTGCTGTAAAGTCCCGTATCAGTGGCAACAAGGCAGTTCTTGTATGCCTCGGATGTGAAACCGACTTCGTTTCCCGTAATGCTGATTTCCAGAATCTTGCAGAAGCAATCGCAGATGTTGCCATTGCAAACTGCCCCGAGGACCTCGAAGGTCTCAAGGCTTGCAAGATGCCCGACGGATATACCGTTGCCGAGGCCGTTGAGGCTCAGACAGGAAAGACCGGTGAGAAGCATGTCCTTGCATACTATGCAAAGGTTGAGGCTCCCTTCGTTGCCGCTTACGTTCATAAGCTGAACGGAAAGCTTGGAGCTCTCGTGGGCTTCAACAAGGCTGTCTCCGAGGGACTCGCCAAGGGAGTGGTCATGCAGGTCGCTTCCATGAACCCCGTTGCCATATCAGCGGAGTCCTGCCCCAAGGAGGTTCTTGACGGCGAGTACAAGGTAGCAGTTGAGAAGACCAAGGAAGAGCAGGTTCTCAAGGCAGTCGAGGCTGCTCTCAAGAAGGTCGGCATCAACCCTGCACACGTTGATTCTGAGGATCATATCGAGTCCAACACCGCTAAGGGATGGCTTACTCCCGAACAGGCGGACAAGGCACGTGAGATCATCAGGACCGTGGGTGCGGAGAAGGCTGCAAACCTCAATCCCGTGATGATTGAGAACATTGCCAAGGGCCGCGTCCAGAAGTTCCTCAAGGAGAATACTCTCGAGGAGCAGGAGTACCAGATGTCAGACGACAAGAAGTCCGTCAAGGAAGCTATCCAGGCAGAAGACAAGGAAGCAAAGGTTACCGTTACCCGCCGCTTCTCCCTTACAGACTGATTGTTCTTTCCAAATACAGGAAATGGCTCGCTGTTTGCGGGCCATTTTTGTTATATTTGCACTTATGAACCTTAAATCTCTGGCAAAGGATACGGCAGTCTACGGCTTGAGCAGCATAGTGGGCAGATTCCTGAATTACCTGCTTGTCATACTCCATACCAGGGTAATCCCGATGGAAAGCGGCGGATATGGCATAGTGTCCAATCTGTATGCATGGACGGCGCTTCTGCTGGCATTCCTGACCTTTGGAATGGAGACGACCTTCTTCCGTTTTGCCAACAAGGAGGAAGAGAACCCCGAGAAGGTGTACTCCACCGCTCTGAAGATGGTGCTGGGCGTTTCTCTTGTGTTTCTCGCTGCAGTGTTCGGTTTTCTCAAGCCCATAGCCGGAATGCTTGGATATGAAGCGCATCCCGAATATATAGGATGTTTTGCCCTGATTACCGCCCTCGATGCATTCCAGGCCATAATGTTCGTCCGCCTGAGGCAGCAGAGACGTCCTCTCAAGTTCCTGAGTTTGAAGATGACGTTCATCTTTTTCAGTGTATTGCTCAATCTGCTGGTGTTCCTCGTGCTGCCCCGGTTCTTCGGCAGATTCCCGGACCTGGAGCAGGTTTTTGTCAGATATGACTACGGAGTAGGCTTCATATTCCTGATAAACCTCATCTGCACATCTATAGTTACATTCGCGTTCATCCCTGAAATGAAAGGCCTGGGCGTCAGGTTCGACAGGGATCTCAGCCTCAGGATGCTCAGATATACATGGCCCCTTCTTCTCATGTCGGTGGTGGGCGTACTCAATCAGGTTGCGGACAAGATTCTCCTGCCTGAACTCATGCCCGGCAGGGATGGGCTTGTCCAGCTGGGAATATATGGAGCCTGTGTGAAGATAGCAATGGTAATGTCGATGCTTGTGCAGGCCTTCCGCTATGCGTACGAACCCATCGTGTTCGGTGAGGCAAAGAACCGCAGCAACGACAGGACACTTGCCGACGGGATGAAGTGGTTCATAATCTTTTCTCTGCTGGCTTACCTTGCCGTGGTATTCTATATGCCTCTGCTCAAGCATATAATCGGAAGCGGATATTGGGAGGGCCTGGATGTCGTTCCGGTGGTCATGCTGGCCGAGCTGTTCATGGGCATCTACTTCAATCTCTCGTTCTGGTACAAACTGACCGACCAGACATGGTGGGGAGCCATCATAAATGCCATAGCTGTTTCCGTGATGATAGGCATCAATGTTGCCTTCGTGCCCAGAATCGGCTACTGGGCCTGTGCCTGGGGCGGATTGGTCGGATACGGTCTGGCCATGCTCATAAGTTATTTTCTCGGCCAGAAAAAATACCCCATCAACTACGACCTGCACACTATCTTAACCTTTGCGCTCATAGCCGGCGTATATTATTTCCTGTATGCCGAACTCCGGGACTTCGGTGCCGGGACATGGCTTCTGCTTACGGCTGGAACGCTGTTCCTTGCCAGCTATGCCTATTTCATATGGAAACATATCAAACAATCAATATAATGAAAAGAATATTTACAGTCGCAATGTGCTGCATCTGTGCGGCATCACTGGTCTCTTCCTGCGGAAACTCCGGGAAGAAGGCGGACAATGACGGAGCTTCCGGGCAGGCCGAAGCCGATTCCGTCGCCAAAGTGGAACAAACCAAGAGCATCATGAAAAAAATAGCTGAACTGCCGGAAGAGCCGGTTTTTGATATCGTCACCACAGAGGGTATCATCAAGGTAAAACTTTATTCAAAGACCCCCAAGCATCGTGAGAACTTTGCAAAACTTGCGTTCGAGGGTTTTTATGACAACATCCTTTTCCATCGCGTGATCAACGGATTCATGATTCAGGCCGGAGACCCCCTTACGAAGGATGAGGCAAATGCGGAAAAATTCGGGACCGGCGGCCCCGGATATACCATTGAGGCCGAATTCGTGCCCGAGTATACTCATAAGAAGGGTGCCATAGCGGCGGCAAGGCGCGGAGATGCCGTCAATCCGTTCAAGGAATCATCAGGCTCCCAGTTCTATCTGGTTCAGGATGCCTATGCCTGCTCGCAGCTTGACGGAGATTATACCGTATTCGGAGAGACCGTTGAGGGCATCGACATCATAGACAGGATTGCAGCTGTTGAGACGGGCCGCAGGGACCGTCCGGTCAGGAATATAAAAATAATCACCGTTAAACTTGATGAAGAGAATTGATTCTGGCACGGTGCTTGCAAAACACTATGTCGAAATAGTTTTTTCATAGGTTAAATTAGGTTAGAATTGTGAATAAGCCTTCGACGTGAGTCGAGGGCTTATTTTTATAAAAAAATGTATATTTGCATACGCGGTGAAAAAACTTAAATTTAACATAAGAAGAAATGAATCTTAAAGACAACAAGTACTCCCGGTTTTTTCTTGTCCAGGAGATGATGAGCACGGTCGATGCCATCAGGAAATTCAATCCCGAATGCTCACGCAATGTGGCTGATGCCGCTTCCACCTGCGGCAAGCTCCTGCTTGCCGGAGAAGGTTCCAGCAGAATAATGCCTGCAAAGAATGCCATACGCAAAGCCATGACATGGGGTGTCAGGGAGTTTATCCATACCGATGGTGCGCATCAGTGCTGTGAGTATAAGCTTGACGATTACGCTGTAGTCCTTGCGTCCAATTCGGGCAGGACAAAAGAGACCCTGATGCTTGCCAACCAGCTCAAGGCGGAAGGAAACGAGCGCCGCTTCGGTGTCACTGCAAACGAAAACACCCCTCTGGAGGCGGCATGCAATGGAACCTATGTCCTCAAATGCGGATGGGAGAATGCCGTAGCCGCCACAAAGAGCGTCGTCGAGCAGGTGCTCTTCAATGAATCGGTTGTCCGTCATCTTGCCGGAAAGACCATGGACGTCGCCGCTCTTGCCGACAAGGTCCAAGAGGCTCTTACCATTGAAGTTCCCGCAGAAATTGTGGAGTGGGTCAAAGGTGCGAAGACCATATATTTTGCCGGAATGAATGACGGAGTTGCAGAGGAGCTCACCCTCAAGACCAATGAAATCACCCGTCGCAAGAGCGATTTCCTCGAAGGTACCTATGCTCTCCACGGACCTGAGGAGGTGATGCAGGACGGCGATATCGTCTTTGTAGTAGAACCGATCGAGAGCGAATACCAGAAGTATCAGGCGGTGTTCGGAGGCGCGAATGTCCATGTGGTTGCCATTGCTCCCAAGCAGACACCGTTCACCACCATAGTTGTTCCCGATGCGGGAGACCTTCAGCAGTACGTCGATCTCTGCGCCGGATGGAACATCCTCGTTGAGGTGGGAATTTCAGACGGAATCAACCTCGACAAGCCTGAGCGTGCCCGCAAGGTAGGAAACGAAATGTAGTCCGCCTTATTCGGTATAAATGAAACCTGCGTGATGGAGTACGGCTTTTTCGTGCTCCATCATTGCATTAGGGGCACCGTCACTCCACAGTGCGGCGGCCGCCTCGATGAAAGAAAAGGAAACTTTGTCCACGCTTTCAATGCGGAGCGCTTCCGGACTTTCCCCGGAACGGATCCCTGCTCCCTTCCTTGCGAAAACGGTTTCGATTCCACTTCTTACGTCATCGCGGAAGGCCTCATCGTTTTTGGGATAGGCCGATGCTATCTTCTCCGCGCATCCGTCGAAATCCACTATCGGAACCACCTCGATTCCGGAAGCCGAGGCGTAATTCAATATGGATGCTATGTCTTCCTTGCTGTAGTATCCACCTGTCCTTTCGTCGTTTTCGTAATGATATGCGCTTATCTGGGTAAGAAGGGGATATTCCGGAATCTCCATTCTCCATCCTTTCTTTCCGGCGATGTTAAGCTCCAGCACGTTCATCTTGAAGATTGACATCAGGTCAATGCATTTCTTGACATCCTTGACAGGGTGGAAGTCATTCCCGGAGTCAAGGAACACCGTGCGTTTCCGGCTCCGTGGTGCGTCCTTTATTGTGCAGCAGGGAACTGACCACCGCGCTTTCTCGTTCAATCTGCCGGAATAGATTTCCTCCGGGAGCATCTGCATCAGGGTCTGGAATGCATAAAGGAACCCGTTGAATCCGCCCGCCTTCACAATGGCGCAGTGCGTGTCAACTGCAATGGAATACTCTTCTGCTCCCATTCCGCTGTCTTTCATAATTATGAGGCCCTTTGCCGAATTGCTTTCCACAGTGGCTTTCAAACCGACGGGGGAGGATACCGCAGAGACTTTTCCGCAGGCCATGCTCAGTTTCGATGCAAAGAGGCCTGCCGCTCTCGTTGCCCTTTCTCCTATCTCGGAATCGCATTTGACCGAGATGCCCGACATCCTGAGGCTTCCTTTGGTCACTTCGAAAATAGAAGGGGAAGGTATTATGTCTCCGGGGGCTTCCGCCCTGCACAATACGGGCAGAAAATACAAGAAAAACAGAAAAATCGCTCGTTTCATTCTGCTAATATAGTCAAAATACACCCATTCTCCGGGAAAGTCATAGAAATATTGTAAAAAAAGTGAGAAAAATTTTGGAAGAATCAAAAAGAGCTTTATCTTTGCATCCCCAAACGAAAGGAAGGGACAAGTTCATTGAAAATATTGGAAAGAAAGTACAAGCAAGTACCGAATAATTTAATTAATCGAGAACGTTAATTCTGAAAGAATTAAGAATTGTCAGGCATCAAGCTGGAAGTATAAAGAATATACAAAGAAGAGTTTGATCCTGGC
>JAKSKH010000002.1 GCA_024401855.1 Bacteroidales bacterium | reverse complement strand
CGAAACTGTCCAGAGTCAGGCTGTCAAGCTGCATCACGGCACCCATGTCAAGCATAAGGGACGTATTCTCCGGAACGTGGTCGGACCACCGTTGCTCAATGGAGAAAGCGGTGCCGGGATCCCCGTCAAACAGATTCCTGCTGTCTATCTCCCTGCGTACATACATATCCTGATTGAAGAAAGCGTCACGCGCGGCCTGAACCTGGGGAATGGACGTCGGACCGGACCTCTTCATGCACTGCGCTTCGAGGCAATCGTTGGTAGCGGAGAAGACCGTGGCATAATAAAGCGCTTCCATATCTGCCGGAACAGGACATTCGTGAAGGTCTGCGATATGCCGGTCGGATGCTTCATTCAGGCTTTCGCCGTCAAAGTGAATGCGGTAATTCTTTCTGGCGCCACCTCTGACGACACGTATGCCCGCGTCCGTTCCGGGCTCCCCCAGCACCTTGACCGTGCGGGTGTTGCCAATGCGGTCATTCACTATGCGGTATGGGGCGCCGCTGATGAGGATATTGTCCTTTTCCGGAACATTGGTAAGCTTGACAAGCGCAACGCGGTAAGGTTGCACGCTGATGCTGACGGAAGAGCCGAAAGCGTGTGCGCCGAGATCCTCTATATACGGATGATACAGACGCGCCTGGACTTTCCTGCCATTGTCATCCAGACCTATGCTGCCGTCAAGACTTACAGAGAAACTGCGTGTCTGCCAGGAGAGGTTGCGTATTGTAATGAAACGCGTGTTATCGTCGCCGCGGCTGACAGAATGCTCTCCGTACTGTTCCTCGGGAAGTTCCATTCCGTTAACGAGGATATCGCGGTAATCCCTGTGGAGATTGAATATGTATGCAAGGTAAGGGAACTCGTCATCCCGGAGGAACCAGGGATTTCCGTAAAGTTCCGGTGCGAGCACCAGGTTGCGGCAGAACGCCTGGAGGATGAGGTCGTCATCCCATGCATCCAGGGAAGAGGAAAGGCATACGCCATGGTCCTCGCTGAGTCGTGTGAGGCCGGGGGTGTTCTCCCTTGCGATATTGCTTGCCCTGTGATGCGGGGCGGTCACTTCGTTGGCCATCAGCACGTCGACGTAGGTTTCTGCGCCTCCCAGGAGGAATGTTGTGGAATGCCTGGTGCCCTCGCCGAGATCGAGTCTGTGATTGAGAAGCACGAAATCCGGGGCTATGGCACGTATGCGGTTCATCATATCGTTGAAATACGAATATTTGCTCGGGCGGAGCTGTCCGCATACGGCATCCATCTTGAAGAGGCGGAAGTTATAGTTCTCCACAAGGTCCACCATCATGTCGGTGCGTTTCTTCGCATCATCCGGGGTTTCCCCGAATCCGTCGGGACCTCCCCAGAGACCGAGAGCGGTATTCATCGATGCGGCAGCCTCAGTTACAGGGCCGAACCCGTTCGGGAACTGTGAAAGGAACCTGTCAGACTTATAATATCCGTAATGTTTGGAACCGTCCACGGCCCCCGCGTCGAAAGCGTAGATGTCAAGCTGCATTCCGTAAGTGTCGTGCAGCCATTTGTAGAAATTGAGGTTGGCGAGAGTCTGAGCCTCCGTCGCACCCTCATTCGTATTGTTGATCCATGAGAAATATTCCGACCTCGAAGGTGTCTGCTCCGTGGCTCCGCCCCGGGGTTTCAGGTCCTCCTGAGAAAAAACTGCCTCCGACATAAGGAGGGAGGCAGCAATGATTGCAATATGTAATCTCATTATTTGACGAGGTCAAACACGTTTACAGGGAAAAGTCCTTTTCCGTCAAGCCCGTAGGTCAGATTGAGCGACTGGCCGTCGCAATCCTCGAAGTACTCGACCTTGATGGTATGAACTCCCTCGCCGAGCTCTACGACACCCATCTTCTCCATATAGGTGTGGGAACCGTCATTGTCAATGACCTCCTTGTCATCAACCACAAGCCTTGAACCGTCATCCGAACCGAGAAGGAAACGATATTTTCCCGCCTTGTCTATCTTGAGATGAGAAGTGAAGATCACTGCAAAACTGTCTTCTGTAGGTTCGATGGGGATTTCGTCCAGAGTAAAGTTGGAGACATATCCCTCTGCAGACGCCCGTCCGAATTTGGTAAAGTCGGGGAGGGTCACTGCGGTGTAGTTCCTGTAAAGCTTGTAACCGATGGGAGCGAATCCTTCCGGAGCCTTGGCATAGAGAAGATTCTCAACCACGTCGCTGTAATGACCGTCCTTGCAGGTGACAGCCTTGACTACGCAGTTTCCATCAATATGGAAGGGTCCCTCATACTTTGTAGATTCAGCTGTAGGCTCGCTTCCGTCTGTGGTATAGTAAATTTCAGCGCCTTCCTGGTCTGCTGTAATCGTAACGGTGTCAGCAACTCCGCGGAAGGGATGCACAAGGGGAATCGGAACATACTTTGCGTCAGTTCTGGGCTCGAACGCCTGCATCATGAACTTGCCGCGGCATTCTTCGGGAAGCTTGACTCCGAGAAGGCCCGCAATTGTAGCGGCATTGTCATAAATCATATTGGCATGCTCCATGACCTTGCCTTTGGTAACGCCCTTGCCGTACATGAGGACCGGAACCTCAAGTTCTGACATATTGTCTCCGCCGTGGCCGAAACGGACTCCACCGTGGTCTCCTGTAATCATGATGACAACATCGTCCATCATACCCTTTGCCTCAAGTTCCTTCACGAACTCGCCGATGATTCCGTCGCACATGTTGATGCAGTCGAAATATCCCTGGTCCTCGTGTCCGAATGAATGGCCGGCATGGTCTGTAGCGTCAACAGAGACGAAGAGGAGCTCGGGCTGGTCTTCCATATACTTGGCGAAAGCTTTCTTCATAGTGGTCTCGCCGTCCTCGCATTTCTCGGAGTAATCGAAGGAGTCCATGTCGTACATGCGTATCTGGCCGCTCCACTCGTAGAAACCATAAACCCTGGCATCAGGACGCTGAGTCTTGATATCGTCGAATATTGTGGGGAACATGCCCTTGGCGTTGTGGGCTGCAGGCTCAATCATCCTGGTTTCGTACTCCCAGTCATTGCCTGTTACACCTGTCATTTCAATGGGAGCACCGCTGACCATGCACATCCAGTTCTGGCTGGAGGAAGTCTCGCGGGCGACACGTGTATGAAGGGAAATTGCTCCGTTTTCAATCATGTAGTTGAAATTAGGAGTCTCCGCTCTCTGGATTCCGACTGCGCTCAATGCGTCAAGACCGATGAAAATGACATGCTTAGCACGTGGTGTCTGAGGCTCCTGTGAACAGGAAGATGCCAGTACTGCTATTCCAAGTACAGTGGCGACAATAGATTTGAACTTCATTATGATTGGTTTTTAGTAATATTTTTTCAGGTAATTGCAAAGATAGTCTTTTTATTGCAATTAAATCTTAAAGCTTGACGTCTTCAGGATGTTCCTCACGCCAGTTGGGGTGGCGTGTGGAGCCTCCGAGATTGACGGTGAAGTCACCACGGCGGTTGACACCGAACTCATAGTCGTTTCCGGGCAGGACGGCATTCAGGACAATGCCTGCAATTGCAGCTACCGCAAGCCCCGAGAGGGCGATGTTGATTACTCCGACAGAGAAGGAGATGCTGCCGGGGCCATAGTTCACACCGATTGAAAGCACAAGTATGAAGGCGGCTACAAGAAGGTTGCGTGACCTTGTGAGGTCAACCTTGTTCTCGACCAGATTCCTGACGCCCACAGCGGATATCATACCGTAAAGCACAAGACTTACACCTCCGATGGTTGAAGCGGGCATCACTGCAACTACCGCCGCGAACTTGGGGCAGAAGGAAAAGATTATGGCAAGTACTGCGGCTATTCTGATAACCCTCGGGTCGAACACTTTGGTAAGATTGAGGACTCCGGTATTTTCACCGTAAGTAGTGTTTGCCGGAGCACCGAAAAGCGCGGCGACAGCGGTCGCGAGACCGTCTCCCATAAGGGTGCGGTGAAGGCCGGGGTCATCAAGATAATTGTATCCCGTAGTTGAGGATATGGCGCATATGTCTCCGATATGCTCGACCATTGTAGCCAGGGAAATGGGAAGTATGGTGATGATGGCCGTCACGATGAGCCCCCAGTTGGGGTTCTTGAATACGCTGAAGGCTGTATTCTCCATCTTGAAGGGAAAACCCACCCATGCGGCTTCACGCACCGGTGAGAAATCGACAAGTCCGATGCAGACTGCAAGGAGATAGGAGCCCACGACACCGAGGAGAACCGGGATGATACGTATCATGTTCTTTCCCCAGATGTTGACCACTATGATTATTGCCACGGCAAAGAGCGCCACCCACCAGTTAGTACTGCAATTGTTGATGGCCGAGCCCGAAAGCGTTAGACCGATGGAAATGATGATGGGACCGGTGACAACCGGAGGGAAGAACTTCATTACCTTCTTCACTCCGAAGATTCTGATGAGACCGGCAAGGATGAAATACATCATTCCGGCGAAGAAGATGCCTATACAGGCATAGGTAAGGGACACGGCCTGCGACATGCCGAGTTCCTGTCCGGCGGCGACAACCGCGGCATATCCACCTATGAATGCAAAAGAGGATCCCAGAAAAGCAGGGACCTTCAGTTTTGTCATGAGGTGGAAAATCAAAGTGCCGATTCCGGCAAACAGCAACGTGGCGCTGACGGAAAGTCCTGTCAAGGCAGGAACAAGAACAGTGGCTCCGAACATTGCGAACATATGCTGGAAGCCCAGAAGAAGGATTTTCTTTTTCCCTAGAGGCCTCACATCATATATCGCGTTCGGATTGATGTTTAGTTGATAATCCATGATATGCTGATAAACTAATGAAAATTCAAAGGAAACAAAGTTAACACTTTATGAGAAAAAAATTAAATTTGTACAGCCAAATACATAAAAAATAATACTATGAGCCAATTACACATCGTCAACCATCCCATGGTGCAGCATAAGCTTACCATAATGAGGAAAAAAGAAACAGGTACAAAGGAATTCCGCGAGCTTCTCAACGAGATAGGCATGCTTATGGCATACGAACTCACATCGGACCTTCCTCTTTCCCCGATAGAGATAGAGACCCCCATCTGCAAGATGACTGCCTGCGAGATTTCAGGAAAGAAACTGGCCATAGTACCGATACTCAGGGCCGGACTCGGAATGGCTGACGGAATTCTGAAGCTTCTGCCCGTCGCCAAGGTAGGACATATCGGTTTATACCGTGACGAGAAGACCCACGAACCCGTATTCTATTATTGCAAGATGCCGGATGACATTCAGCAGAGAACCGTCATCATTACCGATCCCATGCTCGCAACGGGAGGAAGTTCAGTAGCGGCAATCAGCAAGATCAAGGAATACGGTTGCACCAACATACGTCTGATGTGCCTCGTTGCCGCTCCCGAGGGAGTGAAGAAGGTCCAGGCGGAACATCCGGATGTGGACATCTACGTAGCCGCGCTTGACAATCACCTTAACGAGAACGCCTACATCGTTCCGGGACTCGGAGATGCGGGAGACAGGATATTCGGAACCAAATAAGCTACTCTCCGAAAAGTTCCCTGTGACGCTTGTCGATATTGCCGAAGGTTTCTATGTAACAATGAAAGAAGCCTTCGGTTTTTTCCGTGATCACAGGAGGACCGGGTTCCATCCGGCTTATCCTCGCAAAGTCATAGGCCCCGTTGACCTTCCACCCCCACTGTTCCAGGAAACCTATGTGAATGGCATCGGCCGGACAATGGAATGAGCATCTCATGCACATAAGGCAATGATGGCCGAAAGCTATCGTACCATCTTTCTTTCTGTATATATTCTTTGTTGGACAGCGCCTGATGCACAGACCGCAGCCAAGGCATCTGTCCATGTCCACTTTGTAGAAGAAGGAGTTCACGTCTCCTCCTATGTACTGCGGTCTGGAAACCACTGCGGAAACAAGACGCGGCCACAAACGCATGGGCTTCCGGTTCGGAATACCGGAAATCACCTCATAGACAAGGATGTCCATCAGTTTGTCATCCATCACAAGCATTTCCCGTATGAGCCTGTCATCAAAACGGAAATGGATGTTGTACGGCATCACGAAGTGATATTCATTGTCCGTCCGTGCACCGTCGCGGCGGAGTTTCCTGAGAAGATATTTCGAAGATGCGTCATTCGCATGCTCTGTCTCTCCCGAATTCTTGTATATGAAGACTTTCTGCCCCTTGAGGAATTTCTGCGCCCTGACAAACCTGAGGAATGCCCATGGAGCGCAATATCCGTGGATGGGATACCCGAGCCCCACGAGTTCAAAGCCGGAAAGGTCCAGCCTTTCGTTGTTCAGAGGATCGATCTCATAAGTTGTCACGTTCCAGCCGGCGGCGCTGAACCTGTCCCTGAGTTTTGCGCTTATATATCTGGTATTGTAGGTGCCTGTGAAATATATGAGGATGCAATTCTTCATAATTAACCGTACAAATATATGCAAAACTGATGTTTTTGCATACATTTGCATTACGATGAAGTTCCTCAGACCAGAATACCTTTCGAAAGGGGACAGAATTGCAATAGTTGCCCCGTCTTACAGCCACCCGGAGGGAACTGTCGAAAGAGCCTGCCGTTTCATACGGGAATGCGGATACATTCCGGTTCCCGGTCCGAACAGCGGAAAGACCGGTTCAGGCATCCCCGATTACGCCGGCTCCACAGAAGAAAGGGCGGCGGAGTTGAGAGAAGTTCTCGAATCGCCCGAGTACGGGGCCATACTGTGCACCCGCGGAGGGTACGGGGCTATCCACCTGCTGAATCTGCTCCCTGCGGAATCCTTCAGAAGAAATCCCAAATGGCTTATAGGATTCAGCGACATAACCACCCTGCATTCAGCCAGTCTAGCGGCAGGTGTAATGAGCATCCACGGCAAAATGTGCAAGAACATAGGGGATGACGAATTCGATATCCTGGAAGGAAGGCTCCCCCGTTACGAAATCCCCCACAACGAATTCAACGTGGAGGGACGGACGCAGGGTACGCTCATGGGAGGGAACATGATAAGCATGGCGGCACTTACGGGAGGGCGGTACGACTTTCTCCTCCATGAAGGGATAATCCTGTTCGTAGAAGAAGTCGGGGAAGGATTCCACGCCATAGACAGACTCATGAACATGCTTTTGAACAATGTGAATTTCCGCAACGTCAAGGGCCTGGTCTTCGGGGAGTTCACAGACTGCCCGGCAGACCTTCCGTTCAGCTGCGTGGAGCAGATGCTCGACCGATACACAAAAAATCTCGGCATTCCCGTCTGCTACGGTTTCCCGTCCGGACACGGAGAGATAAACCTCCCGTTCATCGAAGGAGCCGAAGTTTCCCTGGAAGTCACTCAGGAACATACACAACTGACCTACTTATGCTCACATTTCTTTTAGCGGCCTTACTTTCCGTCATCCCCACGACCGGGGCGGAACCTTCCATCAGAATCAAAGGACAGGTGACGGACGGAACCGACAACACGGCTCTCGCCTACGCGGATGTAATCCTTTCTGACTTTTCGGACAAGGTGCTGACCTATTGCACAACCGACGGGGACGGAAAATTCTCGATCGAGGCAAAAGACCGGCAGGAAGTCATACTCACAGTAAAGATGCTCGGATACGAGGCCTACGTCAGCGAAAGGCTCAAAGCGGAAGGAAGCGTCGACCTTGGTCAGATCAGTCTCCAGAGAATGACCGTGGGGCTTCAGGAAGTCACAGTAGTTGGAGAAAAGAACCGTATCGTTTACAAACTGGACAGGCAGAGCATCAGCGCCTCATCCTCCATCACATCTTCCGGAGGCACGGTCGTTGACATTCTCGCCAATACGCCGTCCGTGCTCATAGGAAGCGAGGGCGAAGTTACGCTGCGCGGAAGTTCCAACTTCCTTGTCTATGTCGACGGGAAGCTCAGTCCCCTGGACGGAACGGCCGCGCTGCAGCAGATTCCGGCCGGGAACGTGGAGGACATCGAAATTCTCACAACGCCGTCCGCCCGTTACAAGACGGACGGAGATGCCGCCATCATCAACATAAAGACAAAGAAGGAATTCCAGACGGGATGGAGCGGAATTGTCAATGCGAGCGGAAGCACGCTCGGAACGTGGAGTGTGGACGGAATCGTAAACTACCGCAAAGGAAGGAACGACTTCTATTTCGGAGGCACGCTGCAGGACATCAAGGGAAAGAGCGACTTCACCCAGGAAAAAAAGACTTCGGTGATGGGTGTAGAGACAACTTCCCTGTCGGACGGAGAGCGATGGAGACGCTACGGAACATACACAGGCAAGGCAGGCTGGCAGTATGATGATGGAAAGCATCACAACATCAACATAGAGATGATGGCCGGCCAGACAAGCAACTGGCGTGGCGGCGACATGAAATATGACGAGACCAGACGTGACGTGATTCTGGGAGGAGACCATTTTGCGCAGTATGATTCGCATGACAGGTACAATCTCCGGAAGAATCTTTTCCAGGCGTCCCTGCAGTACATCTGGAAGATAGACGCCAGAAACGAACTGGCGCTGACCAGCCGTTTCAGATATGACTGGTACAGCATAGAGTACACGGAAAGCAATATGTTCGACGCTTCCGGAGAACGCTATGAAGGTACCCGCGGGTATGAGGAGGAACATCACTGGGACTGCGACGGTTCGCTCACATACACAAACCGTTTCGGCGAAAACGGGAAACTCGAGATCGGATACCAGTATACGACATACAGCGAACATGGAGGTTACAGGATCAAGTACTGGAACCGCGACATAAAGGACTTTGAATGGCAGGATGACCTGGCCACGCCTTTCTACTACCGGCGTCAGGTCCATTCCGGCTACGCCATGCTGGACAATACCTGGGGAAAGTTCAAGCTGAATGCAGGACTCAGGGCAGACGGAGTGCTGGACTTCACTGACATAGGAATAGAAGGGACGAGCCGGGACATAAAGCGTTTCAATCTCTTCCCCTCCGCGCATATGAGCTACGACGCCGGAAAGGCCGGGGAATTCATCCTGGGATATTCCTACAGGACAAACAGGCCCGGAATCTGGAATCTGGAGCCCTACATAACTTATGAAGACTACTATACCAAGAAAATAGGCAATCCTGACATCCGTCCGGAATATATCAATTCGGCGGAACTCGGATGGCACAAAGCCCTGAACGGAGGGCACAGTCTTGCCGTGACAGCCTACTATAAATACAGGAAGGACATCAGCGACTGGGTCCGGACGGCATACGAACCCGGCATCACCCTGGACATGATAGTGAATGCAGGCAACCAGAGGGAGGCAGGACTTGAATTCAACGGATCATTCAAGGTGTTGAAATGCTGGACAAGTTCCTTGAACGGAAGCGTCTTCAACTATAAGTTCATGGCAACGGACAAAGCCTGCACGGATGCGCGCGGTGTAACCTTCCTTGCAAACTGGATTAATGCATTCAGCGTCGGCAAGACCACCAGGCTGCAGTTCGACTCCCACTATGTGGGGCCCCGAATCCTCACACAAGGCAATGAAAACGCGTATTTCTTCTTCGAATTCGCAGTCCGTCAGCAGATATTCAAGGACAAGCTCGCGCTTTCGCTTGTAGCCCATGACATATTCAGGACAGCAAAGTACAGGAATGAGAGGAATGCCTCGGGGCTTCATTCCGTAACTACGGTCCTGCCCAAATATCCGGGGATAGTACTTTCCCTGAGTTATAACTTCAACGCATCAAAGCGCAAGTCGGGGAGCGCCGAGGAGCACGTTCTCTTTGAAGGCAAGGAATTTTAGGAATCATGAAGACAAGGACACTCATTCTCATGGCGGCGGCACTGCTGTGCCTGGGAGCATGCGCAAGTACAAACAGAACGGCAATGAAAAACAGCGGAGAAACCCTTTGCGGCGGATATACGGCACAGCGTGAGATATCCGCGGAGGAACTCGAAATGTTCAAAAAGGCAACCACGGAGATGGAGGAGGAACTCACACCGCTTTCCGTAGCCACACAGGTTGTTGCCGGAATCAACTACAGATTTGTCTGCACAGACTGTACGATTACCATATTCAAGCCGCTTAAGGGAGAACCCGTGGTAAGCGGGATAGACAGGAAAAAAGCCGTAAAAGCCTCAAAAGACGCTATATTGAGAGAATACTGAGAACATTTATGAGCTCTCTGTCTATAGGCTTGTCTATCTTGATGGCCCGCGCTATGGGAACATATTCTATCTGATCGTTGCGTATCGCAACCATGATGTTGCGCTGGCCCTCCTTCAAGGCCTCCACAGACGCAACTCCGAAGCGGCTTGCCAGAATGCGGTCAAATGCCGTAGGCTTGCCTCCGCGCTGAAGATGGCCGAGAATCGATACCTTCACGTCATACTGCGGATATTCCTTGCGGACACGTTCCGCATAGTGCATGGCCCCGCCATCTTTCTCCGACACAAGAACAATGCTGCTGTTCTTGCTCTTTCTTATACCGCGGCTGATGAAATTGGCCAGCTGGTCTATATCAGTGCTGTCTTCCGGAATGATCGCAGCCTCCGCTCCCGCGGCAATGGCGCTGTTCTGAGCGAGAAAACCTGCATCGCGGCCCATAACCTCAACGAAAAAGATGCGGTCATGAGATGTTGCGGTGTCACGGATTTTATCGACACACTCCACAATGGTGTTCAATGCCGTATCGTATCCTATGGTGGAGTCTGTACCGAAGAGATCATTGTCTATCGTTCCCGGAATACCTATTACGGGGACGTCATATTCCTGAGCAATGGCCTGGGCTCCGGCGAGCGAGCCGTTCCCTCCAATCACAATCAGTGCGTCAATGCCGTATTTCTGCATTGTCCTGTATGCTTTCCCGCGTCCTTCCGGAGTACGGAACTCCTCGCTTCGGGCTGTCTTGAGAATGGTACCTCCCCTTTGAATGATGCTGCTGACGCTTTCGGTGGTGAATTCCCTGACCTCATCATGAATCAGTCCCTCCCAGCCCCTGTATATCGCAAACACCTTCCAACCAGCACAGATGGACGCCCTGGTCACAGATCTGATGCAGGCATTCATCCCGGGAGCATCACCCCCGGACGTAAGAATTCCTACTGTCTTTATTTCCTTCATTTTCCTATTTATTATCCTTGACCGGACGCATATGCGGATTATTTCCGGTCAGTGTATTCAAAAAAGAGACTATCGACTGGACGTCCGCTTCAGACAGCTCCTTTCCGAGAGAATATCCGGCCATGGCGCGCACCGCATCGTCAAGAGCGGTCATTGAGCCGTCGTGGAAATACGGAGCGGTAAGAGCAACGTTCCTGAGCCCGGGAACCTTGAACTTGTGAAGGTCTTCATCGTTGCCGGTAAAGCCTTTCAGGCCGTCATCATCGGAATTATACGCGATATCCTCAGTACGGTCGGCAAAGTAATCCCCATAGACGTCAAGATATTCAAACGAACGCCCGCCGAGAATGACACCGGTATGGCATGTCGCACAGGCATGCTCCTTGAATTTCTCATATCCCAATTCCTCCCCCGCGGAAATTGCGCCGGTATCTCCCTGCAAATATCTGTCAAAACTGCAGCCTGGGGTGACAAGAGTCTTCTCAAACTCGGCAATGGCATCTGTAACAGTCATTCTTGTAATTCCTTCCCCCGGGTACAAAGTCTCGAATTCCTTCACAAGTTCCCTGTCCCTGCTCAGACGTTCGCAGATCTGCTCCCAGGTCTGGTCCCCCATCTCAACCGGATTCGTGGCAGGGCCTTCAGCCTGTTCGCGCAAATCCGCCGCCCTTCCGTTCCAGAACTGCCTTACATTGAAATCCGAATTATATACCGTAGGAGCGTTGACACCTCCCTTGAGACCGTTGATCCCTTCCGATACTCTCTCGTCTGCATGGTCTGCACCTCCGTTTTCAAGCACGTGGCATTCAGCGCATGATATGGTGCAGTCCAGAGAAATGCGCGCATCGTTGAACATTCTTTCCCCCAATTCAGCCTTGGCGGGATTGAAACTCACCTCGGAGGGAACGATGCTGACAGGCTCGTCCGACCCCCTCTTGCTCCTTATCCAAGTTGCGAGAAAACTCCTCTCCTTCCTGTTGAAACCGGTTCCCCAATGTAAGATTCTGTATTCAAGCAACGGCATTCCGCCATATTCAACGGCATGGTCCAACATGGAAAGGGTAACCTCGTCAATGTTTTCACCGACCTTGCCCTTCAAATCAGTGAACCTGAAGGCATGCACTGCATGCTCCTTCATTTTGGGACCTATGACCGGAAAGGAAGAATAGAACGGAAGTTCAGCATTCCTGTTATGACATACGAAACAGTCATTCTGCTGAAGGACCGCAACCACCTGGTCAGGGGTGGAAGAGTCGGGAATGGATTTTCTGAAAGCAAAACGGTAAACTGCAAAAGCGATGACGCCCAAAGTCAGGATGCATAGAACTGTCAGTGTTACTTTTCCGGTTTTCATAAGGCAACAGTCAAGTCGGGTTAAAATTTAAAGAGAACAAATATATATATTTTTAACTATATTGAATAAATTTGCAGAAATGAGTAACAGGATATTGATTACCGGAGCAGCGCTGGCAGCGGCGGCCTGCTCCAACGGTTCCGGGGCGCCACAGGCCAAACCCAACATAGTGTTCATCCTCGCCGACGACCTCGGATGGGGAGATCTCGGATGCTACGGTCAGACCCGGTTCAGCACTCCGAACATAGACGGAATCGCAAGGAACGGAATAAGATTCACACAATGCTATTCCGGCACTACAGTCAGCGCTCCTTCACGCTCGTGCCTGGTGACCGGGACTCACAGCGGGCACACCGCCGTAAGAGGAAACAGGGAGCTTGAACCTGAAGGCCAGTTCCCGCTTCCTGCAGGCTCAAGAACAATATTCCATGACCTGCAGGATGCAGGATACGTCACAGGAGCTTTCGGAAAATGGGGGCTCGGATTTGTCGGATCCACCGGAGACCCGCAGAAAATGGGCATCGACCGGTTCTACGGCTTCAACTGCCAGCTTCTGGCCCACAGCTACTATGCAGACCATATCTGGGACAATGACGTAAGGATAGACCTGGCCGACAACTGCGACGAGGTTCCCTACGGCCAGGGCAGCTATATACCCGACCTCATTCAGGAAGAAGCGCTGTCTTTCATGGAAAACTCGGTGAAGGAAGGCAAGCCTTTCTTCATGTGGTATCCCACAACCATTCCACACGCCGAACTCATAGTACCGGAAGATGACATCATACGCGGGCTGCGCGGAAAATATCCGGAGACACCGTTCCACGGAACCGATCAGGGAATGTGGGGTTTCCGAAAGGGCGGATACTGCTCCCAGGAATATCCTCACGCCACCTTTGCGGCCATGGTGGAAAGGCTGGACATGTACACCGGCCAGATTATCGGCAAACTGAAGGAACTCGGCGTCTATGACAATACCATAATCATATTTGCATCAGACAACGGCCCCCATATGGAAGGCGGAGCGGACCCTGACTTCTTCGATTCCAACGGACCATGGAGAGGGTACAAGAGAGACGTTTACGAAGGCGGGATACGCGTTCCTTTCATCGTGAGCTGGAACGGACATACCGCCGGAGGCATGGAGACGGATTTCATCTGTTCATTCTGGGACCTGATGCCCACACTCCGTGAGCTGAACGGCCAGCTGTCGGACGAAGACATGGACGGAATAAGCCTCCTTCCCATTATCGAAGGGAAAAAAGGACAGAAAGAACACGAATGGCTTTACTTCGAATTCCAGGAGATGGGCGGAAGACAGGCTGTCAGGAAAGGCCCATGGAAACTCGTTCATCTGAACATAAGGTCAGACGAAGACAAGTACGAACTGTACAACATAGACGAAGACCCCTCAGAAACCCGTGACCTTGCGGCGGAAAATGCTGACAAGGTGGAGGAACTGAGGGGAATAATGGAAGAAGCCCATGTGCCAAATCCCGATTTCCCGATGATCAAAGGGGAATAGTCGGATATTTACCGCGGCCGATTACTTCAGGACTCCGTCGGAATAATCGTTTACATAACTTATTTTCCCGTTCTCCTCACGGATCCAGGTGGAGAATTCGCGTCTGCCTTCCCTGAATTCTATTACTCGCGCTCCCGGAAGGAGATGATGATAGGTAGGATCGTTTCCGCTGCATCTGCCGTAAATCAGCGATATTCCGTAATGGTTTACAATAAAGTCGCTGTCATGGTCATGGCCGCACAGAACGGCCATTATGCTGCCTGCCTCGAACATGGCGGCGAACATACCGGAGTTCATACGGCTATGCCCGCCGTATTCTCCGCGGACACCGTCAACGTTGTTATGGGTGAAATACTCGGACGTCGTTCTTTCCCAGGCTTCAAGGAATTCGGGGAGAGGGATATGGAAGAACGCAGCTGAAGGCAGCACTTTTCCGTGCTCCTCCGCACTCTTTCTGAACTCGTTGCGTATCCACCAGACCTGATCGAAAGTGAACCACTCATAACGTATATGCATATCGGCCAAGGGGCTTTCATCGTCGATAGATGTATGTGAATCGAGCAGATAAAGTTCCAGTGCATCCTCCCCGCCGTTGTGTGTTTTCACAGGCACACGCATGTCCGCAAGCTCTCCGTTTTCACCAATGACATTGACGGAATTCCTGCAGGCAGTTATTCTTGATGCCATCTGAGCCTTTGTAAGTTCCTGTTCCTGGTCGTGATTGCCGAAGACGATGAAGAAAGGGATGTCAAGAGAATCGATTGTCTTCAGGAACCTGTCGAGCAGATAACCTGAATTTACGCCATGGGATATGACATCGCCCGTTACGGCTATGAGGTCCGGTTTTTCATCACGGACGAACTCCTTCACCTGCTTCAGTGTCTTTGAGGCTTCGGCATCATATCCGCCGACCAGATGAAGATCGGTCAACTGTAAAACTTTGAACTTTCCCCCGTCGTTGAACCTTAATTCCGGAGTGCGGGCGGAAGCGGCATAGCACAGGGCGCAGAGCAGCAGAACTGCTGAGAACAATCTTTTCATAAATCACTTGATATTGGAAAAAAGAAGGCTCTCCGGGCGGCAAACCCGAAGAAATGCCGTACGGAGAGCCTGTACAATTCTGTAAATTAAACCTCGAGAAGTTTCTCGTAACCGGCACGGTACTGATAATGCATCAGCTTGTTGGCCTCGTCATCATCCATGAATTTCTGAACGATGGGGTTCCATACGAGAGGACGTCCAAGTTCACCGGCAATGATACCGATGTTGCACATTGTGCAGGATGAATGACCCACCTCAACGGGAACGTTGGGATCGATACGGGACTTCATGGACTCTATGAAGGTCCTGTGATGGGGAGCGCAGGACTCGAAAGGACCATCCTTCTTCCCGGCATTCTTCATCTCGAACTTGGGGTCGGAAGCGTAGAGGAGTCCGCGGTGAACTGCAATCCAGCCCTTGTCTCCATAAATCTTCACACCCTGACCATGCTCATCGAACTCGGTTTCCTCAACCTCGATGCCGTTGTCATACCTGTATGTAAGGTTCTTGTAATAGCTGTATCCGGGAGGGATGATGTCAACAGGGCAGGAAAGATCCTTGCCGACCATCCACTGCGCGATATCGAACATGTGAGCGCCCCAGTCGGTCATATAGCCGCCGCCTGAAGGTTTGTACCAGCGCCATGCGCCCCAGCAGTTCTCATGTCCTTCCTCATCAAGAAGGGGATTGATATCGGGGAAGTAAGTGACAGTTTCGGGAAGAGGTCCGAGCCACTTGTCCCAGTTGAGGCCCTTGGGAGGTTTCTGTGCAGGGAAATTGTGAGGAACAGGGAACGGTTTGCCTTCCCAGCGTCCTACGAACGCCTCCATCTTGTGAATCTTACCGAGCTCACCCTCGCGTGCCATAGTGGCGGCATGGATGAATTCCTCGCTTGAGCGCTGCATGCTTCCCACCTGGAGGATGCGGTTGTACTTGCGTACAGCCTTTACGAGCTGCTTTCCCTCATAAACGGTGAGAGTCATCGGTTTCTCAAGATAAACGTCCTTTCCGGCCTTGCAGGCTGCTATGGCGATGATTGCATGCCAGTGATCCGGGACGGCAATCACAACACCGTCGATGTCGGGGCGTGCGAGAAGGTCCTCGTAATTCTCGTACATTGCAGGAGCGCACTTCTTGTAGCCTTTTCCCTGATAGAATTCGGTGACAGTCTTCTCGAAACGGTCGCGCTTGATGTCATAAACATCGCAGCCGGCCACAACCTGAACGTCATCCATTTCGATGAAACTGCTCATGAGGTACATGCACTGCTGGCCGAGACCGATGAAACCGAGGTTGATCTTGGAATTCTTCGACTGTTTGCCGGCGCTCTTCGTGGCTGCAGACGCAACGGAGGGCATTACCATAGCTCCGGCCATGCCGAGAGCAGATGCTTTAAGGAAATCTCTTCTTTGCATAGATATAAGATTATTAGTTGTTGTTATCTTAGAGTACACAAATTTAAGAAATATTTCATATTTGCAAAAACTTGCGATTCGGCGAATTTATGGGTATCTTGCAACTTCTTGGAAATACGGGCAAATCATGAAAATGCTTAAGAAACTGACATTGGCGGCACTTGTGCTGTCGCTTGCAACATTAACCGCGATATCCTGCAGGAACGGAGCACAGGCCGGCAATCAGGACAATACCGCAATTACAACCGGGACAGAAAATACAGATTTTATGAACGAAGTAACCGTTATCAGGGATACAACCATGTCTGACGGAACCAGAGCATTCAGCGTCATTCCGTCAAGAGCAGTCTGCTCGGTGCAGATAGACATAGAAGTGAAGGATGGGACAATCCGGAAAGTCAGATACACCGGAGGATGTTCCGGAAACACCCAGGGTGTGTCAAGGCTTGTGGAAGGAATGAAAATCACCGACGCAATCGGAAAACTCGAGGGAATAGACTGCGGAGGGAAAGGCACGAGCTGCCCCGACCAGCTGTCAAAAGCATTGAAACTGCTCCTCTAGCAGTCTATTTCAAGGGTCTGATTTTGGCGTATTTGAGAAGAAGAAGCTTCTCTCCGTATTCGTCAAACTCTATCACCGCCTTCATATCCGGGGCGGCGCCGCTTATCGATTTGATGGTACCTGCGCCGAAACGGTTATGCTCAACGCGCTCTCCTGCAAACAGTTGAGTCATAGGGACCCCTTCAAAATCCAAATCCGGACGTTTCGCCGGAGCAGGTGATGGGTTGCGGAATCCTCCCGCAACAGGCTTGGATGCAGAAGCCGGGGAAGACTGCCTGCCGAGACTTCCGGGAGCTCCCGACCTGGCGTATCCGCCGGCACGCCCGAAGGAATTCCTCTGAGCGAAAGGGCTCCACGAAATATCGGAAGTGTCAAAATCCTCATCCGACAGGGGATTTTCCAGGTAAATGCTGTCTATCTCCCTGATGAAACGTGAAGGAGCATTGCTCTCATGCTGCCCGTTACGCATTCTCGTGGATGCGAAACTCAGGGTGACGGACCTCTTGGCACGGGTTATCGCAACATAGAAAAGACGTCGTTCCTCTTCTATTTCCTGCAAGGATGACAGCATGTTGAGCGAAGGAAAAAGATTCTCCTCCATTCCGACCACAAAAACATACGGATATTCCAGACCCTTGGCAGAATGGACCGTCATCATTGAAACCTTGTTGTTGGTTTCATCGTCATCGGAAGTGTCCGCATTGCTGAGCAGAGTCACATTCTCAAGGAAATCGGCGATGGTCACCACGTAGGAGGGATCGGGCTCCGCTTCTCCGAAATTCTCCTCAAGGCGTTCCTCAACGAAAGACTCCACGGAATTTATCAGTTCCTCCACATTGGCGGTGCGGGCGAGCCCCTCTATTGAATTGTCCGATTTGTAGAAGGCATACAGACCGCTTTCATCCGCTATCTGGCGGGCAATCTCAAACGCATCTCCCGACAGGGCTTTCGCCGACAGCGAGTCAATCATCCTGCAGAAAGCCTGTACTTTTGAAAGGGCGGCCGGACGAAGCCCGTACTGCTCAGTATCCTGCATGAACGCGGCTTTGAAAAGAGAGCATCCGTGAGCACGGGCGCATTCGTTCAGGGCGGAGACAGAAGTGTCGCCGATTGCACGCGCCGGCTTGTTGACCACCCTCTTGAAAGACTCGTCATCGTTGGGATTCACAACCAGCTTGAAGTAGGCCATCAAGTCCTTCACCTCCGCGCGTTCGAAGAAAGAGTTGCCGCTGTAAATCATGTAGGGGATATTGCGGCGGCGGAGCTGTTCCTCTATTGCCCGTGACTGGGCGTTTGTCCTGTACAGTATTGCAAAATCCTGATACTGGGCCCCGGCGGAGCGCATCCTGGAAAGGATTTCACTGACAATCATCATGGCTTCCTCCTGTTCGGAATAAGTCTTGAGTATGCGGATCAGTTCCCCGTCCTCCCCCACTGCATAGCACTCCTTGGGGATACGCCCCTCATTCTTGGAAATGAGCGAGTTCGCCGCCTTTACGATGGTCTGTGTGGAACGGTAGTTCCTCTCAAGCTTGAAGACCCTGTTCTCGGGATAGTCCTTCTTGAAATTGAGGATGTTCTCAACCCTGGCGCCACGGAACGCATAGATGGACTGCGAATCGTCCCCGACCACGCAGATGTTTCTGTGAATCCGGGACAGTTTCTTAATAATCAGGTACTGGGCGTAGTTGGTGTCCTGGTACTCATCCACCATTATGTACGAGAAGCGCTCGGAAATGGACTGCAAAGCCTCCGGGTTGTCTCTCAGCAGGTAGTTCATATTCAGGAGGATGTCGTCGAAGTCCATGACGCCCGCCTGCTTCATCTTCTGCTGATACAGGGCATATACGTCCACAAGCCTGGGCCTGCGGCAATGCTGGTCGGCAAGCATCAGGTCGGTCTTGTTCCGGTATGCGCTGACAGTTATGAGATTGTTCTTGGCCATGGATATCCTGGACAGGACATCCTTGGGCTTGTATATCTTGTCGTCCAGCTGGAGTTCCTTCACGCAGGCTTTAATCGCGCTCTGGGAATCGGAAGTGTCATAGATGGTGAAAGAGGACGGATATCCGAGCGACTCGGCGAATTCGCGAAGGAACCTCACAAACACCGCGTGGAATGTACCCATCACCACTTTTCTGGCTCTTTGGGCTCCTACCATGAGCGCAATCCTTTCCTTCATCTCCCCCGCCGCCTTCTTGGTGAACGTGAGTGCAAGTATCCTTGAAGGATCGACGCCCGACTCAAGAATATGGGCGACTCTGGATGTCAGCACCCTCGTTTTCCCCGAACCCGCTCCGGCAACGATCAGCACCGGACCCTCAACACATTCGACGGCTTTTCTCTGCTCGTCGTTCAAGCCTTCGCAAATATTCCCCATAACGGCGCGAAAATACAAAAAAAAGTGGTAACTTCGCGTGCTTATCAGCATATTCAATATTAACATCAAATAATAATGTCACAGAACATCGTTTTGAAAAAAGGTCTGAACATCCCCATCACGGGAAAAGCGGACCTTCGTGTCTCAAAGGCGATTCTTCCAGGCATTGTCGCTGTCCAGCCCGGCGAGTTCAAGGGACTTCTCCCCAGGCTCCTCGTGAAGGAAGGCGATTCTGTCCTGTGCGGTTCGCCCGTCATTGCAGACAAGAAGAACGCGGACATTCTCCTTACATCCCCGGTCAGCGGAAAGGTGAAGGAGATAGTCAGGGGCGAAAAGCGCAAGCTCCTCGCTGTCCTGATAGAGACCGACGGAGAGCAGACCTGCGCGGAATTCAAACTTGAAAGCGCAGAGAAGCTCGACTCCGACTCAATCCGCAAAGCCATTCTTGCAAGCGGCCTCTGGCCCATGCTCATCCAGCGTCCTTACGGTGTCATCGCCGATCCCGCCGTAAAGCCGCGTGACATCTTCTGCTCAGCTTACGCGACGGCTCCCCTTGCGGCAGATGTTGAATTCTGCTTCGCCGACAAGGTAAAGGACATCCAGACCGGCGTGACCGCTCTGTCCAAACTTACGGAAGGAGCCGTACACATTTCATTCGGTCCCGGAGAATCAGCGCTGCAAAGAATCACCGGTGCGGAATTCCACACTTTCGAGGGAAAGCATCCCGCCGGAAATGTGGGAGTACAGATTGCCAGCATCAGGCCTATCCGCAAGGAAGACATCGTGTGGACAATCTCCCTTGACGGACTCGCCGCAATCGGACATCTCTTCAACACCGGAAAGCTCTGCCTCAGGCGCAGGGTTGCAGTGGGCGGCCCCATGGTCATCGAACCTTCATACGTCGAGACAATCCCCGGAACGCCGGTAAGCGTTCTCGCTCCCTTCTACGGAGGAGATGCTGAAGGACTCCGCATCATCAGCGGAGACGTCCTCTCAGGCAGGAACGTCGGTGCGGAAGGATATGTCGGATTCTTCGACAACCAGATCACCATAATGAAGGAAGGCACCGAGCGCGAGATGTTCGGATGGATACGTCCCATCCGCTACAGGCAGTTCAGCACGGACCGCTGCTACTTCAGCTGGCTCATGCCATGGCGCAGATACGACATGGACACCAACCTCCACGGAGGTCCCCGCGCATTCCTCATGAATGACGGATACTACTCAAAGGTTCTTCCTATGGACATCTATCCGATCTTCCTTGCCAAGGCCTGCCTTGCAGGAGACATAGACAAGATGGAGAAATTCGGAATATACGAAGTTCTGCCCGAGGATCTCGCCGTCTGCGAGTTCGTAGACCCGAGCAAGAACAACATCCAGGAAATGATAGCGGACGGCATAGATCTGATGATTAAAGAAATGGCTTAGAAGTATGAACAAGATTTTTGAAAAAGGAGGAAAACTCTACTGGCTTCACTCCACGGCCGATGCTTTTGACACATTTCTTGCCGTGCCCGGAACCGTCACAAGGAAAGGTTCCCACGTGCGCGATGCCGTTGACCTGAAGCGCATCATCATCGTCGCTCTTATCGCGGCCGTTCCCGCAGCCCTTTTCGGAATGTGGAACGTCGGATATCAGCACCAACTGGCAACAGGCGGCACCGGACTCCATATAATCGCCAATTGGTGGTATGGATTCCTCAGGGTGCTTCCCCTCTACATAGTCGCATATGTGGTCGGACTCGCAATCGAGTTCGGCACGGCTCAGATACGCGGCGAAGAAGTGAACGAGGGATACCTCATGACAGGTTTCCTCATTCCTCTCATCGTTCCCATCGACACACCTCTCTGGATGCTCGCTCTTGCAGTTGCATTTGCCACCATCTTCGGAAAGGAAGTCTTCGGAGGTACCGGAATGAATATATGGAACCCCGCCCTTCTCACGCGTGCGTTCCTGTTCTTCTCATACCCCAACAACATGTCCGGATCAGCCTGCTGGATCAAAACCAAGGCCGGCGAGCAGCTTGTTGACGGATTCACCGGAGCAACACCCCTCGCACTTGACGGGGCCGCACAGTACAGCACCTCATTCTGGAGCGAGTTCATAGGAACCATTCCCGGATCCGTAGGTGAGACTTCAACACTCTGCATCCTTCTGGGGGCCATACTCCTGATCTGGACAGGCGTTGCAAGCTGGAAGATAATGCTCTCATCCGTTGCAGGCGCCCTCTTCGTAGGATTCCTCGGACAAATAGGAGGAGCCACGGCAATCCCCTGCTGGGAACAGCTCATACTCGGAGGATTTGCATTCGGAACAGTCTTCATGGCTACAGACCCTGTTACATCCGCACAGACCGAATGCGGCAAATGGATATACGGATTCCTCATCGGAGCCATCTGTATCACAGTCCGCCTCTTCAACCCGGGATATGCCGAGGGAATGATGCTCGCCATCCTTCTCGGCAACACCTTCGCTCCGCTCATCGACCATGTTGTGGTCACCTTGCACATCAACCGTAAATTCAAAGCCGCATAACCATGAATACCAACAGTAACGTATATACAGTAGTGTACACCACGATAGTGGTTGTGCTCGTTGCGGCGATACTCGCATTCGTTTCACAAAAACTCGGACCCGCGCAGCAGGACAACGCCAAAGCCGAAACCCTGCGCCAGATGATGGCCGCGGCCAAGGTGGAGAGCACGGACGCGCTTTACGCCAAGGGCAATGCCGAGATTCTTTCCCTCTACTCAAACAGTATTGACGAGGCTTTCACAATCGACCTCGACGGTAACAGGACAGGAGAGCTGGCAACGGATAAGGAGAACATTGAACTTATGAACGGGCTTAAAGCCGCGAACAAGGCAATCAAGGACGGGAAATGCGACAACCTTCCGGTTTACCGTTTCAAGGGTGGAATCTCAGTGATTCCAGTGTATGGAGCGGGACTCTGGGGCCCCATCTGGGGATATGTCGCGTTCGAACCCGACGGAACCAACATCAAGGGAGTTTATTTCGACCACGAATCGGAAACTCCCGGACTCGGTGCAAAGATCAAGGACGAACCATGGTTCAGGGAGAAATTCTCAGGCAAGTCCGTTGACTTCTCAGGAAAGCCTCTGTTCACGCTGGGCAAGAATGCTGAGGCCGACGGAAAATCCAACGCCGTTGATGCCATCACAGGAGCCACAATGACATCCAAGGGCCTCAACGCCGCGCTCAACGTATGGTTCGAGGCATATTCCAAATATCTCGGCACAGCAGCCGAATCAACAACAGAGGAGGAATAAGCTATGGCACAGAAACTCAAAGACACAATACTCAACCCTATTTTCAAGGGCAACCCCATCACCGTCCTGGTGCTTGGTATCTGCTCTTCACTCGCTGTCACCGTACAGCTCAAGGGTGCCATTGTAATGGCTTTGTCCGTTATAGTGGTGACAGGCCTTTCAAGCCTTGTATGTTCACTCCTCAGGAACACGATTCCCAACCGTGTACGTATTATCGTACAGCTTGTTGTCGTCGCCCTGATGGTTATTCTTGTGGACCAGGTCCTCAAGGCCGGCGAAAGCACTTATGCAATTGACAAGCAGCTCTCCGTTTACATCGGACTCATCATCACGAACTGTATCGTAATGGGACGCATCGAGGCCTTCGCGCTCGGCAACAAGCCCATCCCCTCTCTTCTTGACGGTCTTGCAAACGGTGCCGGATACGGTATGATTCTCATTATCGTCGCATTCGTGCGCGAGCTTCTGGGAAGCGGCACCCTCTTCGGGTTCCAGGTCATCCCCCAGGCTCTCTACAATGCCGGATACGTCAACAACGGTCTGGTCATCCTGCCTCCGTTCGCACTCATCCTTCTCGGATGTATAATATGGATTCACAGGAGCATAGACAAAGACCTCCAGGAAAAATAAGATAACACGTACTGAATATGGAATACATCAGCTTGCTCGTAAGGTCAATATTCGTTGACAATATGATTTTTGCATACTTCCTCGGTATGTGTTCATACCTGGCAGTATCAAAGAACGTGAAGACGGCCAACGGACTCGGTCTCGCAGTCATCTTCGTTCTTCTCTTCACTCTCCCGATAAACTACGCGCTGAACAGGTTCGTACTTTCTCCGGGAGCTCTCGCCGGATGGCTCGGCCCCAAATTCGCGGATGTCGACCTCAGTTTCCTGAGCTTCATCATCTTCATCGCCGTCATAGCGGCATTCACCCAGCTCGTTGAGATGATCGTGGAGAAATATCTCCCCGCTCTTTACAGCTCACTCGGAATCTATCTCCCCCTCATCGCCGTGAACTGCGCGATTCTGGGAGGCTCGCTCTTCATGCAGCAGAAGGATTTCGCCAACTTCGGTGAGGCAACATGCTACGCCCTCGGTTCAGGCATAGGCTGGTATCTGGCTATCGTGGCTCTCGCCGCAATACGTGAGAAGATGAGCTACAGCAACATACCCGCAGGACTCAAGGGAATCGGAATCACATTCATCACCGTAGGTCTCATGGGCATTGCATTCATGATCTTTATGGGAATTGCAATTTAGGAGGACAGGATTATGACACAGACAATAATTGCAGCAGTAGCGGTAATCGTCATTGTGACGCTCATTCTTGTGGCTCTTCTCCTCATCGTAAAGGCGAAGATCACTCCGAAGGGAACCGTCAGGATAGACATCAACAACGGAAAGAAGGAACTCAACGTAACTCCCGGAGGAAACCTTATGGGAACACTTGCCGGAGAGAAGATTTTCCTCCCTTCAGCCTGTGGCGGAAAGGCCAACTGCGGCCAGTGCAAGGTTCAGGTTCTTGAAGGCGGCGGACAGATTCTCCCTACGGAGACAGGTTTCTTCAACCGCAAGCAGATAAAGGAAGGGTGGCGTCTTGGATGCCAGGTGAAGGTTAAGGACAATCTCAAGATTCAGGTTGCGGAAAGCGCATTGAGCGTAAAGAAGCTTGAATGTGAGGTTATCTCCAACAAGAACGTTGCAACTTTCATCAAGGAATTCACCGTCAAGCTTCCCGAGGGCGAGAACCTCGAGTTCAAGAGCGGAGAATACATACAGATTGACATTCCTGCATATCACCTTTATTTCAAGGATATAGAAGTGGAGCCCGAATATCGTGCAGACTGGGAGAAATACGGATTCTTCAATCTTGAGTCCGTCAATCCGGAAGCTACGATCCGCGCTTACTCCATGGCCTCATATCCCGGAGAGAAAGGCATCATCAAGCTCAACGTACGTATCGCCACGCCTCCGTTCGACCGCAGCGTTCCGCGCGAGCTCGGCCCGAAGCTTCTCCCTGTGAACCCCGGTATCGCATCTTCCTATGTATTCACCCGCAAACCCGGAGACAAGGTAATGATCAGCGGTCCTTACGGAGAATTCCTTCTTCCGAAGAACGACCCGGACGACATCGAATACATATTCGTAGGCGGCGGCGCCGGAATGGCACCTCTCCGTTCTCACATCATGCAGCTGTTCAAGACTCTCAGAACCGGGCGCAAGGTTCACTTCTTCTATGGAGCGCGTGCCCTTGTCGAAGCATTCTATCTTGAAGATTTTGCAGAGATCGAGAAGGAGTTCCCCAACTTCAGGTTCCATCTTGCCCTTGACCGTCCCGATCCTGCAGCGGATGCGGCTGGTGTGAAGTACACGGCCGGTTTCGTCCACAACGTAATGTACGAGACCTACCTCAAGGAGCATGAGGCTCCCGAAGACATCAAGTACTTCATGTGCGGACCTCCGATGATGACCAAGTGCGTGGTCGACCTGCTCGACTCACTTGGAGTTGCGCCTGAGAACATACTCTTCGACAACTTCGGAGCTTAGAGCTCTGCCTGATTACATTGATTCGTCCACGAAAAAGGCCCTTTTCGTGGACGAATTGCATTATTTGGAATTCCGTCCATAAAAACCGGCTATTTTATGGACGATTGATATATGGAATGACTATATTTGCAATGCTATGAAAAACTTTGTCTATTGCCTTGCGGCTATAGCTCTTTCGGCTTGCAGCAAGCCGGCCGCAGAAATTATTCCCGAGAACACCGGGCCGGTGCGGGACAGTGTGGAATTCAGCTTACATCTGAAGCGCTCGGGCTGGGCGCAGGAAGTCCGGCACACGGATGTGTTCGCCTACGACTCCGACGGAGTCAGACCTCTGGTTTACCACGAACGTTATGAAGGGCTTCCGGAGGAGCTTTCCCTCCGTCTGCCGGAAGGCGGGAAGATCTTCGCTGCAGTGGGAAACTGCCCATTCGGATTCAACCTGAAGGCCCTTGAGAAATTCGATTCGATGGAACTCCTGACTTTCAATCTGTCAGATGAAGACAGGGATGCTCCGCTTATGAGCGCGTGGCGGAACGGCGAGGGTGTGTTGGAACTCTCTCCCCTGCTCTGCCGCATCACACTTGCGGAAGTAAGCAATGCTCTGGACAATTATGTCCTGCTGGAGGATCCACGGGTATACCTTACCGGTGTGAATCCTTTAAGCGAGGTGTTCAGGGAAGAAGAGTTCAGACCGAGGGAAGAAGCCGCAGACACAGTCATTGAAGCTCTGCCCTGCGATGTCGGATTCTATACACAGGAACCGGAGACAAGACTGTACTGCTATCCCAACGACACTCCGGAGGACCTGCTCGGATACATCAGGACAGAATTCACGATGGAATGCAGAATAGAAGGCGAGACTTGCCGTTACCGCATCACTCTGCCGCCGTTCGGCCGGGGAGCGGACCTGCGCCTGAAGCTGGATGTGACAGACCCGGAAACTTTCTACTGGAAAGTGGAATGAGGGAATATTTCCCTCAGTATCTCTTCTGCCGCCCCCCTGGCGGACATGCAGTATTCCAAAGAGGCGCGGCTGGCGGAGGCAAGACGGCTTTCATCGGATTTCATCCCGTCATACCAGGCGAGGAAATCGGTCACGCCGGATACGGAGAATCCACCGCCTTCGGCAATGAGGGCGCCGCAGTGGGTGTTGTGGTCGTATATGGGACCGAATACGACAGGCATACCGTAAACGGCAGGCTCAATAACGCTGTGCGGAGAATATTTCGTAAATCCGGAACCTATATAAGCCCCCCATCCGTAGCGGTAAAGGCGCGAGAGAATTCCCACCGTATCAACGATAAGCACATTGGTCCGGACAGGAGTCCCTCCACATTCGGAATATAGTGAGGAAGGCACCTCAAGCAATGACCTGAGATGCTGCACGGACCGATTGTCCACCTCGTGGGGGACAATGAGGAATTTGTCGCCGGGATGAGAATTGGCCAGCGCCGCAATCAGCTCTTCATCTTCTCCGGGAAGTATGCTTCCCCCGACAAACACTTTGCTCCCACGGCACCATTCCTCAACAATGGCGTCATGCCACTCTTCGGATGCAATCTCTATCACACGGTCCATACGCGGGTCACCGACACGGGACACACTGTCTATCCCTTCCGCGCGCAACAGCTCAAGAGTCCTGTTATCCTTGACAAAAATATGGCGGAAACACTTGCGGAACATTCTCCGGTAAGGAAATCCGTACCACTTGAAATAGAATGACCTCTCAGGGAAAAAAGCGGATATGACATAAACGTCCACATTCTTCCTGAATGCCTCATATATGAAATTGAACCAGAAATCGCTTATGGAAATCACAAGCTTTGAGGGCCTGACCGCCTCCATGAAACGCCTTGCGTTGCGTCTTGTATCCAAGGGAAGGTAGAACACCCAGTCCGCAGCAGGATAGGTCCTGAAGGCCTCATATCCGGTCGGGGAAAAGAAAGTGACGAGTATCCTTACATCGGGATCGGCTTTCCTGAGTCTTTCAACAACGGGCCGGGCTTCTTCAAACTCACCGTAGGAGGCGGCATGGAACCAGACGATGTTGCCGCAGCCCCGGCATTCCTCCGAAATTCTGTCCAGCAAGCCCATGCGGCCATCCACGAACTTTCTCAATTTTGCCGATGACATAAATAAAGCGTTATGAATACAAATTTAAGAATTAATAATTAAATTTGTCTAAATATATTTTTGGAAGCCATGCTCAACAACAAGACAGTCCTCATCACGGGAGGTTCCGGATCGTTCGGGAAAAAGTTCGTGGAAATCATACTCAGAGACTATCCTAGAGTCAGGAAAATCATCATCTATTCAAGAGGAGAACTCAAGCAGTATGAAATGAAACAGCGCTGGCCGGAGTCGAAATATCCGCAACTGCGTTACTTCATCGGTGATGTCAGGGACAAGGAACGTCTTATGAGAGCCTGCGAAGGTGTTGACGTTATAATCCATGCCGCCGCAATGAAACAGGTCGATACGGCGGAATACAACCCGGACGAATGCATCAAGACAAATGTCAACGGCGCGCAGAATGTGATAGACGCCGCTCTGGCCTGCGGAGTGCATGACGTGATAGCCCTGTCTTCAGACAAGGCCTGCGCCCCGGTCAACCTTTACGGAGCCACCAAGCTCACATCGGACAAGCTTTTCACGGCAGCCAACAACATACGCGGCTCCAAGGATATACGGTTCTCCGTGGTCCGTTACGGAAACGTCATGGGATCCCGCGGTTCCGTAATCCCCTTCTTCCTGAAGAAGAAAGCCGATGGAGAAAGCCAGCTTCCCGTCACTGATTTCAGGATGACGCGGTTCAACATCTCGCTCGAGGAAGGAGCCGCCCTTGTAATGTATGCCCTTGCCCACCACCTCGGAGGTGAGATATTCGTACCCAAGATTCCATCCTACCACATTCAGGATGTCGCAACCGCAATAGCTCCCCGGCTCAGACAGGTCGAGACAGGCATACGCCCCGGTGAAAAACTTCACGAAGAGATGATCACCGCAACTGACGCTTTCGATACCATTGACCTTGGAGGATACTTCGTGATTCTCCCTTCCGTGTCCTACATGTACACCAGAGAGGACTATCTCAAGCACCACAAGGCATCACCCGTTCCGGCGGGATTCCACTACAGTTCGGACAGCAACACGGAATGGGAGACGGTTGAGACGATGCGTGAGAAAATAAAGAAATACGTGGATCCTAACTTCAAAGCCGAATAATGATTGACCACATCATACCATACGGCCACCAGTACATCACTGAAGAAGACGTTCAGGCCGTGGTCAGCGCTCTCAAGTCAGATTACATGACCCAGGGGCCGCTGATAGCGGAATTCGAGAAGGCCTTCTCCAAGTATATCGGTTGCCAGCACACCTGCATGGTCAGCAATGGAACGGCCGCCCTGCACCTGTGCGCAAAGGCCCTGGACATAAAGGAGGGGGACAAGGTCATCACCACCCCTATCACATTTGTTGCAAGCGCAAACGGATTCAGATACTGCGGTGCACAGATTGTTTTCTGCGACATAGATCCTGACACCTACTGCATGGACCTGGACAAGCTTGAGGAAATTCTCAAGGCATCGCCCAGAGGAACGTACAAGGCGGTGGTACCCGTAGATTTCGCCGGATACCCGGTGGATGAGGAGAAATTCCGCAAACTGGCCGACGAATACGGATTCGCAATCGTGGTGGATGCATGTCATGCTCCGGGAGGAAGTTTCACAGACAGCAAGGGACGCAGGCAGATGGTCGGAAACTGCAAGTACGCGGACCTTACCTGTTTCTCCTTCCATCCCGTCAAGCACATCGCCACAGGAGAAGGCGGAGCGGTGACAACTAACAACCCTATGCTCTACCACAAGGTATCCCTTTACAGAACGCACGGGGTAACCAAAGATCCCGCGCTTCTGACAAAGATGGACGGAGGATGGTATTACGAGATGCAGGAACTCGGTTTCAACTACCGCATCACCGAACTTCAGGCGGCACTCGGGATATCACAGCTGAAGCGGCTGGACTGGAGCATAACCAGGCGCAACGAGATAGCCCGCAAATATGATGAAGCTTTCAAGGACACAAAGATAAGGACTCCATTCCGTGGAAAAGGAATCACCCACGCATTCCATCTTTACATAATACAGACGGAGAAGCGCAAGGAGCTTTACGACTTCCTCCGGGAAAACAGGATATTCTCACAGGTTCTCTACATACCGGCGCACACCATGCCATACTACAGGCAGTTCGGCTGGAAAGACGGAGACATGCCCGTGGCGGAAGAATACTACAGGCACTGCCTTGCCCTGCCTATGTTCCCCTCCCTTACAGAGGAAGAGCAGGACTGGATTATAGAGAAAGTTCTTGAATTTGCATCCGAGCTATGAAATCCGCCCGGAAAATTGTCCTCGGAACCGTTCAGTTCGGATGCCAGTACGGAATAAACTCCGCCGGAAGGCCGGACTCCGATGCGGTGAAGGACATTCTTGCCAATGCATGGAAGGCCGGGATAAGGACTCTTGACACATCCAGCGCCTACGGCAACTCTGAGGAAGTTCTGGGAGGAAGCATTTCCGCCGGTGCGGACTTCAGGATAGTATCCAAATACCCCAAGGGTGACAAAAGCGTTGCTGAGATGCTGGACGGTTCCCTGAAAAGGCTGCACAGGGAGAAACTTTACGGATATCTCCTGCATCATTTTGAAGTCTACAGGAAGAATCCTTCCGTCTGGGACGATTTCATGGAGCTGAAAGACAAGAGGCTTGTAGAAAAAATCGGATTCAGCCTTTATTCCCCGGAGGAACTTGAACTGCTGCTTGGGAACGGTGTGGAATTCGATCTTCTCCAGTTCCCCAGAAACATATTCGACAGGCAGTTCGACCCATACCTCAGGGAGCTCAAGGACAGGGGCGCCGAGATTCACGTGCGGAGCACTTTCCTTCAGGGCCTTTTCTTCAAGGACAGGAGCGCGCTCCCGACAAAACTTCAACCGCTTGCAAAATATCTGATGCAGCTGGATGAATATGCGGAGGGGGCCGGAATGAGCATTGAAGAGCTTGCTCTCAACTTCAACATTCAGAATGAATTCGTAGACGGAGTCCTGACAGGGGTTGACAATACCGGGCAGCTTATGAACAACGTGAACGCAATTTCGGACAAAGAAGTCAGGATAGATATAAATGTAAGGGAACAGGAGCTCCTGAACCCGGTAAACTGGAACTGATATGAAGGTACTGGCAATTACACAGGCAAGATACGGGTCAACCAGACTGCCCGCAAAGATACTCAAGGAAGTTGACGGACAGACTCTTCTGGAAATCCACCTCAGGAGAATACTCCGTTCAACCGGAATAGACATGCTCAAGATAGCTACAACGGACGAAGAAGGCTCAAGATTCATCACCGCGGTTGCGGACAAGGTCGGCGTGGAATATTTCAAGGGCTCCGTGGACGACGTTCTGTCACGGTTCTACGGCACAGCGGAGCCGGAACACCCGGACTATGTTGTGAGGCTCACATCCGACTGTCCTCTCATAGACCCGGAAGTAATAGATGACGTCATAAAATATGCCGTGGAGCATGACTGCGACTATGTCCGCACGGATCCCGACAGTTTCCCTGACGGCCTTGATACGGAAGTAATGAAGTTCTCCGCCCTCGAAAGGGCGTACAAGGAGGCGGACATGGTTTCCGAACGCGAACACGTCACACCCTTCATCTGGAAGAACGGAAGCGCGGAAGGCGGCCGCATATTCAAATCGTTCAAACTGCAGAACAAGGCAGGACGCTACTGCGCATCGGAATACAGGATTACCATAGACGAGGCTGAAGACTTTGAGGTGCTCAAATCCCTTATACAGGTACTGGGTACGGAGAAGGGCTGGAAGGAATACATTGACTATCTTGAGGTTCATCCCGAGCTCAAGAACATAAACAGCCGCTTCGGCTACAACGAAGGTTATGACAAATCCATCAGAAATGACAAAAAAATCGAAAAATAACATGGGAAAAGGACAGGAACTATACAAGAAGGCAAAGACTCTCATCCCCGGCGGAACAATGCTTCTCTCCAAAAGACCGGAGATGTTCCTCCCCGAGGGATGGCCTTCATACTACAGCAAAGCCAAGGGATGCCGCGTTTGGGACCTTGACGGCAGGGAGTATATAGACTGCAGCATAATGGGCATAGGCACCAACACCCTCGGCTATGGCCGGGAGGAAGTTGATGAGGCGGTAAGGAAAGTCATCACCGACGGCAATATGTCTACCTTCAACTGCCCCGAAGAAGTGGAGCTTGCAGAGAGGCTCATAGGAATGGATGCACCGTGGGCTGAGATGGCCCGCTTTGCGAGAACCGGAGGTGAAATCAACGCGATCACCGTACGCATTGCCCGCGCCGCAACTGGAAAGGACAAAATCGCAATATGCGGATATCACGGCTGGCACGACTGGTATCTTTCCGTCAACCTGGGTGAGAATGACGCGCTGGCAGGCCACCTCCTCCCCGGGCTTGATACAGCCGGCGTACCCCGCGGATTAAGGGGGAGCACTATTCCCTTCCATTACAATGACTTCGAGGAACTTCTAGACATCGTCAACAAAAACGATATTGCCGCAATAAAGATGGAAGTCTGCCGTAACAACGGTCCGGAAAACGACTTTCTCCAGAAGATCCGCCAGCTCTGCGACGAGCGTCATATCATCCTGATTTTCGATGAGTGCACGAGCGGATTCCGCGAGACTTTCGGAGGCCTGCACAAGAAATACGGCGTAACGCCGGATATGGCCATATACAGCAAGACCATGGGCAACGGCTACGCCATCTCAGCGGTAGTGGGGAAACGATGGATAATGGAGGCCGCCAACGGCAAGACATTCATCAGCAGCACCTTCTGGACAGAAAGGATAGGACCCACCGCCGCACTGGCCGCCCTTGACGTCATGGAAAAGGAGAAATCATGGGAAAAGATAACGGCCATAGGGCTTGAGAACAAACGCCGCTGGCAGGAGCTGGCAGACAGGCACGGGCTCAGGATCAACCAGTGGGGAATCCCGGCTCTGGCAGGTTACACCTTCGTAAGCCCCAATGCACTGGCATACAAGACCTACATCACCCAGGAGATGCTCAAGAAGGGCTATCTGGCGGGAAACAGCATGTATGCCTGCATATGCCATACTCCGGAGGTTCTTGACGGCTATTTCCACGAACTTGACAAACTGTTTGCAACGATAAGAGAATTCGAAGACGGAAGGGATGTAATGAAGGAACTTGAGGGTCCTGTATGTCACAGCGGATTCGCCAGATTGAACTGATTTGCATAAGATTTACTTCAGGGCTGACGCCTCAGGCAGCATAGGGTACGGGCATTTTGTCCGCACTCTTGCTCTTGCGGACATGCTCAAGGAAGATTTCGACTGCACCATCTTCACCCAGACAGCTTCAGAGTTTCAAAAGGCAGAAGCGGCATCTGTATGCAGAATGATCGAACTGCCATCAGACGAAAGCAGGTTCGGTCTTTTCCTGGAAATGCTTTCCGGCAACGAAACCGTTGTCCTGGACAACTATTTCTTCAGTGCCGGATACCAGAAAGCAATCAAGGAAAAGGGCTGCAGACTGGTTTGTATCGATGACCTTCATGACCGTCATTTCTACGCGGATCTGATAATAAACCACTGTTCCTCCGACTGTTCGGGTTACGAATGCGAGGAATACACCAGATTCTGTCTGGGTCCGCGCTGGGCTTTGCTGCGCAGGCCGTTCCTGAATGCCGGCACAAATTCAGGGAATACAAGGAACTGGCTCATCACTTTCGGGGGAACCGACCAGTACGGACTCACTAGCCTTTACAAGTCGGTTCTGGAGCAATCCGGGCTTGCGGACAGGATAGAAACGGTTGATACATCCAGAAGACTCAATGCCTCACAGATGGCATCCCTGATGGGAGAATGCGGTAACGTCATATGTTCCGCAAGTTCGGTCTGTTATGAAGCTCTTGCCTGCGGATGCAAGGTCTATGCAGGATATTACGTGGATAACCAGAAAGACCTGTACGACTCTCTGGTTGAAAAGAATCTCATAACGCCGCTCGGAAACCTGTTGGAGAAAGATGCCGCATTACCGGAAGGGGCCGAAGAATGCGGCGGACTTGCATTCACAGACTGCGCGGCCAATTACAGACTGGTATTCAGGGCTCTGACCTTGCAGGCCGTCAATTATACGGATATGACGCCGGCGCAGAGTTTCAAGACCTGGGAATGCAGGAACAGGGAGGACATACGCAGATGGATGACCAATCCCGAGCCCTTCAGTTTCGAGTCACACTGCTCATTCGTGGAAAAATTGAAGAAAGATTCCACGAAGCTGTACTATTCATTCTTTGACGGGGAGGAGTTTCTCGGTTCATACGACTTCACGGACATAGTGGACGGGGAGACTTCGGGACGTGGATTATACGTCAATCCCGAATACCAGGGAAGGCATATCGCATCCATGATGGAGAAATATCTGGAGTGTGAAATCGTCAGGCGCGGTGTAAGGACATTGACGGCGGAAGTATTCAGAAACAACGGGAAATCAATCGCCTTTCATCTCAGGGCCGGATACATCAAGGTCGGAGAAGATGAAAGGTTCATATACTTTAAAAAGGAAATATGATGGGCAGGACATTTGTCATCGCGGAACTTTCCGCAAATCACGGACATAAGCTGGAGACTGCGCTGGAATCTGTCCGGGCCATAAAGGAATGCGGTGCGGATGCCGTCAAGATCCAGACCTATACCGCCGACACCATTACCCTCGACTGCCGGTCCGATGACTTTATTGTCAAAGGAACGAGCTTGTGGGACAGCCGTTCCCTTTATGACCTTTACAAAGAGGCATTCACACCATGGGAATGGCACAAAGCCATATTTGACGAAGCCTCAAGGGTGGGGCTCAAATGTTTCTCCACACCTTTCGACAAGAGCGCGGTTGACCTCCTTGAAAGTCTGGATAACCCGATATACAAGATTGCAAGCTTTGAAATAACCGATGTCAATCTCATAGAGTATGCCGCAAGCAAAGGCAAGCCCATGATAATATCCACGGGTATCGCTACAGAAGAGGACATAAGGCTTGCGGTTGAAACATGCCGTAAGGCCGGAAACAACGATATCACCCTGCTCAAGTGCACTTCAGCCTACCCTGCCCCTGTCTCAGCCGCAAATCTCCGCACCATGAAGGATATGGCGGGGCGCTTCGGGACCAAGGTGGGCCTGTCAGACCACTGTATGGGGAATGATGTGGTCCTTGCCGCAGTGGCAACGGGAGCGGAGGTGATTGAGAAGCACTTTATCCTGGACCGCTCGATCGGAGGTCCGGACGCAGCATTCTCAATGACCTGCGAAGAGTTCAAGGCAATGGTGGCATCCATCAGGAACGTCGAATCGGCAATGGGGGAAGTATTTTACCCGGATGATACAAATAAAATAAGCGGCCGTCAGTTCAGCCGCTCATTATATGTTGCAGAGGATATGAAAGCCGGAGACACTGTCACTGAAGACAACGTACGGTCAGTCAGGCCGGGTTACGGTCTCCATCCAAAATATCTCAAGTCAATACTTGGCAGGAAGGTCTGCAGAGATCTTGAGAAAGGGACGCGCTTCTCTCTGGATTATCTGGATGAATAATCCTTCCGGAAAGTGATCTTGGGGATTTCGTATGTACGGAATCCCTTCTTGTATTTGGAGATTTCAGCCAGCTTGCGCTCTTCCGCCGAGTCGGAAAGGGAGATATGGTTCTCCCCGGTCTCGTAGGTCTCGATCCCTATGGACTTCAGGTGTCTGACAGCCTCCCACTGGATGATGTATCCGCAATGCCCGTTCAGATACATTGAGTCCAGAGTTGCATAGGATGCGTAATAAGCCCCCGTTTTATAATGCATGATGAGAGCTCCGGCGGCATAGTCACCCACTTCATCCATCCATAGCATCACCAGGCTTGCATTGCCCGATTCAATCCACTCGTACATGCAGTCCCAGGATGCATCCGTGCGCGTCTGACGTCCGGCGTCCATCCTATGGATATACTTGAAACGCAGGAGCACATCCTTGTCCGCATTGTTTTTATCGAACACGTCAACGCGGAATCCCGGTTCTTTCATTACCTGCTTTATTGCCGCCTTATGACCCTTGCGCATCCGTCTGAGAATTTCATCCAGGTCATTCGTCAGGTCAATGACATTTGTGGTGGTAACGGAAATTCCGGTTCCGGCGCCAAGAAGGTCAAACGGAGCGAAATCGGAGAAATAAGGATAGCGTATGAGAGGATCCACCATGAATTTGCCATAGGAGAGCTTGGGGTTTTCAGCAGAAATACGGGCAATCTCTTCCTGAATGACTTCAAAGACACTTGTCCGGCTCACCTCTCCGTTGTCGGCATAGGCGGGCATGGGTGTATAGTCTCCATACATTGAGAAGGCATCTATATCCCTCTCCGGGTAACTGTACTCCATCAGAAGAGGCACAATGGCCTGTATCTTTCCTCCCTGCTTTACCATGAAGGAGAAATTGCGTGTATCGGAGTCGAACCTGCAGCAGGAGGAATACTTCTGCCATGCTATCGTATGCCGGAACCATGCGGAAGAAGATTTTTCCGCAAAATCATCCCACTGTGCGGCATTGGCCTCGTTCAAATATTCAATTTCCATATATGTACTTTGATGTAAAAGTATCGGCTGATTTAAGTTCTTCGGGAGTACCCTCGAATACTATCTCCCCACCACGGTCTCCGGCATCCGGGCCAAGGTCAATGATCCAGTCCGCATTGCGTATCACGTCCGGATTATGTTCAACCACCACCAGGCTGTGACCGGCATTGAGAAGGATATCGAACGCCTTGAGCAACTTCTCCACATCGTAGAAATGAAGGCCGGTCGTGGGCTCGTCAAATATGAACATTATACGCTCAGCTTTCCTGTCCCTTACACTCATGGACAGGAAATAGGCAAGCTTGATGCGCTGACTCTCGCCTCCGGACAGAGTTGAACTGCTCTGACCCAGCTTGATGTATCCAAGGCCCACGTCCTGAAGGGGCTTGAGTTTCCGGACGATACTCCCGGCTTCGTCTTCAGCGCCTTCGGAGAAGAAAGAAATCGCCTCGTCTATGCTCATGTTGAGAATGTCGTCGACATTCTTTCCCCGATATCTTACTTCAAGCACGTCAGGCTTGAAACGCCTGCCGCCGCATTCTTCGCAGACCATGGTCACATCCGCCATGAACTGCATCTCTATTTTTACGATACCCTCTCCCTGACATTCAGGACATCGTCCGCCATCGGTGTTGAAGCTGAAATGATTCGGTCCGAAACCGTTGATCCTGGCGTACTGCTGGTCCGCGAGCAACTTCCTTATATCATCGTATGCCTTCAGGTAGGTAACTGCGTTCGAACGGCTGCTGCGGCCTATCGGATTCTGGTCAACGTACTCAACCCGTGTTATCCTGTCAAGGTTTCCCTTAAGGCCGCGGTATACTCCCGGCAGGTCTCCGGAATCGTTCAGCCGCCTGTACAGGGCCGGGAAAAGTATATCTCCCACAAGACTCGATTTACCGGAACCGCTTACGCCGGTAACAACGGTAAGTACGCCCAGAGGGAATTTCACGCTGATGTCCTTAAGGTTGTGCTCCATAGCGCCTTCAACCGTTATGCTGTACTGCCACGGCCTTACGCTTCTGGTGTAGCGCCCTATCTGCCCGCTTATATACTTCATTGTCAGGGACTCTTCGGGAGGAACAACGTAACCTCCGTTCACTCCGGCACCGGGTCCCATCTCTATGGTAAGGTCCGCCGCCCTGATTATATCTTCGTCGTGCTCAACGACAATTACAGTGTTTCCTATGTCCCTCAGCTGCCTGAGAACCTTGATGAGCCTTTCGGTATCACGCGGATGGAGTCCGATTGAAGGCTCATCCAGAATGTACATTGAGCCAACAAGGCTGGAACCCAGTGCTGTGACAAGATTCACGCGCTGGCTCTCTCCTCCTGACAGTGTGTTGCAGGCACGGTTCAGTGTCAGATATCCAAGTCCGACATTCTGAATGCACTCAAGGCGGTTCAGGACCTCGGACAGAGGTTCGGCAATGATTTCGCGCTCCGCAGGGCTCACATCAAGGCTTCTGAAAAATCCCAGAGCCTCTTCCACATTCATGCAGAGAACGTCATCGATAGTCTTGCCGCAGAGCCTTACGTACAAGGCTTCCTTCCTCAGACGGCTGCCGTGACAATCATGACAGGTGGCCCTGCCGCTGAAACGGCTGAGCATGTACTTGAACTGTATCTTGTACCGCTGGGTCTCCACCCACTCGAAAAACTCGTTTATCCCTACAAGACGGTTGGGATTATCGTCATATTCCTCACCTTCTTTCGGAGGGTCACCCTGCCATACAAGGTCCCGGACTTCCTGTGAAAGATTGCAATAAGGCTCAAAGATGGGAATCCCGTATCTCGATGCCACCTCTACAAGATGGTCCTTGAACCATCCCATCTTCTCTCCACGCCAGCAGGCTATCGCTCCGTCATACAGACTCTTGGTCTTGTCCGGAACAACAAGGTCCTCACTTATCCCGATAATCTTTCCCAAGCCTTCGCAGGTCGGGCAGGCCCCGAGCGGACTGTTGAAGGAAAATAGGTACTCATCAGGCTCTCGGAAACTGATTCCGTCCAATTCAAAACGGTTGCAGAATTCTTTGATACTGCCGTTGCATTCAACAGACATTCTTCCGTTCCCGCGGGAAAAGGCATCATTGATGGAAGATATGAGCCTTGTCCTGTCGAAGGGCGCCCGGGCCCTGTCCACAAGCAGAAAAGCGTCTGCAGGATATTCCGCAAGCTGCAGGACGTCATCTATTCTTACCGGATTCCCATCAACAAAAAGACGGTTGAAACCATCCTCCTTCAAGGATAGCAGAAGTTCTGTCCTGTCTTCACGCGAGCCCCACTGGACGTCGGACAGCACATAGCAGACGCCTTCGCAGCCTGTGATGTATTCCAGCACGTCAGAGACACTGTCCTTTCTGACTTCCCGTCCCGAAACAGGAGAGAAAGTATGTCCGGCACGGGCGAATATGAGTCGGAGGAAATCATAGATTTCAGTGGTGGTGGCAACGGTGGACCGAGGATTCTTGGTAGATACCTTCTGTTCTATTGCAATTGCCGGAGGAATCCCCTCTATGGAATCCACGTCCGGCTTGCTCATGCGTCCCAGAAACTGACGCGCATAGGAAGAAAGGCTCTCGGCAAAGCGCCTCTGGCCCTCGGCGAACAATGTGTCGAAGGCAAGAGAAGATTTCCCCGAGCCGGAAATTCCTGTTATCACAATGAATTTCCCCCGGGGAATCTCCAAGGTCACATTCTTGAGGTTGTTGACCCTGGCGGATTTTATTTTGATATTATTCAAAATAATTAAAGATGGGATATGTTATCATCATCCGTTTTCCTATTTGTAAAATAGTCTCGCAAAAATAAAATCCAGGCAAAGGACAAAACAAATCCAAGGAATCCGAATATAAGGAAATAAAAAACAAAAGAATAACTGGATGTCCATAACGGGACAGATGCAGGTTCGATCATAGTAAACACAGGAGTTTCCTGCTGCAACTTCGCTTTAGCATTCTGCACCTGAATAGAACTTTGATTATACAGTTGATAAGCCAGTTGTACATCATTCTGCAAACGGTCCCGCTCAATTCTTACACGCTCCAATACCACACCATTGTTTGAGTCAACGTACTTTGCATACTTCTGCTGTAAATCATAATAATTTTTTTGTGCTTCTTCAAAAACCTCCTGATAATAAATCAGATCTTTTCGGGCTTTCTGGGTTTTATAGTTTACCACATACGTTTGTAAATGGTTTATGACTTCCTTATTTAAATCTGAAGCGACAACAGGATTTTGAGCAGTAGTCGTTGCTGTTATCAAGCCTGATTTCTTGTCCTTTTCAACGACAATGCTTTCCTTGATAAGTTTAATGACAAAAGCCTGTTCTTTGTTTATTCTTGAGATATCAAGGCTATCGTATCCTTTCAATGACGTCGGATATTTCCTGAATATTTTCTTCCACCAAGGATATTTGGTATGAAGCCCCATATACTCGTATAAATCCATATGGAGGACTTGTCCGTCAGAGTGCAATTCAACCGGCATTGAAAATAGCTCTGCAATAAAAGGATTGGAAGAAACAACCTGAGGATAAATTGTCGGGGATATGGCATCCGATGTACTGTTAGCCGAGATATTGATTCCGGCCATTGCTGCTAAAGAAGCATAATTCGCGCCAGAAGAAGAATTTGAATTCTCAGGAGCAAGGCTACACGAAGCCACAAACTCCTTAGGAGTGCACAGGAATACCATAAGCCCCAGAGCTACTCCTACAGTGCACCATAATAAAATAGTTTTCCAGTTTACAAAAAATCTGCGGAATAGAACAGATAAATCTATTTCATCATACCTGTTTATATCTTGAACATTTTCTTCAATCATAAACTATTTCTTTAACATATTCACAAGCGATACCACCATTGTAGATAAAGAAGCCGTGGATGTACCAAGACTCATAATCTCCGTAGCGCTTAGCGGTTTTGTTTCACGCTTTTTGGGAACAATTATTTCACATCCGGGTTCGATTGAAGAACCCAGCCCCTCATTGACGGAACCGTTCATATAAATGACATAAACCTTGGATGACTTGGCTTCATTATTGAAACCTCCTGATTGATTTATATAATATTTAAGAGGTTTACCTTTGACGAACACAACAGTGTTAGGATACAATACTTCACCTTTAATGCTTACAGTTCCTGTATCATAAGGGATTGAAATCACGTCATTTTCACGAAGCGTCAAATCTGAAATAGAGCCTGGATTCGCGAGTGCTTTTTCAAAATCAACTGCAACGACATATGTATCAGGTATCACAATATCATTCATATCCAGAGTATCAAGATCATTTTCCATTGCCTGGGTACCAAGAGTTTTCTCCTTCTGTTTCTGGAGATGACGATATTCCTGACGTTTATACTCTTTGGCTACATAAATTTCTTCCTCAGACATCTTTCTGGTCAATTTTGCACCTCTCAAATATGCAATGCTGTTCAAGCCTCCCGCTCTTTTTATGAGACTTGATACCCGCTCTCCCTTATATTGGAGGACGTAGTCTCCGGGGAATGTGACTTCACCCTGAATTTTAACAAACTTCTGGGGGTGGAAAGTAGGATTGCTCCTTACGGAAACAACATCATATGGCTGGAGATAGAAGCTGTCGCCACCATCAACGACAAGACCATCCTTAATTGAGAATGAGTATGAAAGACCGACCGTATCCCTTGATTGCGTCGAATGAGAATCCATTACCCTTCGCGACACATCAACCTTGGACATGGATGCACCATCTTTCAATCCTCCGGCCATCATTATAAGATCTTCGATAGTAGTATTTTCCGAGAAATCGAAAATCCCGGGATTTGCAACCATTCCATTAATTGTCAGGATACCCCTGTCGCTTATCTCAAAGATTCCGGACACAGTGAGAATATCACCCTTCCTCAACTTGATATCCGGACAAGTGCCGTCCATTATCCCCCCGATATTGACAGATAATGTTTCGAAAGACTTATCCCGATTCTCACGATGCAGAACAGCCCTATTCATAAATGCATCGGCCTTGAGACCACCTGCAGCGTAAACTAATTCCTTTACAGTGGAAATACCATCGCCGTATTGATACTCTCCAGGGTTGACGACATATCCTTGTATTTCCAAACGGTTATCGAAATGCTGGTCGTTGACACCGACTGTCACAACATCTCCATCTTCAAGAGGAACATTATACCCATCGGACTTTGACGCAGTCAAGATATTCCGACTATCAGATGAAAGGCGCAGAACACTAACATTATCCTTAAATGCACGTCCTGACATACCGCCTGCATATCTAATTAAATCTGAAACAGTCTCGCCATCAGCCATTTCATATTTCATAGGACGTTTTACCCCACCTTTAACTTCAACAACATTGATATAGGAAGGTACAATAATCACATCACCATCTTGAAGAAACATGTCAGAAGAAGACTTTCCTTCAATAATATATTCATAAATATCCACAGTCGCCACTTTTTCCCCTCCTCGAACAAGTTGTACTGCACGCAATGATCCGATTTCAGTAACACCGCCGGCATTATATAAAGCAGAAAAAACAGTACTGAATGAAGACAATCTATATGAACCCGGATAATTGACATCACCCATAACATTAACCAGAACGGTTCTTATTGCTCCCAGTGAGACACTGACGTTGCTGGAATTCAAATTGTCAAGACTTGAATATTTTGTTGCAAGGACTCGCTTGACTTTTGCCTCTGCATCTTTAATTGACAGACCTGAAAGATATATCGGACCAACTTGAGAGATGTTTATTTTTCCCTCCGGGGTAATAGTTTCTCTTATGGTTGCTTCACTGCTTCCCCAAATTTCAATTACGACCTCATCCCCTGAACCTAATTTATAATTGACGGGTGTTGCGACATTTTCATTAGGCTCAAATGATACAACTTCATCTTTTCTAAAAAAGATATCATGTCCATATATCTCCGAATAATTTTGTTCAGGATAAAAATAATCCGGATTATAAGGCTGGTCTTCAAGAGGCTGCCCTTTAATCTGCCTTTCATTCTGCTTCATTCCAACAGTATCGGTAACAGAATGTGAATTTGAATATCTGTTGGGCTGTCTCCTTTGTTTGGATACGAATTTATCTTCGGATTTTAAATTTTCATTATTTTCAGAATATTTCTTTTTCAATCTGTTTACCTGATCGACAGTTACACCTTTGGAAAGCAGCTCACGTGAAATCTCAGTTTCGCTCTTACCGGATGCATTCGCCCCTTTAACATATTCTATAACCTGTTCATCTGTCATTTGGCCCAAAACCGGCCAAGAGAAAAAGAAAGAAAAGAACAAAAAAAACAATAACGTTTTACGCATATTCCAGATATTCATTTATCCCAATTTATCAATTGTTGATGTCATCCATTTCCAAATGCGGCCACGCTCAAAATGGGATAAGGTTCCCAAGTGACAGGCAAATCTGTAAATGGCAGAATCTTTTTTCTGCTGATATTTCATAAAATAATAAAACCCGCAAGTAAAAAACAATCCCATCAATAATACAACATATAATTGAACAGAAATTGAAGCATTTAATTTCCAGCTCAACCACCAGCAGAATACGACGAAAAGATTTGCAGACAATATCGTAAATGTAGTTCCAATATGAGAGAAACCCATCTCAATGAATAAATGATGCAAATGGGTCTTGTCAGGTTCAAACGGAGATTTATTATTGATAATTCGTGCAAACATGACTCTTAACGTATCAAAAACAGGAACACTCATCACACTTAAAGTGAAAGCGAACAGGCAAAGATTGTGGGAATACTCAAGAATACTGCACGGGGAGTTTGAGGAAAGTATCCTGAATATTACAGCAGTAAGGGCCGTCCCTATCATCAAAGTCCCGGAATCACCAATGAACATCTTGGATGTCTTTCCGAAAACATTGTGCATAAAAAACGGCAATAAGGCCAGAGAACAGATTAAAGAAAAACTTGCCATGGGAATTTCCCCAACGACAAACAGAGGGATGGAAAGAATAGAACATGCAATAATGCCAAAAGCAGATGAATAACCATCAACACCATCCATCAAATTGATTGAGTTTATAATTCCAACGCCTGAAATAATGCTCAAGGGCATACCCCACCAAAATGACACCCTCCCAATATTCCATACTCCATGAAAATCATCAATATAGTTATCGCTCAATATCATCATGAGCCAGACAATAACCAATTCCAGAATAAAACGCAGATTAGCGGGAACATCCTTGACATCATCAACCAATCCCACAATCATCATTATTGACATTGCCAAAAGCACATATCCCAAGATATGGTATCGGAAAAGAAAAACGCCAACAATAGATGCAGATATTATGCCGAAATATACAGCCACACCCCCCATGACAGGGACCGGCTCTCTTTGAAGTTTCCGGACATTGGGATTGTCATAAATATTGTGCGCCCTTGCATAGCGTATCACCAATGGAAATAAAAGAAATGAAACGAGAAACGCAAAAATGCATAAGAAAACTATCATCCACATCTCTATTTTTTCCATATACTATTTTTATTTACAAATATAATTAATTTTTATTTAGACAAACATACCTTGAAACGTAATCCGGCAGAGATCCACTGCATATTTTGCAATAAAAACATGACTTCAAATCTATCATCCCATATTGAAGAAACAAAGCCGAAATTGCATGTTCTTGAATCAAATTCCAAAATAAAATTCGGGAAGAAATATCTGTTTTCCAACCATACAGGTTTCCAGTTCACTCCCACACAGGGAGCATTGATTTTATAGTCGTTGCGAAGACTGTATTGATACCCCGCATGAACACCCAGCTCTCCAAATGAAGTGGAAAAATGTTTTGTCGCCACAACATAAAATCTGTTAAAGTACCCGTTACCATACGAAACATCCGAACCTATATAATCTCCGGTTCCGGCTCCGGTTACAGGGTCACAAATACCTATGGCAAGGGAAGGGACCCAACTTCGCAATTTTCCTTCTTTCAAAACCAGGAACTTGACAGAAAAATGACGATCCTGATTAAACATAATCTTCCAATAATCATCAGCTTCCTTACTGGGAACTTTCTTTCCGTCGAATATCGTACCTATATATTCAATTTCAACTCTGGATAGAAATGTTATGCTGAAACCATATGAGAAAGTATCATACCCCCAACCAAGCCCACTAGGTTTTCCAGGGGGCAGGCAATTCTTATTAAGCCAGTTATTGGTAATCATGAAAGTTCCGTCTTTCTGCATATCGGCCGATGGACAAAGCATAAGACCTGTGGAACAATCTGTAAACTGTGCATTGGCAAACTGACATAAAGTAAAAACAGACAAAAGGCAAGAATATATTTTACGATTCATTTATTTAAATTCCGCGATTTTTTTAATATAACGGCAAATATAACCCCAATAGAACATTCTGATACCATTTTTTTTCATGGAAGCGCTATGCTCTCTAACTATTGTAAGATAACTTTTAAATCCTGACGAAGAAACTCCACCTGTTCTCATTGTAACGAAATCTTCCGGGATGTATTCTGTTTTAATGCCGTTTATGTAAATAAATCTTGAAATGATATCAAAATCACCGGCAACTTTATATGAAGGATCAAACACGCCAAATTTCTCATAACAGGATTTTTTTGCATAAAAAGTCGGATGTGCAGGCATATACCCCGCTCTTATTTTTTCCGGAGTAAAGAGTCTTGAGGAATAATAGCGGACGACTCTGGTCAAGTCCCTTGAATCCACATAATGAACATCAGCATACACAGCATCCAGTTTATCATTTGAGGAGAATTTCTGTGCAATAGTGGATAAAACTCTGCAGGATGTGAAGAAGTCGTCAGAATTCAGAAATCCTATAACATCTCCGTTAGATGCGGAAATAGCTTGATTCATAGCATCATAGATACCAGAATCCTTACAACAAAGAAGCTTTAATTTACCTTCAAATTTATTTGAGTAGTACCTTAATGTATCAATAGTACCGTCAGTTGATCCGCCATCTTTTACTACAACCTCATAATCACTATATGTCTGTGATAAAATACTGTCAAGAGTATTCGAAATCGTAGAATTGCTATTGTAGGTGGCCACTATTACAGATATTTTCATAAATTCCTTATTTACGATATTTTTCAAGCATCTGTATATTTTCTTCAAGAATCCTTCTTTCCTTTTTGGAAATAATGAATGCAAGAAGGGGCAGGGGAATAAATGATTTGACAAGAAACTTCAGTTTGGCAACCAGTATAGAAAACCCGGACTTATTGAAGTCGAAATATTTTACTGGAGTTCTCCAGTCGTCGCCATATTGAAAACGCAGGAAATCTTCATACCTGCTGTGAACGGGATACGTATCTCCTAAAAGTTCAACACACATCCCTTCCTGCATGAAATCTTCCGGGATTAAATATCCACAACAATAACGAAGTCCGGATTCATACTTCTTGAAGAAATAAAAATCGATATACTCGTTATTTCTCATCAGTGACAGGAGACCTCGAGCATCATATCTTACAACATAAAAACCATTATCGCCGAATTGAGGTAGAATGTCAATGAATGCCTGTCTAAATTCATCCTTTATGACTATATCTATATCTTCATCATGACTTATAAAGTCATGCTCCCTTACAGCTCCTAGCAATGTTCCATAACTCAAAAAATATAAAACGCCATTTTTCTCCAAAACATCTTTCATGATTGCAATGTTTTCGGAAGCCTGATTTTTATCAATTGGTTTTATTCCGGAATAAACAGGATGATTAGAGATTTTAATTATTTCCCCCGTGGTCGTCTTTATAGTATTCATACATAAAAGCATCTATCGCCAAATATTTTCGTTAAAAACATATATTGAGATGTGTATCTCCTACATTATGGATTATCGTTTATGTTTTCAGTCTGAGCGAAACAACAACCAATCTCTCCCTCTTTCTGCTTCGGACACATAAAACACTATATATATCATTCCAGTATTTCTACCAGATTTTAAACTATATCAAAGATATAAAAATTTTCTAAACAGTCCATAATTAATCTTCTGATAAACATATCCGTTAAAAAAGAATGTAGCGTTTTATGACGAAAGTGGAGATTTCTTTTTTTTGAAGAAAGCTCTGTCAATTGATAATTAAAGCGGGGCCACATATGTTTCAGATAAATCTTCCGATGCAACCGTCAAGTTTAATCCAGACGTATGGGACGCCAGGCAATCCTATCATTGGCAAGAATACGACAGAACGTTTATTATCCTCTATTAACTAAGCATACAGCCACTTTCTGTGAAAACATTATGCAACTCCGAAACTATTTGCCTATCTTTGTTCATGTTAGTTGTAGATTTTTGTTTAGTCGCTCTCGATATACTGAAAATCAATAGAATAACCTAATATTTTAAATCTTGGACCCGTTTTTATATTTACTTGCGAAACTTAAACATAGCAAATATCCATTACCATTTGACAATATTGAATTACGTCTCATCATGGATATTGAAAAAGGAGTAGTTGTTAATTACTAGAATCGCAGGACCGGGCAGTATATGGAATTCAAAACCTGTTTTGTGTATCCATAAATGGACAAAAATGATAATGTATCAAAAGTATGTGAAACAAAAAAACCGCTCATAGTATGAAAAAACTATTTATAGATTTATCTCCAGGTTTTTATAAAACAAAATTACTTAACGAATTATCAAAAAAAATCAATCTTTTAGTGATATATACTACAGGGTACGATGCCACTTCTCGCAATGATGATTTCTTAAAAGGGCAGAGAAATTATCCTTACATCCAGCTATCAGGCAGTAAGTGTTCCCAATGTTACCAAATCATTAAGAGCATGATCAGTGGTGGTTTTGACGAAATTATTGTTGGCGGCTATGTATCATTGGCATCCTGGATGCCGATTTTATTCTCTTCAAAAAAAAGGAATGCAATGCTGTTGGAATCAACCTTCCGAGAAACTAAGATTAAGGGTGCCGCCGTTATTATGAAAAAGTTCTTTTTCTCAAGACTCCATCGGGTATATGTTTGTGGATCGCCACATGAAAAGTTGACACGTATGTTTGGATTCAAGGGAGAATGTAAGTACTGGCACAGTGTAGGACTTATTAATTTAGTAAGTCAACCCGCATATGCACCAAGAACAATAGTCCGGAATTTTCTATTTGTTGGTCGTTTAATATGGCAAAAGAATCTGATGTGGTTGATTGATCGTTTTACTGAACATCCGGAACTCAACCTGACAATAGTTGGCTTTGGTGAACTTGAAGGTCAACTTAAATCGCATATCTGTTCTCCGAATATCAATATGGTAGGAGCAATTAATAACGAGGATTTGGCTGAATATTATCAATATGCAGATGTGTTTATATTGCCATCTGTATCCGAAACTTGGGGGCTGGTAGTAGAAGAAGCACTTAATAATGGCACACCAGTAATGCTAAGCCATATGGTTGGTGCCGCAGATGACCTTGCAATTCCAGATAAAACCGGGGTAATTTTCCAGTCTAATGATATTGAGAGTTTTGAAATGAAATTGAAGGAAATATGTGACCTCAACAGGTATAACGGAATGCGCAAATATATTTCTAAAATGAATTTTGAAGAAAGAGAAGATAATATAATTAAAGCGTTCGTGGATTAATTCAGTGACTGTCGTTTGGTGTTTTCGTTTCTTAGTCCTCTCCTGCCTTTCGTAACGCATATTGTGTTAACATTTCGCCTGATTTTTCATTCTGCATACTGGAAAGGTTTACATGAAAGACTATACTGTGGTCAAATGATACCTTTTAAGATATAATAGCACTTTGGGAAATATATATTCAAATAATTCAGAATAACAGCACCCGGATACCTTAAAACGGCCGTCCTTCTAATATACGTCAAATAATCCACCCTTAAATGAACAGGATTTTTAAAATAATTCTTTCTTTCTGAAAGGGTCATAGATATGACTGTATTAGCTTTTGATATCTCATCCGGATGATCATAGTCACATCTTCCGCAAATTTTACATGTAGCCAGAACAGGTATCCTCTTTCGCCTTGCCCTGATGGAATAATCATAATCGGCGGCAGCGTGCACGTACCCACTATAAAAAATACCAATTTTACTCACGACTTCAGCAGGAACAAGCATTATATTTGAATTAGCCATATCACATAATTGTGGAACAGAAGATTCTCCCACCCCAAAATCTGTCCCTTTAAAACGGCTGTCAAATAATTTGCCTCCATACGTAATAACATTACGATCATCGTTGGCAGCAATAAGACCTGTGATAATTCCTGATTTACCGTATTCTCGAATACAATATTCCTGAGTACGGAACAGTTCTTCAAAAGCATTATGTTCCATCATAGTATCATCATTCAAAAGAAGGAAATAATCAAAACACATAGAGGTGTTCAAAGCATAACTCCAAGCCATGCGCATTCCCCCCGCCCAATATAAATTTCCATTACCGTTAAGAATCTCGATACTTTCATTGAGAAATGTTCTATTCACGGCAGTTGATGTGCCATCTGTACATCCGTCATCAGTAAGGAAAATGAACAACTTCATTTTTTGATCAGCGACATTATACTCTTCGCGCGCTTTGAACAAATGTGCCAGGCAATCAAGAGTATAGTGCTTTCTATTGTGACACGTAATAATTACTGCTATTTTCAACATTTTCCGATGATATTTATGATGATTGTTTATTCTTCTGAGATAAAGCCAGATAACAAAAAGAAAATAAAAATATATAATGAATTAACCGGACATGGAATGGCCTTTGCAGATAACCGGCCATCAGAATCATGACGGAAATAAACATTTCTTTAGAAAAGCTTTTCTTGTCTGCAAGAACGAACAGCAAAGGCAGATATATGATAAATGTTCCTACAATGCCATCCGTAGCAAGAGTCTCAAAAGGATTATCTGCCATATATGGAAGTTTTTCCATTTCTTTTACTCCAGTTCCAAGAATAGGATGAACTTTAAACTGTTCCTTAGCCATATGTGTCAAATCATCACGCGAAGATTCAATTTTACCTGAAGAGCCACGTTCAAATCTACGAATGGTAAGAGTATAAATCTCAGAGTCCCGACCTTGCCCGGCGACAATAATACCCCCTGTAACGAGCAACAAACAGATAGGAATAATAACCTGGGGTTTTTTTGAATAGAAAAACAGAAGATACAGGGCTAATTGTATGAAATAGGCCATTGATAAAGTGAATATCAAACCGATAATCAGTGTTATTTCAATTACTCTGTTTTTAATGAACATTTTATTGATGATCAATGAGTATACTCCCCAAAAGGCTAAGGCTCCGGGTTCATCGAAATACCCGGCAGCCCGAATAATATTGCCTAAAACAAAGTTTGAACAAGTAAGGCCATAACAATAGCCGGTACGTCCATCAAGGTTTGAGTATTCAAATAAGGGCTCGAGGATTCCGGAAAGAACAAGGAAAAAAGCAATAGCGGCCATAGCCGCCTGAATAGTGACGAGAATGACGTTAACTTTGACAAAAGAATGAATATCTGAAAAATTATAAAGAGCTAAGAAAACAAGAAAGGTAAATGCAAGATAAAAACATCTGGACCAATACGCAGTATCTAAATGAACCGCCGAATAAATTGTCCAAGCAACAAACTGAATACCTATAACCAGACAAAATTTTAATGGTGGCAATTTGATATTGCGATGCCACAAAAGAAAAAAAATGACGATGGCAAATGACAGCAGATAAATAATTTTATAAATCCATGAAGAAAGGAAAGTATAAAAAATGTAAGGGTCAAAAGCCAGTACCGAAAGTACTGACAAAACAAATATAAGAGTGCCTCTTATTTTTTTCAGGGTCATTATTTGTAATCTGCTAACTCAATGATTGAACTATATATTTTGTATAATGAGCTAATGACAGACGAACTATCATGCCTTAACGATGCCGTATTATGAGCTGCTTCGGACAGAGACATCATTTTGGCCTCATCATTATGCAAAGCCATGATTGCATGTGCAAAAGCATTAACATCATTATCAGGGCACAACACACCATCTTTTCCGTCTGTAATCAATGATGGGATTCCTCCAACATTTGAAGAAATACAAGGTACACCTACAAGCATCGCTTCACATAAAGAGTTGGGACTGTTATCAACATGAGAGCAATGAATATAGAAAGTACTTTGTTCCAATGCATCGGCCAATTCAGAAGCGACTTTTTTGCCACGAAAAAAAACATTGCAGTCAGAAAATAAAATACGTTCGGTTTTTTCAAAGATTTTCCTGGCACTAAAATCCTCGTTCACGCCATATACATTCCATTCAAAATCAAGATTTGACAGTTTAAGAACATGGGCCGTTTTCAGGATTGTGTCAAATCCCTTATATATTTCTCCATTTGCAATGCTTGAAATTAAAACTTTTCCGGATGAGTATTTCCACCTTCTGGTGTAAAAATCTTCCCTGATCAGTTCATCGCAATGAAAATATACAGAATCAGGATTTAGTCTTTTGCACCATTCCTTATCCCATTCTGTTCTACCCATAAAATAACGGTATAATAAATAATTTTCAGCTTCAGCTTCAACCTTCTTTCCAAATCGGCAGTAATTGTCAAACGGTGTCTGTCGCAAAAGAATCTCTTTTAAAGAACTGTACTTCAAAATACTTGAGCGAGTATATCTATTGGGAAACCAGGCGTCATGACAAGCTTTGGCTATCCCCTGAATATGCACTGCAACAGGTATTTTCTTTACATGGCTTACAATACTCCCCCAAAAAGTTTCCAGACCAAATAATTGGATAATATCCGGCTTGAAATTTTCTATAATGGCATCAACCTGCTTTCTTGCAATCACATCTTCACGACGTATAAAGTAACGTCCAAAGAATTTAACTAAAATGGATTCTCTGCGGAGTATGGGATAAAAACAAACATTATCCATAAACCACTTACTTGAAGATTCATGAGAGAGATATACCACACCCACAGAATTATCCTTTGATAAAGATGAAAGCAACGACTTGATCCAGTTTCCTCCGGCATACTCGGATGAATCAAATGAAATATATGAAAACAAAAGTATCCTCATAATTACTTCAGGTGCTCTACGATACTAGAAATTTGTCTATCCCAAGATAAATCGGAAACAGTTCTTCTTATGTCAGAAGGGCTCAGATTTACACTTTTATAAAAATTAACTACATCTGAAATATTAATGGAACTATCATCTTGGTAGTCGCGGCGTGGACAAAGTCAGTCAATTTGTTGGCGCCAGCGGTTACAAATACAATCCCGTTGAGCACAGGCTCCTCTCGCAGATAACCCCCAGGTGGAACGATGCTCCGCTGCTTTCCGTTAAGGATACCGCAGACAGGACCGTTGAAACCACCACTACATAAGGACTGACCGTACATGTTGACATCAATACCAAAGCCGATAATATTCAAAGAGCGATTGACGAATATAGCGAAAGGGAATACTTCCAACGCATCATTTCAATGGAAGCCTTACCCAAATGATATTATCTCGTCAAAAGGCCATGAACTTTACTATGTTATTTTTTAACCACCACATCAATATTTTCAAATTTAAAGATAAAGAAGCTCATTTCCAAATCAACCTCGCAAAGAAGAATCTTAACATGAGGCGAATCAACACATAATATTTTTCACATAAATTAACATATCTTCCACGATATTAAATAAAGAAATCATAATTATGTATAATATTAACAGATTCTTTAAAAAAAGTTAAGTAATTTTGCCGATATAAATAATGGATACAGAACTCAAAAACATAAATTCGGAACTCATCACCAACATTAAGGCGATTCTGAAACACAGGGGAATGAAACAATGCGACCTTGCTCGTCTGCTCAAAAAAAAAGAGCCCGAAGTAAGTCGATGGCTTTCCGGAGCTGTAGTCATATCAAAAAGAAGTCGGCGCAAAATTGAGGAAGCATTGGGAGAACCGATTACAAAAGATTCTACTTTCAAACGGACGAATGATATAATTAATATTGGGATTATCGGCACCGGGAATATTGCCGGGAGATTTGTTGCTGAATCAAGGAATGTAAAAGGAATCAATATCATTGCCGTTTTCAACCCCAACATAAACGAGGCAATTTCATTCTGTGAAAAATTCGGCATTTCAAAGGTTTGCTGTACGGTGGAAGACCTGTTTTCGGTTTCTGATGCTGTATATGTTGCATCCCCGGTAAGTTCTCACTATTCGTATGCAGCACAGGCTTTAATTCATGGATGTCATGTTCTTTGCGAAATTCCGTTTGTATCGAGTAATAAGGAAGCATTGGAATTAATCAATCTGTCCAGGAACAACGGACTGATTCTAATGAACGCAATCAAAACAGCATATTGTCCATCTTTCCAACAAATGATAATGCTTGCAAAATCAGGAATTATAGGTGATGTCGTTGACATTTCAGCCTCGGTTACGAATCTCCTCCCAGACTTCTTTCCTAAGGAATTTTCCAATGAAAGAATGATGGAAAACATGTCCTATCCTCTGTTGGTTTTCTTCAAATTATTCGGAACCGATGTCAAGCGCATACACTCCTTCAGGAAATGGGATGGCGACAAATTGAAATACACGAATACAAGTGTTGAATTTGAAGGTGGAATAGGGAGTTTCAAAGTTGGAGTCGGGGTAAAAAGCGAGGGAAGCATGATAATTTCGGGAACAAAAGGATATCTATATGTTCCAGCGCCCTGGTGGAAACCGGATTATTTCGAAATCAGATTCGAAAATCCTGCTGACAACAAAAAATATTATTTCCCTTATGAAGCTGACGGCCTGAGATACGAAATACAGGTTTTGAAGGACAAGATTAATAGAAACGACAACAACGAGTATATAAGTGTAAAAGAAATCAAACGGATTACTCATATCCAATCAACAATAATGAAAGAGTAATTTATGGAAAACAATAAAAAACTACAAAAAAAACTGTCTCCTACCCACGTCTGGGCAATTGCATTCGGATGTATTATCGGATGGGGTGCTTTCGTCAATCCCGGGAAAAAGTTCCTGCCCAACTCCGGAGTCTTTGGAACAGCAATAGCTATGGCGCTGGGTGCGATGGTAATGTTTATAATCGCATATGCATATGCATATATGGTTCCTAAAAACCCGATAGCAGGAGGAGAATTCAACTACACAAAAAAATGCTTCGGAAAAGCACCTGCATACCTGTGTGGATGGTTCCTTATTGCAGCATATCTGACAAACGTTCCAATGAATTCAACTGCAATCGGACTGATTGTCGATGGTCTTGACGGCACAGCTGACATTCTTAAATGGGGATTCCATTATTCCATTGCTGGTTTTGACGTATGGGCCGGTGAAGCAATCTTCGCATCAGCTATTCTGATTATTTTCGGATGGTTGAATATTATAGGGGTTAAAAAAGCCGGATTCATACAAACAATTCTGACAAGTTTGCTGGCCATTTCTGTCTTCACTTTAACTATTGCTGCTATATTCAGTTCAAAGGCCCAGTGGTGTAACATTCAGATGCCATGGGGTTTTGACCGGGCTGCAGCGCTTGAAGCTTCGGTTTCTGGAGAAGCGTTGAAGGAGTTTGCCAAAACCGGGCCACAGGGTATCCTGTCAGCAATAATGGCAACATTTGCAATAGCACCATGGGCGTTTGTAGGCTTCGAGACTATTCCTCAAGTTGCAGAAGAATTCAAATTTTCCCACAACAAGGTAATGCTGATTATGGGCATAGCAATTCTGTTCGGAGCATTCGTTTACATTGCAAACAACACCGTGGCGGCCATAGCAGTCAACAACTGGCCCGACCGAGTCATGAACGGGGAGTGGGTTCTACTGATAGCTGCAGAAGAAATGCTTGGCATTTTTGGAAAGATTCTCCTGGGGATAGCTGTAAGTTGTGCAGTTCTTTCGGGAATCATGGGCTTTTATCTTGCATCAAGCCGCTTGATGTATGCCATGGCACGTGATGGATATCTTCCTAAGTCATTCAGCAAAATAAGTAAGAAGAACGGCACTCCGGTAAATGCTATGCTTTTCTGCATAGTAATTTCTTTGAGCGGACCTGTTCTTGGGAGAGAGGCCCTGGGATGGTTTGTAGATATGAGCGCCATTGGTGCATCTATAGGATTTTTCTTTACTTGCGCATCCACCATAGTGACAATGAATAGAGATGAAGACAGCAGATTCCGTTATAAGTGTCTTGCCGCATTGGGTTGTCTGTTTTCTCTTGCTTTCATTGAATTGCAACTGGTACCGATAGAAGGCATGAAAGGTGTTCATTTCTGCAAACAGTCTTACTTAATGTTTGCAATCTGGTGCCTGATTGGTTTTGCATTTTTTATCAAGCAACGAAAGTATTTTATTAACGACTGATATATTATGAAAACAGCTGTAATTATGGCCGCCGGCATGGGAACGCGTTTCGGAAAATATACAGAAATGATTCCTAAAGGATTCGTTGAATTCAAAGGGAAAGCAATGGTAATCCGGAGTATTGAAACGTTACTGGAATGTGGAATTGAAAAAATCATCATCGGGACAGGATATCACAAAGAAAAATACGAATCTCTGATGGAAAGGTATCCTCAGATCAAGTGCGTGTTCAGTCCACGTTATGCCGAAACCAACAGTATGTATACACTATACAACTGTAGGGAAGAAATAGCTGGTGATGACTTTCTTCTACTTGAATCAGATCTTGTATTTGAAAAGAAAGCAATAGAAGAATTAATCAGATGTCAATTCAATTCCGCTATGCTCATCACTCCGGTGACCAAATTTCAGGATCAGTACTATGTGGAAATGAATGAAAAATTCGAACTCACTGATTGTTCAACCGATAGGAATGCAATCAATCCGTCGGGTGAATTAGTCGGAATACATAAACTTTCAAACAACTTCTATAAAACTTGCATCCGAGAATATAATGCAGACGAACAGCCTAAGCTAGGATATGAATATCAATTGCTGGAAATTTCCAAAAAGATATTGCCTATGCATGTGCTGAAACTCGAGAACCTCCAATGGTATGAAATCGATGATGAAGCGGACTTATCTTATGCAGAGAGAAACATTGACATAAGATAAGAAAATCAAATTAGAAATGATTAAAATAGTTCATGACCTTGTACAGGAAAGGCCACGTCTCTCAAGGGCAAGGGCCTCGGTTGCGAAATAGCATCTTCTCTGGTATTCGTCCAGTTTTGCAATTATGCCATCATTTCTTAATATATGCATTCATTAACGACGGCACTTATTTTTCAAATAATTTACAAAGATAACTCTCTCTTCTTTATTAATACCAAGCAAGAAAACGGTTAAGCCAATTGACAATATACAAGTAAGGCCAACAACTAAAAATCTAATGATTCCCGGGCACATAACAGAATGTAATACAGTTGGAGCCACTGAACTTATTACTACCACAAGGCAAATATTGAGAAGAACCTTTTTAACATATAACATTCTTGACATTCCAGTTTGAGCATGGATAATGAAGATTCTTTCTATCATTTCAACGACCTTTAATACAAAAAGACAGATGAATACCATCTCAGGCAACAATGATAACTTTAGAGCAAAATACGTAAGCGGTATAAATACCAGGGAAGTGACACCCATACAAATCTGGTAAATCTTCACTTTGCCTGAAGCAAGGTTTGACATAAACATTGGTGTCGAAAGGGCCTCAAAAGTTAGATTTATTAGTGTTATTCTTATGAAATTGATAGTATGTTCTGGATATTCACCGAGCCAGATATTAAGAACAAACCCAGCTTCAAGAATTAATGGTAATGCTATGAGGAACAATAAATAGAAACAATATCTCGAACTAGCGAATACCAAAGAAAACATCCGCTCTATTTCACCTTGGGCATACGATTTTACTATTTGAGGATTAATTGCCGTCTGGACATTTGTAGCAAAACCTCGTACTACACCTTCAACCTGAACGGCTATACCTCTCGCTGCATTGACTGCGGTTCCGAAAAATGAGTTAAGCATCAGGTTTAGACCTTGAGTAAAGAACATATAAGAGAAGTTGCCCAAAAGATTCCATCCTGTGAAACCAAACATCTCTTTGAACATACTCTTGTCGAAAACCCGTATTATTTTTATCCCTTCAAACTTCTTTGTGCTATAAATCCAACCAAAAGCATTATATGATAACTGTATCAATAGAATTGCAGCTCCATAATAAATCAGACGATCAAAAGGGACGTGCACCAAAGAAATTGCGAGCATCAATTTAAGAACAGATTCTGCAATGGTAATTATTGCATACGCTGAAATTTTCTCATGGGAAATAATTGATGCGTTAAATGGGACACTGATAATATTAGCAGCGGCAGTAAGCACAGTAAATTGGTACAACCAAAAAGCAGCTTGAAAACGTCCATCTGGAACAACCAGTTTATTGTTGACATACCACAACCCTACTGTCTCTCCTAGAAGTACTATAATCAGAGCGAGAAGGACGTGTATATAAAAACCAGTAGAAAAGACCTCTCGCAAACGAGGAATATCTTTCTTTCCAAGGTAAAAGGTAATGTAACGGGATGTGGTTTGAGACAATGCTCCATTAATGAAGGAGAACATTGCAATGACTCCACCAACGACATTGTATAAACCATAATCATCAAAACCAAGAGATGCCAAAACGACCCTTGAAGTATAAAGGCCTATCAGCATCGTTATGAACATACGGATATACATATATACCGTATTCTTTGCTATGCGCTTATTGTCGGTTGTAATAGATTCCATCAGAAATACTATAACTTATCCTATTATCCTAAGATTGAATTGATGATATTCTCGCTTGCAGTTTTTCCACCCGGTGGAAGTAAATATTGTCTGATATATTCTTTTCTCTTATTTTCCATTATATCTACACCTTCTATTACGCGCATGATAAAATTTTCTATATCATCAACACTATTTCCGTGTTCATAACAATAGAATCCTTTCTGCACAAAATCATACATATCATCTATGGAATTTGATTCCGATAGAAGGTACATTGCCGGATTATCCATATATAGGTATTCTAGAATAAAGGAGGCACTGTCATGAATAATGGCATCTGAATACTTGAATAAATCCACATATTCGCCTGTCTCCAGTTGAGTGTTTTCCAAATTTCGCCAAGAATTATAATACTCATCTGTACGCTCTTTCCCCCAAATGTCAACTAATTTATTGTATAAATGAGGGTGCGGTTTGAATGCGATTGTTATACTATCATTGTATTTCTCGGCAAGTTGAAGAATAGTCTCTCCAAAATCAAGAAATGTTGCGAACTCTATACCTTCTCCGTTCGTTCCTTTAATAGAATGGTGAGGGGCATATATAATGCGCTTTTTCCCTGTTTTATCTTTCCAAGGATCAGAGAATTTTTCTTTCGGAAGGCAAAGAATATCTTGCATTGGAACACCGGTAACCTTGATATTTTCTCCACGAAAACCGAGTATTGATTTCTTTACTTGTGCTACTTCGTCATTCTCGACAAAATATTGCCAACAATAATCATACATTGCGTGACTCTGATGAACGGCACGCTTAGTTATGTTGAAGCAATATCCCATACCCCAGAAGACAAAGTTTAGATTATTCTTAAAGGAATGGCCTTCGCTATAAATGTCATAGGGTTTATGGTATGTGATTAAGTCTGGATTTATATCTTTAATGCTGTCTTTTGAATAATCCAAATCAATATACTTGTACCCCATACTTTGAACATAAGAAAGTAATTGGCTCTTAGCCTCAGGCAATTGTTTGTTTGTGCTCAAACCTATCACCGGTAAAAACCTGGGATGAAGAACCATAGACTGAAACAGATATTCAGTTTTCCATGTACTCAAGTCCGACAAAACAAACAAAACCTTTATCGACTCTTTTTTTCTGATTTCAGCAACTCGCAATGGCAATTTATGTCTATATGATTTCAGTTTGATAAAGTATCTAACCTTATACAAAGATTTGGCATATATCGCCATAATTATTCCACGTAAACTCATATAACTAAATTTGATATATAAATACTGGACAGATCGAACTTATGAAACTAGTTGATAAGAGACGATAAGACCTTTAATTAAAAGTACAGAACTCTGCAAAATTCAATCCCCAATCTAACACCATATCAAGATGCGGAACACTAACGTTAATTTGTTTAGCCGTATTGCAAATAAAACTAAGTCCATATGGGAAATCTTCAGTAAAGTACCTGCTACCAATATCAGGTACCCACCCTCCTTCAACTTGTTTCATTGGAGATAGAATGGTTTCCAAAGATTTAATACTCTTAATTTTTTCCGTCATCTCATGTGGGCTCGATGACTCATAATGTGTCAATAACGTTTCTATATTTGAAGTGTTGACATTAAGAGCCTTCAATAACTTAAAAAACTCTTCATCCATCTTTACTTCAAGTTCTGATGCTTCATCCGTCCACTCTCTATAAAATAGTGAGCACTTGTCAAATGGTTTCCCATTCCAATCTTTCCACATAGTGTATAGCCTTCCAGTATGAAGTATTGGATTTGAATTACTTAAGGTTACTTCATAAAATGATTCTACCAGTGTGGTTTTTTCTTGGAAAGCTCCCGCTATGAAATTTTTGAATTCCTCTTTATTGTCAATGTTTTCTGTTGCCATAAATAACTCATCACGATATCCCAATAAATTCGTCTCCTTACCATACTCTACGATTCTTGAAACATACGGAACCCGCTGGAATCCAAATAATTTTGTATTTCTAGACAGAAGCTTATGGCAATATATGAAAAATCCGGTATTTGAAACGATAGTACCAACAATTGAATCTTTTTGTAAATATGGCTTGATATTAATTATTGTTTCTTCGATTGCAAAAGCAGGCAAACACAATAATATGATATCAGCTTCAGGTATCACTCGTGAAGGATCTGATGTGATAATATTAAGATGGCCATAAATCGATTTTCCATCGGGAATATTCACCTTAATTGTATGATTCCATAAATTCGGTTTTCGCGTAAGGAGATTAATTGTTAAATCTTGAGATAAAGATAAAACACCTAAAGTTGCGTGGGTTAAATTACCACCCCCAACAAGGCATATTTTAATCATATTTAGTAAAATTTTTAAAAATAACCCGTGACAGTTTTGAAGCATATGTAGCACTCAGGAATCCCCTTGAAAACAGAAGTAGAACTGGCCATTTTACAAGCCTCAGAACTATCGCAAAATTAGAATTAAATATTTGATTATCAATTAAATATTTTTGCAAAAAAAGAAAAAATACCGTAACTTGAAGATAATACCGATACTCTTCAAAATGCTTACGAAGCCTCCTCCATAAGTGCTTATTACAGAAAAACTGTCGTTTATGTCTACGCACAAAGAACACCAAAAAGGACGCTTTCTCGCTACCAAGGCCCTTGCTCGTGGTAGTCGCGGCGTAGACAAAGTCAGTCAATTTGTTGGCGCCAGCAGTTCCAACTCCGGCTCCCATCACATTATGACGCAAGACCTTATGAAACTCGCTTCCAGACTTGATATGAATCTGCTCGTTATGCATTATCCTACTTACTGTTCCAAATACAATCCCGTTGAGCACAGGCTCTTCTCGCAGATAACCCTCCAGATGGAACGATGCTCCGCTGCTTTCCGTAAAGGATGCCGCAGGCAGGACCGTTGAAACCACCACTTGGCGACATACAGCTTCTATAGATGAAAAGGACTGTTGAAATCTTTGAGCAAAGAGTGGCGTGCATCCTTTTCACTCAATAAAGCATTGTCAACAGGAACTTTCCAGTCAATTCCAAGAGATGAGTCAAGAATACTGATTCCGCTATCAGCCTCAGGGTGATAGAATTCATCACACTTGTACTGAAAGACGGCTTTTTCGCTAAGCACTGAAAAACCGTGCGCAAAACCTTTTGATATAAAAAACTGACGGTGATTGTGTTCAGAAAGTTCTACTGCAACATGCTTCCCATAAGTGGGACTTCCTTTTCGAATATCAACTGCAACATCAAGGACAGATCCACTGACACAACGTACAAGTTTGCTCTGGGTAAACGGAGGACGCTGGAAATGCAAACCACGCATTACGCCGTAAGTGGACATTGATTCATTATCCTGAACAAAATTGATGTCCAAACCTGTTTTTTCCTTGAATTCCTTGGCGTTGAAGCTCTCAAAGAAGTATCCGCGGCTATCGCCGAAGACATGAGGCTCGATAATCAGAATACCATCTATGTCTGTCTTGATTACTTCCATATACTAAAATAAATTATGCAAATGTTCCACTACGAGTGGACAAGCCATCCTTATCAAAAGCACCAAATTCCAGAAGAAGCAAAACAATCAACATGAAAATGGGTGAAATTTGTAATAACAGGTCACATTGAGAGGCCCGCACACACAACCATGGGACAACTTCTTCACAACGAAAGCAAATATATCAAAAAAAGGGGAATAAGGCTAATAATCCATCCTCTTTTTCTATCTTTGTCAACGGAACAAACAAATCTGTCATGAAACGCTACTGCCAGACACTTGAACTCGCTAACGAGCCTGAACTGATAGAAAAATATCTGGAGGTTCACAGACATGTATGGCCGGAAATCATTGAAGGCCAGCATCAGGTTGGAATTCTCTCCATGGAGATATACAATCTCGGACGCAATTTGTTCATGATTGTGGACACCGTGGATGATTTTGATTGGGAGAGGGATATGCTAAGGCTTTCAAAACTTCCGCGCCAGGCGGAATGGGAGGCTTATGTATCCAAGTTTCAGGGATGCTCCTCAACAGCAAGAAGCGACGAGAAGTGGAAACTTATGGATAAGATTTTCGACAGTGAGAAATAAGCGGTAACTTTGCGGTATGGCTAAAAAAGTATTTGTTACAGGATGTTACGATCTGCTTCACAGCGGACACATAGAATTTTTCCGCCAGGCGGCCGAATACGGAGAATTGTACGTGGGCATCGGTTCTGATGCCACCATTCTCGACTACAAGCATCACAGCCCGATGTTCCCCGAAAGCGAAAGGCTGTTTATGGTAAAGGCTGTGCGCTACGTAAAGGATGCTTTCGTTAATCAGGGGCATGGTATCATAGACTTCCTGCCAACTCTGGACATAGTCAAACCGGACTTTTTCGTGGTCAATGCGGAAGGAGGGAGCGAAGAGAAGCGCAGAATCTGCGAGGAACGCGGCATTGAATACATTGAGCTGCAACGCACGCCGCACGAAGGCCTGGAAGCAAGAAGTTCTACTTCAATCAAGGGTCAGTTGCTCAACAGGAAAGAAAGCGAGAAATCTTCCAGCTGCGAAATTCCAACCAGACTCGATCTGGCCGGAACATGGATAGACCAGCCATATGTTTCACAATACTGTCCCGGATGGGCATTGACAATTTCACTTGACCCTACCTTCGACATAAGGGACAGATGCGGTTTATCCACAAGCACCAGAAACCTTATTAAGAAAATCTGGCCATACAAACTTCCCACAATGGAGCCTGAGACACTTGCAAGGCTGGTATTCTGTTTCGAGAATCATCCGGAGCGTGACGGAGGCCACATATCGGGAGCACAGGATTCGATAGGGATATGCGTTCCGGGGCTTGTCCGTCACTGGTACGACAACCACTTCTGGCCGGAAAAGCTCGAAACCTGCGAAGACGAAATGACACTGCGGTTCCTCGAAGAGCACATAGTACTCGTTCCCCTGGAGCCAAGGCGTCCCGGGTGTTCGGTAGTTGAAGGGAAAGATATCACAAAGTCAAAAGTCAAGGCTCTCGCAGATGCCGCCGAGAGGTGCTGGAACGCAATCATAAGCAAGAATCTTGAGGACTTTGCACGCAGCTATGCAGATTCGTTCAACGCCCAGGTTGCGATGTTCCCCGCAATGGTCAATCCGGTCATAAAAGGAAACGCCTGCCCGGAGGCAAGCGTTCAACCTTATATTGACGAATATTCTTCCATGGACGATGTCCTCGCCCTCAAACTGGCCGGAGCCGGCGGTGGAGGCTATCTGGCGCTTGTGGTCAAGGACTCCGGAGTTTTCTGCAAGGTTCATCAGGAGGCTATTCCCATCAGCATACGCCGGGCAGGAAAATAAAAGTACTTCCCGTTAGAATTCGCTGCGGTTCTTGCCTGCAAGTATCCCTTCAACAAGGCAATCGAATTCCTTACCTATTATCTCTGCCGCATACTCGGGATTTTCCATGTCGAATTCTTCGTTCTCATCCTCAACGCGGAGTTTCTTCACACCCTTGTTGATGATGTTGAGAATATCCGCCTTCGAAATAAGATACAGGGCATAGGAATTCGTGGTCTTCGTAATGTATCTCCTGGGAACCATGGCAGTAACCTCATAAGGAGTGATGAACACGCCGTCCGCCCAGGGGGAGTAAACATAGTCATAACCGTATGCCATAACGGGCTCATGGGTGACTCCTTCGTTGATTTCGGTATCGTATTCCTTGTCATACATGTTGACGAGGGTTATGACGGAATCGTCCTTAAGCCTTATCAGCAACCTGTCACCCTTGTCAAAGATACCATGGTCGGAATCCTGATTGGATGTGATAAGCACTGCAAGGAGAGTGTCTTTTTCAGATACCTTCGAGCCGAGGGCGATATCCATCCTTCCCTTACCATATCCGAACAGACTCTGACTGGAAGTAAAAACCGTCCTGTCACCATTTGCCGCGGTTGAATTGTAAACGATTCTCAAGGGGCTGCATGATGCCACAGCAAGCGCACATGCAAATAATGCTATCAGTAATTTTTTCATACTATGCCGTCAACCATCCTGAGAACTCTGGCCTGATTCTCCTCAACCGTACCGGGATGCCCGGCGACCTCGTGATATTTACCCGCCTTCTTATAGAAATCTATCAATGGCTCGGTCTGGGAATGATAAGTACGGATTCTGTTGTTTATAACTTCATCGCTGGCATCATCGGCTCGACCTTCAACCGTGGCCCTGTGAGCGATACGAACCTTGACTATCTCATCAGGAATCATTATTGATATGACCGCGCTGATTGCTTCACCTTTCCTGGCAAGCATCTTATCCAAGGCCTCGGCCTGGGCAAGCGTGCGCGGAAACCCGTCAAGAAGGAAACCGTTCACCCCCTTGATTGACTCGAAAGCGGACTCTATCATGCCTTCAACAACTTCATCGGGGACAAGAGAGCCTGCCTCAATCAGTTTCTTTGCCTTGATCCCAAGTTCCGTTCCGGCGGCAATCTCGTTCCTGAGCAGTTCTCCCGTGGACAGATGCTTGAAATTGTACTTTTCAGCAATTGCAACAGCGTGTGTTCCCTTGCCGGCTCCCGGAGGGCCAAAAAGAATGTAATATTTCATATTATTCATCTAAAACGTAAATCTTGTCATAATTGCGTCCCAGCTCGTCATAATCGAGGCCATAGCCAACGATGAATGCGTTGGGGATTTCAGCGCCGACATAATCAAGCTTTTCGGGCTTGTTATAAACCTCGGGTTTCATGAGCATTGTGCAGATGCGTACATCCCTGGCCCCCTTGCTTAAAAGAAGTTCCTTGAGAGCAATGATTGTGTTTCCTGTATCGACAATATCCTCAAATACAATGACATTACGTCCCTTGACACTGCCGGTAAGCCCTAGCGGGACCAGAACCGTACCGGTTGAAGTCGTTCCCTGATAGGAACTCATCTTGATTGAAACCAGCTCCGCATTGAAATGCACACGTTTCATCACTGCGGCCGTAAACATTATCGCACCGTTCAGGACACAAAGGAACATTGGAACCTCATCTCCGGATGCAAAGTCCCTGTTAAGCTTTTCGGCCACCCCATCTATGATTTTTTCAACCTGGGCGTTGCTCATGAACGGTTTGAAAAACTTGCCGTGAAGTTCTATCCTGTCTTTCATACTTTTTTCTTTACGTTCACAAATTTAACAAAAAAAGATAAAACTTTTCGTTTGTTACGTTTAATAGGCTGAATTTTGAGAAAAACCGTCTTATGAAAAACTTCATTCTTTTACTTCTCATCATTTCTGTCGAACCCTGGACCGATGCGATGCTCAGGATAACAGGAGCATCCTGCATGGAGGAACTGGAAGAGGATGAAATGGAACGGTTCGAGCATATGCACGCGCACCCTCTGGACTTGAATATGGCAGGAAGAGCCCGGCTGTCTTCTTCAGGGTTGTTTGACAAATTACAGATTCTTTCAATCGTTGCTTACAGAAATGAATACGGGGACATACTTTCTTTCAACGAACTGGCCTTGATCAGCGGATTCAGCGAAGAATACTGCAAGGCTCTGCAGGAATTCGTTGTTCTGAAAAGTTCCTCTCCTCCAGGGCAGAAGCATGATTCAAGATCCGTTGACGGAAACATCACGTTACGCGGCGCAGTAAAGGCGACTGAAGGAAATACAGTACAATATTCATACGGACTAAAGACAGACGTGTCCATAGGCAGTTCCATAGACATGCGCTGGGCTTCAAGAACCACATACACCGACAAAACTTTCAGACTCGGTACACTAAGCGGAGCATGGTACGGAAAAAGGGCGGTTTCCAAAGTGGTTCTGGGCAATTATTCCGCACGGTTCGGCCAGGGTCTTACCCAATGGAGCGGTTTTTCCCTCAGCGGTTTCACGTCACTGAATTCCTTCAGGAAGACCGGTGGAGGCCTCACCGCAACAAGCTCATTTTCTTCGGAGCTGCTCGGAGCCGGAATCGAGATGAACATAAGCCGGTTCAATTTTACCGCCTCAGCGTCTTTCAACGACGGATTCAAGCAGATCTGCAATATATCCTGGACGGGGAAAAGCTCTTCTCTGGGGCTGACCTCATCGGGAAACGGAATTGGGCTGGACTGGAGGGCCGGACTCAGAAAGACTTCCGTTTTCGGAGAGCTGACTTACCGGAGCGGGCCAGCTGCAATCATAGGTGCTTTATTTCATACAGACAACAGCTCCGGTTTCGCAGTTCAGGCAAGATACCTCTCGCCGGCATACAAGAAAGATTGGAGCGGAATAGCCGCCGCCTATGAAAACAGTTGGATGACTTTAACGGCAGATGCGGCATACCACATTGCAAACGACAAGCGTCAGCTTAAATCAATTATACTGATTCATCCGGAATTCAACAGGATTCATCCGGAATTAAGGGCCTCGGTGCGATGGAGGCCGTCGGAATCTCCCGGCCTTCGTCTTGACCTGAGAGGAGACATCGGTTATGAAAACGGCAGATGGCAGTTCAACGGACGCTACAATGTCCTGTGGTACCGCGGATTCGCCTGGCTCTGGTATATTGAATCCGGATATGCCTCGGAATTGCTGAAAACCTTTGCGCGTTTTTCAATCTTCTGTATAGACAATTGGGATGACAGAATATACGTCTACGAGAGGGACGCCCCCGGGACTTTCAACGTTCCGGCCTACTACGGGAGAGGACTGAGCGCATCTGTGACCGCCAGACTGAAAGCCGGACGGTCACATTCCCTTAACGCGCGGTTCAGCTGCGTGGCATATCCATGGAACAGAAGTCCGAAGCCTGCACAGTTCGAAGCCAAGTTACAGTACACCTTTCACTTCCACTCGTATCCCGACAGACTCTTCAGTCCCGGAAGACCATAATAGGAAGAAACCAAATTACCGTGCAGACAAACTTTTCCGCCCAGATTTTCAGGATGGTCCACGAGATTCAGGGCATCCCTGATTTCTCCTGACTTCAATTCAACTGAAATACAATTCCTGCTGTCCGAAACAGAAGACCTTGAAGAAAGGAGGATATTTGTGCTTTTGGAGAACGGGGGATTGAATTCCGCCTTTCCTGTCGATGCAAAGGAACCGACGATGAATCCGTACACCCATACATCATTCATTTCTCCAAGTTCGCGTGCTTCGGGAACACTTAAGGCATCCTCATACGTACCACCTCCGGAACCGTAAACAACCGATTCGGAAATCCAGGTTCTCGTTGTGTCAAGCCGGACCGACACACCTCCCGAAGCGGAAAGATCCGAACTTGCGGTAAGGTTCACTTCAAGAATGCGTCCGGCTTCCAGAACACGGTTGAAAAGCGGATATTCGACTCCCCCGTCCTTCATCACTACACTTACCTGCCCCGGATTGAAAAAGGCGATTCTCGTCTCGGTATATGCGAACATAATCATTCCGTCGTCCGACTTGAGATATAACAGCGCATTCGGGAAAAGTGTCCTGAAATCTGGATGAATATTCAAACGGATACCGCTGTTAATCTGGGAGCATGACAATTTTGCGGCAACGGAAGAGCCTGCCTGCACTACAACCACCTGCGTATCTCCATATTGGGGACAATCATATTGTGGTGTATCGAAATCCGAAGAAAAGGCGGACACAGTATAAGTTCCGGCAGGGACGGATATGGTTTCAGGAGAATCCTTGAACAGCCCCCGGTAATATTCCTTTCCGCGCGAGTCCTCGACGACAAGGATAAAATCATCGACCGACGGGACAGGAAGTCCTGACCTCGTTCCGTATCCGTCTTCATTTTCAATACTTACGAACAATTCGCCTTCCTTTCCTCCGGACAGAAAATCACGGCAGGAAACAAAAGCCAGAAGGCTCAGAATTAAAAGACATTTTTTCATAGTTGAAGTTTTTTCACAAAAATAAGGAAGCGCGGCAGTTTGCAACCATGGAAAAGTCTGTTACTGCATTAAGAAATATAAAACTTATCCGTTCTGCCGTTTCTTCATGAAAATGATTAAAAATTTCACGGGGTATATGCATCACTGCGTATACCCCGCTACTTAACCTAAACTTAAACTATGAAAAACTTCGTCGCTAATTTAATAATTTTTTATATCCCGACAACATTTTTAACGGATTTTCTTATTTCTTCATCAGTAAGAGAATAATTGATGAGGTTGCCACGAAGATATTGATCGTATGAACTCATATCCATAAGGCCATGACCGGTAAGGTTGAAAAGAAGAACTTTGCTTTCCCCGGTCTCCTTGCATTCAAGCGCCCTTCTGACAGTGGCGGCTATGGCATGGGATGATTCAGGTGCCGGGATGATTCCTTCAGCCTTGGCAAAAAGCACCCCGGCCTCGAAGGCCTCTATCTGATTGATGTCCATACCTTCCATCAATCCGTCTTTAAGGAGTTGGGTGACTATGGCTCCGGCTCCGTGATAACGCAGTCCCCCGGCGTGTATGTTTGCAGGCATGAATTCATGTCCGAGCGTATACATGGGAATCAGGGGTGTATATCCTGCCTCGTCACCATAATCGTATGCCAGGACTCCCCTGGTAAGTTTGGGGCAGGACGCCGGCTCTGCGGCAATGAATCTTGTATGAGTCTTTCCGCTGATGTTGTGTCTCATGAACGGGAAGGCGATACCGCTGAAATTGGAGCCGCCGCCAAAGCAGGCTATCACCTCATCAGGATATTCCCCGGCCATTTCCATCTGCTTCTCCGCTTCCAACCCGATTACGGTCTGGTGCAGTGAGACGTGGCTCATCGTGGAGCCTAGGGTATACTTGCAGTCCGGGGTCATCCTTGCCAGTTCCACCGCCTCGGAGATAGCCGTACCCAAAGACCCCTGATGATTGGGATTGACAGTAAGTATGTCCTTTCCGGCACGGGTCGACATAGACGGCGAAGGGGTGACCTGGGCACCGAAAACCTGCATTATCGAGCGCCTGTAAGGTTTCTGCTCATAACTTATTTTCACCTGATACACGGCGGCTTCCATTCCGAATATACGCGCCGCATAAGAAAGGGCCGTCCCCCATTGTCCCGCTCCCGTCTCAGTCGTGACGTTGCGCACACCCTCCTGTTTGCAGTACCAGGCCTGGGCAAGGGCGGAATTGAGCTTGTGAGAGCCGACAGGGCTTACACTCTCGTTCTTGAAGTATATATGGGCGGGAGTGCCCAAGGCCTCCTCAAGACCATAGGCACGTACCAGAGGTGTGCTCCTGTAATAACAGTACTTTTCCCGGACCTCCCCGGGTATATCTATCCATCTGTCTGTGACGTTGAGCTCCTGCCTTGAACATTCGCGGCAGAAAATCTCACTGAGTTCATCTTCCGTCACCGGCTCTTTTGTCTTGGGATTGAGCATTGGGGCGGGCTTGTTGGGCATGTCCGCGGCAATATTGTACCATTTTTCAGGTATCTGATCCTCGCTCAGAAAAAATCGTTTCTGTTTCATAAGCCGCAAAATTAAACAAAATTCAAAAAAGTCGCGTATATTTGTCCCTGGAATACGCCCCCTTAGTTTAATGGATAAAATTTAGGATTCCGGTTCCTACGATAGGCGTTCGATTCGCCTAGGGGGTACAAATTTATTTTTCTTTCAGGTTTTCCCTTATCCACACCGCAGGAGTCACCTTCATTATTTCGGAGAAATTCCGGTAGAACGATTGCAGATTGCTGTATCCGGAGCGCATGGCAGCTTCCTTGATGTTCGCCTCGGGCCCAAGTTCACCGACAATGCGTGTGAAATATTCTATTCGAAGGCTGTTGACAAAATCCGAGAAATTCATACCTCTGCAGGAATGAATGCTGTTGGAAAGGTATGTACGGTTAGTGCCGAGTTTCTCGGCCATGGAAACCAGGGAGATCGTCGGGTCAAGGAAAAGTTCGTCATCCACAGCCTTTCTTATCAGTTCATCATCAGTGGAGAGAGCCTCCTGTTTTCCGTCTGCCAGCATGCTGTCATCGGACAATTCTTCGGCAATAAGCGAAGTATCCTTCATCCTGAAGGTATAATATCCTATCATGAACTGCAACAGGGCCACGAATGAGGCCAGGAAGAGCCGCACCCAGAAATAGGATGCCACGTATGCCGGGAGTATCATCTCTATCACAAAAACAAGCACTGTGATAATCATGAAAGTAAGCACCTGGCCGATATCCTCCGCAGACATTTCGCCCCCGGAATCATACAATTCTGCAAACCTGTGCTCATATTTCCTGACCGACATCACTGACCATACAGTAATAAAGGCTATCTGCAGGCACAGAAAAACGACGAAAAAACGGGTGTCGGTATACGGCTCCAGCAGGAACGAGGGAAGCAGAACCGCCCAATCCCACTTGGTCACACCGCCGGAACAGGTTTTTTGCCTTACAGCCATATGGAAAAGAGGGAAAACGAAAAGAACGAAGAACCTGCCGTAGAAGATGGTGAGAACGGCCATTATCATACCCCATACAATGTACAGTTGAACCTTATTCACATTTCCGAGAAAAAAGATTCTGATAATCCAGAATAAAGTTACAGCAGCAGGAAGTATGTCAAGATACCTGTCCATAATGATTCACAAACCAACAAACCGTTTCCCAAAACTACAAAAAAGATAACAAGTTCACAAAAATACTTCCCAACGCCACAATTTATTAGGAAAAGAGATTTGCATTTGCCTACCTTTGCATTGTCATCGGACAACAAAAAACAAAAAAACATTTTATATCATGTACGTTAAAAATTCAAATTTTGCAATTTACCTTGTGCTTGCGGCACTGGTAGGATTCGGAGCCAGTTTTCTCTTCAACGCTAACAATTCACAGAGCGACCTTCTCAGCGGAGACATTTCAAAAGCGACCCGCTATAATAATGTAAAGGAAGATCCCGAGGTATCCGCTCTCGAGGAAAAGATTCAGAATGACACAGCTTTCCTGCATCTTACCAAGAACGCCTATGCATTGCTTGAAAACCGTGTGGAGAATCTGGAAAACCTCACTGCAAGGACTCTTGAGGTCTGTGCCGGAATTCCCGAGCTTGAGTCTGCAATCGCTCCGGTGAAATCTCTCAACGCAAAAGCTGCAAATACCATGAACTCTATCAACAAAGCGGTTTCGGGTGTTGAGAAACTTGCGGAAGGAAAAAAGGCCCCGGAATATGAGCAGGTGTCAAACAACGTTTTCGTCGGATTCAAGAAAATTGAGAACCAGCTTGCCATTGGCAAGGCATTCGTAGAAAATGCCACATCATACATCAATGGAAAATCAGAAGAAGAAAGCGCTTCTGTAGCAAAACTGATTGCGGAATGGTCAGTATATTGCATGCAGGATGCAGTTCTGAACAATTCCAAGAGCGAAATGGAATTCTGGGGAGAGAAACTTGCCGGTTTTGAGGAGTCAGTAAACGGATTCGGTGGAGCAGTTAACGGCTTTGGCGGTGCAGTCAACGGCTTCGGTGGTGCAGTAAACGGTTTTGAGGAGTCAGTAAATGGCTTCGGTGGTGCAGTAAACGGTTTCGAAGGATCAGTCAACGGTTTTGAGGAGTCAGTAAATGGTTTCGGCGGAGCAGTCAATGGCTTCGGTGGAGCAGTAAACGGTTTCGGCGGCGCAGTCAATGGATTCGGCGGTGCAGTCAATGGTTTTGAGGAATCAGTAAACGGATTTGGTGGAGCAATCAACGTGGTATGCGATATCATCTGCGGATTCGGTGGAGCAGTAAACGGTTTTGAAGAATCAGTAAATGGCTTCGGCGGTGCAGTCAACGGCTTCGGTGGAGCAGTAAACGGTTTCGAAGGATCAGTAAACGGCTTCAACAATGCTGAAAACTAGAACATCAGGAATCATAACACTTGTCTGTGGGCTGTGGATAATATCCATGGCCCACAGCACGTGTATTGGCGCGCAGACAATCTACAAGTACAAAAGCGACAGCGCTTATGTATGTTTCGTAGACAAGAACCAGTCTCATTATATTCCGAACCTCATCCGGAAATATGATCAGGCCAGGTCGTTGCACAGACAGATATGGGGAGGTTTGCCTACGGAGATTCCGTACATGCTTCTGACGGATTTCGCCGATGACGGCAATGCGGGAGTTATAGCCATTCCGCACACAGCCTTGCAGATAAGCCTTGCACCTATCAACAAATCATATTTTCCATCTGCGTCAACGGAAAAGTTCGATTTTCTGTTCAAGCACGAATATACCCATATTGTCGCTACAGATAAAGCCGGAGCGGAAGACAGACGGTGGAGGAATTTCACAAGGAACAAAGTGGTTGTGAATCCGCAATACCCTTTAAGCGCACTTTGGAGTTACCTGGATGCGCCAAGGTGGTATGCACCAAGGTGGTACCAGGAGGGAATAGCCTGTTTTATGGAAACCTGGCTCAGCGGAGGAGTGGGCCGGGCACTTGGCGGATACGACGAAGCATATTTCAGGACCCGGGTTAAAGACGGAAAAGATTTCTTCTCCGTAGTTGGACTTGAAACGGAAGGCACCACTTCCGATGTGGAACAGGGTTCAACGGCATACCTGTACGGAACACGTTTCATCAACTACCTTGCCTACGAATACGGCTACGACAAGCTCATTCAATTCTACAACAGGACCGACGACAGCAGAAGATCCTACGTAAACCAGTTTGAGAATATCTACGGGAGCAAGCTTCGCGATGTCTGGACACAATGGGGGCAGTTCGAGAAAGAGCATCAAAGTCAGAATCTTGAGAAAATTGCGGAATATCCCCTGACAGAGACCGCAAAACTTACTGAAGAAAATCTCGGCTCGGTTTCTCCGATGATTCTGGACGAAGACAATCACGTCATGTACGCGGCTGTTTCACAAATGGGAGATTTCCCTCAGATAGACAGGCTGGAACTGAGTACGGACGGAAAAACGATAACTGACAGGAAAAGGCTCTCATACATCGATGGCAGCCGTATGTATCATCCTGCCTATCTTGCATATGACAAAAAAGGGCAGAGGCTGATATGGACAGACCGCAATGGAAAGATAAGAGGTCTGGTGGTGTATGATCTCGACAAGGGAAAGGTTGTCAAAAGGATGAAGTATCAGAGAGTGGGTGACATCTGCTACGACAACGTGAATGACTGTCTGTACGGACTTATGAGCAATCAGGGCATTTGTCTGCTGGTAAAATATGACAGAGACCTTGAAAACAAGACCGTAATCCACACTTTCCCGTTCGGGACGAGTGTGAGCGACCTTGATGTTTCGCACGACGGAAGGCATCTGACAGTTGCTGTTCAGGGATTCAAAGGAGAGCATACTCTGGTGATGTTCAACACCGAAGACCTTGAAAACGAAACAGGGGAATACACTGTCCTGAACAGTTTCGAAGACTCCAACCTGAGCCAGTTCCGATTCAGTGCGGATGACAGCAAACTTGTTGGATTCAGCTATTACACCGGTGTTCCCAACGTATGGTCATATGACATCCAATCCGGAGATTTGAATCTGGTCACCAACGTCCAGACGGGAATATTCGCACCTTACCTGGCTTCCGACAACAGAGTATATGCCCTTGAATATTCTTCAGAAGGTATGACTCCTGTCACATTCGGATACAAGGAACTGCACGATGCCAACAGTGTGGAATTTCTTGGTCAGAAAGCCTTTGAGGCCAACCCCGGGCTTGCCGGGCTGGCCAATGATGAAAACAAACCGAACCACATTTCCTTCGGAGAGGTTTATGATTCCATTTCAGTCTACAAACCCTTGAAAGAAGCCGGTTTTCAGGGAATCTACCCGGACATCAGCGGCTTTACCGACAAGAATGCATGGAACAGCATGACTCCGGTTCTAGGAGCGAGGATGTCTTTTTATGATCCCCTTTCCATGTTTTCCGCAAATCTGTTTGTCGGCACCTCCCCATGGAGCAACAATGCATGGAAAAACAGATTCCACGTAAGCGCAGATGTAAAATACAGATTCTGGACTTTGAAAGCCGCCTGGAACCCGACCAACTTCTACGATCTGTTCGGTCCGAGGAGAAGTTCAAGAAAAGGATATCAGGTTTCGCTGGCATACGATTACACCAATAAGATTCAGGCTCCATTCACTTGGAACTGGGGTGCCTCCCTGGCACATTACGGAGACATGGACGCCCTCCCCCTTTATCAGGAGATTGAAGTTGACAAAGGAATAACCTCGTTCCAGACAGCGAACGTTTATGCAGGTCTTGAAAAAGTGAGAAGAACCATAGGCTTTGTCGATGGAGAGCAGGGATACACTTTATCAGCCAATGCCTATACATATCTTGCAGACGGAAGATTATATCCATCCATAGACTTCAGCGGAGACTTCGGGTTCCTTCTTCCCGTCGGTCAGCATAATTCATTCTGGCTGAGGACTGCGGCGGGGCATTCTTTCGGAGACGCCAACTCAGCACTGGGAAACTATTACTTCGGTGGATTCCGGAACAACTATGTGGACTGCGGCACAATCAACCGTTTCCGCGCATCAAATGCATTCCCCGGTGTAAGGATAGACCAGATCAAGGCTCACAGTTTCGGAAAGTTCACAGGAGAACTCGACTTCTGCCCCATCAGGTTCCAGAATATAGGTTTCCTGCAATGCTATCCCAACTACATTCAATTCTGCATGTTCTGCAACGACCTTCTTACAGATGGAGGCAACTATCTGGGAGCGGGGGCGCAGATGAATATACAGATGGTGTTCTTCACACACATGAAGACCACCTTGTCATTGGGATACGCCCGTGCCTGGGGCAACGGCCTCAAGCAGGGCGAATTCCTGATTTCACTCAAATTGCTGTAACAGGTCAGCGTGTGCAGAAAGAGAGCGCGAATGACTCTGCCGGCATTCCAGCGGGCAGAGTCACTTTCACTTTATCCCCTGAAACCTTGTACCGGACGGTTTTACCGGTAGAGAGCAGGATCATCTTTCCTGCGGGGACATTTCCTGTCCACTCGATGGTGGAAGGCATGCTTCCGCTTCCGTCATAGGAGTACAGGGCGTAAAGGGTCCTGCCATCCTTATCTGCATTGAACCATACCTTGCCGTCATTGTAATTCCTGGCAATACGGGTATTATATATGGCCTTGCCGTATTTCCTCATCCAGTCACCGACTGCGGAGAGAATAGTCCGGGCCCCTTCATCAATTGTCCCGTCAGGTCTGGGGCCTATGCCAAGAAGGTAGTTTCCACCCTTGGCGACGACCTCTATCAGGTTGGAAATAACTTTGTCCGCACTCTTGTAAACGGGATCGTTCACCCATCCCCAGCTTGCCAGCACGTCACAGGTCTCCCAAGGGAAATCAAACTGGCACGGAGGGATGGTGCACTCGGGGGTCTGATAGTTCTCAAACTCACCGCGGCAGGCCCTGTCCACGAAAATGATACCGGGATTACGCTCACGGGCTCCCTTGACAACATCTCCGAGTTCAACGTCTGTGCCCGGAATCCAACCTCCATCCAGCCACATTATGTCTATATTGCCATAATCGGAAGTGATTTCGTTCATCTGGTTCTTTGTGTAATCAACATATGAACGCCACCAGTCCGGATGTAGATTCCTGTCATAATTCTGGAATCTGTCCGGAGCCGAGAAACGGGGATTCCAGAAATCAGTGCAATGCCAGTCCGGCTTGGAGAAATAGGCTCCAATCATGAAACCCCTGTCACGGAACGCATTGAACACTTCCTTCGACACATTGCTCCTCGGATCCTTTCCAAAAGGACTTTCTGTAATCTTGAAGTCTGTATATTTGGAGTCAAACATACAGAAACCGTCATGATGCTTGGTTGTGAACACCATGTATTTCATCCCTGCATCCTTCATTATGTCAGCCCATGCCGCAGGATCGAATTCCGTCGGATTCATCTCATCCTTCAAACCCCAGTACCAGGTTCTGAACCGGTCAATAGGCATTCCTGTATTTGCACGCCCGGACCACGTCCATTCTTCCGAACATAGCGCCCATGATTCCAGAATTCCCGGAATCGAATACAGGCCCCAATGGAATATCACACCGAACTTAAGGTCCTGCCATTTATCCAGTTTGGCCAGTACCGCAGGGTCTTCGGGAGCAGTATAGTGCCCCCACCAGTCGTCAAGCCTTTCGTCCAGGAATTCACCTATACGGTCAAGCCAGCTGTAACTTCCCGTTCCGGGAGAAGCGATTCTCTGAAAGCAGTGGTTGCGTGTTGCAAGCGTATGCAGTTCGCTCTGTACGCCCATATTGCGCATTTTTTCCCACGCCCGGACGGAGCCCATTGAAGAATAGCCGTCAGAATCGCCGTGAATGAAAAGCATGGGAGCCGTAGCCTTGTCGAAATTGAATTCGGGTGCGATGTAGTATTCATCGCTGTTTCCCTTGCCGGCATTCACATCGTCAAAACCGTCTGAAAGGACATAAGCGGGGTAAATGCCTATTCCCCACTGCACATTGCAGGGAAGTTTGTCTATCTCGTCTATGGGGGCATACGACTGCTGCATGGAGGAAGTGACGCCCATCATTGCAAGATGACCGCCGGCGGAGCTTCCCATAATGCCGATCTGATTCGGGTCGCACCCGTGCGAGCGCGCCTCGCTGCGGACCAGGCGGACAGCTCGCTGGATATCCTGCCATGCCGTCACGTGCTTGGCAAGTCCGCTCTCTCCGGAAGGACGGGGGGTACGGTATTTCAAAGTCACGACAGTCATTCCCCGTGCATTGAGGTAGCGTCTTGCAGGAGCCACTTCAAAACCGTCGGGATCGTTGCCCATATAGGAGCCGCCGGACCAGATTATCTGCACGGCATCTGTCTTGCGGCCTCTCGGTATGTTCCATTCTATATAGGGGTGGCACTGATCCTCATCTGCATAGGGCATCCTGCCTTCGGGCCATATGTCCTCGGTAATCTTGTCTATCCTGTCCCAGTCATCGGCATAACGCTCAACAATGGCAACCTCAGGTTCAAGGGGCTTCACGAACTCCATCTGATTTATGAATTCTATTCCTCTTTCAAGACCGAAGGCACCGTGTCCCTTTCCAGGATACAGATGGAGTTCGGCAGGCACCCCCATCTTGCGGAGCTGACGGTATACGAGCGTGGAACCCATAGGGGTGTACGGATCCTCTCCACCATGGTGAAGGCTGACCGGACAGGTCTTTTCATCAAACTTGAAGACATCCGATATTTTTACGTCAGGCCCTACACCGAGCCTTTCAGCCGGGTCCCCGTTCTGCCCGTCGGTAGTCACGTAGGCCGGAGCGTTGACTATCGCCCAGTTTATGTGACAGGGCACTTCATCAATGGCATCTATCTTTCCATATGCAGGAGTCTGGGAACTCGTAGCAAGCAGAAGGGCAAGGTGGGATCCGGCAGACATGGAAATCGTGCCTATCTTCTCCGGGTCGAAACCCCTGCGTTCCGCCTCGCTGCGGACCATCCTTACAGCTCTCTGACCGTCTTCCCATGCTGTCTGGTAGATCGGAAGTCCCTCCGGACGGGGAGTGCGGTATACAAAATTGACGCATTGGAATCCAAGCCCGGTGAAAGTATCGCGCCACAGTTTGATCAACCTGTCATCGCAACAACATTGATAGCTGCCGCCCGAGATCAGAATCATACACCCTCCATTCGGTTCTGACGGGGCTTCATACCACTCCAGATAAGCAATACGGTGGGCGTCGGCATCAAAACCGGGTGCATCCGCCTCATAAGTCATTGCAGCTATCTGATGTCTTTGGGCATCAGGCATCCTGCCTGCGGGCCAGACACTTTCCCTTTCCTGAGCGCCCAGGACAACGGAACAAAACAGAAAAACAAATAAAAGGAATCTCTTCATAAGCTGATGTTATATTTTCTATCAGGAGCGAATATACAATTAAAATCTTATTAAATTTGTATGACAATAAAAACTTCGGATATGAAAAGAATCTGCACTTCAGTCCTTCTGCTTGCTGTCTGCCTTGTTTCCGGCGCTCAGGATTACATGAAATCAAGAGAGGAGATAATAAAGGAATGGCGTTCGGCCAAAGCGGCGGAACTGCGGGAAATTGATGAAAATTCCGAGATCAGCATAAACGGCGATACATTGAAATATACCTTCACCGTTTTCGGAGCCAGGCCCGAAGGAGGAAGGAGTCTGTGGATTTCGCTGCACGGAGGTGGCGGCACCACAGCGCAGATGAACGATTCCCAGTGGGAAAACCAGAAGAAACTTTACAGACCGTCCGAAGGAATCTATCTCTGCCCGCGGGCTCCCTGGAATACCTGGGACATGTGGTTTCAAGCCCCGATAGACGACCTGTTCGAAAAATTGATAGAGACCATGGTAGTTCTGCACGATGTCAATCCTGACAGGGTTTATATCATGGGCTACTCCGCAGGAGGAGACGGGGTGTGGAGACTCGCGCCGCGCATGGCTGACCATTGGGCATCCGCGGCAATGATGGCCGGGCACCCGGGGGACGTTTCTCTGCTGAATGTCAGGAATATGCCCTTCACCATATGGGTTGGAGAGAATGATGGCGCATACAACAGAAACCATGAGGTGGCGGCAAGGGGTAAGGAACTGGACAAGCTGCAGACCGATGACCCGGAAGGATACGTGCACGACTGGCATGTCGTGGAAGGGAAAGGTCATTGGATGGAACTCCGGGACAGCGTGGCATTGCCATGGATGGCTCAGTATATCAGGAACCCATACCCAACAAAAATAGTATGGCGTCAGGAAGAGGTCGGACGTACTATGTTCTACTGGCTGAAGGTTCCGGAAAACGAGGCGGTCAAAGGAAAGAAACTTTGTCTGGAAGTCAAAGGAAACACAATAAATATCTCTGAATGTAACTATACTTCGTTAACAATTTATTTGAATGACAAGATATTGAACCTTAACAAGGAAGTAACGGTGAAATATGGAGAAAAAACACTGTTCAAGGGCAGATTGAGACGGAAAGCGGAAACTCTGAGGAAAACCCTTCAAGAACGGAACGATCCAAGCTATATGTTTGACACCGAACTGACTGTAAACCTGTAATGAGATACCTGATCAACAATTCCACCGATCCGCATTTCAATATGGCACTTGACGAATGGTGCCTTGAGCATCTGGATGTCAGCGTGCCCGTATTCTACCTGTGGAGAAACAGGCCATCCGTAATAATAGGATTGAATCAGGACGCCGAGGCAGAAGTCAACATAGAATACATAGAGAAACACGGAATAACCCTGGCCAGAAGAGTCACCGGGGGTGGAGCTGTTTATCACGACCTGCAGAACATGAACTACAGCATCATAGGCCACAATGCGGACAGCACTCCTTTCGTGAATGCGCTGCGAACCCTCGGAGTTGATGCGCGGCTCAGCGGGCGCAACGATATTTTCGTAGATGGGAAGAAGGTCTCGGGTTATGCCAGGCGGATATGGAAAGACAGGGAGATAGTGCATGGAACGCTGATGTACGATGTGGACATAGAGACTCTTACAAAAGCTCTGGACACGCCTTCAAGCAAACTCACGCAGAAAGGGATAGCCTCGGTCAGAAGCCGGGTGACCAACCTCAAGGACTACCTGCCGCAGTTCCGTAACCTCGACGAACTGCAGAACGCCCTTCATGAGATAATGGCGGGAAATGATACGGAAATTGTCCTCGGGGAAAATGACATAAAAGAAATCAGGGCACTGTCCGATTCCAAGTTCTCCACAAGGGAATGGTTGTTCAGGAAGGTGGCGGACAGGTCCGGACACGGAGATGAAATGTAAACAACTTTCAAGATATGAAACAACTGAATACAAAACTGATGCATCCGGCAGAACAGCTCGTTCTGATCATAAGCCGGATTTACCGCAACGGAATGACCACGACTTCCGGAGGAAATCTTTCCATAATGGATGAAAACGGAGATATGTGGATTACACCTGCCGGAATAGACAAGGGTACACTCAGGCCCTCCGACATAATGTGCGTGAAGGCTGACGGAACAATCAAAGGGCCGCACAGGCCGTCTTCAGAATATCCTTTTCACAAGGCGATGTACAGAATGCGTCCGGAAATGCACTCCGTCATTCATGCTCACCCTCCCGGACTGGTGACCTTCAGCATTGTCCACAAGATACCGGACACAAGCGTGATTCCCCAGGCCAGGGACATCTGCGGCCCCATCGGTTTCGCGGCATATGATGTTCCCGGAAGCGAAGGCCTCGGGGAAAAGATTGCAGCCGAATTTGAGAAGAACCCGGAATACAAGGCCGTGATAATGGAAAACCACGGAGTGGTTCTTTGCGGAAAGGACATAGGAGAAGCATATAGAAGATTCGAGACCCTTGAATTGTGCGCCCGCGTTATCCTCAACGCCTCCACTATAGGAAATCCGGTTTATCTCAGCGCGGAGCAGCTGAAAATACATGAGAACAACACTGCAGTGACATTCCCGGAATTCAACGATGCAAGGCATACGTCCGCAGAGAGGTCGCTGCGGACTGAAATCTGCAAACTCATGCGCAGAGCCTGCAATCAGGGGCTGATGAACAGCGCTTTCGGTACCGTATCTGCCAGACTGGAAGGTAACGACTTCCTGATAACGCCTGCAGACGTTCAGAGATGGGACATCGACGCGGAAGACATCATTCAGGTACGGGACGGAAAGGTCGAGGCCGGAAAGACTCCGGACAAATCATTCGCGCTGCATCAGGAAATATACCGCCTGAACCCCGGAGTAAATGCAATAGTCACCGCACAGAGTGCGGCTCTTATGGGATTCTGCGCTTCAGATGCGGTATTTGACGTGCGTACGATTCCGGAAAGCTGGATTTTCCTGCAGGACGTACCCAAATTCCCGTTCGGATCCCAGTATACAGACCCTGACAAAGTCGCCGGAACCTTCAGGTCAAAGCCGTGCGCAATGCTTGCAAACGACTATATAGTGGCGGCCTCCGATTCTCTTGTAAACGCATTCGACAGGATTGAGGTTGCCGACTTTGCAGCGAGATCACTCATTCTGGCCAAGCCCATAGGAACACTCAACCCCATTACAGATGCTCAGATTGAAGATTTGAGGATAGCGTTCCATGTAGGTGAATAGCTGTCCAGCATGACCGTCAATCCAGTTGGAAAGCGGTCTCCCTGATGATTTCCGAAACGGTGGGATGAGGGAAGACAATCTTTTTCAACTCGTTGACGGTCATATTGTTTTCTATTGCCAGACATCCTGTCTGAAGGATTTCAGAACATGGATTGCCTGCCATATGGAGCCCTAGAACCTCATTTCCCGGCCCGACAATCATCTTGCACAATCCTGTGCCGCCCTCATTCTCGGCAACGAAGCGGCCGGAATATGCCATAGGCAGTTTCAGCACCTTGAAATCAATGCCGCGGCAGCTGGCTTCCTCTTCGGTGAGCCCCACTCCCGCCACCTCGGGATTGGTGTAGACGACTCCGGGTATGGCCTTGTAGGACATGGTGTCCTCAATGCCAAGGATATCGTTCACGGCCACCTCGCCCTCACGGCTGGCGGTGTGCGCCAGCATGGAAAAGCCGGTCACGTCACCGGCGGCATACACTCCCGGAACATTCGTACGCATATGCCCGTCCACCTTGATGCCACAAGGTTTTCCGGATCTGTTCAATGCCAGTTCGACACCGAGTTTTTCAAGACCGAAGCCGTCAAGATTTGCACGGCGCCCGACACTTACGAGAATCCTGTCCCCTCCGACCCGGTTGACATTGCCTTCCGCATCCTCGAAGACCACCGTATTCCCTTCAATGGCGGTAACCCTGCAGTTCAGGCGGAAGTCAACGCCACGTTTGGCATATACGTCCTGAAGCAGGCGGCTGGTTTCGGCATCCATGGGGCCGAGAATCTTCGGGAGCATCTCAACTACCGTCACTTTCGTCCCCAGGGCATTGAAGAATGCGGCGAACTCCATTCCTATAACGCCTCCTCCAATGACCACCAGTTCATCCGGTCTGTTTTCAAGAGCCAGAATCTCCCTGTTAGTCACTATTGTATCTCCGGCCTGCTCAAGCCCGGGGATCGGAGGGACAACAGCCTCGGAGCCTGTGCAGATCAGCAGGTTCCGGCACATATAATCCTGTCCGTCGGCCTCTATTCCTATTCCTTCAGAACTCTTCCCGGTTATCGTGGCGGCGGAATACACAACCTCAACGCTGTTGTTCTTCATCGCGAGCCTCACTCCCCCGGTAAGCTTCTTGACAACCTTGTCCTTGCGCTTCAGGAATGCGGCATAATCGAATGAAGGATTATCGGCGTGGACGCCGTAATGCTCCCCCGTCTTTGCATAATTGAAAACCTTGGCTCCGTAAAGGAGAGTCTTGGTAGGGATGCACCCTTCATTGAGGCATACACCACCAAGAGATTTCTTCTCGAACAGGACAACCTTGAGTCCTGCGGCTCCGGCGCGCTCGGCGGCAACATATCCGCCGGGACCCGCCCCTATGATTGCTAAGTCGTAATTCAACATAATGTGTCAAATATATTAAATTTTTGCTTATTTTTGTTTGATTGAACATTTTTGGATTAAATCGTAAAAACAATATCAAACACTATGGCTAAAGAAAAGAAATTCATCACCTGTGATGGTAATCAGGCTGCGTCGAATATCGCATACCTGTTCAGCGAGCACGCGGCCATCTACCCTATCACGCCGTCTTCGACAATGGCGGAGAATGTTGACGAGTGGGCGGCCCACGGAAAAAAGAACCTCTGGGGAGAAACCGTCAAGGTAACCGAAATGCAGAGTGAAGCCGGTGCTGCCGGTGCAGTCCACGGATCACTGCAGGCCGGAGCTCTCACCACAACATTCACAGCATCACAGGGACTCCTCCTGATGATTCCCAATATGTACAAGATTGCCGGCGAGCTGCTTCCCGCAGTCTTCCACGTTTCCGCACGCGCCCTCGCATCCCACGCGCTCTCCATCTTCGGAGACCACCAGGACGTAATGGCCTGCCGTCAGACAGGATTCTGCATGCTGGCATCCGGTTCGGTGCAGGAAGCCCAGGACCTTGCGGCAGTCGCTCACCTTTCAGCCATCAAGGCCAGCCTTCCTTTCCTCCATTTCTTTGACGGATTCCGCACTTCGCACGAAATCCAGAAAATCGAAGCCATAGATGAAGGCGCTCTCAAGGAGATGATAAGCGAAAAGGGTCTTGAGAATTTCCGCAAGCGCGCTCTTACACCCGAAACGCCTGTAACACGCGGTACAGCCCAGAACGGAGATGTCTATTTCCAGGCCGTGGAGTCACGCAACCAGGTATATGAGGCTGTTCCCGACATCGTGGCACGCTACATGGGAGAGATAAGCGAACTCACAGGACGCAAATACCGTCCTTTCGAATACTACGGAAGCTCCAAGGCGGAATGCGTCATCGTAGCCATGGGTTCGGTCACCGAAACCATCAAGGAAACAATCGACTATCTTTCAGAGCACGGACGCAAATACGGTGTCGTTTCCGTTCACCTCTACCGTCCGTTCTCGGAGAAATACTTCCTCAAGGTGCTTCCCAAGACGGTCAGGAAGATTGCAGTCCTCGACCGCACCAAGGAGCCCGGAGCCCTCGGAGAGCCCCTCTTCCTCGATATCAAGGGCCTGTTCCAGGGAAAGGAGAACGCTCCCGTCATAGTAGGAGGACGCTACGGTCTTTCATCAAAGGACACTACACCCGCACAGATTATCGCGGTATTCGACAATCTTGAGCGCAAGGCTCCCAAGTCAGACTTCACGATCGGCATAGTCGATGACGTCACCTTCAAGAGCCTTCCCACCAAGGGAGAGATTTCCATCGTAAAGAAGGGAACGACAGAATGCAAGTTCTTCGGACTCGGTTCCGACGGTACGGTGGGAGCCAACAAGAATTCCATCAAGATCATCGGAACCCACACGGACAAATACTGCCAGGCTTACTTCGACTATGATTCAAAGAAGTCCGGCGGATACACCTGTTCACACCTCCGTTTCGGGGACGAGCCCATCAAGGCCCCCTACCTTGTGAACACACCCGACTTCGTCGCCTGCCACGTTCCTTCCTATCTTGAGAAATATGACGTTCTCAAGGGCATCAAGGACGGAGGAAGCCTCCTTCTCAACTCCCTCTGGGACGAAGAGGAGACCCTCAAGCGCATCCCCGACAACGTCAAGGCCATCATCGGCCGCAAGCATATCAGGCTCTATATCATCAATGCAACCAAGATTGCGGCTGAGATAGGACTGGGAGGACGTACCAACACCATTCTCCAGAGCGCATTCTTCCGCATCTCAGGAATCATCCCCGCAGAGGAGGCCGTCAAATACATGAAGGATGCCGCGCTCAAGTCATATGGCAAAAAGGGCGAGAACGTCGTCAACATGAACTATGCGGCCATTGACCGTGGAGGTGAATACATAGAGGTGAAGGTTCCCGCGGAATGGGAGAACATCAACGCCAGGTTCACCAACCCCAACGCCAACCGTCTTGCAACTCCTTTCGTAAAGGATATTGCAGACATCGTCAACTCACAGTGCGGAGACACCCTCCCCGTAAGTGCATTCCTTCCGTATCAGGACGGTTCCATGCCGGCAGGTACAGCCGCTTATGAAAAACGCGGTGTGGCCGTATCGGTTCCCGTATGGGATGCGGAGAAATGTATCCAGTGCAACACCTGCGCATTCGTCTGCCCTCACGCAGCCATCCGCCCGTTCATACTCACATCAGAGGAAGCCGAAGCCGTTCCCGCCGGACTCAAGTTCGCTGAAGGAAAGGCAACGCTCAAGGGTTACAAATACGCCCTCGCCACATCAGTGGCCGACTGTACCGGATGCGGCAACTGCGTTGACGTATGTCTTGCCAAGGACAAGGCCCTTACAATGGTTTCATACGAAAGCAATGCCGCAGAACAGGCAAACTTCGACTATCTCAACTCAAAGGTTGGATACAAGAATCTCTTCGATCCCAAGTCAAACATGAAGAACGCACAGTTCGCACAGCCCCTCTTCGAATTCAGCGGAGCATGTGCAGGCTGCGGCGAGACCCCGTACATCAAGAACATCACCCAGCTTTTCGGTGACCACATGATGATTTCCAACGCTACCGGCTGTTCTTCAATATACGGAGCGTCATTCCCCGCATCTCCTTACTGCACGAACGCGAACGGACACGGCCCCGCCTGGCAGAACTCTCTATTCGAGGACTTCTGCGAATTCGGACTCGGAATGCACCTCGGTTCAGACCGCATACGCGAAACTGTCGCATCCTTCATGCAGAAAGGTCTCGAATGCGAGTGCTGCTCAGACGAGATGAAGGCCCTCTTCCAGAAGTGGCTCGACAACCGCAACAACTATGCGGTCACCCGTGAAGTCTGCGACGCCCTCGTTCCCATGATGGAGAAATGCGGATGCGACACCTGCAAGTCCATTCTGGCACTCAAGCAGTACATACCTGCACGCAGCCAGTGGATATTCGGCGGTGACGGCGCAAGCTACGATATAGGTTACGGCGGACTCGACCACGTGCTCGCCAGCGGAGAGAACGTCAACATACTTGTACTTGACACGGAAGTGTATTCCAACACCGGAGGACAGTCATCGAAGGCTACTCCCGCCGGAGCAATCGCAAAATTCGCAGCATCAGGCAAGAAGATCCGCAAGAAGGACCTCGGAATGATGGCCATGAGCTACGGATACGTCTACGTTGCACAGGTGGCAATGGGAGCAAGTCCGGTTCAGTATATGAACGCCATAAAAGAGGCGGAAGCCTATGACGGACCTTCTCTCATCATTGCATACGCCCCCTGCATCAACCACGGACTCAAGGCCGGCATGGGACTCAGCCAGAAAGAGGAAAAACTTGCAGTAGATTGCGGATACTGGCATCTGTACCGCTTCAACCCCGATCTCGCGGAGCAGGGCAAGAACCCGTTCTCACTCGACTCCAAGGAACCCGACTGGACCAAGTTCCAGGATTTCCTCAAGGGAGAAGTCAGGTTCGCATCTCTTTACAAACTCTTCCCCGACAAGGCGGAGGAACTTCTGCAGAAGACAGAGGAGTTTGCAAAGATAAGGCTGGAGACTTACAAGAAACTTGCAGACTAAATGAATTTGCCGTCGCACAGCGTTGCAGAAATGCAACTGCTGTCGGCGGAATAAACCCAGTTGGAGATGAGGTTGTGGCACGGCTGCAACCTCTCTTTTTTCATGTCGAGCAGGATTGCATCGGCAAGTTTTCCAACCTTTATCTCACCTCCGTCAATGCCGAAAGCCCGGGCCCCGTTAACAGTCGCCCATTTGAATACCTCAGCGGCAGGAACGAGGGATGGATCGCCTGCAACCTTTGCCAGAAGAGCGGCAAACTTCATCTCCTCTCTCAAATCCAGATTATTGTTCGATGACGGGCCGTCAGTACCGAGAGTGATTCTGCATCCGGAAGCCACGGCAAGCTCATACGGGAAACGACCGCTGCCGAGCTTCATGTTGGAACAGGGGCAATGAGCTACAGTGACTCCCCTTTCGGCAAGAATGTCCCACTCCTCCTTATCCACGTGGACACAATGAGCGGCAATCACATCGGGGCCGAGAACGCCGAGACTGTCCAGATATCGGACGGGAGTTGTACCGTGAGCCTTGAGACAGTCCTCCACCTCCTGACGTGTCTCGCTCAGGTGAGTATGAATCTTCAACCCGTTCTCCCGGGCGGCACTCACCGCCTTGCGGAAGGTTTCCTCTCCGGCAGTATATATGGCATGCGGGCAGACTGCCAGCTGGATACGTCCTCCTGTCGGGTCTTTCCATTCCTTGATCCGGGCCAGTTTCTCATCTCTCTGGCTCTTGCTGTGATAATCAAGGAATGTTATGCCTATCGCAGCCCTCATCCCGGATTTTGCGACTTCTTCTATGGTTCCCTCTATATCGAAATACATATCGGAGAAGAACACACTTCCGGAAGCTTTCATTTCCTTGACAGCCAAGGCGCTTCCACGCTGGATATCCTCAGCCGTAAGTTTGTCTTCATAAGGCCATACATATTCTTCAAGCCAGACCTTGAGAGGCTTGTCATCTCCATAGCCTCTCAACAAGGTCATCGCAGCATGATTGTGGGTGTTGTAGAGAGCAGGGACAATGGCCAGGCCCTCTGCATCATAAACCTCCTCCGCACAGCATTCCGCCGGGGCATCGAGATTTGCGAATCTGTTTCCTTCAACGAGAACGTTAGTCCTGCGGCCGTCGAGCAGGACGTTTTTAATAAGAATACTGTTCATTTTTTCTTGAATGTAATATGCAGGTCACCGTTCGAAGACCATATCTGCGCATCGGAGAGTTCATCGACGGGCAAGACAAGAGGACTGCACGGTCCGTTTCGCAGAGCATCCTCCGCAACCGAGTACCAGTGGAGGATCTGCCTGGCGTAGTCCTCCATAAGCCTGCCCTGTCCGGACAGTATCACCTGTCCCTTCGTCCGCTCGAAAAGTGTGGTGTTCAAAGTCTTTTCCAGCTCAGCAATATTTTGGCTCACAGCAGGTTGACTAACCCCAAGCGCACGAGCGGCAGCAGTGAAACTGCCAAGTTCCGCCACCTTCACAAAAACCTTCAGTCTGAAATCTTCAAACATAATTGCCGCAAATATATACTAAAAATGTATAATTATTGTAGTAATTATTGCTACATTGCGTCTTATACTGTAAATAGATTCATTTTATATGAAAAGGTTAGTTTTAGTTTTTGCGGCGCTGTTCTGCGCCGCCGGTGCAGTTTCCGGACAGCAGCTCCAGAACCTGCCCAATGACCCTGCAACAAAAATCGGCAGACTCGACAACGGAATGACGTATTACATCCGTCATAACGACAAACCGGCCCAGCGTGCAGAATTCTATCTTGCAACAAACGTCGGAGCCATTCAGGAAGCTCCGGATCAGGACGGACTTGCACATTTTCTGGAGCACATGTGCTTCAACGGAACAAAGAACTTCCCGGGGAAAGGTATTCTGAACTGGCTTGAAAGCATTGGAGCCAGCTTCGGAGGGAACGTCAACGCTTCCACCGGAATAGAGCAGACAATATATATGCTCAACAACATTCCGCTGACCCGTCCCGGCGTAGTTGACACCTGCATCCTCATCATGCACGACTACTCACACTTCGTCACTTGCGATCCCAAGGAAATAGACGCTGAAAGAGGAGTCATAATTGAAGAAAAGCGCTCACGCAACACTGCCGGATGGCGCAACTACATGGAACTCAAGAAATATCTCTTCAAGGGCACTCCGTATGAAAGCGTTTCCCTCATAGGAAGTCAGGAGCAGCTGGAGAACTTCAAATATGAGAGTCTCACCAACTTCTACCGGACATGGTACCGTCCCGACAACCAGGCCCTTCTCGTCGTGGGAGACATAGACGTGGACAAGGTGGAGGCAAGCATCAAGGAGATATTCGCAGACATCCCGGCACCCGTCAATCCCAAACCGAAAGACGTAATAAAGGTTCCGGACAACGCCGAGCCCATCATAGGCGTCATCACCGATCCCGAGACCACAAGTTCAAGCATCAACGTATTCTGGAAGAGCGAAGCGCAGCCGGAGGCATACAACAGCACAGCCGTAGGCCTTATGACCGATCTTCTCAAGGAAATCATAGGCCACGTGATGAACGAACGTCTTTCAGACCTTGCCGCAAGACCTGATGCGCCTTTCATCAGCGCAGATTTCGGAATTTCCAATGAGATTGAGACACTTGACTGCGCAGAAGGTTCCGTATCCGACAAGGACGAAAACATCCTTTCAGCATTCGAGGCACTCATGACGGAAATCGAGAAGATGAAGCGTTTCGGTTTCTCCGAGGATGAGGTGGAGCGTGCAAAGACGGAACTCGTATCCCGCTATGAAAGTGCAGCCAACAAGGCTGAGACACGCAAGAACCCCGAGTTCATTTATCCCATGATCTATAACTTCTTCGACAACAAGTCATTTATGGAGCCTGCCACCAAGCTTCAGGTTGTGCAGATGATAATGCCTCAGCTCCAGACCGCCATGGTAAACCAGGTAGCCCAGTCCATCATCACTCCGGACAATATGGTGGCCGTTTATTTCGGACCGGCCAAAGAAGGTCTCGTGAACCCTACAGAAGAGCAGATCGCCGCTGTTATCAATAAGGTAAGCAACGCTGAAATAGAGCAGGTGGAAGGAGAAAAAATCCCCACTGCCTTCCTTGACCCCGCAACCCTCAAGGGAAGCGCTGTGAAATCTGCAAAGCCCTCCGTTTACGGTTCAGAGGAAATCATTCTCAAGAATGGAGTCAAAGTCGTACTTCTCCCCACAGATTGCGAGAAAGACAAGATCAGCATAGAAATATACAAGAAGGGAGGAAAGAGCCTCATCGCAGATGCGGACCTCTTCTCATTTGAAGACAACGTATGGGGTCTTTATGTAAACAATAGCGGAATCGGTGAATTCCCTGCAACTACAGTAAGCAAGATGCTTGCCGGAAAGCAGGTTTACGCTTCCCCTTTCATTTCTTCATACACGCACGGAGTAAGTGCAAGTTCTACGGTAAAGGACATAGAGACAGCATTCCAGCTTGCATATCTGTATTTCACCGCCCCCCGTTTCGACGCCGATGAATACAATCAGGGAATCAAGCAGATTCAGGCAGTTCTCCCCAACATTGTAAAGCAGTCCAATTTCAGGCTTCAGGAAGAAATCTACAAGACCGTCTATAACTCCGGACGCCGCATTCTCATCAACGAGGAAAATCTTGCAAAGGCAAATCTCCAGACACTTGAACGCGTTTACAGGGAGCTCTTCAAGGATGCCGCAGGCGCTACCGCCGTCATCGTCGGAGATTTCAAGAAGGAGGACATTCTGCCTCTCGTGCAGAAATATATCGGCTCACTTGACAAAGGAAAGAAAGCCACCGACTGGAAATACTGCAACGACGGAATGGTAAGCGGAAAGAAAATTAACGATTTCCGCACTAAGATGGAAGCCCCGAAGGTTACCGTAGTTCATGTCTACAAATCAGACAAACCGTACTCTGTAGATGCAAAGGTTTCATATGACGCGCTGTCATATATTCTCAATATGATTTATACCGAGACCCTCAGGGAAGAGGAAGGCGGAACCTACGGAGCCAGCTCATCAGCGGTTGTCAGCAATGCTCCGTACGAGACAAGATTCCTTCAGGTGGCTTTCGAGACCAACGAAGAGCAGTCAGGCAGACTGCGCGAACTTGCCGTCGAAGGACTCAAGGGGGTTGCGGAGAACGGTCCTGACGCAGAGAAATTCGACAAGACCGTAAAGAATCTTGAGAAGAACATCCCTGAAAGCAAATTGAGGAATGCTTTCTGGACCAATGCCATTGAGATGAGCACAAAGTACGGAATCAACGATTATGTGGAGCAATACGAAAAGGCTGTTGCAGAACTGACTCCCGAGAAAGTCAAGGCTGCCGCCACCGAACTGATCGAATCCGGAAACTTCATCGAGCTTGTAATGAGACCGGAGCAATAGCAGACCGGCGGAGGTATAATTCAACAGGGGTGGCATCAACTTTGATGTCACCCCTGTTGAATTATCTTGTGGTATTCTTATTCTTCCGGTGAGATGGCTCCCATAGGGCAGGCGTCAGCGCAGGTACCGCAGCTGATGCAGACTTCGGGATCAATTGAATAAACGTCACCTTCCTTGATAGCGCCTGAAGGGCACTCACCCTGGCAAGTTCCACATGCCACACAGATGTCTGGAGAAATTTTATATGCCATAATCTTAAAATGTTATTTGTTCACAAATTTAATAGTAAAAATAACAATAATCAAAATTTCCGCTGAAAGAAATTTGTAGTAACTTTGTGAAGTTATGAAAGCATTACTTATGGCGCTTGCCATTATGGCGGCTGCCCATATCCAGTTCGACAAGACAGTCCACGACTTCGGGACAATCAAGGAGTCCGACGGTCCGCAGACCTGTTGTTTCACCCTGAAGAATACGGGAGAGGAGCCCGTGACCATTCTGACGGTAATAACATCCTGTGGATGCACAAATGCCAAGTGGACCAAGGAAAGCATCCCTCAGGGAGGCAGCGGGACCATCAATGTGACATTTACCAACAATGACGGTCCATACCCGTTCGACAAAACCCTGACAGTCTACACCACGGACACCAAGAAACCGACGATTCTCCACATCAAGGGGAACGTGACAAAAAAATAGCGAAATGGCAGAAGAAGTTCAGACCAACTATACCGGTGAAACCATCCGCACGCTGGAAGGGGTCCAGCATATCAGGATGCGTCCGGGAATGTACATCGGACGGCTTGGAGACGGTCGCAATCCAAGCGACGGCATATATGTGCTCCTGAAGGAAATCGTCGACAACTCCATAGATGAGTTCGCAATGGGTTTCGGCAAGCAGATACAGATAGGAATCGAGGACAACCACGTGCGCGTGCGTGATTTCGGACGCGGCATTCCTCTCGATGCCGTTGTCAGGGCCGTCAGCATACTCAACACCGGAGGCAAGTTCGACGACAAGGTCTTCAAGAAATCAGTAGGTCTGAACGGTGTGGGAACCAAGGCGGTCAATGCCCTGTCAGAAAGTTTCTATGTATGCTCCCATCGTGACGGGGAATGCGCATGGGCCCGCTTTGAGAGAGGCGAGCTGAAAGAGAGCGGACGCGAATCCACCAGGGAGAAGAACGGAACGCTCGTGGAATTCTTCCCGGATGCCGCCCTTTTCAAGGATTTCAGTTTCAACATGGACTTCGTGGAGACTATGGTAAAGAACTACTCCTACCTCAAGAAAGGGCTGACTCTGGTCTTCAACGGAGTCTCCTACAAGTCTGAAAACGGTCTGCTTGACCTCGTCAACGAAAACATCAGCGAAGAGCCGCTATACCCTCCTGTACATCTTGAAGGTGAAGACATAGAAATAGTACTCACCCACGGCAATTCCTATGGAGAGAACATTTCATCCTTCGTCAACGGTCAGAACACCAGGGACGGAGGCACCCACCTCGCCGCATACAGGGAAGCCATAGCAAAGACTCTCAAGGAATTCTTCAAGAAGAACTACGCTCCGGAAGACTGCCGTCAGGGAGTCGTGGGAGCTATAAGCATACAGATACAGGAACCCACATTCGAGGCGCAGACCAAGATGAAGCTCGGTTCAACCTATATGTGGGAGAAACCGGCCACCGGAGAGCACGGGCAGACCATACGTTCATTCGTGAATGATTTCGTATCCAAAGCACTTGACGACTATCTCACGGTACACAAGGAACTGGTACCGGTGATAGAAGAGAAAATCAAATCAAGCCAGCAGGAGCGCGAGGAAATCTCCGGAATCCAGAAAAAGACGCGCGAGCGCAACAAGAAGGCAAACGTCTATAACCGGAAGCTCCGCGACTGCCGCTATCATTTCAATGACAAGGTAACGGAAAAGACACAGGAAGACATTGAGGCCTCAAGCATATTCATCACTGAGGGAGATTCCGCGAGCGGAACCATCACCAAGGCCCGCAACGCCAATAATCAGGCAGTGTTCTCCCTGCGCGGAAAGCCCATAAACTGCTATAAGGAGAGCCATAGGAAGGTCGCGGAAAACGAAGAGCTGAACCTGCTGGTATCGGCGCTCGGCGTAGAGGATGACCTGGAGAACCTCAGGTACAACAACATCATCGTGGCCACCGATGCCGATGATGACGGAATGCACATCAGAATGCTGGTGCTCACCTTCTTCATGAAATACTACCCCGACCTCATCAGACGCGGCCACGTGCACATCCTTCAGACGCCCCTCTTCCGTGTTCGCAACAAAAAGGAAAACAGATACTGCTATTCCATAGATGAAAAGGAGAAAGCTGTCAAAGACCTTAAGAACGGCGTGGAAATAACACGCTTCAAGGGTCTGGGAGAAATCTCGTCCAACGAATTCGCCGACTTCATCGGAGAGAACATGAGGCTGGACATCGTCAAACTGGCAGATGAGGAGTCAATATCCGACATAATGGCCTTCTATATGGGCGACAACACCATAGAAAGACAGAATTTCATCCGCGCCAACCTGCGTTCGGAAGAAGAGCTCGAAGACATAAACATTCAATGACATGACACACTGGCAGAAATTCTGCGCCCATCTCCTTAAGAAAATGGGATGGACAGTAGACTACGGAGCGGCTCCCGAGGAGAAATGCGTGATACTCGGAGTACCGCACACAAGCATAGGGGATTTTTTCGTATCCTATCTGTATTATACCGGGATCGGCCATACGGCGCATATCATGATTAAGAAGGAATTCTTCTTCTGGCCCGTCGGCCCTCTCCTGAAGAAGGTCGGATGCATTCCCGTAGACCGCAGCAACGGGGCCACCGTCGTAAGAAGCGTAATCAGCGCCGCGGAAGAGTCCAAGGGGGAATTTCATATCTGCATTGCTCCGGAAGGCACACGCAAGCCGGTGCACAAATGGAAGACGGGCTACCACCTGATAGCGAAAGCCCTGAACTGCCCCGTATATCTCGGATACTTTGACTGGAAAACGAAACATATAGGAAGAGGCGAGAGATTCGACACATCGGACAATGCCAGGGAAGACACGGAAAAAATCCAGGCACATTATGAAGCAAAGGGTTATACAGCAAGGCATCCCGAGAAATTTTGCACACATTAAATATATTTAGTATATTTGCAGCCCCTTATGTAAAAAGGGGCTTTTATTTTAAATAAATTTTCAAAAAAATGATCAAACAGTACGAAACCGTTTTCATTGCAACTCCCGTTTTGTCTGAAGCTCAGATGAAGGAAGCGGTTGCCAAGTACACAAGCCTCATCACCGACAACGGTGGAGAAATCGTGTACCAGGAGGACTGGGGTCTCAAGCAGCTTGCATACCCCATCCAGCACAAGACATCAGGATTTTACCACCTGATTGAATTCAAGGCAAATCCCGAGTTTGTCGCAACACTCGAGACCCAGTATCACCGTGACGAGCGCATCATCCGCTTCATCACAGTCGCTCTTGACAAGAATGCCGTTGCATATGCAGAGCATCGCCGTGCAAAGAAGGCTGAAAAGGCCGCTGCACCCAAGGAAGAGCCCAAGGCAGAAGTTGAACCTAAAGCAGATGAGGAGAAATAAATTATGGCAAACATAGAGAACAACGAAATCCGTTATCTGAATCCTCCTACCGTAGAGGTTCGCAAGAAAAAATACTGCCGTTTCAAGAAAGCAGGCATCAAGTATATCGACTATAAGGATCCGGAGTTCCTTAAGAAGTTCCTCAACGAGCAGGGCAAGATTCTCCCTCGCCGCATCACCGGTACTTCCCTCAAGTTCCAGCGCAAAGTCGCTCAGGCAATTAAGCGCGCCCGCTCAATCGCCCTCCTTCCTTATGTTACTGACCTCCTTAAATAATCGAGAGTTATGAAGATCATCCTTAAGAAAGAAGTTGCCAATCTCGGCGAGGCCGGAGAAGTGGTAGAAGTCAAGACAGGTTACGCTCTCAATTATCTCGTTCCTCAGGGTTTTGCTACAGTGGCTACGAAGTCAGCGCTCAAGCAGCATGAGGAGACCGTTCGTCAGAGAGCACATAAAGAGGCTAAGCTCGTAGCAGATGCAGAGGCCCTTGCAGCAAAGATTGCCGCAATCGAAGTCAAGATCGCAGCAAAAGTTGGCGAAGAAGGCAAGCTCTACGGTTCCGTTACAGCAGCACAGGTGGCAGAGGCCCTTGCAGCAAAGGGAGCAGACGTTGACAAGAAGAACGTCACTGTTCCTGAAATCAAGGAACTCGGCAATTACGAGGCAAAAGTAAAGTGCTACAAAGGCGTGTTCGCAACAGTTAACGTGGAAGTTGTCGCCGAATAGCTCACATCCAACTGTAAAATAAAGGAATCCGGTTCTTGATGAGCCGGATTTTTTTATATTTGCAAAACAAATCAAAGACATACATGAAAAAAGCCGCACTCCTGATTTCCGTTCTCACAGTAATCTCATGTTCAACCGGTACACCGAATGACAGACTGGCAGTTACAATCGACAGACCCGCAGAAATATGGGAGGAAACGCTTCCCCTCGGCAACGGACGCATAGGAGCCATGCCGGACGGGGGGATCACAAAGGAACACATAGTGCTCAACGAGGAGAGTATGTGGAGCGGCAGCGAGTGGGACCCCGTCAATCCGGAAGCATCGGAGTGGCTCCCCGAAATACGCCGCAAACTGATTGAGGGAAAGAATGTGGAGGCGCAGCAACTGATGTGGAAGCATTTCGTATGTGCGGGCGGCGGAGGCGAGAACCCGCAATACGGCCAGTACCAGACTCTTGGAGCCGTTGAAATCACGCATCATGACATAGTTGAACCGGTAACTGAATACCATCGCAACCTGAGCCTTCGCAACAGCATTGCAAGAACCGGATTCAAGCTCGGGAAAGGAACAGTGGAACGTGAATACCTGGCGTCAATACCGGATGACGTAGTGGCAATCAGCCTGTGCGGAAGCAAACGCGGCTCAATGGGCATCAGGCTGACAAGGGAAAAGGATGCATGCGTTACGGCCGAAGGCAACACCATTACGATGCAGGGCACACTGGCATCTGGAAAGGAACAGCCGGGACAGCCGAACAACGGGGTACATTATGTATGCAAGGCACTTGTATGCGGCAACGGTCACATCAGTGCGGAGGCCGACAGCATAATCGTCGATGATGCCTCCCGAACCGTCATTCTCATAGCAGCCGCCACATCCTACAATCATGCAGATCCGGAAGCTGCGGTAGACAGCACGCTGGACAATGCTTCCAGACATTCCTTTGAAAGCCTGAAGAGCAGGCAGACAGCCGCGCACAGGGAACTCTTCGACCGTGTGGAACTGGACATCAGGGACAGTGCGGCCCTGTATGCCCAATACGGCAGGTACCTTCTGATAGCATCCACCGCACGCGCCACCCTGCCCCCCAACCTTCAGGGCATCTGGGCTGACGGATGCAGTACGCCATGGAACGGCGACTACCATATGAACATCAACGTGGAGATGAACCACTGGCCGGCACAGGCAGGCAATCTTCCGGAAGCCGACCTACCGTTCACATCATACATCGAAGGTCTGGTTCCGTCCGGAGAAAAAACAGCCAGGGACTTCTACGGAGGCATCCCGGGATGGACGGCAAACGTACTTGCAAACGTATGGCACTTCACCGCACCGGCAGAAAATCCGATGTGGGGCGCCTCCCTTACCGGTGGAGCCTGGGCCGCACTGCAGATGTGGGAGCACTATCAGTTCACCTTGGATGAGGACTACCTGCGCAGAGTCTACCCTACCCTGCGCGGTGCCGCCGAGTTCCTGCAGGCCAGCCTGTTCGAGATGGACGGTCATCTCGTCACGGGCCCGAGCTCTTCGCCGGAAAACGGCTTTTTCATCAACGGAGAAGCATGTCAGATTTGCGCAGGGCCCACTATGGATACCCAGATATGCAAGGAGATATTCGGCGCAGTGAAGCAAGCCTCCGACATTCTTGGCGAGGACAGTGCATTTGCAGACAATCTTATGGTTACGGCATCAAGAATGCCGGACATGAAAATAGCGGAAGGAGGATATCTTCAGGAATGGCTGGAAGACTACGAGGAGATAGACATCCAACACCGCCACGTAAGCCACTTGTTCGGTCTGCACCCCGGGACGACGATAGACAGTCCCGAGCTCATCGAAGCCTGCAGGAAGACTCTGGAAAGAAGGGGCGATGGCGGCACCGGCTGGTCACGCGCTTGGAAAATCAACTTCTGGGCCCGCATCGGCGACGGCAACCATGCCTATTATATGCTCAAGCAGCTGCTGGCACCGGTTTACACGGAAGGCCTGCACGAAAAATACAATGGAGACGAGGCAGGTTCCTATCCCAACCTGTTCTGCGCACATCCGCCTTTCCAGATAGACGGCAACTTCGGCGGAAGCGCGGGTGTAATGGAAATGCTTCTGCAAAGCCACCGCAGAAACGGGAACGGCCTCAGAATCGTTGAACTGCTTCCGGCGATACCCGACTGCTGGGAAGAAGGCTCGTTCAAGGGTCTCAAGGCTCGCGGCAACATTACAGTTAACTGCAAATGGGACTGCAACAAAGTTGAAATCACGCTGCAAAGTCCTGTTTCTCAAGAAATTGTAGTAAAATGCGGAAATACGGAGAAGACAGTGGATCTGGTTGCCGGAAAGGCTAGCAGGCTATGCACTCCATCTCTATAAGCCAGTCGGGTCTGCAGACAGGAGCCTGAAGTATCACATATGTCCCTCCGGGGAATCTTTCCTCGAAAAGAGGGGCAACCAGAGAATAGTCCTCGGCATTCCTGAGGTAGACGAGCATCATCTGTACATCCTCCCATCCGCTTCCGCCCTCCGCCAGAAGGGCCTCTACGTTCTGCCACATCCTGAAGGTCTGTGCCACCACATCCCCAACGTGCACGACACGCCCCCGGTTGTCTATTGAGGCTGTGCCCGAAATGAAGATCATTCTGTTCCCTCCGAAGTCGAGGCGAACCCCCCTTTCGAAGGTGACCCCGTACTCATAGGTCGGATTCAGATACGCGGGAGCATACAGGTAGCGCTGACTGAAGTCTCCGCATACAGACAGCGCATCCATCTGGACAAGGGCTCCCTCCGTCACAGGGCTGCCGCATATTCCCGTACTCGCTATATAATGGGTCGACGGAATAAGGTTCTCGGATTCGAAGTTCTCACGCCTGGCCTTCACCATTCCGGCGTAGTTGTTATCTATGTCGTGGACGAAGAACCAGGTACGTACACAGTTCTCCCGGAATGAAAGACCGCGCGACAAAAGTTCCGACTCATATTCTTCAAGAATCTCACGTGTCTGGTTTTCCGATCCGTCAAGAGAACTGACAGCACCGGACTTCCATACAAGTTCAATTTCCGGGTCCTTTACAAGATAAATCCAAACGGCAACCGAATTGCCGTCAAGCGGCGGCTGGACAATATACGATACGGGAACTGTTTCCTCAGGAAATTCCCGACGCTGAGCGGCGGAACTGAGAAAATATCTTTTGAAAGAGACCTCATATCCCTTGAAGATCTCCAGAAAAGAATTCTGAAGTTCAAGAAGGGAGGGCACATCCGGTGCCTCAAGTATTTCGTGCAGTTCCTTCATAACATCAAATCAAAGCAGCCGGCATCATGGAAAGAATAACGAGCAGGATGCCGCAGCCTATCCAAGTCCTTGTCGACTCCCTGGCCTGAGGAATTTTCGGGCCCAGCACCCGTACGGCAATGGCACACATAAAGGAAAGTACGGCGACTGTGCAAAAACATGCACATCCTGAACATTTCCGGGCAAGCAGCCACAACACAAGGGCAGGAATGAAACTTATGGAAAAGCCTATCAGGCTTCTGCGTCCCGCCGTCAGATATACGGCAAAGGCCAGCAGCATGGATGCTGGAACAATCCAGAGGGAGTTAAAATCTTCAGAAGTCAGCACAGCCGTCAGCATGAACAATACAGCAAATGAACAGGCTATGATTTTGTGGCTCTTTATCATCTAATTCACTTTGAGATTGTAAAGATATTAAAAAGAATCGGTATATTTACAATTTGAAAATCAAACGTGGGACTATATGAAAAAAGTGTTAATTCTCTGCCTGCTTGCATTTCTTCCGGGAATCACAGCTTTTTCGCAGGACAACTGGTCCGGGAGAACCAATTATGACCTTACCGTCACAAAGATAACTGTTTTGGGAAAGTCAGCGGCAGACGGAATAGCCGGAAACAAGAAGTTCTCAAACGGGAAAGTCAACGACAGGATCAACATCAATACCAAGAACAACACAATAAAGATTGCCGACAACAAGATATCCTTCAAAAATGAAGACATCGTCGTTGAAAATTTCCCGCAGTCATATCTCATCAAGGGCAAAGGCATTGTGGTAGGATACGGCAAGGAAGCCAAGTTCCAGATTATCCTCAACAAAGAGGACGGACAGTCCAACGTTCTCGTCACCTGGCCAGATTACAGTGCAGCAAGAATTCTGGCCGAATTGAAGGAGAAATAGTGTGGACAGCATAAAATCCATATACAAAATAGGCATGGGACCGTCCAGCAGCCATACCATGGGTCCATGCAAGGCTGCGGATATATTCAAGGGGAGGCACCCGTCGGCTTCGCGGTTCAGGGTGACGCTTTACGGAAGTCTGGCCGCCACAGGAAAAGGGCACATGACGGACAAGGCTGTCATGAAATCGCTTTCTCCGGTCGAAACCGAGATAGTGTGGAGAGCGGATGTGGTTCCGGAATATCATACCAACGGTATGCTGTTCGAGGCTTTTGATTCTCAAGGCAGTCTTATCGGTGAATGGCGTGTTTACAGTATAGGAGGGGGCAATCTGTCCGAAGGTCCCTCCGACAGGAACGACATTGAAAAGGATGTCTATCCCATAAACCATATGACAGAGATTCAGGAGTTCATCGAAAAGGAGGGCCTGTCGTTCTGGGAATATGTCGAATCGCACGAAGAAGGGATATGGGAGTATCTCCAAACCGCATGGGAGGCCATGCAGAACTGCGTGAGGGAAGGTCTGGAGAATGACGGGAGACTGCCCGGATGCCTGCGGCTGCGCAGCAAGGCAAAACAATACCATACCCGCGCTTCAGGTTTCAAGGACACATTGAAGAGCAGGGCTCTCGTATGTTCCTACGCTCTTGCAGTTGCCGAACAGAATGCCAGAGGCGGCATTGTCGTGACCGCTCCCACGTGCGGATCCTGCGGCATTGTTCCGGCAGTTCTGTACCATATGAAGGAAGCTCATGGTTTTTCCGACAAAGACATTCTCAAAGCTCTGGCCACAGCAGGCCTGTTCGGTAACATCATCAGGACCAATGCATCGATTTCCGGAGCGGAAGTCGGCTGCCAGGGAGAAGTTGGCAGTGCCTGTGTAATGGCGGCCGTTGCGGTAAACCAGCTTTTCGGAGGGTCTCCTCAGCAGATTGAATGTGCTGCGGAAATGGCTATGGAACACAATCTCGGACTAACCTGCGACCCCATCTGCGGTCTGGTTCAGATCCCCTGCATAGAAAGGAATCCCATTGCGGCCCTTCGCGCTCTGGATGTAAGTCTCTACTCGCTTCTCAGTGACGGCAAGCATCTGGTTTCCTTCGACAAGGTGGTTGACACGATGAAAAGGACAGGCAAGGATATCCCGAGCCTTTACAAGGAGACAGCCATCGGAGGTCTGGCCTCAATACCATACGAGCAGACTTCAATTGAGTAGAAGCCTGCCCGTACTTATTTCAATCGGATATTATTTTTCAGGGATGGAAGCCAGCACGGCTTTCAGGAAATCCCAAACCTTCTGAACGGAAGGGATATAGGCACGCTCGTCCGGAGAATGGGGGCTGAGCAGTGTCGGGCCCATCGAAACCATATCCCAGTTGGGGTATGCACCGGAAAGAATTCCGCACTCAAGTCCGGCATGTATCGCCATTACAAGAGGCTCCTTGCCGAACTGTTTGGCATAAACCTCCTTCATTGTGGCAAGAATGGCCGAATCCGGATTGGGAGCCCAACCGCTGTAACCTCCTGTAAACTCAGTCTTGATACCGGCCAGGGCGAATACGCTTGCAAGCTTGTCGGCCAGTGCATCCTTTGCGCTGTCTACGGAACTTCTCATAAGGCTCTTCACAAAGAACTCTCCCCTGTAAATCTTGACCATCGCCATATTGTTGGACGTCTCGACCATTCCGGGAAGGGTGTCGCTCATCCTCTCAACTCCGTCCGGGCACGCAAGAATGGCCTGTATGAATCTGACTGCGGTATTTTCCCCTACATACTTGCAGTCACGGGGATCGCATGCAACGCCGGGAGCGGCCTTGTAAGGCTTGAAAACAACATCAAGATTAGGATCGGTGACGGCATACTCGGCCTTGAGTGCGGCAGTGGCCTTCTCCACAACGGCACAGGCTTCCGGCACCTTCCCGGAGGGAATGTAAACCGTAGCCTCGCACTCACGCGGTATGGCATTCCTGAGAGAGCCGCCCTCAAGATCCACAAGCTTTGCAAGTCCTTCTTTCAGAAGTGCATATACAATACGGGCGGCAAGTTTGTTTGCATTGGCGCGGCAGAGTATGATATCCATGCCGGAATGTCCGCCCTGGCAACCCTTCACCACAAGTGACCAGCATTCATGGCCTGCAGGTTTGTCCTTGGGCCTGTAAGTGGAATGCGCGGTTGCGTCAAGTCCTCCCGCACAACCCACATAGAACTCTCCCTCCGACTCCGAATCGAGGTTGATCAGTATATCTCCCTTGAGAACTCCCGGTTTAAGAGCCTGGGCTCCGGTCATTCCGGTTTCTTCATCATAGGTGACGAGTATCTCAACAGGACCGTGCGGTATATCTTTCGATTCTGCCACAGACATTGCCATCGCAACGCCAAGACCATTGTCGGCACCAAGGGTGGTTCCCTTTGCACGTACCCAATCGCCGTCTATCCATGTCTGTATAGGGTCTTTCTCAAAATCATGGACGATATTGGAATTCTTCTGGGGAACCATATCCATATGGCCCTGGAGAATTACACCTTTGCGGTTTTCATAACCGGGGGTTGCAGGGATACGCATTATCACGTTACCTGTTTCATCAGCGAAAGTTTCGACACCCCTGGATTTTCCCCAGTCAAGAAGGAAAGCGCGCACGATTTCCTCGTGCTTGGAAGGGCGCGGGCATTGCGTGAGCAGATGGAAATTATTCCAAACCATGCTCGGTTTCAAGTCTTTTATTGTCATATTTTCCAACGTTTATGTGTCCAGAGATAATTCCACGGTTGCTCTTCCAGATCCTTCTGAAGCAATCCGTAATATGCATCAAGCATATCTTTAACCTCCATAAGGGAAGCATCCTCGGCGATAGTGGTGAAATGCATGGTATAACTGCCGTTGTCATTGACCTTCATGTTCAGATAGACCAGAGCTGTGCCGAAGAGCTTTGCAAGAGCGGGGGCCCCGTTCATGGAATAGGTGGTCTGATGCATGAAGTCATTGACCTTCACCTTTGATGATTCGGAGTATGGAGACTGGTCATTTATGAAATTATAAATCTTGGGGACATCTTTGTTCCTGTAAGCATACCTCATTATATGAAAAGACTCGACAAGTCCATCGTAATGGGTTTTGTCCGCAATTGGAGCAAGTCTGTTGCGGAACATAAACTGGTCCCAGGCCCTGCTTGACAGCTCCTTGTAAACAACGCATATGTCATTTTCCGGGATGGAAAGGGCCTGTGTACGGGCATATGACTTGTAGCCGCCGAGCAACTCCCAGTTTCCGCAGTGGGAAGTCAGGACGAATACGCTTTTCCCCTTGTCAATAAAACTGTTGAGAAGTTCCGGGTTGTCGATTTCCGCTATGCGGGCTTTTTTCAGTTTCCCGGGAGTTGCGGACCCGAACCAGATGGCTTCACAGAAAATTGTTGCTATGCGCCTGTATGCCATTCTGCATATAGAATCAAGCTCGTCATATTTCTTGTCCGGAAAACTTCTTGACAGGTTAATCATTACAACATCCCTCCTGTAATGGAAAACCGAGTGCATAAGCCAGCCTGCAAAACGGGAAAAAGCGCGATGGAATCCAAGTGGAAGATGGGACAGGGGGAATAAAAGCCCCCTTATAACATAATAGCCGAAACTCTTCATATAGGCAAATATACCATTTTTTATTATCTTTGTCTAATCTACAACATTAATAAGTTTACGTTATGTTCAAAGGTCAACCCAAAGGTTTGTACGCTCTGGCCCTCGCCAATACGGGAGAGAGGTTCGGCTATTACACGATGCTGGCTATCTTCCTGCTGTTTCTTCAGGCCAAATTCGGTTTCTCCGCATCCGCAGCGGGACAGTTCTACGCGATATTCCTCGCAGCAGTCTATTTCATGCCCGTCATCGGAGGATGGATTGCCGACAGGATAGGCTTCGGCAAATGCGTGGTCACCGGTGTTTGCGTAATGTTCGCCGGATATCTTTTCCTGGCCATTCCCACCGATGCCTTCGCCAACCGCGGATTCGCCCTCGCCCTTATGACAGGAGCGCTATTCCTCATAGCCGTAGGAACCGGTCTGTTCAAGGGAAACCTGCAGGTGATGACAGGAAACCTTTATGATGACCCCAAATACGGTGCAAAGAGAGATTCCGGATTCAGCCTCTTCTATATGGCCATCAACCTGGGTTCGATGTTCGCTCCCTCCGCCGCAACGGCCCTGACAAACAGGCATCTTGCGGGCGCCGGCCTCATTTACAAGGCGGACATCCCCACCCTGGCGCACCAGTGCATCAACGGCACCCTTGCAGACACAAGCACGCTCCAGGCCCTTCAGGAAATGATGCCGGGAGAAACTGCAAGGCTCATGGACCTCAGCCAGTTCAGCCAGTATTACATCAACAATCTTTCAACTGCATATAATCTCGGTTTCGCCGTCGCCTGCATTTCACTGATATTCTCAATAAGCATATACTTCATTTTCAGACCCTGGTTCAGGCACACCGACGTGAATGCCAAGCAGGCGGCCGCAGCCAACGAAAACGCTGTGGAACTCACTCCCGCCCAGACAAAGGAAAGGATTGTGGCTCTGGCCTTCGTATTTGCGGTAGTGATATTCTTCTGGATGGCATTCCACCAGAACGGGTCGTCACTCACCTACTTCGCGCGTGACTACACCCAGACAACCGTGAGCGGTCCCCTCCGTCTCGGATTCAACATCTGGCCTCTGCTTCTCATTGCCGTGTCCATCTATACTCTGTTCGGTTCATTCCAGTCAGAAACTTCCAGGGCAAAGGCCATTTGCGCCGCAGCAACAATAGCTCTCTGGGGAGGTGCATACGCCATGTATGCGAACATGGAGGAAACGCTGAGCATACTTCCCCAGCAGTTCCAGCAGTTCAATCCGTTCTTCGTGGTAGCACTCACTCCAATTTCAATGGCAATCTTCGGAGCCCTCGCCAACAAGGGGAAGGAGCCGTCAGCTCCCAAGAAGATAGGGCTCGGAATGTTCGTTGCCGGAATAGGATATCTCATCATGCTCCTGGCTTCAAAAGGCCAGCCGGCTCCCTCAGAGCTCGTTAACGTCGGTGGAGTTTCTCCTGACCCGGTGGTTCCGACCTACCTGATCGGCACCTATCTGGTACTCACGTTCGCCGAACTGCTGCTCAGCCCCATGGGCATATCCTTCGTAAGCAAGGTCGCTCCTCCAAAGTACAAAGGACTTATGATGGGACTCTGGTTCGCCTCAACTGCTATAGGCAACTATCTTAGTTCCATACCGTCCATGCTCTGGAACAACGTTCCCCTCTGGGCAAACTGGACCATACTCATGGCATTGTGCATCATTGCCGGAATAGTCATGTTCTCCATGCTCAAGAAACTTGAAGCGGCAACAGCGGAATGACGGAAAGACTTAAAGAACAACTGATGGAGTGGGCCGAAAAATACAACGACCCGCTCTATTTTGTGGAAGACCCCATCTCATTTCCAAGGGAATTCGCCCGGAGGGACGCATGCCTTCAGGACATTGAGATTGCAGCTCTGTTCTCAGCCCATTTCGCCTGGGGACGCCGTGCAATGATAGTCCGCGACTGTCAGCGCCTCTTCGACCACATGGAGTGGAGACCTCTCGACTACATAATGAGCGAGGACTACAGGAATGATGATTCAAGCATCCACAGAACCATAAAATGGTCAGAGGTTGCCGGAATATGCCGTCGCCTGCGCGAATGGTACAGGTGGCACGACAGCCTCGAGGAACTCTCCCAACAGGAAGTCAGGTCAATTATTTTCCGGCAGAAGGAAGACAGGAATGCGCCGAACAAGAAAATCAACATGATGAGGCGCTGGATGGTGAGGGATGACGGAAAGGTGGATCTGGGACTCTGGAAGCACAGTTCCAAAGAGGAGCTTATTATTCCGCTCGACGTTCACGTATACGATCAGGCGGTGGCTCTGGGCCTTACACAAAGGAAACAGAAAGACCTGAAGACCGCACTGGAAATAACCGCGGCGTTCAAGGAAATATTCCCCGATGACCCGGCCAAGGGTGACTTTGCCCTGTTCGGATATGGAATAGACAATGCCTAAGCTTTACATCATATCAGGTTGTAACGGTTCCGGAAAAACAACGGCTTCTTATACCCTGCTTCCGGAAATGCTGGAATGCAGGGAATTTGTGAATTCCGACGAGTTCGCGAAGAGTCTGTCTCCTTTTGACCCTTCAGCCGCATCCATTTCTGCAAGCCGGTACATGCTGATGAAAATCAAATACCTCCTTGGCAGGAACGAGGATTTCTGCATAGAAACCACTCTTGCAACAAGATCCCTGATGGGAATAATCAGGGAAGCAAGACAGAAGGGATACAAAATCACAATCCTGTATTTCTGGCTGAACTCTCCGGAACTCGCAATCAAGCGCGTCAAGGCCAGAGTGGAAGCCGGAGGACACAATATCCCGGTTGACGTTGTAAGAAGAAGATACCGGATGGGGCTCGATTACTTTTTCAGCACATATATCCCGATATGCGACAAATGGATACTGGCAGACAATTCGAAATCACCGTTTACCGTTGTTGCAGAAGGGATAAACGGTTCCGAACCCTTCGTCAGGGACAAAGAAAAATATGATACAATCTGGAAACTTGTTCACCCCGATGAATAATTCAGACAAATTCGGATTGACGGTAAACCAGCTTCAATCCCTTGTGGCGGAAGGTCTCAAGGGAGGTGGAGACTGGTGTGACCTCTATTTTGAAGACACAACATACACAGACCTCCTGCTGCGTGACGGAGAAGTCAATGCCGGAGGCTTCAACATCGATTACGGATGCGGGATACGTGTCCTTGCCGGGGAAAGGACGGGATACGCATATTCCGAGACCACGGATTACCCGTCCCTGCTGTCCGCCGCACGCGCAGCGGCCGGTATCGCCTCATCAGGCAGATTCACAGCCGTTGCATGCAACGCAAAGCCGTATCAGAGCTATTCCATGCAGAAAGACTGGCGCAGCGTCAGCTCCGGCTCCTTCGTTCCTTTCCTGGAAAAGATAGACAAAGGCATAAGGGCAAGGGACAGCAGGGCTATCAAGGTAGTGGCCATGCTATCCTACTCGGTCAGCGACATCATGATGTACAACTCCCTCGGAGAACTCACCTGCGACTGCCGTCCCCTGGGAAGCATCAGCATTTCCGTCATCTTCAGTCAGGGCGGTCAACTGGAGAAATCCACTGCGTCAAGAAGTTTCAGGAAAGGTCCCGAGATGCTCGATGACGCCCTTGTTGAAGAGCTTGTCGGACTCGCCGTCAAGGGAATAGACGAACGCTTCGCGGCACGACGTCCCAAAGGAGGGAAAATGAGCGTTGTAATGGCGGCGGGAGCCTCGGGAATCCTTCTTCACGAAGCTATGGGACACGCGTTCGAGGCCGACTTCAACCGCAAGGGGCAGTCCGTCTTCGCCGACAGGATGGGCAAGCGCATCTGCCCGGAAGGCATCAACATCATAGATGACGGCACCGTTCCATTCAACAGGGGTTCCATCAGATACGACGATGAAGGCGTACCCGCGCAGAAGACATACATGGTAACGGACGGAGTGCTCACATCCTACCTGCACGACCGTATCAGCGCAAGCTGGTACGGAGTCGCCCCGACAGGAAACGGAAGGAGGGAGTCTTTCAGGTACAACCCCATCCCCAGAATGCGCGCAACCTATATGGAAAGCGGAACCGACGGCACCCTCGATGACCTTGTCGCATCCGTGAAGAAAGGCGTGTTCGTGGACCAGTTCGCCAACGGACAGGTTAAAATAGGAGAAGGCGATTTCACTTTCTACGTGCAGAGCGGCTTCCTGATAGAAAACGGAAAGCTCACCATGCCTGTCAAGGATATCAACATCATAGGCAACGGACCGCAGGCCCTGTCCGACATTGCGGCGGTGGCAGGCGACCTCAGGATAGACAACGGCACCTGGACCTGCGGGAAGGAGCAGAGCGTGGCGGTATCCTGCGGAATACCTTCCGTGCTGATTAACAATCTGACAGTAGGAGGAGAATGATAACAAAGGAAGAAACAGGACTTTGCGAGCACGCGCTCGGATACGCTCTTGCAAACGGAGCCACAAAGGTCCGCGTCACACTGGCAAAGAGCCAGGAAGACCTGATAGCAACACTTAACGGGGAAATAGACCGCGTAACGCACTGCCTTGACAGATCGCTGAGCGTCGCTCTCTTCTGCGAAGGGAAATTCGGCAGTTTCTCAACGAACAAGCTTGAGGAGAAAGCCCTTGACGACTTTGTCATCAAGGCGCTGAACACAGTCAGGATGCTTGCGGTAGATTCCTGCAGGGACCTGCCGTCGACGGAAAGATGCGAGAAGAACGCCGTAAGCGGCAACGAGCTCGAGCTTGTGGACCCGGGGTATCACGACATCAGTCCGGAGCAGAGGAAGAGAATCGCATTAGATGCCTCCATTTTCGGAAAGCCGGGAGAGTCCTGTCCGGAACTCGTTTCCGAGGAAGGGGAATACAGCGACTCCATATATGACACCCTGCTCCTGGACAGCAACGGAACACGGTGCAGGCACACGGAGACGTCATTCGACTACGGAGTGGAGATGACGGTGGAAGTGGACGGAGACAAATACAGCGGATACTGGTGGCATTCTTCATCGAGGCTGAACGGGCTCCGTTACGGGGAATGCGGGCCCAAAGCCCTGAAGCGTGCAATGGGACATGCCGGAGCCGTGCCTGTCAAAAGCGGGAAATACAATATGGTGATAGAAAGCGACGTGGCGTCAAAGGTCGTTTCCCCCATCCTGCACGCACTGAACGGATATTCCATCCAGCAGAACAATTCATTCCTGATGGACAGTCTCGGAAAGAAGATGTTCCCGGATGGAGTCAACCTCGTTGACCTGCCGCACATAAAAGGAAACAGTTGTTCCAAACTGTTCGATTCCGAGGGTGTCGCCACCAGGGAAGGCCCCATAATTGAAAACGGGACGGTAAGGCAATACTTCATCAACACTTATATGGCGGGAAAACTTGGAATGGCACCCACCGTGGAAGAACCCGTAAGGCCCGCGCTGATGTCCTGGCCGGAAAAAGGACTTGACAGCCGGGCCATCATGAAAATGTGTTCGGAAGGAATTCTGGTGACCGACTTCAACGGCGGCAACTGCAACTCGGCTACGGGAGACTTCTCCTACGGCATCGAAGGATATTATTTCAAGGACGGAGAAATAGTGAAGCCGGTTTGCGAAATGCTCATTACAGGAAATTTCCTGAAACTCTGGAAGAACGTGATTGCCATCGGAGATGACGCAAGGGAATGTATGTCAAAACTTATTCCTACCTTAGCATTCTCAAAAGTTGATTTCAGCGGATAACACAAACAATCAAGATATGAAAGCAGACAAGAATTCAGTAGTGGCTGTCAGCTACGAACTGCATGTAGAAGGAAAACTTGCAGACAAGGCCGGATCAGAAAAACCCCTTGAATACATTCACGGAACAGGAATGCTTCTTCCGAAATTTGAGGAAGCTGTGGCAGGAAAGGAACCGGGAGAAGGATTTGACTTCGTTCTGACTCCGGAGGAGGGATACGGCACAGTCAATCCCGCCTATGTTTTTGACATTCCCAAAGCCTCCTTCGAGGTTGACGGAAAACTCCGTGAGGATCTTCTGGTCCCCGGCAACATCATTCCCATGCTCAATTCCGCCGGACAGGTGGTACAGGGAACGGTGAAGGAAATCAAGTCAGACACTGTTGCAATGGACTTCAACCATCCCATGGCAGGCAAGACACTCCATTTCACCGGCAAGGTTGAAAGCGTACGCGAAGCTACAGAAAAGGAACTCAAGGAAGGACTCCACGGTGAATATCTTCCCAAAGAAGAATGCGGTTGCGGAGGCGGATGCAAGCACGGCGAATGCGGCAAAGGAGAATGCGGCAAGGGCGAATGCGGCAAGGGCGAATGCGGCAAGGGCGAATGCGGCTGTGAGCACGGCTGCGGGGAATAGCATGAATGAAAACTGCGGTTGTCATACTTAACCGGAATACCAGGGAATATCTGGAGAGATGGCTCCCGGGACTGGTTTCCAGTTGCAGGGATGCGGAAGTCATCGTGGCTGACAATGCCAGCGACGACGGGTCTCTTGAAATGCTGGCCGCAGAATTTCCCGACATACGCACCATATCCCTGGACGACAATTACGGTTTCACGGGCGGATACAACAGGGCGCTTGCCCGGGTCAATGCAGAATACTACGTCCTTATCAATTCAGACGTAAGGGTGAATGATGGATGGCTCGAACCTCTTGTTGACTGGATGGACAATCACGAGGAATGCGGAATCTGCGGCCCCAAGCTGCACAGGCTGATGCCGGACGGCACATGCTCGGACTCGTTCGAGTATGCCGGAGCCGCCGGAGGTCTGATAGACAGGTTCGGATATCCGTACTGCCGCGGCCGGGTTCCCGGCAGAACCGAGAAGGATTACGGACAATATGACAAGCCCCGGGAAGTGATGTGGGTCAGCGGAGCCTGCCTTATGACGCGTTCCAGTCTTTGGGAACGGCTGGGAGGGCTGGAAGAAGGTTTCTTCGCCCACATGGAGGAAATTGACTACTGCTGGAGGGCGCAGCTGGCCGGATACAGGGTGAACGTGGTTCCTCAATCTACAGTATGGCACCTTGGCGGAGGCACGCTTTCAAGGTCGTCCGCGTTCAAGTTGAAACTCAACTACAGGAACAACCTCCTTCTTCTGGACCGCAACCTTCCTGCAACCACGGGCCCGTCCATCGCGGCAAGAAGAATACGCATACGCAAATTCCTTGACCTGTGTTCGGCAACAGTCTACCTGCTGTGCGGAAGAACTTCATACTTCAAGGGGGTTCTTGAAGCGCACAGGGAATTCAAGACCATCTCCACCGGTTCAAGACAGACCGCTGCCGCCGGGGGCAGGATGCGCGGCACGGTTTATGGTTATACGGATATTTGTATAATTTTGCAAACAATAATCCGAAGGAAACGGATTTTCGAATATCTGAGGAAATATGAAGATTATCATAGAAGGTGCAGGTGAGGTCGGATCCCATCTGGCAAAAATGCTTCAGGCAGAATCGAACAATGTTGCCGTGATAGACAGCGATGCGCAAAGGCTCACAAGGCTCGCCGCCTATGCCGACGTCGAAACCATCGAAGGTAACCCGACTTCTCCGCAGGTCCTCAGGAACGCCGGAGTGGGAAAGGCGGACCTGTTCATTGCAGTCAATCCGTTCACGGCTCAGGAAGTGAACCTTGTTGCGGCAATGCTGGCCAAGCGTCTGGGAGCCCGGAAAGTTATTGCCAGAGTCAACGACGAGGAATGTCTGTCTGCAGACAACAAACTGATGTTCAAGGAACTGGGCATCGAACTGATGTTCTATCCCGAGAAATCGGCGGCGGAAGAAATAGTCGCCTTCCTCAAGCATAACTCAACGGCGGAGACCATGGACTTTGCAAACGGCAAACTTCAGATTGCAGTCTTCAAGCTGGATGAGGACTCCCCCATGCTCGACATGAAACTGGGGGAATTCGCCAACTCCCTTTCACCTGAAGAGATGCAGAAGTTCAGAATCATAGCCATCTCAAGGGACAGTTCCACCATCATCCCGAAACTGGACACCAAGTTCCAGTTCGACGATCTGGTGTTCACCATTTCCAAGAAAGAAGGAATTCCTGCATTATACAAATGCTTCGGCAAGTCAGACATAAACATTCGGAGCGTGATGATTTTCGGAGGAGGAGCAATCGCGGAAATGCTTGCATCCAAGCTGAACAGGGAAGGAGTGAGCGTCAAGATCATAGAAAGTGACCAGAAGCGATGCATGGAATTGAGCGAAAGGCTGTCGGAAGACATTCTCATAGTGAACGGAGACGGGCGAAACTCGGATTTCCTCTACGACGAAGGAATCCGTGACTACGACGCATTCGTGGCCCTTACGGGGAATGACGAGAGCAACATTCTCGCCTGCGTCGTTGCCAAGAAATTCGGAGTGCTGAGGACTGTATCGGAAGTTGAGAACATAGAATACATCCACCTTGCGGAAGAGATGGGCGTTGACAACATCATCAACAAGAAAATGATCACGGCCGGACGCATCTTCAAGTTCACGCTGTCCGGAAGGGCGCGCTTCGTCAGATACATGACCGGAACCAACGCGGAAGTTCTCGAATATACCGTAGCTCCCGGCGCCGAAATCACAGAGGGACAGCTCAAGGACATAGATTTCCCCCGCAACGCTATTATCGGAGGCGTCATCCGCGGAAACGAATCATTCATAGCCGTAGGTTCAACCGTAATCGAGCCCTATGACCGCGTGGCTATTTTCGCAATGCCCGAAACCATAAGGGAGATAGACCGGTTCTTCGCCAAAAAGTCATAAGAGATGACTTGGCAGGGCTTTTGCCCTTACACTGATCAGAAAACAGGAAAATATGGAACAGGAAGATATAAAAAAGAAAGAAAACAAGGCTGCAGAAGCGCCCAAGGCAGACAAGAAGAAAAAAAAGGAAGACTCATCCGAAAAGAAAATCGCAGAGCTTACTGACAAATTGTCCAAAGAAAAGGACGATTACATACGCCTTATGGCAGAGTTCGAGACTTTCCGGCGCAGAAGTTCGGAAGACAGGCTCAACCTCATTTCCTCCGCGGCCGCAGATACAATAAAGGGGCTCCTCCCCGTTCTCGACGATTGCGAAAGGGCCATGCAGATTCTCTCCAATTCTTCAGATGAGGCTGCAAAGGAAGGCACATCCCTGATATATGAAAAACTGATGGACTACCTCAAGAGCAAAGGACTGGAAACAATCAAGGCCAAAGGTGAGAAATTCAACACGGATTTCCACGAAGCGGTCACCCAGTTCCCCGCCCCGTCGGAGGACATGAAGGGAATGGTTATTGATGTGGTGCAAACCGGATATATGCTTAACGGAAAGATTCTCCGCTACGCCAAAGTTGTTGTAGGAGCATAAAATGGCAGAAAAAAGAGATTACTACGAAGTGCTGGGACTCCAGAAAGGAGCCTCCGCAGATGATATAAAGGGAGCATACCGCAAGGCAGCTCTCAAATGGCATCCGGACCGTTGGGTAAGCGGAACCGATGCGGAAAAGAAAACGGCGGAAGAGAAATTCAAGGAAGCTTCCGAAGCCTATTCCGTATTGTCAGATCCCGACAAGAAGGCAAAGTACGATCAGTTCGGATTTGCCGGAGTCGACGGAGCCGCAGGTCCCGACTTCAGTCAGGGATTCGGAAATCTTGAAGACATACTCAACAACCTCTTCGGAGGTGGATTCGGAGGGTTCGGCGGATTCGGTGGATTCAGCGGGTTCGGCGGATTCGGCGGCGGGGGCCGCCAGGGGCAGAGAGTCGTCCGCGGACGGGACATACGCACCCGTGTGAAGGTGACTCTCGAGGAAATAGCGAACGGATGCACCAAGGAAGTGACAATAGAAAGGAACCGCCCGTGTCCGGACTGCGGCGGCAAGGGTACGAAGAACTCATCCGACATAAAAACCTGCCCCACCTGTAAAGGAACCGGTCAGGTGCAGAATGTGGTCAACTCCCTGTTCGGAAGAACCCTGAGCTATTCTACCTGCCCCCAGTGCAACGGAACGGGAAAAGTGGTCAGCAACCCCTGCGGAAAGTGCAAGGGTCAGGGTGTGGTCCGCGTGAAGGAGACCGTAAGCGTCAGGATACCTGCCGGAGTGGAGAACGGAATGCAGCTCACCCTGCACGGAGAAGGACACTCCGCCCCGAATGGAGGAATCAACGGAGACCTCCTCATCATCGTGGAGGAGCAGGCCCACAACCAGCTCAAGCGTGACGGAAACAATCTTTTCTACACACGGGTCATCAGTCTTCCGGAGGCCATGCTCGGATGCGAAGTGTCCATCCCCTGCCTCGACGGACCGTACAAACTTAAACTCGACCCCGGCACGCAATCCGGTACGGTGGAGCGCCTGAGAGGAAAAGGTCTGCCGGAAGTGAACGGATACGGTGGCAAGGGAGACCTGTACGTGAAGATTCTGGTGTGGATTCCAAGAAAACTGAGCCGTTCGGAAAAAGAAGCCATAGAGGCAATAAAGGACAGTTCAAGTTTCAAACCGGATCCGAACAGGGAAGACAGGGCATTATTTGAAAAAGAAAGCAAGTATTTTTAAAATAATTTTGACGGGAAACAAAAACTTTATATCTTTGCACTCCCGAAAAGCAGCCTCTCTTCAGACGGTTTGATGACGCTGCAGAAAGAACAGAAGATAAATTTATGGATCTCATTAAAGTAGTTGAGCAGGCATTCTCTCAGAACAAGACTGCAACATACCCCAAATTCAAGGCCGGTGACACAGTCACCGTTACCTACCGTATCAAAGAGGGTGACAAAGAAAGACTTCAGGACTTCCGCGGCGTGGTAATCCAGATTTGCGGAGCAACCCCTTTCACACGCACATTCACCGTTCGCAAAATCTCCAACGGAATAGGTGTGGAAAGAATATTCCCCTATGAGTCACCTTTCATCGAGAAGATCGAACTCAACAAAGTTGGTAAAGTACGTCGTGCACGCATCTTCTATCTCCGCAACCTCGCTGGAAAGAAGGCCCGCATCAAAGAGGCAAAGCGCACGGTAAAAGAGTAAAATAAAAGTGGTCCCAGACCACTTCACCCGGCTCCTTAGCTCAACTGAATAGAGCATCTGACTACGGATCAGAAGGTTACAGGTTTGAATCCTGTAGGAGTCACAGAGAAACCGCAATAGAAGTGCTTCTATTGCGGTTTTTTCGTTTTCTTTTCCAATTATTTTCCAATATTGGATTTATATTTGCAAATTTCATGAGTGGGCTTCCATTGTCCTCACATCTATCACCTCTCTTTTCTATGTAAATGATTTGAAAAGATTTTCTAAATTTACACAAATATATAATATTATGGATCTCCAAGAATACATAAAGCAAATCAATGAGCAATTCAAGACGGGTAATGCACGTGAGCACTCATATCGTCCAATGTTACAACAACTGCTTAATGATTTGTTGCCTGGTTTTGTTGTTACAAATGAACCAGCAAGAATCAGTTGCGGGGCTCCAGACTACATCATTTCCAGTAAACGAGAGCAGATGCCTGTATTCTATGTCGAAGCCAAAGACATAAACGATAGTGATCTTGACGGACGGAATCTGCACAAGGAACAATTTAGTAGATACAAGGACAGCCTGGGCCACATTATTTTCACTGACTATCTCGATTTCCATCTATATGAAAACGGAGAATGGATAAAAAATGTCCGCATAGGCGAAATTCAAGGGAACAATATTAGACTGCTTAAGAGCCATGTCGATGAATTCAATGCTCTCATATCTCATATAGCTGACACAAAACCGACTCCAATAACTTCAGCGACAAAACTAGCACAGCAAATGGCAGCAAGGGCTCGAACGCTAGCCCAGACTATCAAGAAAGCTTTTCAACTCGCAGAAGAAGATGAAGACGCTGCTTACAAAAACCAACAATTACAAAGTCAACTTGAAGCATTTCGCCGAGTGCTTATTAATGACTTGACTCCGGAAGGTTTTGCTGATATTTATGCCCAAACAGTTGCCTACGGAATGTTTGCGGCTCGATTGCATGATGAGACTCCAGAAAACTTCACACGGCAGGAAGCCGCTAATCTCATCCCTAAGTCAAATCCTTTTTTAAGACAGATTTTCCAATCAATAGCTGGTTACGATCTGGACGAGAGGATTGCGTGGGTAGTTGATGATCTTGTCAGCATATTTCTTGCGACAGATGTAGAGCAAGTGATGAAAAGCTACTCCAGCAATGGACTTCATCATGATCCAATGATACATTTCTATGAAGACTTCCTTTCTGCATATGATCCTGCTCTGCGTAAATCCAAGGGTGTGTGGTATACGCCTCAGCCAGTTGTTCAATTCATTGTACGAGCCGTCGATGAGATCCTTCAGAAAGATTTCGGGCTGGTTGATGGTCTCGCAGATTGTTCAATGATAGAGCGTGAAGTAGTAAATGAGACATACTCAAAAGGTAAGGGGGGAAAGAAGACAATCAAGAAACCAATGCATCGAGTGCAGATTCTTGATCCAGCGACAGGCACGGGAACTTTTCTCGCAGAGGCCGTGAACCAGATATACGACAAGTTCCGCGGTATGCAGGGAATGTGGCAGGGATATGTCTCCGATCACCTTCTTCCACGCCTGCACGGATTTGAAATCCTTATGGCAAGTTATGCCGTGGCACATCTGAAACTTGATATGCTACTGAAGGAAACAGGCTTTGTCCAGTCATCCTCAAACCTTCAGAGGCTTAAAATATACCTTACAAACTCTCTTGAAGAATTTCATCAGGATACAGGAACACTATGGTCTTCATGGCTAAGCAATGAGGCTAATGAAGCCAACCATATCAAACGCGATTGCCCTGTGATGGTAATGATGGGGAATCCGCCATATAGCATTAGCAGTAGCAATAAAGGCTCATGGATAACAAAACTTGTTGATGATTATAAAAGAGGGTTGAATGAGCAAAAGATAAATATTGAAGATGATTATATAAAATTTATACGCCTTGGTCAGCATTTTATAGAAAAAAATACTGAAGGCATATTAGCATACATTAGTAACAACTCATTTATTGATGGAATAACACATCGAAAAATGAGATTTGAACTGATGCGTAATTTCGATAAAATATATATTCTCAACCTTCATGGAAATGTACGAGAAACTGCTCCAAATCGGGGTAAGGATGAGAATGTATTTGATATTATGCAAGGAGTAAGTATTAACCTGTTCGTCCGCTCCCCCAAGCATAGAGAAAAGACTTGCCATATTTTCTTTCAGGAAATATGGGGCACTCGTTCTCAAAAATATGATTTTTTGACATCTACAAGTTTAGATACAATTAAGTGGCTTGAGGTTAAGCCATCCGAGCCATATTTTTTCTTTGTTCCTAAGGACTTCAATTTACAAGACGATTACAAACATGGAGTTAAAATTGACTCTCTGTTTAGAACAGGAAGTACAGGAATAGAATCGCAAAAAGATTCATTTTGTATTGCAGATTCCGAAATAGCCATTCGCCATAGGATAAACGATATACTAAACAAAAGCATAGACGATATTCGTAATAAATACAATATAGAAGATGGATCAGCGTGGACACTTGAGAATGCCGTTCGCGCTGTCAAAAGTGAGCCGTGCTTAGATAAATTCATCAGAATTGCCTATTTCCCCTTTGATGATAAATATACTTATTATCTTCCAAAATTTTTAGCTAGAACAAGAGCTAAAGCTTTAGGCGTAATGAGAAGGGACAATCTCTCATTGATAGTTCCTAGACAGTGCAAGAATGAATGGCATCATTCATTCTGCTCCAATATTATTACAAATGGCAACTTTTTAGCAAGTGCAAAACTATTAGGTTCAGGGACACAATTCCCATTATTTTTATATGACCCTTATACTTCAGAGAAGATTCCTAACTTGAATTCTGAAGAATGGCAGAAGTTCAATGAGGCTGTTGGTCGGGAAATTACGCCTGAAGAACTTTTAGCATATATCTATGGAGTGCTTTATTCTCCATCATACCGCGAACTATACATGGAGTTCCTGAAGGTGGATTTCCCTCGTGTCCCTCTGCCGGAATCTGCCGCAGAATTCAAGCGCAAAGCCACCCTCGGACAGCAGCTCATAGACCTTCATTTAATGAAAAATACTCAAGTGTGGAAGACTATTACAACCTTCCCAGAAGCAGGTAGTCAAAAGGTGGAAAGATCTGAATGGTCTGAAGGAAAGATATGGATAAACAGTATCCAATACTTCGGTAACGTCCCTGAAGCAGCCTGGGATTTCTATATCGGAGGTTATCAGCCAGCTCAAAAGTGGCTCAAAGACCGCAAAGGATACACACTCAGCTTTGACGACATCAAGCACTATATTTTCATTATACACGCATTAACTGAAACCAACCGCTTGATGAAAGAGATTGGATAGCATTTATGGACGAATTGATAATAAAAGGCTATTGGTGGCTCCCGTCAAAACCAGAAGAAAAGATAGCAGGGGTATTGACTTTTAATGGGAAAGACCCTAGCACATTGGAATTATTCGGTTGCTTTGAGTCTTTCAATTCCCAGAATTACCGAAAATTTGACCCGGATGCCTGCGAAGTGATTCTGGGCTTCACTCAGCGAGGTATCAAATATTCTCTTCTCAATAATATTCGTTCTTCCTTTTCCACCTCTTCATATGAGATTTGCACGTTCACAACGAATATTATTCTTGAAGGTATTCATATCAATGACATGAGGCAGCAATGCTTTTTTGGCGAGATTCTATCTTTCAAGAACCTAAGGACGTGGTACAAAGAAGACATGATTGAAGTCCAGGAGAGCGAAGATTTCCAAACATTCAAATGCAAGATAAACAATTTGTCCAATGGAAGAAAGGTGGATTTACTTGACGGGGCAGAGTTGTTTATCGTTCCCTCATATCGGAACGCTTTTTCTGGGTGGAATAATGAAATACACTTATTTCAAAGCACTCAGTTAGTGCTTGATACTCCAAAGCCATGCTCTGTTTGGGATTTCCTTGAAAAGGCAAAGATATTGCAACAATTCGTATCACTGCTGTTCTTGGCCCCTCAGTATTTTGAGAGAATGAGCCTTAAAACACGAGATGATGATTACTATGATGTAAGAGTCTATGTCAGAAATGATGATTCAATCAAGCCTCTCCCATGGGCCTTTTTGAAATATGATATCATTAAAGACAAGCTTGATGACATTCTTCGTAAATGGTTTGAATATTCAGAAGACTTATATCCAATTCAAAACCATTTGTTCCGTACCTTAGATTCAAACAAAAGCGTCGGCAATGAAGATTTTTTGGTTGTAGCTCAGGCTATTGACGGATTAACGAAAGGAATGATATCAATCTCTGGTAAATTAGAAGGACGAATTGATGGATTATATGACAGACTTTCAGGCATCCAAAGATTACAAAACAACAAGATAGATTCAAAAGTATTCAGAGCTACCAGAAATTTTTACACCCATATGTCAAAGGGTAAAGACTATTGTATGGTGGCCATAGGCCAAGACCTCATAGCATTGCAACAGAAATCGAAATTACTGCTTACGTGTGCATTATTGCATATATACGGTCTATCGTAAGCATCCGACGAAATGCATATTGCAGCTCGGCTCACGCCGGGCTACCTTTGCAAAAAACCGAGATCTTATGATGACACGAGAGGAAATCGCTGCGATCGACAGGGAATGCGAGGAGCAGCACATCAGCCAGCAGGATTATCTGGAGAGCCACGGGATAGCCAAACACCAGTACTACAGATGGAAGCGCCGGTATCGTGAGGAGGACGAGCAGTCGCTGGTCCCTGCGGGGTTCGTCCCGATGATGCCGGGTGCGGCACCTGCTCAGTCCGTTCCCGCACAGCGGACCAAGGGCAAACAACAGAAGTCTCAGGACCAGGAAAGCTTCCTGACAGTGGAGATCCGCACATCCTGCGGCTCGGCGATGCGCATCCAGGGAAACATGACCGCGGCACACCTGCGCGAGATAATATCGGCGAGCAATGTTTAGTCTGGACGGCAGCGTCAAGTACTGGCTGTACAACAAGCCTGTGGACATGCGCAAGAGCTTCAACGGACTGAGCGGCATCGTAACCAACGGGATGTGCGCAAGCCTCAGGAGCGGCGACGTATACATCTTCATGAACGCGAGCCGAAACATGATGAAGATGCTGCATCAGGAGGAAGGCGGCCTGGTACTGTATGCCATCCGACTGGACATGGGTCGCATGAAGTCTGCCGTCCAGGCGTCCGATGACGAGGTGATATCCTCCGGAATCTCCTATGAAGAGATGCTCGGGATGGTGCGCTCAGCCCTCGACAGTCCTTATGTCCGGAGGATGAAGATGCTCTCGAAAAGTCTCTGAAAATCAGCGGAGTAAACCGAAGAAAAAGTGCCGTAGACTTGCGTATATGGCGCTTTTTTCGTACCTTTATACTATGGAAATCAAGGATATACAGGCTCTCATCGAGGAAAACAAAAGGCTTCATGCTCAGGTCGAAAAGCTCTCTGCCGAGAATGCTGTCCTTGAAGGCAAGAAGATCGAGCTTGAAAAGGAAAAGGCCGAGCTCGAGAACACCGTATCCTCCCTCAAGTCCATGATGGACTGGTTCCGGAAGAAACTCTTCGGCAAGATGAGCGAGAAGAACCTTCCACTCGACCCCTCGGCACTGGAGCCGACGCTGTTCGATGAGCAGTTGAGCGAAGAGGAACAGGCCTCCCTTGACGCCGAGGTCAAGGCCATGGAGGAGCAGAACGCCAAGACCATAGAAGTCAAGGCACACAAGCGCGAAGTCCGCAAGCCGGTGTACTCAGACCTTCCCGTTGTTGTCACAGACATCTATCCCGATGGAATGAAGGACAATCCGGACTATGTGGAGATAGGTGTGGAGAACACGGACAGGCTGGCCATCAGGCCCGCTCAGATGTACATCGACAGAATCGCCCGCCACAAGTTCGTCCTGAGGAGCAACCTCCAGATAGAGGATCCCGACAGGCAGACCTTCGAGATAGCGCCTCTGCCGGAAATGATAATCCCTAAAGGGATGGCCTCCGAGAGCCTGCTGGCCGACATCCTCATAAACAAGTACTTCTATCACCTGCCTTTCTACCGTCAGATACAGAAATACAAGGAGCTGGGCGTAATCCTGAGCGACGCAACGATAGACGACTGGTTCGCGGCGGCCTGCGCAAAGCTGCGGCCTCTATATGACAGGTTGCGGGAGCAGATAATGAAGAAGGACTACATACAGGTCGATGAGAGCACGTTGCCGGTGATAGACAACGAGAAGCACCGTGCGGTGAAGGGATACATGTGGGCCGTGAGGGATGCCGTGGGCGGGAGTGTCTACTTCCATTATGATATGGGCTCCAGGAGCGGCGACACCGCCCGCAGGCTCATCGGCGGATACCGCGGAGCCGTGCAGACCGACGGATACGAGGTGTACGAGTCCTTCGAGGGTGCTCCGGGAAAGATGATGATAGGTTGCTGGGCACACGTGAGGCGCAAGTTCGTGGAAGCTCTGGACGAGGACCGCAAGCACGCAAGCGAAGCCATCGTATATATCAGTAGGCTCTACAAGTTGGAGACCGAGATGAAGGAGGCCGGACTTGATGCGGATGCCGTCAAGGAGCGCAGGGAGAAGGAGGCGTACCCTGTAATACAGGACTTCGAGAAGTGGATGAACGCTGTCGCAAACCGCTTCACGCCCAAGTCCAGGATGGGCAAGGCCATAGTATACACCTACACCCTTCTTCCGAGGCTGAGCCGCTACGTGCTTGACGGCAGGTACAACATCGACAACAACGGCGTGGAGAACGCCATCAGGCCTCTGGCTCTGGGCAGGAAGAACTATCTCTTCTGCGGCAACCACGATGCCGCAGTGCGTGCAGCTATCGTATACTCACTCTTCGCCTGCTGCAAGGCTCGCGATGTCGAGATCCGGCTATGGCTCGATGACACGCTCAGACGTCTTCCCACCGAGAAGGATATCACAGTACTACTTCCGGAGAACTGGCAGCCAGTGACGGCAAAGTAACAGTCAATGACAGCGAGTGACGGTCAGTGACGCGTCACTTGGCGAAAGTGGCAGCAAACTCTCAAAAGTTGCTGCCACTTCGCTGTTATTACATGTCACACGTGGTTCGTCGGAGGCTTACGGTCTATCTGATGATGAGATTGATGACTGCCTATCGCATTCACCATTTTCAGGATTTTTGCATTTGCACATAAACTCCTAACACATAAACGTATGCAAGGAAAGGGAGAGTGTACTATGCTATCATCCAAAAAGAGATTGACTATTTATTATCAGTGTTTTAGATAGCAAAAGTTACCGAAGTATCATTATAGTTCTTTGTAAGAGCTATGGCCATCTCTACTTCTTTGTCTTTTATTTCTTTAGAGAAAGGCTCATTAGCAAATGTCCTTTTGCAAAGATGCAAATAATTCTTCATCATTATTAAACAGCAGCTTTTCTAAAAATGCAGCACCTTTTTTATTGTAATAAATCGAGGTATTAGCACCACATAATAATCTAGATACAATCATGGACAACAGCATGATGCCTGAATAGGTATCCTTTTCATCGCAAAACATCTTCCATACTCATGCGCAATGGCTGTATCATCTTGTATTGTATCCAATCACATTCCTATCGTAATAAATGGAGATGCCTAGATACGAGCAATTTCGTCGTAGAGGAATAAGCAAGATGATACGATTGTGAAATACTTAAGATTTTTCCCAGAATCTAGGCACGCAAGTCAGCATTATCGTTACCGATATGTAAAGAAAACATTGTGATTGTGCATTGCACTTTTACTCTATGCGTATTCTGTTATCAATCAAAACTCTTTTCATCTGCTGTTTCTTTTGATTACAATCGTCAGGTGATTGTGAAATGTAATGGAAAATGAACTGCGAATAAGCCTCCCATTCACGTTAATAATTCATCATTGAACAACTAACGGTTCCGATATATTGCCCTGCCACAACCAGATTTTTTTCTGCAACGAGGCTTTTGCCTTTTCCATTGAGCAAATACTTTTATCGAGTGTGATTCCGATTGTCCCATCCGGAAAGATGAATGCGGCATATTCATCAACGTCGTCTCTGAAGAAGACAAGTGATTCCGTTTCTCCATCCCTGTTTACAGCCTGTATGTAATTTGTGACTGTCACGCCAAGGGAATCAACATCAGTAAGGTATTTATTCAGTTTTTTCTCGTACCGGTGTTTCTCCTTTGTCCTCTCCTTCCCGGCTAATTCCCTGTCTGAAACCTTCTGTCGGGCCTCTATTGAATAGCCATTCTTGAAGTCCTGAATTGTCTCGTGATATGCTGTCCCAGGATTATCTTCGTCCAACTCCAGACCGGCTTTATAACTGCGGTCAGCCCAGCATTCCGGAGTCTGATGGATGTTATAGTGGACATATCCTATGGAGAACAACGAAAATGCTGAAATGACGATGAGCGTCCATAGATACCAGGGCTTTCCAAATTTGATGCGGATAAAGGGATGGCGGCTCTTTTCATATGCTTCCTGTCTGGTCTTGTTAGCTTTCATCCATTCCCGGAATGCATTTGCCTGATCCTTTATCATTTTCACATCCGCTTCACTGATATGCGCCGTGGCGGAAGTCTCCACTTTTATCTTCCTCTGGACCAGATTGTCATCAAGAAGTGTGTTGATACTTTCCTTTATTGAAGCATCCACATTTTCTTTATTGCAATAGACGAACTGTCGGCCTTGCGCTTTCGCTGTCCTCATCTCCTCAAACTTCGAAGAAAGGTTGGCATTGTCCTCCTTTATGGCATTCAAGATTACTGTCTGGTTTTCTTTCAAGGAATCCAGGTATTCTTCGATGGCCTCGATTTTCGGACCGATAACTTCCGCTACATACTGTTCAGCGGTCGTTTCTGTTTTGATTTTGTCTTTTCCCATAGCTTTTACATCCCTCTTTGGTAGATTTTTGTTTCAGTAATTTCTTGTCTTTCTGTTACCCCCTTCTGAATTACTTTCGATTTCTCACTAAAGGCATTCTTGACTTCAAAGAAATCCTCCTTGACGCTTTCACGCTCCGTCCGCACCCGTTCCAGCCTGTTCTCTTTCAGAGCCTGCATTAAGGTTGTCATTAGGAGCGTGGTCAAAGCTATCAACGGATTGCCGAAAACAAGAGCGAGAACCGTGACGGTGTATCCATTTGCAGCATCTTCCGAAATTTCCTTTTTGAGACGGCATTCCTCCTTGGCAAGCGCGGAAAGCTGGCCTCTGAGTTCCTCGCATTTGCGACTGACCTCCTTTGGCATCACATACTCGTTTTTCCTAGCATCGTAGGTTTCAATGATATTCTCTGCGCTCTTGCGGAGTTCCGGAAACTTCTCCTTCAAGTCAATCAACTTCACAATGTTGCCACAAGAAAGTTTCCTGTCGAGGGCGCTTCCGGTAAACTTGCATACAATGCGGTTGCCGTTTTCGTCTTTGACGGTTTTAGAGAAGCTGATACCGCGGGGCACCCCCGACTCGTCATACTTGATTTTAGCCGTTATCCCGCTTCCTTCAGAAATCAGTTGGGCGGGAAGTTGACGGATGTCATTAATCGCGCCTATGGCCTTTGCAACGGCCTTTGCCATATCGTATCTTGCCGACTCATAGATTCGGGCTCTGCTGTCGCAGGGTATTTCACAGTTATGATGGGTCTTGCAACGTCCGATAGTGTAACCGTGCTCGTCGGTAATTTCACGACATACCTTTATACTTCTCTTCCGTTCCTGGAAATCTTTGATCCGTTTTCCTTTGTCGTTCACCAGATTTACGATGATGTGGATATGGGGATTGTCCTTCTCCAGATGGCGTGTAATCAGATACTGCGTATCTATATATCCCATCTTTTTGAGATATTTTCGGGCAACTATCAGCATTTCGGCATCAGTGAGTCGCCCTTCATCCTCCGGAGACCAGGAAAGGACTATGTGCTTGACCGGCTTCTCAACCTTCGGGTTAAGATTTGACTGAACCCGGAAACTGCGGGAAATCTTATTCGGATCTGGCGCGAATTCCCCTGTTTCTGTATAGTCCATGTCTATGCCCTTACAGGCGAGCGTACGGATGATTTTATGCCCTTCCTTCATTTTCCCTTCATCGTAGAGTTCTGCTCCCTTGAAACTGGCTCCTGTCGTTATTTTAGCAATCATGGCAGTTTGTCTATATATGTTTGTTTGATTCTGTTTGCCTCCTGAAGAAACACCTTCAGATCGTAGGCATAATTACGAGCGAGGTCGTTGTTTGCTTTAAGAGCGATGGCGTTCACATTGATTCCAAGGTTTCGAATGGCAACCATCAACTCTTTCAGTATTCCCCACTCCTCCGGGGTGATTGGAGGCTCCGGCTTTATGACCTGGGCGGTCAGGACAGCCTGCCTCATATATTCGTATAATGTCACTTCGGCTCGGGCCGCCTTTGCCATGACAATTTCTTTTTCAGCCTTGGTAAGTTTTGTTCTGACGAAGTAATTCCTTTTCATCACCTCGCTTTTCGGTGGTCTTCCGCCTTTTGGCTTGTCTGGGATATTCATATTCGGCTATGCGTTATTATTGGGTGGATGAGCGAAAAGATACGGGCGGCGATGCCGTGGGTCCCGTGTCTTTTTGCGGTGCAACTTTCACGCGGGAAGGAGTGCGAACTTGAGAGCAGACCCCGCGCTGAAAGCGAGTTTGAACAAGGGCCCCGGGAGGGGTCGAGTGATGTTTCGGGGCCACCCGAAACCCAAACTCGCTTCTAATAAAATCGGCTTGCCGATTTTGGCCGGAGGGGCGATTATGCTGTCCGAAGTCCAGTGGACTGAGTGGCGGCAGATCTGACCGCGAAGGGCAGAGGGAAAATGTGCTGGGTTTATCCAGCGCATTTAGCGGCCCACCTTCTTTTCCAATGAAGGGAAAGAAACGGGCACGGGTCTCCGGTGGAGAGCCATAGCGGTCCCGATGGCAAGTTTTTATATGTGGCACTATGGCACTTTGACATTTTTCCGGTATCTGAACATCCATGTTCATAAAGTGCCAAAGTGTCAAAGTGCCACTATGTTTAATCTTTCTTTTCATAGTGTCCGTGTTTGAGTTTTCTAAGGAAAGGGTCATCCGGTTTCACATCAAGGTAGCGGAATATTGTCCGTCTAGACAATCCCATCTGCTCTCCGATTATGAGAGCTTGCTTCGTGGTAAATTCAGTATTGAGCCTGTTCAACAGTTCAAAGAACTTGTCCGGATTCTCGCCGCCTTCAATGATATATGCATATACATTCTTTGCTGTATCAAAAAAGTACTCTGCTAGAATTGTGGCAAATATCACCGTTTTGGCATCAATGGTCGATATGTCAGAAATCTCATCCGATGCTTCTCTGATTGTATGAATAACGATACAGAAACGAAGGGCATATTCCTGAATCTTGCGGAATATGGCAATAGCAGAATCTGAGCCGTTCTCGGCCAATTCGATTTCTTTGGCGTTTTGCCAATCTCGAATGTATGACCAGGCTTCACCTGAGAAGCTGAGTTCAAGTATAGGTTTGGGGTCAAAATATCCGCAATTCGAGAGAACCTTCATAATAAAGTTCCTCCAGACAGCTTCGGCATCTGAAGGCAAATCCTCATCAGACCACAAAAGCGGCTCGTCCTCAGACGAGTTATTGACAAAAAGGATTCGATACAGGAATCCATTCTCTGTCATTTCCCCATTGAAAAGCTTAGCCAGAACACCGGGCTGGAGTCCACCTATTACGTCGACGAAACTTTCTGGCAAGAAGGAAATATCATCCTGTGACTTTCTGTTGCACACGATGGATCCACCATTGTAAAGGGATAGCCACTGCTCCTGATCTCCGCCAGATTTGCGGTATCTGTTGAAATTAGCCACCCATCCCTTCAATTCATCTGAGTGCACACATATACCATGTGGATTGTCTTTATGGACCTTTGCCAGACCTTCAATAGTGATGTCCTTAACGATGAATTGCCTGGCTTTTGGCTTCGATTGTCTCTGTTCAATAGGCAGCTGGCGATATTCTGCCAAATCCTGCTCATATTGAAGCAACGTACCTTTATCCAATTCGGCAAAAGGTGAAAGCGCAAAGACTATAGGATGAGTCTTGACCGCCCCGGGTTGTCCTAGAAGGGACATGAACATAATGCACTTCGTGTTCCAGCCCTTCTTCGCTGACAAGCGTCTGGTGGTTCCAATGGCTAAAGAGACAGCAAAGAAAAGGGATGCAGCGATATAATTAACCGGAAAGTTCAGATCTCTATGCGTATCCGCTATTATCTGTTGTATTTCCTTCGGGAATACGCACAGTGGAAACAATAAAACATCTTCTGTTTTCATATACCATAGTGTTGTGTCGGCAAGAAAAGAAGTGTATCTTTGTCCCCAGAATCAGATGGGTTCGCCGACAGGTGAAACTTTTATAGGTCTTCGGTTTGCGGCTGAAGACCTATTTTTTGTGATTTCCAGATAAAATTGAAACGACTAGGTCACGCCTATAGAAAATACTCCCCCCACGTTTCGTATATGGGAGGAAACCACTGCGGTTCCACTTCCAAAGCGTATTCTCCGACTTTCCGAGCAGTTCCATCGCCTCGGCTTTGGTAATGTATTCCTCGGCTTCCTGCTTTGCTATGGCAGCACGGATCTCCCGCTCCGAATCATCGCGGCCCTTCTGATAGATTGCCTCCAGAATAGAGACCGCCTCGGGTCCTGCTATCTGAACTGAGATACCTGAGTTGCCAAGCTGGAGCAACCGGTTTTCGATGAGATGCTGAATTTCTTGTGTCATAAATCATTAAATTAAATGCAATAAAAATCCTCGCCCAAAACAATTGGACGAGGCAAAAATAAATATTTACAAATGATTGTAAATCAGTATTTTACACACATATCATAGTATTCGTCTAGATTCGGATGTAATTCCACTGGATTCGGTTCTGATTCGCTATAATCTAATCTTTGATTTTATATATACCCAATATCTTATCTAACTCCTTATAGTGTTTTACGTAAAAATATGCTTCTGGGGATAAATTGTCTTCTTCTTTTTTTAACCAAGCAGAAACTTCAATTTCTGCAGAATTAAACGTACTTGGTGCCGGAACGGATATTATCTTTACGTCCGTTGAAAGAGCATCCAAAAAAGCTTTTTGTTCTTTTGTATATATACACGAATTCTCAAATAGCCAAAGATGGACAAGTGCAAAATCTTTTGCAGTTTTGTTTTTGTGCAGATATTTCAGTATCTCATAGTGAAGTCCGAAATCATCATCAACCAAAGGAGTCATCAATACCTGAATAGAATTGTTCAAATCATTAAATTTAGGTAGCCTTAAGATTTTAATAGATTCTATCAATAGAGATAGTCCATATTTCAGCGCAAATATTAATAGATAAAGCGAAATGAGACATATGATTAGGCCAATAATTTTATCTATTGTATAAAAACGCTTAAAAAAATCAATATTAGTTTCTGCGCCTATGACTTGCGGATATTTCCTTAGATTATCAAAGAAATATATCGCACAAACAAATAAAATATTGACAACAAGAAAGCCAATTAAATTGTAGACAGTCGACTTCAATCTTGTTTTTCTGAAAGTAATGTGAGAACATATCTCCGAAATAATCTTATCCATAATATTATCCAATTATATTCACTAATTCCTTTTTCATATCATCATCAATCGCCCTGTAACGGCTGAATGCTCGACTGCCTTCCACGTGACCGGTAAGAGCACCGACAAGGTTCGGATCCTTGACTTGTTTGTATATATTCCCTACAAACGTCCTGCGGGCCATGTGGCTGCTGGCGATGGAGGCGATGGAAACTTTCTGTTCTGTTCTTGTCACGGGGTCCAAGATCACCACCTGGCGAGTTATCTTTGCGCTACGCAGAATTTTCTTGATGGAATCGTTATAATCCTGAGACCGTATGAATGGTAGCAGTTTGTCACCCGGTGTGTTTTTATATTTCTTGACGATTGCTTTGGCCGTATCGTTCAAAGGCACTGATACCGTTCTGGGGTTCTCATTAATTGTCTTATCCGGGATATATGAAATAAAACCCTTCACCACGTCAGTTTTCTTGAAATCCATCAGATCCCCAACTCTGCATCCTATATTGCAATGAAAGACAAAGATATCACGCTGCATTTCAAGTTCCGGGTCACTCGACATATCTGTGGCATATATCTTCTTCACTTCCTCAGTGGTGAGATAAACAGGGGTCCCATACAATTCACTTTCAATATGATAATGGTCGAATGGGTTTGACTCCAAATAGTTATTGCCTATGCACCAATTTAGAAAAGCTCGGAATCTCTTGAATATCCCAGCAAGGGTGTTTGTACTGCGGACATCTGTCTTCTTTCGCCTGGGTATCTCAGCCTCAATTTCCGGATATTTATCCAGGATTGTAGCTTCATCCCTCATATAGTTCCAGAGGTCATTCAGACGCTCAGAATCAATCTCCCTGATGTCCAGACAATATTTCTTCATATGGGGGCGAGTGAGCCTGACATATAGTTGATAACGTTCAAGGCTTCTGAACAAGACAGCAAACTGCTTTTTCCGGGAATCTGCGATATTGTGGTTAGGATCAGTGAGGAACTTTGATGTTATTTCATGAATAGATATTTCCTGTGGCTTTGCAAAGAACTCGGCAAGGGCTTCTTCCAGCCAGTTGCTTCCAACTGAATTGGCAATTTTATCCTTGGTGAACTTCTGGTTGATGAAATTGCGGAGCTGGGCCAGTTTCATATTCAATTCGCCCCAAGTCTCGCGGTCCGTGCTGCTCATTATCGGTTTTATGGTCGCCTCTTGCCTGTCTGCATTCCAGACTGCCGGATCCACGACAAAAGGGGTCCGTTCCTTCCAATCGTGCGCAACGCCATCGCTCACTCGAAGATAGATAGGCTTGTTCTCTCCGGGGTTCTTCTTACTAGCCTTCGCCAGCACAATGAATTTCTGTCTCATAATGTTCTATTTCAAACCCGTAAGATCGAACTTGTATTCCGCATCCTCCACATACGTTTTATGGAGGAACATCAGCATATATACAGGAAGATATGTAACCCTTCCGACTTCCTTGATATTGTCCTGGCAGAATACATATGCTTTTTTTACTGCATATTCCTCATTGCCAAGCACATTGTTGAGAGCCTGATGCCTTTCGTAATCCTTGCCGGATTTAACTTCAACTGGAATACATTTTCCACAATCCTCTACCACGAAATCCAACTCGCCCTGTTTCTTGCTGTTGAAATAGAACAGATTGTATTCATCAGTAGCAAAGCCGTGTGCATAAAACTCCTGAGCAACAAGGTTTTCAAATATTGCCCCGTAGTTGATATTGATGTCTCCAAGCATTATCCTTTTCTGAAAATCACCGGCATATGATGCGGCAAGAAGTCCCACATCATTAAGAAACAGTTTGAATGTATTGTTCTGCTTGTTCAATGAAAGCGGGCTGCGGGGTTCTGACACATTGTATGTAGGGATTGCCACCCCCGCATCCTTGAGCCATAGAAACGACTGTTCATACTTGCTGAAACGGCTTGTCTTGTCCAAGCTTTTGAAAATGAATCTCTTGTTCTTGGAGCTTAGTTCCGCTGGTATCAGATTATAGGTTTCAACAATCTCCAGTTTTTTGTTCTTCTGGTATTTGGTGAAGTCTTTCTTATATAGTCTGATTATATCCCGCTGTTGATTGTAAACACTGCGGAGATTGTTGGTGTCGACATAGGCCTGGACAGCAGCGGGCATTCCACCTACCAACAGATAAAGCTTTACGAGCTCAAGCATCCTGCCATGAATAAAGTCATCGACAGGAGTCATAGAATCATAAGACTGGCGGATGGATTCAATCACAGCGTCCGATATACCGGTTGCCCTGGCAAACTCTTCCAAATCGAGAGGATACATTTGCAATTCGCTCATATACCCTACCGGAACGCTCTTGACATCGTTCAGTTCAACACCGAGCAATGACCCGCTCAAAACATATCTGTACCGTCCGTCATCAACAAGGAACTTGATGGCCGTGACAATCTCCTTGCATTCCTGAACCTCATCAAAGAAGATCAGGGTCCTTCCAGGTATGAACTCTTTTTTTGAGAAGAGAGACAATTTAAGCAGGAGATCGTCAGCATCCTTTGCGTTATTGACTATTGTTACGGCGTCCGGCTGCTTCAAGAAGTTGATTTCAACAACAAGTGCAAAGCATCTGCCACCAACCTCCCTGATAGAGAATGTCTTTCCTGTCTGACGCGCGCCGGAAATCAGCAACGCTCTCTTGTCATTCAGGAAAAAGGACTCAATTGTTTTATAAATAGTTCTATCTAGCATAATACATTGTTTATCAGATACAAATGTAATAATATTTACAATTCCGCAATATATTTTATTTATGAAAAATGCAATTCCGCAAGGTATATTGCATTAAAATATTGCAAAATATCCTACCTTTGCAGTTGCAAACATATAGGCGCGATGACTTCAAGCCGTTTTGCTATGCCGAGCGAAAGCCCGGCATATTTATTCACTCAGCAAAGATAAATATCTTTTCCAATTATTTTCCAATATATCGGAAAACTTTTCAAATGTTTAGAAAAGTTTTGAACAGAAAAAAAAGTATTAATCCATCTATATTATTACAGAAGCACGATTTTTCCAATTTTACTTCTGCCATAGATTTTAACTCTTTGGCCAAATTTGAGTCCTGTAGGAGTCACGAAACAAGAACGCAAATTGTTGAATAACTGCAATTTGCGTTCTTTGCTTTTTGTTTTTGGCGTGATAATGGCGTAATACAAGTTTCAGTGCCAAAACCATTGAAGGCTCAGGCACTGAATTGCGTTTAAAAACATCTACCTTGTGAGAATGTACAAATGTAATCAATTTTGTCTTTTCCCCAAAGTCATATTTCACCTGATAATTAAAGCGTCAAGACACTGATAGTCCGGAGCGTTGTAATGACTATGAAATCCGAATAGGATTCCGCTACCTGTTGGAATGTCACACCCTCGACAGAGGTTGTAACTTCATCTTCTTTTGTCGTCGTCTTCGCAAGTTTCCTCGCAATAGGCTCCAGCATTGCGGCGTCAACCCCGGGGAATTTCCGTTGCAGCGCCTCCAGAATTGTTTTGAACATTATTTTGAATTCGCTTAAATGAATTCGTCATTGTCAGCACCTGATTGTGCTTGCTATTCAGGCTTAGGTACCTCTCAAGTTCATTTTCGACACGCCCGGCCACATCGTCCAGAACAGGAGTGATGATTTTGGACCATATCGGATTAATTTGGCCATTACAAGCACTCTCGGGATATGCAGTATCAAATAGCGCGCCGATCTCATCGGCAAGCTCATCAATCCTATCAGCAGCGCGTAGTAAAGACGCCACATTACTCGGCAAAGGCAAAGTACACAAATAGTAGAGCAATTCATAAGTCTTCATAAATGTGTTTTGCAAAGAGGTCCTCGATAATACCAATGATTCTATCATTTATATCAGCGATTTCTTTCTTACTGACGTC